>NZ_JALLIN010000099.1 GCF_023630175.1 Streptomyces cellostaticus | reverse complement strand
CGACGAGTCCGATGCGCTGGTGATCGCCGAGCACTTCGAGGAGCAGGGTCGCAAGACCAAGCGGCTGGCCGTCAGTCACGCCTTCCATTCGCCGCACATGGACGGCATGCTCGCCGACTTCCGCAAGGTCGCGGAGACCGTCACGTACGAGACCCCCCGTATCGCCGTGGTGTCGAACCTGATCGGCGCGCCGGTCACGGACGAGATGGGGTCGGCGGACTTCTGGGTGCGGCACGTCCGCGAGGCGGTCCGCTTCCTGGACGGGATCCGCACCCTGGAGACCGCCGGGGTCACGACGTACCTCGAACTCGGCCCCGACGGCGTCCTGTCGGCCCTGGCCCAGGACTGCCTGGCCGGTGAGGCGGACGCGGCGGTCTTCGCGCCCGCCCTCCGTGCCGGCCGGCCGGAGGGGGAGACGGTCGCCTCGGCCCTGGCACGGGCCCAGGTCCGGGGCGTGACGGTCGAGTGGGAGGCGTACTTCGCCGGCACCGGTGCCCGGTGCGTCGACCTGCCGACCTACCCCTTCCAGCGGCAGCGGTACTGGCTGGAGGCACCCGCCCACGCGCTGGGCGGGGACGTCACCTCCGCGGGGCTCGGCCAGGTCGGGCACCCGCTGCTGGGTGCCGCGGTGGAGCTTCCGGAGTCGGACGGGTTCCTGTTCACCGGGCGGCTCTCCCTCCGCACGCACCCCTGGCTGGCGGACCACCGCGTGGGCGGCACGGTCCTGCTGCCCGGCGCCGCCCTGGTGGAGCTGGCCGTGCGGGCCGGCGACCACGCGGGCTGCGACCTGCTGGAGGACCTCACCCTGGAGGCCCCGCTCACGCTGCCCGAGTCGGGCGCGGTGCAGTTGCGGCTCACCGTGGCGGAACCGGACGCGTCGGGGCGGCGGGCGTTCCACGTCCACTCCCGCTCCGAGGAATCCGGACCGGGGGAGCCCTGGACCCGGCAGGCGAGCGGCGTCCTGACCGTCGCGGACGAGCCCGCCGGCGAGGCCGAGGGGCTGTCCGACGGGCGCTCCGAGTGGCCCCCGGCCGGTGCGGTCGCCTGCGAGGTGGAGGACCTGTACCCGTCGTTCGACGCCATCGGGCTCGAGTACGGTCCGGCGTTCCGCAACCTGCGCCGCGCCTGGCGGCACGGTGACGAGGTGTTCGCCGAGGTGGCGCTCGACGACGAACGGCAGGCGGAGGGAGCCCTCTTCGGGCTCCACCCGGCGCTGCTCGACGCCGCGCTGCACGCGGTCGGCCTCGGGGACTTCTTCCCCGGCGGGTCCGGCGGCGCGAGGCTGCCGTTCTCGTGGGACACCGTGCGGCTGCACGCCTCGGGAGCGACGGCGCTGCGGGTGCGGATGGCGCCCGGCGAAGGCCAGGACGCGGTGGCGCTGGACCTCGCGGACGAGACCGGCCGGCCGGTGCTGACCGCCGGCTCCCTGGTGCTGCGTCCGGTGTCCGTCGACGCCCTCGGCGACGGCGGCCCGGACCCGGTGCGGGACGCGCTGTTCCAGGTCGACTGGCCCGTACTGTCCCCGACCGGGGCGCAGCCGCCCACCGAGGGGCGCTGGGCGCTGCTGGGCGCCGACCCGCTGGAGCTGGGCGCGGCGCTGGAGCGGACCGGTGTGCTGGAGCGGGACGCGCTGTTCGGCGCGGACACCCCGGACGCCGGATCCGCCACGGGCGAAGACCGCGGCCGGTACGCGGACCTGGCGGCCCTCGGCGAAGCGGTGGAGCTGGCACGGGCGTTGGGGGAGCAGGCCCCGGAGACGGTGCTCGTCTCCCTGGCGTCCGGCCCCGACGCGGCGGACGGCCTGGTGCCGGCCGCCCACGCCGCCGCCGCGCACACACTGCGGCTGCTCCACTCCTGGCTGGCCGACGAGCGGTTCGCCGGCTCGCGGCTGGCGCTTGTCACCCGGGGCGCCGTCGCGACGGACTCCGAGGAGGACGTACAGGAGCTGGCGCACTCCGCGGTGTGGGGCCTGGTCCGCTCCGCACAGGCCGAGCACCCCGACCGCTTCGTGCTGGTCGACCTCGACGGCGCGGACGCCTCCTACCGGATGCTGCCCGCCGCCCTGGACGCTGCCGAGACGCAACTCGCCGTACGGGACGGGGCCGTGCTGGCACCCCGGCTGGCCCGGGCGGTCGTCGCGCCCGCCCTGGACGGCGCGCTCCCCGGCCACGGCCTCGACCCGGAGGGCACCGTCCTCGTCACGGGGGCGACCGGAACCCTCGGCGGGCTGATCGCCGGGCACCTGGTCGCCGAGCACGGTGTACGGCACCTGCTGCTCACCAGCCGGCGTGGTGCCGAGGCCGAAGGCGCTGCGGAACTCACGGCCGCCCTCAGCGGGGCGGGCGCGCACGTCACCTGGGCCGCCTGTGACGCGGCCGACCGCGACGCGCTGGCCGCGCTGCTGGGCTCCGTACCCGCCGAGCACCCGCTGACCGCCGTGGTGCACACCGCGGGCGTCCTGGACGACGGCACCGTCGAGTCACTGACGCCCGAGCGCATGGAACGCGTCCTGCGGCCCAAGGTGGACGCGGCGTGGAACCTGCACGAGCTGACGCACGGGCTCGACCTGGCCGCGTTCGTCCTGTTCTCGTCGGCCGCCGGCGTGTTCGGCAACGCCGGACAGGCCAACTACGCGGCGGGCAACGCCTTCCTGGACGCGCTCGCCCAGCACCGCCGGGCGCAGGGCTTCACAGCGGTCTCCCTGGCCTGGGGTCTGTGGGACGACGAGGCGGGCATGGCCGCCACGCTCGACGACCGCGACCGGCGGCGCCTCGGCGGCCGGGGCGGCATGACGCCCCTGTCGGCGGCCGAGGGCCTCGCGCTCTTCGACACGGCCCTGCCGGGCGGGACCCCGTCCGGCGTCGTGCCCGAGGACGCGCGGACCGCGCCGCTGGTCGTACCGGCCCGGCTCGACCTGGCGGCGCTCCAGGCGCAGGTCGGCGACACCGTGCCGCCGCTGCTGCGCGGGCTGCTCCGGACTCCGGTGCGGCGCCGGGCGAGCGGAGCGGCGGCGGACGGCCCGGACTCGCTCGCGCAGCGGCTCGCCCAACTGCCGCCGGCCGAACGGGACCGTGTGCTGCTGGACCTGGTCTGCACCCAGGTGGCCCAGGTGCTGGGACACAGCGGCGCGGCCGCCGTCGAACCGGGAACCGCGTTCAAGGAGCTCGGCTTCGACTCGCTCACGGCGGTCGAGCTGCGCAACCGGCTCGGAGCTGCCGCCGGACTCAGGCTGCCGGCCACGCTCATCTTCGACTACCCGACCCCCGAAGCGCTGAGCGGGCACCTCCGTTCGGCACTGCCCCTCGACGACGACGGGTCGTCCGTCTTCGGGGAACTGGACCGCCTCGAGGCCGCCCTGAGCGCGGCCGACACGGACGGCGTCACCCGCTCGCGGATCACGATGCGCCTCCAGGCACTCATGACCAAGTGGACCGACGCACAGGACGCGGGCGGCGCCGCCGACCAGGACGTCGACGACGACGACCTCGAAACCGCCACCGACGACGAGCTGTTCGACCTGCTGGACGACGAGCTCGGCGCTTCCTGACCGACCGACCAACGTACCGATCACCCGATCGGTCACCCGATCGAGCACCATCCTCCGCCCCATGGGCGGACGGGAGGGCCGGACGAGGGCGCGCCGCCCCGCTCCCCGAGCGGGCGGCGGCGCCGCCCCGTACCGGCCGACCATCCCACCCCTCCGGGGTTCCGCACGCCGGGCCCCGGGCCCACGGACGACCGACCCGTACAACCGCCTTCTCTGGCATGGAGCCCACGCAATGGTGAACGAGGACAAGCTTCGCGACTACCTGAAGCGGGCGACCGCCGATCTGCGCCAGGCCCGCAGGCGGCTCCGCGAGGTCGAGGAGAAGAACCAGGAGCCCATCGCCATCGTCGCGATGAGCTGCCGCTACCCCGGGGGCGTCCGCACCCCCGAGGACCTGTGGCGGCTCGTCGAGAACGGCGACGACGCGATCTCCGGCTTCCCCGTCGACCGCGGCTGGGACGTCGAGTCCCTGTACGACGCCGACCCCGACAGCGCAGGATCCAGCTACGTCAGCGAGGGCGGCTTCCTCTACGACGCCGCCCGCTTCGACCCCGCCCCCTTCGGGATCTCACCGCGCGAGGCGCTGGCGATGGACCCGCAGCAGCGGCTGCTGCTGGAAGCCTCCTGGGAGGCCTTCGAGCGGGCGGGCATCGACCCGTCGTCCGTACGCGGCAGCAGGACGGCCGTCTTCGCCGGTGTGATGTACCACGACTACACCGCCCGCCTCGACTCCGTTCCCGAGGGCGTCGAGGGCTTCCTCGGCACCGGCAGCTCCGGCAGTATCGCCTCCGGCCGCGTGGCCTACACGTTCGGGCTCGAAGGCCCCGCGGTCACGATCGACACGGCCTGCTCGTCGTCGCTCGTCGCCCTCCATCTGGCCGTGCAGGCGCTGCGCGCGGGGGAGTGCTCCCTGGCGCTGGCCGGCGGTGTCACCGTGATGGCGACCCCCGCGACGTTCACCGAG
>NZ_JALLIN010000098.1 GCF_023630175.1 Streptomyces cellostaticus | reverse complement strand
CCAGCAGCACCAGCACCAGCACCAGCACCAGCACCAGCGGCAGCACCCTCGCCCGAAGGGGCCTCCGGCGCCTGCTCCACGATCACATGCGCGTTCGTCCCGCTGAACCCGAACGACGACACACCCGCACGGCGGGGATGCGTGGTCTCGGGCCACGCGGTCGGCTCGGTGAGCAGCGCCACCGAGCCGGACTCCCAGTCGATGTGCGGGGACGGCTCGTCGATGTGCAGGCTTCGGGGCAGCACGCCGTGCTGCATCGCGAGGACCATTTTGATGACGCCCGCCACGCCCGCGGCGGCCTGCGTGTGCCCGATGTTCGACTTGACCGAACCGAGCAGCAGCGGCCGGTCGGCCGGCCGGTCCTGGCCGTAGGTGGCGATCAGTGCCTGGGCCTCGATGGGGTCGCCGAGGCTGGTTCCGGTGCCGTGGGCCTCCACGGCGTCGACCTGGTCGGCCGACAGCCGGGAGTTGGCCAGGGCCTGGCGGATGACCCGCTGCTGGGACGGCCCGTTGGGGGCCGTCAGGCCGTTGCTGGCACCGTCCTGGTTGATCGCCGAACCGCGCACCACCGCCAGCACCGGGTGTCCGTTCCTGCGGGCGTCGGAGAGCCGCTCCAGGAGCAGGACGCCAACGCCCTCCGCCGGGCCGAACCCGTCGGCGGCGGCCGCGAACGCCTTGCAGCGGCCGTCCGGGGCCAGCCCGCGCTGCCGGCTGAACTCGACGAACAGCCCCGGGGTGGACATCACGTGCACACCGCCCGCGACGGCGAGCGCGCACTCGCCGTTGCGCAGCGCCTGGACGGCCAGGTGCAGGGCGACCAGCGAGGCGGAGCAGGCGGTGTCGACGGTGATCGCCGGGCCTTCGAGACCGAAGGTGTACGACAGCCGGCCGGACATCACGCTGGAGGCGTTGCCGGTGCCCAGGTGTCCCGCGTAGTCCTCGGCCGCCTCCAGGAGGGGGGTGAGGTAGTCGGAACCGTTGATGCCGACGAACACGCCGGACTGGCTGCCCCGCAGCGTCCCCGGGTCGATGCCCGCCCGCTCGAACGCCTCCCAGGAGGTCTCCAGCAGCAGCCGCTGCTGCGGGTCCATCGCCATGGCCTCCCGGGGCGAGATTCCGAAGAAGGCCGCGTCGAAGGCGGACGCGTCGGCGAGGAAGCCGCCTTCGCGCGTCACGGACGTGCCGTGGTCGTCGGGGTCCTCGGAGAACAGGTTGTCGAGGTCCCAGCCACGGTCCGCGGGGAACGCGGTGAGCGCGTCGCCGTCACGGCTCAGCAGTTCCCACAGCGCTTCCGGGGACCGTACACCGCCCGGGAAGCGGCAACTCATCGCCGTGATGGCTATCGGCTCGTGGGCCTGGCTCTCGATCTCCCGCAGACGTCCGTACGCCTCGTCGAGGTCCGTCGTGACTTTCTTGAGGTATTCGCGGAGCTTCGCTTCGTTCGCCACTGGCTCTTCACCTATTCGCGTGGTCGAGTCGTGGAGGTGTTCGCACGCACTCGGAAAATTCTGGGATTTCTTGCGGTGGGGGCGTTTCTCGGGGCCGGGGGCGGGACGTACCGCCGGGAATGCCGGCGGTACGTCCCGGAGGCCGGGCCGGCATCAGCCCTGGCCGAACTTCTTGTCGATGAGGGCGAACAGCTCGTCGTCACTCGCCTCTTCGATCTCGCTGGCTCCCGTCTCGTCCTCCGCCTGGCCGGCGGCGTTCCACTGGGCCAGCAGGGTCTGGAGGCGTACCGCGACCCGCGCGTGCGCGGCCTCGTCGCCGGCCGCCGCCGACAGTTCCTCGGGGGCCAGCGAGGAGAAGGTGCTCTCCAGCCGGTCGAGTTCCTCCAGTACGGAGAGCTTGCGCTCGGCCGTGTCCGGTGCCACCTCGCCCAGCAGGTGCCGCGCCAGGGCGGCCGGGGTCGGGTGGTCGTAGACCAGCGTGGCCGCCAGTCGAAGACCGGTCGCGGCGTTGAGCCGGTTGCGCAGCTCGACGGCGGTGAGGGAGTCGAAGCCCAGCTCCTTGAACGCCTGGGCCTCGCCGACGAGTTCGGCCGACCTGTACCCGAGTACGGCGGCCACGTGGCCGCGTACCAGGTCCAGTGCGGTGCGCTCCCGCTCGGCGGGCGGCAGTTCGGCGAGCCGCTGGGCCACCGTCCGCTCGCCGGCGCCGTCCGCGGCCCCGGTCTCGGTCTCCGCCGGGCGGTCCGTGCCGCGGGCGGACCTGCGGACGGGGGTGCGTACCAGCCCTCGGAACATCGGCAGGACCTCGCCGTCGGCGGCACGGGCCCGCACGGTCGGGAGGTCGATCCCGACCGGTACGAGGACGGGTTCGTCCGCTGCGAGAGCCGCGTCGAACAGTGCCAGTCCCTCCGCCGCCGACAGCGGCGTGACCCCGCCGCGAGCGGCCCGGCTCCGCTCGGCGCCGGTGAGCCGCCCGGCCATGCCGCGTTCCTCGGCCCACATGCCCCAGACCAGGGACAGGGCGGTGAGGCCGCGGGCCCTGCGGTGACGGGCGAGGGCGTCGAGGAAGACGTTGGCCGCCGCGTAGTTGGCCTGCCCGGCGCCGCCGAGTGTGCCGGCGGCCGCGGAGAACAGCACGAACGCCGACAGGTCCAGGTCGCGGGTCAGTTCGTGCAGGTGGAGCGCGGCTTCCGCCTTGGGCCGCAGCACCCGGTCCACCCGCTCGGGCGTGAGCAGGTCCACGACCCCGTCGTCGAGGACGGCCGCGGTGTGCACGACCGCCGTCAGCGGGTGCTCGGCGGGTACGGAGCCCAGCAGCGCGGCCAGCGCGTCGCGGTCGCCCACGTCGCAGGCGGCCCAGGTGACGTGCGCGCCCGCCCCGCTGAGGGCGGCCGTGAGTTCCGCAGCGCCTTCGGCCTCGGCACCACGCCGGCTGGTGAGCAGCAGGTGCCGTACACCGTGCTCGGCGACCAGGTGACGGGCCAGGAGCCCGGCGAGCCCGCCGCTCGCCCCGGTGACCAGGACCGTGCCCCGGGGATCGATCCGGCGGCCGTCGGTACCGAGGGTGGCCCCGGCGGCCACCCGGGCCAGACGGGGGGCGTGGATCACCCCGCCGCGCACGGCCAGTTCGGGCTCGTCCGAGGCGACCACCGCGGGAAGCGCCCGGACGGTCGCCTCGTCACCGTCGAGGTCGACGAGGACGAACCGGCCCGGGTTCTCGGCCTGCGCCGCGCGCACCAGGCCCCACACCGGGGCGTGCGCGAGGTCCGCGGCCTCCGGATCAGTATCGGTGCCCGTGGCCACGGCGCCCCGGGTGACGACGGCCAACCGCACATCGGTGAACCGGCCGTTGTCGAGCCAGCCCTGCACCGTCGCCAGCGCGCGGTGCGTCGCCGTGCGCAACGCGTCCGCGAGGCCCGCGGACCCCTCCGCCGCCGGGGGCGTGGGTGTGGCCGTGGCCGTGGCCGTGGCCGTGGCCGTGGCCGGGAAGAACGGGACGTACACCGTTTCCGGCACCGCCCGCCCGGCGGCGAGGGACATGTCGAGCGCGTCCAGGTCCTCGTACACCTCGACGGTGAGACCGGCGGCCTTCAGCCCCTCCGCGAGGGAGCCCCCGGCGTCACCGACGACCGCCGCGGCGGACGCGGAAGGGCCGGTGGTAAGGGCAGGGGCGGCGGTAGGCCGTGCCGGAGCCGTGGTCCGCACCCAGTCGAGGCGGAACAGCGACTCGTGGCCGCCGTCCGGGACGACGGTGAACCTCGCGGCGTCGACCTCACCCGTCACCAGCGACTCGACGGACGCGACGGGCACGCCCCGCTCGTCGGCCATCGCGACGGACACGGTGTCCTTCCCGGACGGGGTGATCCGCAGCCGGAGAACGTCGGCGCCGACCGCGTACAGCCGCACCCCCCGCCAGACGAGCGGAATCCTGCCCGTGCCGCCCGGACCCGCCGCCAGCGCCTGCGACGCGGCGTCGAGGAGGGCCGGGTGCAACGCGAATCGGGCCGCCGACGACCGTATGTCGTCGGAGAGCCGGGCCTCGACGAACACCTCCTCGCCGCGCGACCACACCTCGATCGGCGTCCGGAACGCGGGCCCGTGGTGCAGCCCGTCCGCCGTCAGTCGGTCGAGCACCGTGTCGACCGGGACCCGCTCGGCACCGGCGGGCGGCCACTGGCCGACATCGGTGACGGTGTCGGGCCGGGTGGTGCCGGCGGTCTCGGTGCCGGTTGTGTCGGTGATCTCGGTGTCGGTATCGGTATCGGTGTTGGTATCGGTGTCGGTGTCGGTCTCTGTGGTGAGGTGTCCGGTCGCGTGACGGAGCCACGCCCCGTCCGTGAGCCCGGCCGAACCGGCGGTCTCCGCGCGGCCGTGCACCCGGATCGGACGGCGCCCTCGACCGTCCGACGCCCCGACGGTGACGCGGAGCTGCACGGCACCCGACTCGGGGAGCACGAGCGGCGCCTCCAGCGTCAGCTCCTCCACGACCTCGCACCCGACCTCGTCACCGGCGCGGACGGCCAGCTCGACGAAGGCGGCGCCGGGCACCACGACGGTGTCGGCCACCGCGTGGTCGGCGAGCCAGGGGTGCGTGCGGAGGGAGAGCCGCCCGGTGAACAGGAACCCGTCCGACTCCGGCAGCTCCACTGCGGCACCGAGCAGCGGGTGCCCGGCGGCACCGATTCCGACGGAGGTGACGTCGTCGAACTCTGCGAAGGAGTCGATCCAGTACCGCTCACGCTGGAAGGCGTAGGTCGGCAGGTCGACCCGCCGGGCGCCGGTACCGGCGTAGTACGCGCCCCAGTCGACCGTCACGCCACGGACGTGGGCCTGGGCGAGGGCGGTGGCGAGCGCATCCGTCTCCGGCCGCCCCTTGCGTAGGGCGGGCGCGAAGACCGCCGCGTCCGCCTCACCAGCCAGGCAGTCCTGGGCCAGGGCCGACAGCACCCCGTCCGGGCCGAGTTCGAGGAACATCGTGACCCCGGCGGCCTGCAGGGCGCGGATCCCGTCCAGGAACCGCACCGCCTCGCGGACGTGCCGTACCCAGAAGTTCGCCGACCCCATCTCA
>NZ_JALLIN010000097.1 GCF_023630175.1 Streptomyces cellostaticus | reverse complement strand
GGACGCCTCGCACATCCGCACCCGCCACCTACCCCGCGTCATGGCCGGCCTGCGCAACCTCGCCATCGGCGTCCACCGTCAGGACGGCCACACCAACATCGCAGCCGCCCTCCGCCACACAGCCCGAAACCACCTGCGCCCCCTCACCGCCCTCGGCCTGGCATGACGAACCCGGACACAAGATCACTTCTCAAAGACCCTGGACCGGCAACTGCTCGACCACCGGCAGCACGAGGTCCTTGCGGACTCGCCACAGCAGGTCCGCCCCCGTGGCCGCTGCCTCGCGCCACAGGTCCACGCCGTAGAAACCACGGTCGGCCAGCAGCAGCATGCCCGGCCGCAGGGACACCAGGACCGCCCGGGCCAGAACCCGCTCTCCGGTACGCAGAGCTCCGATCGCAGCATCGAATACGGCGTGAGTACCGCACTCCACCAGGCCGACCATGCGCAACTGCGGGTAGCCGACGTCCTGTTCGCCGCGCCCGGAGCGCGGCGGACGGCCGAACGCCTCCACGTTCGCCTTCGTGTCGGGCAGGTCAAATGTGGTGCCGTCGATCGCGGTCAGCCGCCAGCCGCGGTAGAAGGCGCCCTGAGTGTCCGGTGTGGCAACCGGACGGCACACCCGCGCGAACAACTGCCGCAACGGCGCCACCCCCAGCCGGGACCTGGCTTTCCAGATCGCCGCCGTACTCGGCACCACCCACGACACACGCCAGCGCCGCGCACCCTGCAAACCCGCAGTCAGCAGCCGGGCAACCTCCTCATAGCTCTGCCCGGAGAACAGGCACATCGCCAACACGAAGTAGACCACCAGCCGGGCCGGCAACAGCCGGTTCCGCTGCTGCACCCGCCCCGTCTCCGCCAACACCTCGTCCACCAGCGACTGAGGGAACGCCTGTGTCAGCACCCCGACCGCGACCCGATCCGACAACCGCTCACCAGGTGACTTCAGTTGACCTGCTCTTGCCACATCAACAACAACGACCGGCTTGCCCCTAAGTTACCGGTATTGCTCCTAACCTCCGCGTTTCACTTGCGCTGGTGTCCGGATCTTGAGCGGGAACGCGAAAGTGCCCTCTGAGCTGGGATGATGAGGCTTGTCTAGGGCTTCTGTCATCACAGCAGGAAGGCACTTTCTGCGTGCACACTACCGGGTCGCGTCCCAAGCTCGTCGTATCAGCCGACCGGCGTCCCCGCCTCGTTCTCGGGGACAGGACGCCCGCCGAGGCTATGAGAGACTTGCTCCAACGCCGTTGACCAGGTGATTCGCAACCACTGATCGAAACCGCCCCGTCTATCCGGTGGTCTTCATCGACGCCATCCACGTGAAGATCCGGGTTCTGTCGACGATCTTGTGATTCGGACAGTTCGGACTCACCGTGCGAGTAGGACGCGTTTGCGTAGGAGATCGAGGCTGGCCCGGCCGAACATCTGGCGTTTCAGCATCTTCAGCCGGTTGATGTTGCCTTCGACGGCGCCGGAACTGTGGGGCAGGGACAGTCCGTTGCGGACAGCGTCGAAGTCGCGGCGGAGGTTGCGGGCGAAGCCCGCGAGCGGGGTCAGCGTGTCCCGCTCGGCGTTGGTGATCCAGTCTTCGAGGCGGTCGCCGTGGCGTCCGGTCATCATTGCGGCGAACTTCCTGACATGGATAGTGAGCCGGTCGAGCTCGGGATTCCGTTTGCGTAGGCGATGGAGCTTGCCGGCGTCCTCGTCCCGGAGGTGCTCGGGGTGGGTCATGATCCAGGAGGTGACCTCCCGGACCGATGGCGGCTTGGGGCCGGGGACGGGTGCATGTCCCCGCCCGGTTCGGTAGCGCCGCAGATATCGCTGGACGGCCAACTCGCCACCGTGATAGCCCAGTTGTTGGATCTCGCGGTAGAGCTGAGCGGCGTTTCTGACACCCTCGTTCCAGCGCCGGTGCAGGTGGCCGACGTACGGATCGACGATATGTGCCCGTTGCAGGCTCTTGGCGACGACTTCGTCCGCGGAGCGGGCGTTGACCAGCTTGCGGACGGTGGCCTGGTGCAGCCCGAGTTTCCGGCCGATCGCCGCCTTGGACATGCCCTTCTCCCACAGTTCGTGGGCGGCGGCATGCTGCTCACGCAATCGAGTCACGATCTTCAGCTCCGTCGATGGCTGGACCTCCTCGGGCTCCGCCTCCAGGGCATCGGAGTCACCGTCGGTCCCGGGAACTGGTTCGGTCAGGCGGGAACGATGGGCGTTCACCGACTTCTCGACCGCCTGGCCGAGGTTGGCCCATAGGTGATAGCGATCAGCGACCTGCTCGGCCTGCGGTGCCCCGACCCGTGCACCTTCCGCGTATCCGCCGGAACGGTCACGGCAGATGACCTTCACCTCAGGGTGGCCGCGGAGCCAGGCAGCCAGGTCCTCTCCCTCACGTCCGTCGTAGACGGTGTAGTGGACGGTGGGTGGCCATGTCGATGAGCACAGTGCCGTAGTGGCGGCCTTTACGGAAGGCGAAGTCGTCGACACCGAGTACCTCCACCTCGCCGATCCCCGGATCCGGCAGGGCTCTGACCAGCCGCAGCAGCGTGTCCTTGCCCACGGTGATACCGGCCGCGGCCGCGAGTCGGACTCCTGCCCTGCCGGCCAGCGCCAGCCCGACCCGCGTTAACACCCCACGCAGCAGCGGGCTATAGCGACTGTGCGGGGTGGTCAGCCCCCCGATCTGTTCGGCAAACGTCACCGCTGTGCAGTCAGGGTTCTCGCAGCGGAATCGGCGCATGCACAACTCGATCACGACGCCGAGCCCGCCCACGACGACGTCACGCAACCGACGTACGTACCGGCCGTGCACCCGCACCGAGCCCTGGCCGCACCGGCAGGCCGCGGTCGTCGCGCGTGCCCGCGTCCTCAGCACCACCTTGTCCGGCCGCCGCTGGACGTCTTCGATCAGCAGTGCGGACAGGTGCGGAAACAGCTCCAAGAGCACATCACGAGAGCACGCGATGCATGATCGCGAACAGTCGCCACGACCCGCTCAGCCGTCCGGATCACAAGATCGTCGACAGAACCAAGATCCGCGATGGCGCCGTCGCCAACCGGCCCATCTATGTGGCCCTGGCCGTCACCACCGAAGGCCGGCGCGAGATCCTGGGCCTGTGGGCCGGCGACGGCGGTGAAGGCGCCAAGCACTGGCTGCACATCCTCACCGAGGTCAAGAACCGCGGCGTGAGCGCAAGAGCGCGGAGTTACGCATCCGCCGCATCCGTCAACTCGTGCTTCTCCAGGAGTCAGCAAGCTTGTAGGTACCGTAGGAGATCTTCTGAAGGAGGCCCTCGGCTGCCCATTGGCTCATCTGGGTGGCGAAGCTCGCGGCGTTGTGGATGCCCAGGGCCGTGGCGACCTCGCGGGGGCGCCACGATCGCTCTGGGTCGGCGGCCATGAGGTGGAAGGTTCTGTTCCTGTTGCCCGCACCCATCGGCCGGAGCCCGGCCGCCGCCTTGCGGAGGTCACCGTGCGGATCCGTCGGCAGCGGTGGAGGGGAAACGGGCGCCGCCCGCAGGCGGACGTGCAGGCCGGTGATCGAGCGGCTCTGCCGGGGGCGGGACTCGGCCGGGCGGGAGGGATAGCGCGAGCGTCCGGCTTTGACGATGCGGGGGCTGGTCCGGGGCCGTCGCGATGGCAACAGCTCGGCCAGGACCGCCCGTCCGATGGCACCGACCAATACGCCGGAATCTCTCGCCCCGGTGACAGCGCGTGCGAGCACGACCTGCTCGCGGGCGGTTTCCAGGGCGATCGTGAAACTGGCCCGGTCCGGGTCAGTGCCCGGCTGCGACTCCACGGCATCGACCATGGCCGTCCGCAGAAGCTGGTAGACCGTCAGCTGAGCCCACATCTCCTGTTCCAGGCCGACACGGTCCTGGGAGCGCAGCACCAGGCCGTCCTGGAGCGTGTGGCGCAGGGCGTAATAGGCGGATTCGATCTCCCACCGCTCCCGGTAGAGCCTCACCAGCGCCTCGGCGGGGTCACGGCGGTGGTCGAGGAGAGTGGTGGCGATGCGGTAGTGCTCGCGGGTCTCCTCCCCGCCGTCGACCTTCACGGTGACGGTCGCGTCGATGACCCGGGCCTTCAGCGTGCCGAGCCTGGTCAGGTAGGAGCCGTCCGGCAGAACGGCGAGCACGGCCGGACGGCGCCGGGCGGTGATACGGATGACGAACTGCGCCCCGGTGCCGGCTGCGTCGGCCAGGAACTCGTTGGCGTCGTAGCCTCGGTCGGCCAGTAGGAGCATGCTCTCGTCCAGCAGTGGCAGCAACTGCCGTGCGTATGTGGTCTCGTATTCGCTGGTCGGCCCGAACACGGCGCCCAGCAAGCCGCGGGTTCCCGTCTCACACAGGGTGGTCAGCCGCAGCAGCGGGTAGCCGGCCCATCCCAGGCGGGCCTGGATCCTGCCGAGCCAGGCCCGGTTCCTCTCGGAGTCAGGTGCCTTGATCGCGCTGCACGCGTCGAAGGCCACAGTGCGCCAGCGCCGGTAGCGCACTCCGGGCGTGGACGGTTGGGCGAGGGGACCAGCGACCACCGAGAACAGCGCCTGGAACGGACCGGGGCCCAAGCGCCTGCGCAGACACCTCAGCGCCTTCTCGCTGGGCTCGATGGAGCACAGGCGCCCCAGGCCGCAGACCAGCTTGCTCCAGACGCGCCGGTAGCCGAGGGCAGGAAACAGGCAGAGGGCGAACACGAAGTACACCCCGATCCGGGACGGCAGCAGACGCCGCCGCTGTTCCATGGCCCGACGTTCTTCCACGACGGCGTCCACGAGCTCGACCGGAAGGTAGCGGGATAGCTCACCGAGATGACCGGGCGCGAGCAGGGCATCGTCGACATCCTCAGGACACAGCAGCGGAGCGGTGGCAGACTTGTCGGCCAACGGGACCTCTCATGCATTCAGATCTTGGTCGATCTCCTGCATACCGGGGGTCCCGCCCTCATGGAGCGCACTTGACGGATGCGGCGGATGCGTAACTCCGCGGTCTTGGGCGTGAGCGACGTGCTTATGCTCGTCTGCGACGGCCTCAAGGGCCTGCCCGAGGCGGTGGAGACGGTCTGGCCGAGGACGATCGTGCAGACCTGCGTCGTCCACCTGCTGCGGAACTCCTTCCGCTATGCCGCCCGCCAGGACTGGGACAAGATCGCCCGCCTCCTCAAGCCCGTCTACACCGCTCCGACCGAGGAGGCCGCCCTGGAGCGGTTCGCGGAGTTCGCCGACGCCTGGGGCAGGAAGTATCCGGCAATCGTCAAACTGTGGGAGAACGCCTGGGAGGAGTTCACTCCGTTCCTGCGGTTCGACACCGAGATCCGCCGCATCGTCTGCACCACCAACGCGATCGAGTCGGTCAACGCCCGCATCCGTCGAGCGGCCAAGGCCCGCGGCCACTTCCCCAACGAGCAGGCCGCCCTGAAGTGCGTCTACATGGCGATCATGTCGCTCGACCCCACCGGCAAGGGCCAGGCCCGCTGGACCATGCGCTGGAAGACCGCACTGAACGCCTTCGACATCACCTTCGACGGCCGGCTCTCAGCGGCCCGCCAGTAAACCCAACCACCCCAGTTACACCGCTCGTTTGACAGAGCCCGGCCTGACGAGGTTGGTGATCCGGGTGGTCGAGCACCGTAGTTTGCGTAGGAGCCGCCAGGACTTGAGGGTGGCGACGCCTGCTCGC
>NZ_JALLIN010000096.1 GCF_023630175.1 Streptomyces cellostaticus | reverse complement strand
CAGCACACTGCCCCACGCGTCCTGGTCGTCAACCTCCATCGTGGCGGCCAGCGACTCCAGGTCTCCACGCTCGACGGCGTCCCAGAAGCGAGCGTCCACCTCGTCGGTGACACCGTTCCGCACCAGGCCAGGGATCTGGAGCCAGTAGCGCTGCCGCTGGAAGGCATACGTCGGCAGCTCGACCCGCCGGGCGCCCGTACCGGCGAAGAAGGCGGACCAGTCGACGGCGACGCCCCGCACATGAGCCTGGGCGAGGACGGCCGTGACGGTCTCCGCCTCCGACCGCCCGGAGCGAAGGGCGGGCGCGAAGACCGCCGTGCCCGTATCACCGGTCAGGCAGTCCTGGGCGAGCGCCGACAGCACACCGTCCGGGCCCAACTCCAGGAACGTCGTGACACCGGCAGCCTCCAGCGCACGGATCCCGTCCAGGAAGCGAACCGCGTCCCGGACATGACGTACCCAGAAGTCCGCCGAACCCATCTCGTCGTCCGAGACAACGGCGCCGGTCAGGTTCGACACCACGGCGATCCGAGGGGTCTCGTACGCGATCGACTCCGCGACCGTACGGAAATCCTCCAACATGCCGTCCATGTGCGGCGAGTGGAACGCATGGCTCACACTCAGGCGCTTGGCCTTACGACCCTGCTCCTCGAAGTGAGCGGCGATCGCCACCGCGTCCGCCTCGTCACCCGCTACCACGACCGACTGCGGACCGTTGACCGCCGCAATGCTGACCCGCTCGGTGAGCAGCGGAAGAACCTCGCCCTCCGACGCCTGCACCGCGACCATCACGCCACCGGACGGCAGCGCCTGCATCAACCGACCACGCGCCGCAACCAGCCGGCACGCGTCCTCCAACGAGAACACACCCGCCACATGCGCAGCCGCGATCTCACCAATCGAGTGCCCCGCCACGAAGTCGGGCTTCACGCCCCACGACTCCAGCAGCCGGAACAGCGCCACCTCCACCGCGAACAACGCCGGCTGCGCGAACTCCGTCCGGTCGAGAGCAGCCTCGTCCGTGCCGAACAACACGTCCAGCAGGGGAAGGTCCAGGTGGGCGCACACCGCGTCCAGCGCCTCCGCGAACACCGGGAAGGCTTCGTACAACTCACGGCCCATACCCAGCCGCTGACTGCCCTGCCCCGTGAACAGGAACGCCACCTTGCCCGCCACCGGCGAACCCGTCACCACACCCGACGACGACGAACCGCCTTCCACCACGGCCGACAGCCCCGCCAGCAGACCCTCACGATCCGCCCCGAACACCACCGCCCGGTCCTCGAACGACGCACGACCCACCGCCAACGACAGACCCACGTCCACCGACCGCACCTCACGGTCCTGCTCGACACGGCCCAGGAGACGACGCGCCTGCTCCCGCAACGCCTCACCACCCTTCGCCGACACCACCCACGGCACCACCGGCACCACCGGCACCACCGGCACCACCGGCACCACCGGCACCACCGGCACCGAAGCAACAGGCGCCACAGCAGCCCCCGCCACCTCCACCGACTCCTCCACATCCGGAGCCTGCTCGATGATCGTGTGGGCGTTGGTGCCGCTGATACCGAAGGACGACACGCCCGCCCGGCGCGGGCGGCCCGTCTCCGGCCAGTCCACCGACCGGGTCAGCAGGGACACTTCCCCACCCTCCCAGTCGACCTGGGGGGACGGCTCGTCGACGTGCAGGGTGCGGGGCAGCACACCGTGCCGCATGGCCAGGACCATCTTGATCACGCCGGCGACACCGGCCGCGGCCTGGGTGTGGCCGATGTTCGACTTGATGGAACCGAGCCACAGCGGCTGGTCCGCCGACTTCTCCTGACCGTACGTGGCCAGCAGCGCCTGCGCCTCGATCGGGTCGCCGAGCCTGGTGCCGGTGCCGTGCGCCTCGACCGCGTCCACGTCGGCCGCCGACAGACCGGCACTCGCCAGGGCCTGGCGGATGACGCGCTGCTGCGAGGGACCGTTCGGTGCCGTCAGGCCGTTGCTGGCACCGTCCTGGTTGATCGCCGAGCCGCGCACGACCGCAAGCACCGTGTGGCCCTTGGCCCGTGCGTCGGACAGGCGCTCGACCAGGAGCATGCCCGCACCCTCGGCCCATCCCGTACCGTCCGCGGCCGCCGCGAAGGACTTGCAGCGGCCGTCGACCGACAGACCGCGCTGGCGGCTGAAGTCGACGAAGGTCTCGGGTGTCGCCATGACCGCGACACCGCCGGCCAGGGCCATCGTGCACTCGCCCTGCCGCAGCGCCTGGATCGCCCAGTGCAGGGCGACCAGCGACGACGAGCAAGCGGTGTCGACGGTGACCGCCGGGCCCTCCAGGCCGAAGGTGTAGGCGATGCGGCCGGAGGCGATGCTGCCGGCGTTGCCCGTGCCGAGGTAGCCCTCGACACCCTCGGGCAGGTCGGGGCCGTTGGTCCCGTCGCCGGTGCCGATCCCGATACCGGACGCGTAGTCGTGGTACATGACGCCGGCGAAGACGCCCGTGCGGCTGCCGCGCAGGGTCGCCGGGTCGATGCCCGCCCGCTCGAACGCCTCCCAGGAGGTCTCCAGCAGCAGCCGCTGCTGCGGGTCCATCGCCAGCGCCTCACGCGGCGAGATCCCGAAGAACGCCGGGTCGAAGTCCGCCACGTCGTGGAGGAATCCGCCCTCGCGGGTGTACGACGTTCCGGCGTGGTCGGGGTCGGGGTGGTAGAGGGACTCCACGTTCCAGCCCCGGTCGGACGGGAACGAGGTGATGCCGTCGCCGCCGGTGGCCACGAGCTGCCACAGCTCCTCCGGCGACCGTACGCCACCGGGGAAGCGGCAGGCCATGCCGACGATGACGATCGGGTCGTCGTCGGTGGCGGCCGTGGCGGTGGCGGGCCGTGCGGGCGTGCGCCGCCCGCGTACGGAGTCCTCGCGTGCGTCCGCACCCGACAGTTCGGGGGTGCCGGCGGACAGTTCGTCCAGCAGGTGCCGGGCGAGGGCGAGCGGTGTGGGGTAGTCGAAGACAAGGGTCGGCGAGAGCCGGAGGCCGGTCTCGGCCTTGAGGACGTTACGGAGTTCCACGGCCGTCAGGGAGTCGAAGCCGAGCTCCTTGAACGCCCGGTCCGCGTCGACCGCCCGGCCGTCCGCGTGCCCGAGGACCGCCGCGCCCCGGCCGCACACCAGGTCCAGCAGCAGGCCCTCGCGCTCGGCGGCCGAGAGGGCCAGCAGCCGGGCGGTCAGCGGGGAACCGGCGCCGTCATCCGCCGGGCGCCGCTCGACGGCGCGCCGTGACGGCACCCGGACGAGGGAGCGCAGCAGCGCCGCGGTCTCGCCCGTGGAGACGGACTGGGCCCGCACCACGGCGAGGTCGAGCCGCATCGGCAGCAGGACTGCCGCGTCCACCGTCATGGCGGTGTCGAAGAGGGCCAGGCCCTCGTCGGCGGAGAGGGCGCCGACGCCGTCGCGGGCGATGCGCCGCAGGTCGACGTCGTCGAGCCGCTGAGCCATGCCACCCGACTGCGGGGCCCACAGGCCCCAGGCGAGCGAGGTGGCCGGCAGACCGGCCGCACGGCGGTGCTCGGCCAGCGCTTCGAGGAACGCGTTGGCCGCCGCGTAGTTCGCCTGCCCGGCCGCGCCGAACGCGGCGGCCGCGCCCGAGAAGAGGACGAAGGCGGAGAGGTCGAGGTCCCGCGTCAGGTCGTGCAGGTGCCAGGCCGCGTCCACCTTCGGGCGCAGCACGGCGGAGACCCGCTCGGGGGTGAGCGAGGCGAGCACGCCGTCGTCCAGCACGCCGGCCGTGTGCACCACGGCGGTCAGCGGGTGTTCGGCGGGTACGGCCGCGAGGAGGGCGGCGAGCGCGTCACGGTCGGCGGTGTCGCAGGCGACGAGGTCGGCATGGGCACCCAACTGGGCCAGTTCGGCGAGCAGTTCGTCGGCGCCGTGGGCGTCGGGTCCCCGGCGGCTGGTGAGCAGCAGCCTCGTGACGCCGTGGGCGGTCACCAGGTGGCGGGCGAACAGCCGGCCGAGGGTGCCCGTGGCGCCGGTCACCAGCACGGTGCCGGCGGGGTCACCAAAGGCGTCCGGCGAGCCGAGGTCGCCACGGCGGTCGGTGTCGTCACGGGAGCCGAGGTCGCTCCGGGAGCGGACACCGCCGGTGGAGTCGGAGCCGCTCCGGCGGTCGGGGCCGGTGGAGGGCTCGCGCGTGCCGGCGGCCTCCGCCGACGGCACGCGCGTGAGGCGCGGCGCGCTGAGTGTCCCGCCCCGGACGGCCAGTTCCGGTTCGCCCGAGGCCAGCGCGGCGGGCACCGTCGCGAGCGAGGCGGCCTCCCCGTCGAGGTCGAGCATCAGCAACTGACCGGGGTTCTCCGACTGTGCCGAGCGCAGTAGGCCCCGCACGGCTGCTCCCGCCAGGTCCCGGACTCCCGCGCCTGGCTGGGTGGCCACGGCGCCGGAGGTCAGCCAGACGAGCCGGGTACCGGCGAAGCGCTCGTCCGCCAGCCACGCCTGGACGGTGGACAGCGCGTCGGTGACGGCCGCGTGGACGGAGGCCGCCGTGTCGTCCCCCTCCGTGCCGGCACCGGGGGTGTCGGGGCCGGTGGGGGTGGTTCGTCCCGCCGGGGCCACGAACACGGCGTCGGGCAGCGGTTCGCCCGCTGCCAGGGCCTCGCCCAGGGCGTCGGCGTCGGCGTACTCCGCCACCTGGGCACCGCTCCGGGCACCCAGGCCCAGTGCGTCGCGGCCCAGCACGGCCCAGCGAAGGCCGGTGGCGTCGCCGCGTGGTGACGCCACGGGGGCCGAGGGCACCCACTCCACGCGGAACAGCGACTCCAGATGGCCGCCGTCGGCCGCGCGCACCTGGTCGGCCGACGCGGTACGGAGCGTCAGCGACTCCACGGACGCGACCGGGTGTCCGGTCGCGTCGGCCACGAGCAGCGACAGGGTGTGCGGGTCGTCCGGGTGGTGCGGCGTGAGCCTCATGCGGAGTGCGGAGGCACCCGTCGCGTGCAGAGAGACGCCGGCCCAGGAGAAGGGCAGCAGGGCACCGACCCCGGGCTCGGTCGCGTCGTGGTCGGGCCCGTCGAGGCCGATGGCGTGCAGACCGGCGTCCAGCAGGGCGGGGTGCAGCCCGAACCGGGCCGCCTCGCGCCGGCTGCCGTCCGGGAGGGCGACCTCGGTGAAGAGTTCGCCGTCGCGCCGCCAGGCCGCTTTGAGCCCCTGGAACAGCGGTCCGTAGGCGACTCCGCCCTCGGCCAGCTCCTCGTACAGCCCCCGCACGTCCACCGGGAGGGCACCGGCGGGCGGCCACGCGGCCAGATCCGCGAACTCCCCGCCGGCGTCGGCGTCGGCCCGCACCGCACCGGTGGCGACCAGCACACCGGAGGCGTGCCGCGTCCACGGCTCCTCCGCGAGGGCGTCCTGACGACGGGAGTGCACGCTGAACGGCCGCTGTCCGAGGCCGCTCGGCGCCTCGACCACGAGCTGGAGCTGGACGCCGCCCCGCGCGGGGACGACCAGCGGAGCTTCGAGCGTCAGCTCCTCCACCGTGTCGCACCCGACCTGGTCGCCGGCCCGGATCGCCAGGTCGACGAAGGCGGTGCCGGGCAGCAGGACGCTGCCGAGGATCGCGTGGTCGGCCAGCCACGGGTGGGTGTCGAGGGAGAGCCGGCCGGCGAAGAGAATCCCTTCGGAGTCGGCGAGCGCCACCGTCGCGCCCAGCAGCGAGTGCCCGGCGTCGCCGAGCCCGATCGCGCCTGGGTCACCGGTGGCGAAGGCGGCCGCACCGGGCCAGTAGCGCCGACGCTGGAAGGAGTACGTCGGCAGATCGACCCGCCCGACGGCGCCGGTG
>NZ_JALLIN010000095.1 GCF_023630175.1 Streptomyces cellostaticus | reverse complement strand
GGGGGCGCGACGGGCAACCCGGCCGGCAAGGACGCCCGGGGATCCCGGCGGCGCACGGCGTCCGGTGGCGCGGGCGGCGCCTCCGCCGGCACCGGGAGCCGCGGCTCCGACCGCCGGGGCGGCCGCAGCAGGACGGCCGGCTGACCGGCCGTCCACCCCGCCCGAGGCCTCACACCAGGATCAGCACGATCGCGATCATGGCGGCGATCAGGGCCATGAGGCCTCCGATCACACAGCCCGGACTGCTCGTCAGCTCACCGAACCGGGCCAGGACGGAGGACGGCGGCCCGGTGCCCGCCGGTGACTCGGGGGAGCCCGAGGACGTCGAGGGCGTCCGATGGACCGGGTGGGCGGGGGTCGGCTGAACCGTGGGCGGCGGCGGGACGGCGGACACCGCGCCGGTGTGGAACGCGTCCCGCAGGAGCTGGCTCCACAGTTCCGGCGGCAGATCGGGCACCTGCCCGTTCTCCGGTTCGACGACGGTCTGCCAGATCCAGTTGCCCGTGCCGGGGTGGCGGTCCCGGCTCATGCGGTAGAACAACTGCCGCAGCTCGGCCAGGTACTGCTCGTCCCGGGCCAGCGGCGCCACGGCCCACCCGAAGATCCGGGCCGCCCGCTGGGCCGTCGCGGCCCTCGCCATCGTGGGTTCGGTGCCGGGCGACCGGGGCGCGAAGTACAGGTTCCGCTCGAGTACTTCGGTGCACAGCGCGTGCCGTGTCTCCGGGCGGCGCGACCTGAGGCGCTGCGGCATGCCGAGTTCGGTGAGCACCGCGTCGACGGCGTCCGGGGTGAGCTGGTTCGAGACGAGTTCGTCCAGCAGGGCCTCGTCGGAGCACCTGCCGAGTCGCGCCATCAGCGGGTTCCCCGCACCGTCCGCGCGCCGGTACCGGCACAGCTCGTGGTGGAGGGCACTGTCCAGGAGGCCCGGAGGGGCCGCGGCGGTGTCGAATCCGTCGGGCAGCGACGGCAGCCGGTGCCCGCCGGTCCCGTACTCGGTCGGGGCGCCCTGGACGGGAGCCGGGTCCGGTTCGGGCGAGAGCGGGACCCCGGGTGCGGGGGCGGGCACGGAGTGGGCCGGGGAGACCGGTTCGGGGGCCCGTACCGGCCGGGGCGGGGACTCGGGGGGCCGTGCGGGGCGGGGCGGGGACTCGAGCAGTGGAGCGGGATCGCGGGGCGGGGCCGGTTCGCGCGGCGGGGCGGGATCGCGTACCGCCACCGGCTCGCGATCGCGCCCGGTCAAGGGTTCGGGCCCGTGACCTTGACCGGTCCGGTGCCGGGTACGGGCCTGCGGGCGGTCGGTGCCGAGGATGTCCCGCAGCCGGTCACGCCGCCGGTCCCAGTCGAGGGCCGCTCCGTCGGCGAGTTCCCCGACGAGCTGCGGCACACCGGGGGGCGCGTCGCGGTTGGCGAGGAGGTGCTCCACCAGCCGGGCGGCCGCCCGCTGTTCGAACTGAGGGGGGCCCGGCCGGCGGCCCGTGATCCGCGCCAGCGGCCCGGACCCACCCGCGTCCGGCTCCCACTGCGGGACGGCCATCAGCCGCAGCGGGTGGGTGTCCACGGTGTCGTAGGTGGCGAACGTCCACTCCTGGCGCAACCAGGAGTGGAAGATCAGGAACAGGCCGAGGTAGACCAGGGGCACCTGGTTCTCGTCCGGCCAGTCGCGCGGCGGCTTGTCCTCCAGGAGCAGCGACACCCGCTGGTCCGGATCGCGCAGCAGCTCGGCGGTCGCGAGGATCAGCGCGTGCTGGACGCGGGGCAGCGCCTCCAGCATGCCGGGCAGGCGCCTGAGCGCCAACCCGTCGAGGTCCGCGCAGTCGATCACGGGCTGCGGCCCCTTCGCCCGCTCGGCGCTCTCCTGCGAGCTCCAGCCCCGGTACGCCAGGCCCAGGCACTGGCGTGTCTTCAGGGCCCGGGGATCGCCGAAGAGGACGTGGCTGACCGTGGACGGCCGGCCGCCCCGGTCGGTGGTGGGCCAGCGCTGGACGAGCATGACTCCGCCGTCGCTGGACAGGGTGCGCACCACGCTCGGCCGCGCCGACGTCGCGCCGGGCACCCAGAGCAGCCGGCCGAGTTCCTGGCCCAGTCGCTCCGCCCGTTCGGGCGAACAGGAGTGGGCGACGGCGCTCATACCGGTGCCCTGACGGCCGTGATTGCCGTCCCAGCGGAAGACGACCTGGTGCACCGTGCCCCGGTCCTGGAAGCCGTTCACTGATGTTCCCCTCCCCCGGCGGATCCCCCGGATCCGCCGGCTCTGTGCGCTTCCTCCCACGGCACCGTCTCGAGCACGGGCGCCTCCCCCACCGCCAGCGCCTCGGCGCCGCCCGGAACGTCGATCAGTCCGTGCATCGCGAGCAGCGCGAGCAGCGGCTCCAGCACCCGCCGGGGCCCGGCGCCCGCCGGGTAGCGGCCGTGCGCCTCCTGTCCCCCGGTGGCGGACGCGATGTGCAGGGTGCACCGGCGGATCCCGTCGAAGGGGCGCAGCCAGGCCTGGCCGGCGTACCGGCGCAGCAGCCCGTACACGTCCCGGCTCTCCTCGCGGACCGGCGCGGGATCGAGCGCGGTGGCGGGCGGCCTGGCCAGCCAGCGGTCGACGGGCGGCTGGAACCTGAGCAGGTCCGCCTTGCCGAGCACCACGGCGGTCGGCACGTCCAGGTAGGGCCCGTTCTTCGGCAGCCGGTCCAGGACGGTACCGAAGGCGAGATCGCCGTCCCGGTTCACCTCGACCCCCAGGCGCTCCCTGACGTGGTCGAGCTGGGGCAGTGGCAGGGCCAGCACCGGGTCGACCACGAAGATCAGGGCGTCGACCCCGAGCAGGAACCGCAGCGCCCCGTCGGTGCGTACGAGGTCCTCGCCCCCGAGGTCGAAGAAGGCGACCGGACGCACCTGGCCGCGCGCGTCGGTGATCAGCAGCGACTCCACGAAGCGGGCGAAGTCGTTCAGGCCGAGGGCGGCCGAGTGGCCCAGGACCCGGCCGCTGCGCAGCGGCTGCACCCGCTCCCGTACGAACCGCGCGTGCTGCTCGGGGTTGACGGACTGCCACTTGAGGCCGAACGGTTCGAGCCCGCCGTCGGTGACGGCCGCGATCATCTGGGTCAGCAGATGGCTCTTGCCGGTGGACGACTGGCCGACCAGTGCCACGGTCAGGGGGCGGCCGTACATCAGGTAGGGCACCGGGATGAAGTGCTCGGGGAAGTCCGGGTCGGCCGTGCACCTCTGCATGGCACCGCGCATGACGTCGTTCCGCCGCACCGGGTTGTTGATACCGGCCAGGTCCAGCGGCTTGTACTGCATCCTGCTGTCGGTGACGAACAGTTTGCCGAGGTCGAGCTGGATGGTCTCCAGGCAGTAGGGACACAGCAGTTGGCCGTTGCCCGGGCCGCCCGCCGCGCCGGTGCCGTCCTCGGTGACGGACACCGGTGCCTGCCGTTTGAGCCGCAGCGCCTCCTCGAACGCCTCCCGGTGCGGGCGCTCCTCGTCGGCGGGCAGGGTGAGCCGGACCCGGCGGGCGGCTCCGGGTGCGAGGAGTTCGAGCAACTGAGCGGGGGTGGGCCGGTCGGCGGCGCGCGGGGCGAAGGCCTGCCGCAGCGTCCGGGCCAGCGCCCGGTACTCGCCGAGGTCGGCGGGGGCCCGGTCGGCGGGCCCGGGCCGTCCGGTCACCAGCCGGTAGAGCACCTGGGCCGCGCTCCACACCGCGTCGCGGGGCTCGGCGTGCCCTTCGCCCCGGCGCTGCTCGGGCGAGCAGTAGGGCGGCCGGCCCCACGGGGCCCGGGGCCGTCCGGTCCGGGTCATCGCCTCGAGCCCCCAGAACTGGACCCGGGCTCCGTCCCAGAGCACGGTGGCGGGTGAGACGCCACGCGGCACCAGGCCCTGGTCGGCGAGGAGGCACAGCGCGAGCAGCAGGTCGCGGGTGAGGCGCTGCTGGTCGGTCGCGGCCATCACCTGGGTGCGCGCGGCGGGGACGCCCCGGGGTGCCGCGTACAGCAGGAACGGCTCGGCGGCGTCCGGTTCGTAGCCGACGACGCGGGGGAAGAGCGGCGCGTACTCCGTGTCGTCGAGCACGCGGTGCAGGTGCAGCGCGGTGCCCGCCTCGGTGTCCAGCAGCGCCCGCGCCGCCGGGTTGGCCGCTTCGGCCGCGCCCAGACGCACCTGGAGGCACTGCTGTCCCTCGTCGTCGAGCACGCAGTTGCGGATGAGCTGGGGCAGCAGGCGGTCACGGCGGGACTCGGGCCCGAAGCGGGCCGGGGTGACGCGGCGCCGGCCCGACGGCAGGGTGAACGCGAGCTTGTCCGGGGGCGAGCTGGTCACCGGCGGTCCTCTCCTTCGTGCGCGAGTACCCGGCTGTGGCCGTGCGCGGGCATACGGCCGGGGTGCGGGGTCCGGGTCACCAGCGGTCCCCGTCCCCTCGGTCGTCCGGGTCGGGGCGGTCGTAGGGGGCCGCCTGCTCGTACGGGGACGTCCGCTCGTAGGGGCTCGCCTGCTCGTACGTCGACGGCGGCGGGTCGTACGCGTAGGAACCCGTCCCGTTCGGGTCGGTCCCGTAGGAGTCCGTCCCGTAGGAGTCCGTCCCGTAGGAGTCCGTCCCGCGCGCGGCCGTCCCGTAGGAGTCCGTCCCGCGCGCGGCCGTCCCGTAGGAATCCGTCCGGTCGTACGAGTCCTGCCGGTCGTACGAGTCCTGCCGGTCGTAGGGGTCCTGCCGGTCGTGCGGGCGGTCGTACGGGTTCCCCGGCTCGTCCGGGGTTCTGCGGCCGTACGGGTCCGTGCCGTCGTCGGGGCCGGCACCGTAGCGGGGCCGGACGGTTTCCACCACGCCCATCCGCAGCGGGGTGAGCCGCACCAGGCCGGCGTACCGTCCAGAGGAGGTCCACAGGACGTCCTCCGGCAGGGCCGAACCGCTCGACCGCCACGCCTTCTCCACCTCGTCGCGCACGGCCAGCGGCGCGAACCTGAGCCATACGGCGGCCGCCGGGTCACGGCTGAGCAGCGTGCCCTGCTCGGGCGAGGACAGTTGGACCACGGCCTGCCGGTCGGTCTCCGCGCCGACCAGTTCGGCCGGCCGGTGCGGGTCGGTGCCGAGCAGGTTCGACGAGGTGGCGCGGACCCGGCGGGCGGCGGCGAACGGCGGTGCGGCCAGCACCCCGTTGTGCCGGAGGTGGCGGCGGGCCGTCGACAGCACGTCACGGACGCGCTCCTCGGTGCGCCGCACGGCGAGGGCGCCGGCCTGACCGCGTTCGACGGCACCCCAGTACGGTTTCATCGCCTCCAGGGCGGCGTCCGTCAGATCGCCGGCCAGGGTGGCGACCAGGTCGGGTCCGCCCTCGCCGCTGTCCCGCTCCAGCCAGCGCGGAACGCCCTTGGCCCGGTCCCCCGGGGCCGTGCCGGTGGGCCTTCCCCGGCTCTCCCCCGTCTCCTTGCCGTGCCCTCCGTTCTCGGCCGGCCCCTCCCACGCGGTCCCGTCCTGCCAGGACGGGCCGTCCTGCCAGGACGGGCCGTCCTGCCAGGCGTAGACGCCGGCCCAGTCCGCCTCCGCCTCGTCGGGACCGGCGTCGTCCGTCTCCAGCGCGGAGGGACCGGTGAGCCAGTCGTCCTCGGCGGGCCGGCCGGTGTCCGGCGCGGAGAAGGCGCCGGGCGCCTCGGACCGTTCGGCCTCGGGTATCGCCTCCGCCTCGGCGGCCGCGGCCGTGGCGCGCAGCATGCCGGCGACGGACCGGGCCGCGTCGGCGCAGTACAGGCGCTCCTCGACGGCCCAGTGCTCGCCGACCGCCTCGGCCAGCAGGGCGTCGAGCCGGTGCAGGGTGTGCCACAGCTGAGCCGTCGTGCGGCCCGGCGCCCAGGCGGCGGCCGCCGCGCCCCACAGCCGCCGGACCGCCTCCA
>NZ_JALLIN010000094.1 GCF_023630175.1 Streptomyces cellostaticus | reverse complement strand
GACACCGGAGAAACAGTCCGCGTCCTGTTCGGCGATCACGCGGAAGAGCCCGGCGGTCAGGTGCACGGAGGTGATCTGTTCCCGGGTGAGGAGCTTCCTCAGGGCCACCGAGTCGATCGGCTCCGCCGGGGCGACGACGACCCGGGCCCCGGAGAGCAGCGGGACCCACAGTTCGTAGTCGGAGATGTCGAAGGCGTGTGGTGCCTGGAAGAGGATGCGGTCCTCGGGGCCGCTCCTCCAGGACGGGTCGAGGACCAGATCCACGACGGCTCGGTGTGTGACGGCAACGCCCTTGGGCTCGCCCGTGGAGCCTGATGTATACATCACATACGCCAGCCCGTCGGCCTCCACACGGGCACCAGCGCCCGCACCGGCAGGGTCACCGGCACCGGAAGAGGTCGGCTCCGAGCAGTCCCGGTCCTCGCCGGTCGCTGCCGCAGCACCGTTCACCGCATGGACGGCGACCGCCGTGCCCACGAACGCGGCCGCATCTCCCGGCCGGTCCGTCAGCAGCAGCCGGGCGCCACAGCCCTCCATCACCAGTCGGCGGCGCTCCGCCGGGTAACCGTCGTGCAGCGGTACGTAGAACGCGCCTGTCTTGAGCACGGCCAGCAGTGCGACCACGAGGTCGGTGGAGCGTTCCATCCACACCGCGACCGCCTGCTCCGGCCCTGCACCCCTGGCCGCGAGGTCGCGGGCCAGGGCGTCCGCCCGGGCATCCAGCTCGGCGTACGTGATGTCCGTTCCGCCGCCCGTGAGGGCGACGGCGTCCGGGGTGGCGTGCGCCTGCGCCCGGAAGACCTCGGGCACGGTGGCCGGCGTGGCCCGGGCGGCGGCGCCGCGACCCAGGGCGAGGAGCTGCTCCCGTTCCGCGGGGCCGAGCAGGTCGACGTCACGGATCGCCGTGTCCGGGGCAGCGACGATGGTTTCGAGGAGCCGGACGAGGCGCGCCGCCAGCTGTTCGACGGCCGCCCGGTCGAAGGCGTCCTTACGGTAGTCGAGGTTCAGGACGAGCTCGCGTCCCGGAAGGACCATCAGGCTCAGCGGATAGTGGGTCGCGTCGTGCCCCGTGACGTCGGCGACCTGGAGGTCCGCACCGAGTCCGGCGGACGCGGCCTCGTCCACCGGATAGTTCTCGAAGACGACCACGGTGTCGAAGAGGTCGGTCCGCCCCGCCGTCTTCTGGATTTCGCCGAGCCCGAGGTGCTGGTGGGGCATCAGGCGCGCCTGCTCGTCCTGAAGCCGCGCGAGGACCTCGACGACGGACCGGGCCGGGTCCAGTCGTACCCGGACCGGCAGGGTGTTGATGAACAGCCCGACCATGGTCTCGATTCCGGGGAGCTCCGGGGGGCGTCCGGAGACCGTGGTGCCGAAGACCACGTCGTCCAGACCGGTGAGACGTCCCAGCAGGATGCCCCAGGCGCCCTGCATCAGCGTGTTGAAAGTGAGGTTCCGGGTGCGTGCCAGTTCGACGAGGGCACCTGTCAGGCGTTCGTCGACCGTGAAGGTGGCGCGTAGCGGGAACGATTCGGAGGGCCCTGTGCCTGGGCGGGACACGAGGCGGGTGGAGTCCTGGAGCCCGTCGAGCGCGGCCGCCCACTCCCTGCGCGCGCTCTCGCCGTCCTGGCGTGCCGTCCAGGCGAGGTAGTCGCGGTACGGCGTGACCGGCGCGAGGCGGGCCCCGCCCCGGCTCTGGTAGAGGCTGAACAGCTCCTGAAACAGGACCGCGTTCGACCATCCGTCGAGCAGGATGTGGTGGTTGGCCCAGACGAACCGGTAGTCGTCCTCGGCCATCCGGACGAGGGTGCAGCGGATCAGCGGCGCCCGGCGCAGGTTGAACCGGCGCCCGCGGTCTTCGGTGAGGAGGCGTTCGAGTTCGGCTGTGCGCTGCTCCTGCGCGAGGTGGGTGAGGTCGACGTCCCGCCAGGGGGCTTCGACGTCGCGCATCACCAGCTGGACGGGCTGCCCCGTCTTGCGATGCTGTATCCCGACCCGGAGGTTGGCGTGACGAGCCAGCACCTCGTTCACCGCCGCGCGCAGCGCAGGTCCGTCGACCGTGCCGCGCAGCGATATGACGAGCTGCACGACGTAAGTGTCTGCGGCTTCGTCATCGAACTGGGCGTGGAAGAGGAGCCCCTCCTGAAGAGGCGACAACGGAAGGATGTCTTCAATTCGCGACCGCTTCATCTCAAGTCCTTCCGTTCAGTCTTCGATCTCGGCGAACTCGAACGCGTCGATCTCGTCTTGGCTCAGACCCACGAGGGGCACGTCGGACGGAGTCAGCCCGCCGATGTCGGGGGAACCGACCAGGGCGACCATGTCGGCCAGGGCCTGCGTGTACGCCTCGGCGAGTTCGTGCACTTCGCCGGCCGCCGACAGCCGGCCCGGCCAGGCCCAGGTGGTGAGTAGCTCGGGTCCGGAAGCGGTGTCGCGGGCCACGGCGTTTACCGTCAGGGTGTAAGTCATGGGCATGTCCGGGTCGGCACCGCCGCCCGCTTCTCCTTCGCCCAAGACCGACCAGGGCTGCGGCTCCGCGCCGTGGTGGCCGGGCGGCGCCGGGATGCGTCCCAGGTAGTTGAAGAGCACATGGGCCGCGGGGAGGGCCGCGAGGCGGTCGGCCGTCTCCGGGTTGAGGTACCTGAGCAGGCCGTAACCGAAGCCGTGGTCCGGGGCCGCCCGCAGCTGCTCCTTCACGTACTTGAGGCCGTCCTCCGCGCCGCGTCGCCGGCCACCGACCTCCTGCACGTCGAGGCGGACGGGAGCGACGCTGGTGAACCAGCCCACCGTCCGCGAAACGTCCAGGGCGGGACTGGTCTCCTCCCGCCCGTGGTGCTCCACGTCGACGAGGAACGGCGGCGTGGTCCCGCCCAGCCGTGCCGTACGACGGTCCACGGCCAGCATGAGAGCGGCGAGCAGGACGCTGTCCGGCGCGCAGTTGTAGGCCTCGGGCAGGGTCGTCAGCAGCGGCCTGGCCAGCTCCGCCGGCAGGGTCACGCTGAGCGTCTCGGCGGTGCCCCACTTGTCGCGTTCGGGATCGGGGGCAGTCGGCACTGCGCCCAGAGGCACCTCGGCGTCCGCGAGGAGCCGCTCCCAGAAGGGCAGCTCACCGATCCTCCGTTCTGCCTCGGCGGTCGTGTGCTGGGCCCAGCGGCGAAAGGACGTGTACACGGGCTGGAGGCTCGGCTGCCGGCCCGCGGCGGCGGCCTTCCAGGCGGAGACGAGGTCGGGCACGAGGATGCGCCAGGACACGGCGTCGACGGCGAGGTGATGGAGCGTGATCACCAGGCTGCCGTACTCGTGCGGTCCCGCGTCGAGCCAGACGACGTCCAGCATCCGCCCGTCCGCCGGAGCCAGGCGGCTGCCCGCCTCGGCCTCCTGCTCCACCGTCAGCTCCCGGAGCCGCGACTCCCCCAGCCCTGCGGCCTCGACGCGGGACAGAGACGATTCGGCGGAGACCGTGCCGGGCGACAGCACCTCCAGCTGCCACGTCCCGTCCGGGGAGCCGGTGAGCCGGGCCCTGAGGAGGCCGTGGTGGTCGATGACCGCCTGTACCGCAGCCGTGAGGTCCTCGCGGCGCAGGCCGCCCGGGGTCACGAGCGTGACCGACTGGCTGAACCGGTCGATGACGTCGCTGCGTTCGCAGATCTGCCGCATGACCGGTGTCAGCGGTACCACGCCGGTGCCCGAGTCAGCCGCCCCGTCGGTCCGCGCGTCCACCTCGACCGCCACCGCTGCGAGTGCTTCGACGGTCTTTCGTTCGAACACCTGCCGCGGTGTGATGATCAGCCCTGCGGCGCGTGCCCTTGCGACGAGCTGGATGGAGACGATGCTGTCGCCGCCCAACGCGAAGAAGCTGTCGTCCGCGCAGACCTCAGCGACCCCCAGTACATCGGCGAAGACCGCGCACATGATGCGCTCCTTGGCGGTAAGGGGAGCCCGACTGCCCCCTCCCGCGTAGTCAGGTGCGGGCAGGGCCGCCCGGTCGAGCTTGCCCGTCGGCCCCAGGGGAAGGGCGTCGAGCTGCACCAGGGCAGCCGGGACCATGTAGTCGGGCACGGCATCGGTCAGGCGAACCCGCAGGTCCTCCGGCTCCACGCGCACGTCGCCGTCGGTGACCAGGTAGGCGACGAGCCGCTTGTCCCCCGGCCGGTCCTCGCGGACGACGACCACGGCCTGCGCCACGTCCGGGAACGACTCCAGAACCGCCTCGATCTCACCCGGCTCGATACGGAAGCCCCGCACCTTGACCTGGGTGTCCGTGCGGCCGGCGAACTCCAGAGTGCCCTCGCGCCGCCATTTCACCCGGTCACCGGTCCGGTACATGCGCGTACCGGAAGGACCGAACGGGTCGGCCACGAACCGCTCCGCCGACAGGTCGGGGCGGTCGACGTAGCTGCGGGCCAGGCCCTCACCGGCGACGTACAGCTCCCCGATCACTCCGCAGGGCACGGGCTGAAGCCCCTCGTCGAGCACGTACAGCCGCGTGTTGTCGAGCGGCCGGCCGATCGGGATGGGAGACGTGTCGTCGTCGCCGTCCATCTGCAGCGCGTGGTGGGCGACGCACAGGGTCGACTCGGTAGGCCCGTAACTGTTGGTGAACCGCATGCTGCGGGCGTGGTCCCGAACCTTCCGCACCGCAGAGGGCGAGACCGTGTCACCACCGATGTAGACGTCGCGGAGGGTGACGAAGCTCTGGGGTGCGCTCTCGGCCAAGGCCCGGAAGATGCCCTCGTTGAACAGCCCCACGGTGACCCGTGCCGCCGTCATGGTGCGGGCGAGCTCGGGGATGTCCGTGGCCACGGTGCCCGAGGCCACCAGGGTGGCACCGTTGAGGAGCCCGCCCCACACCTCGTACGTGGAGGCGTCGAACGACGGCGACGAGTGGACGAGGATCCGGTCCTCGCCCGTGTGCTCCCAGTACCGGTCGCAGACGAGCGCGACGACGTTGCGGTGGGTGACGGCCACGCCCTTGGGCCGCCCGGTGGAACCGGAGGTGAACATGACGTACGCCAGGTCGAGCGGCCGCACCGACGGCGCCGGATCCGCCGCTGCCGGCACGCCTTCCACGGGCAGCTCCTCGACCCGCAACACATCGAGACCGTTCCTGAGGTACCCGCCCGGGAGCAGGGCACAGGTCGTCCGGTCGACCACGACCGCGGTGCTCCGGGAGTCCCCGAGGACCAGCTCCAGGCGGGCGGCGGGGCTCCGCCGGTCCAGCGGCACGTACGCCGCTCCGACATGCACGAGGGCGACGGTCAGGGAGATTTGGTCGATCCAGTCGTCCAGCAGGAGCGCCACCCGGTCGCCCCGCCCGATGCCGCGTGAGGTCAGCCCGTGCATGAGCCGCCGTACGCGCACGCCCAGCTCGGCGTAGGTGAGCTCGACTCCGCCACCCACCAGCGCGAGGGCATCGGGCGTACGCCCGACCTGCGCCTGGAACAGCTCGGGCAGCGTGGCCACGGAGAACTCGTGAGCGGTGTCGTTCCACTCGACGAGCATCCGCCGACGCTCGTCCGCGCCGAGGACACCGAGGGTACGGATCGGCTGGTCGGGGGCGTCCGTGACCGTTTCGAGGAGCCGGGACAACCGCTCGGCGAGCTGCTCGACGGTGGTCCGCTCGAACAGATCGGTGCGGTAGTCCAACTCGCCCAGCAGACCGGCCGGGACCCCGTCGAGCTGATGGGTCTCGGCGAGGTTGAGGGACAGGTCGAACCTGGCCGCCGGGTTGTGCACCGGCTCGTCCTGCGTCCGGATGCCGGGCAGGTCGAGGTCTGGCTGCGCGTTGTTGTGGAAGGCGAGCATGACCTGGAAGAGGGGGTGGCGGGCCATGGAACGTGCGGGGTTGAGGATCTCCACGAGCCGCTCGAACGGC
>NZ_JALLIN010000093.1 GCF_023630175.1 Streptomyces cellostaticus | reverse complement strand
CAAGAGGTGGGTGCTATCGCCGATTGAGGTGCCGATCGAGGGTCGACAGGATGTGGTTGACGGGGCCGAAGGTGATCACGGCGGTCGTTCCGCCCGCGATCTCGCCGCGCAAGGGGGAGAGCGCGTCGTGTGCTTGTGCGGCGAGTGATTCGTCGTGGAGCAGAGTCGCTGTATGTGCGTTGACGGCCCAGAGCGCGTCATACAGGTGGTCGGCGGGGGGCGTGGGCAGGGCGTCGGCGGCGTGGCGGGCCGCCGCGAGGTTGTCGCGGGCGAGGTCGAGGAGGGGCTGGACCCAAGGACGGTAGGGGCCCCAGTCCAGGTCGGGGTCCGTTGGCGCGGGACGGTGGTTACGCATGCGAAGGGAGAGGAGCGCGAGCGGGAAGATGCCGGCTTCCACCCCGGGCATGCCGGCGCCGGCGAGGTCGGTGGCTACGGTGCGATAGGCGTGAGCGACCTCGGCGGCATCGTTTGATCGTTCTGCCAGACACATGGTCCGGAAAGCAGCGGTGAGAACGGGAACGAGTGGGGCCTCGTGGAGGGCGGCGAGCCGCTCGGCTGCTTCGACGTGGCGTTGCGCGGTCCCGGTGTCGCCGCGTGCCGCGTAGACCTGGATCTTGATCAGATGGCCGAGAATCTCGAACAGTGGGAGATCGTGTCGCGCGGAGAGCTCGATGAGCTCGCCGGCGATGGCGTCGCGTTCGCCGGTGCGCCCAGGGCGCTGGAAGGACTGCACGAATCGGGCGTTGAGCGCGAGTACCAGCACGTTGGGGTCGTGGAGGTCTCGAGCAAGTTGTTCGGCCTCCCTCGCCGCCTCGGCGGCCCACTGGTCGCTGGTTCCGCGATGCTCGAGTGCGATGGTGGCGAGGAGCCGGGCTCGAAGCGCTGGTGATGCCCCTGGTCCCAGCCGGTGCAGAGTGCGTCGAGTGGTTGCCACCAGCGCCTCGGACCGTCCGGGGTCATCGGCGCGCGTCCAGATGGTGGGGACGTCGTACGCCGCGATCACTCGGGCGGTGAGGCCGGGGTCTCCAGTCCGTTCCGCTTCCGCGGCTGCCGCGGCGCGGTGCTCCTGGGCAAGTACCAGGTTGGTGCCGCCTGTGACCGCGGCGGCCCTGGCCACGGAGCTCATCGAGCGCAGCCGTGTGTAGGTCCCTGTCGCTTCTGTGCGCGTGAGCAGGCGCAGCCGGTCCTCGTCCCGGGGCGCGGGCGTGAGGTGCGCAGCGTGCCGGAGGATGTCACGTTCGAGATGATCGAGACTGTCCACCGATTCCAGTCCGAACTGATCCAGCAGCCTTGCTCGTGCGGCACGCAGCGAGGCCAACGCGTCGACTTGGCGGCCGACTTGGTAGAGAGCATGGGAAAGCAGGACCCAGGCATGCTCCCGCCACGGATGTGCGGTTGCGAAAGCCACCAGCTCCGGGATGAGGGGCGCGCCCCTTCCGAGGTCGAGCACCGCTCGGGCGCGCAGTTCGACCGCTTGACAGTGAAGTTCTGTCAAGCGGGCGCGTTCTGGTGCCAGCCAGCGCGAGGCGTCGAGGTCTGCGTACGGCTCGCCCTGCCACCACGAGAGTGCTTCGCTGAGCGTACTGGCAACCTGGCCGCTGGGTGCGTCGCGCATGGCCGCAAGAGCGTCCTCGAATCGGTGGGCGTCGACGTGTGCCCGTGAAATCCGTAGGGCGTATCCGGTACCAACGGTCTTGATCACCTGTGAGGGGGTTCGCGGGAGACGATCCGGCTCAAGGGCGCGGCGCAGCTCGGCGACGAAGGTGCGGACCGTCCCGGCCGCGGTGGCCGGGGGGTCCTCCCAGAGATCATCGACCAGCACCGAAAGCGGGACGACCCGGCCGCCGGCCGCGACCAGCCGCCCCAGAAGCTCGCGGCGGCGCTGGCTGCCCACCGCAACAGGGCGGCCCTCGGCATCCCTGACCTCGACCGGTCCGAGCACCCTGATGTGGATCTCCATGTCCTCATTGTCGTCGACTCCGGGATGCGCTGCTGATCCACTGCTAATCCGGCTCCCCGATCCTTCCTGTCGTTCACACATCTACGCGTGAGCGGCAGCAGTTCACGCCATCCAGCGAGGGAGACCGGCAACGATGAGCATCACCATTGCGGGGTTCGAGACCAGGCCGATCGGCGTGGCTGACGGGGTTGAGCTGAACGCGGCGGTCGGCGGAGACGGGCCGGCCCTCGTACTGCTCCACGGCTTTCCTGAGACCCACCTGATGTGGCGGCACGTCGCTCCCGTCCTGGCCCAGCATCACACCGTGGTCTGCCCCGACCTTCGCGGCTACGGCGCCAGCAGCAAGCCGGAAGCGGTGAGCGAGGACGTCTACTCGAAGCGGACGATGGCCGCGGACATCATCCACCTGGCCGACGCACTCGGATTCGACCGGTTCGCACTCGTCGGGCACGACCGAGGCGCACACGTCGCCTTCCGGGCCGGCCTGGATCACCCGAACCGGATCAGCCACCTGGGAATCCTGGACATCATTCCCACCCTGGACACCTGGAACGTCCTCAACGGGGTCAACGCGGCCGTCGCCTTCCACCTGTATCTGATGGCCCAGCCCCCCGGCCTGGCCGAGCAGATGATCGCCAACAGCGCCGACGCGTTCTTCGGGCACTTCCTCGACGCCTGGTCCACGAGCTCCCACGCGATCCCGGCGGAAGTACGCACCGAGTACCTTCGCGCCTGCCGGGACGCGGTTCCCTCCATCGTCGCCGACTACCGCGCCACCGCCACCATCGACATCGAACACGACCAGGCCGACCTCGACGCCGGCAACCAGCTCACCATGCCGGTGACCGTCGTCCAACAGGACTGGGGCCGGCAGCTGGGATTCGACGCCACCGCGACCTGGCGCCCCTGGACCGCCGACCTTGAGCACTTCACCACCCTGGCAGGCCACTTCATGGCCGAAGAAGCCCCGGAAGACATCGCCACCCTGATCCTTGACCTGACGAAACGATAGCCACCCTGAGCCCGCCGGAATCGGCCGAACAGAGACGAAGGGCGACGCACTCCACGCGAGGGGAGTGCACGGTGACCCATGCCGACGGAACAGCGACAGGGGTGCAGCGACAGCCGACGCCGACGCCTCGCGAGACCCTGGCCGGGGAGTGGGCCCCGCGAGACAGCGAGTTCTGAACCAGAAGTGCCGGGCGGTACAGCTCAGCCCCTTCGTCCGGCCACCGTCACTCACCGGCCCTGTGCAAACGGCAGGTCGGGGACGATCCAGTTCACCAATTCAAGGGAGATGTTTGTGCCTATCAGCCTTCCGCCTCTCTTTCACGTCGGCATCGTCGTGGAAGACTTCGATCGCGCCGTCGCCGATTACAAGAACCGGTGGGGGGTCGAGGCGGAGCAGATCACGGATCTGGAATTCCCCACGGCCGAATTTCACGGGGAGGAGGCCAGTTCTTCCGCCCGCTACGGCTTCATCAGGACGGGGGCTTCGGAGATCGAGCTGATCCAGCCGCTCAGTGGGCGCTCGCCATACACGGAATTCCTCGAACTCCACGGTGAGGGCGTCCATCACCTCGCCTACGTGGTAGCAAGCATCGATCAATATCTCAAATCACTGCGAGCGGCGGGAGAAGCAGCTCGTGTCACTTTCGATGCGTCGGTCGCAGAGCAGACACGCTTCGTTTATCTCGACGAACTGGCTCATGGGCCGACCATCGAGCTGATCGAAATGATGGGCAAAGACTCCTGACCGCGGCACAGCTCCGGGGAGGACACGACAGCACAGTGGCTCTCAGAGGTCGTTGCCGGGACGCAGTTCCGTCGATCGTCGCCGACTACCGCGCCACCATCGGCATCGAACACGACCAAGCCGACCTCGACGCCGGCAACCAGCTCACCATGCCGGTGACCGTCGTCCAACAGGACCGGAGCCGGCATCTGGGGTTCGACGCCACCGCGACCTGGCGGCCGTGGGCCGCTGACCTCGAGCACTTCACGACCCAGGCAGGCCACTTCATGGCCGCGGAGGCTCCGGAGGACATCGCCACACCCATCCTGAACCTGGTGAAGCGGTGATCTCCGTGGCTGGTCGCTGTCGACCGAACTCACCAGAGACCTCACCGAGATCCGGCGACGGAACGACAAGTGGCCCGCCCAACGGATCACCGGCGGGCTGATCCGAGGAGCGACACCGAACAGTTCTCCGAACTCTGCCAGCTCTGTTTCCGACTCAATCGCCGAGAGGCCGGTCGGCGGCTTGGAACGCCTCCGCCGACCGGGGCGGACGTTACCGACCTTCGTCGACCGAGCCGGTCTACGGCTCCATGCCGCCGCCGTCAACGGCCAAACCCGTGAGCGACACACAGGAGTTACCATGCAGCCTCATGCCAATGCCAATGCCAATGCCAATGCCCGCGACGAGTTCAGCACTGCCCTACTGGCTGAGCTGCGGTCCAGAATCCCTGCGGGCCGCGTGCTCACCAACGGACCGGAGTATGCCAAAGCATTGGCGTTGTTCAACGCAGCGGTCGATGTCCGTCCTTCTGTCATTGTGCGCTGCGCGACCACCGCTGACGTGCAGGCTGGGATACGCGCGTCTCGCAACCACGGGGTGCCGCTGTCGGTGCGCGGCGGGGGTCACGACTTCTGGGGGCGGGCCTTCCGTCCCGGTGGACTGGTTCTCGATCTGACCGATATGCGGGGAGTCCAGGTCGACATCGGCCGCCGTGTCGCAACGGTGGGTGGCGGGGCGCTCTCGTCCGACGTCGTATCCGCCGCCGAGAGGGTGGGCCTGACTGCCGTCACCGGAACGGCTGGCGCCGTCGGCATGGTCGGTCTCACGCTCGGCGGCGGATACGGCCCCCTGATCGGGCAGTTCGGGCTCGCAGCCGACAACCTGCTCGGCGCCGAAGTAGTCCTGGCCGACGGTTCACGAGTGAACACCGACGCCGAACACCATCCGGACCTCTTCTGGGCGTTGCGCGGCGGCGGCGGAAACTTCGGTGTCGTGACCTCGGCGCGGGTCCGTCTGCACCCCGTGCCGACAGTGGTGTCGGGAACCATCTTGTACCCGATCGCCCAGAGCGCCGACATTCTCGCCAACCTCGGTGGGATCCTTCAGGACTGCCCGGATGAGCTGACGGTGGACGTGGGGTTCCTTCCCGGCCCGGACGGGAAGCCGACGGTGTACGTCGCGCCGACCTGGTCAGGGGACATCGAGGTGGGGAACGCCGAGAACGGGCCGGTGCGTGCCCTGGCCAGACTCGGTACACCCGTGCTGGCCGATGTTGGACCTGTCGCCCGTTCCTCGGCACTGGCCGCGACGGACGCCATGTTCCCACCCGGGCGGATGGGCGCTATTCGCACGCGCACCGTCCAGACCATCTCCGGCTCCATCGCGACCGTCCTGGACCGGGCTGCCCGGGAGTTCACCTCACCGTTCTCCGCGATCGTGTGGCACCAGTTCCATGGTGCCGCCGCCCGTCTGCCCCTCGGCTCGGCGGCGTTCGGGCGACGCGAACCGCACCTGATGGTCGAGCTGATCTCCTTGTGGGAGGACCGCGAAAGCCAGGACAACGCAGGAGGTGGCGAAGGTAGGTCCCCGCACCTGCGCTGGCTGGAACAGCTGCACGCGGCGCTTGAGCCATTCTCGTTGCCGGGCGGCTACGTGAACTTCCTGGGGCCGGAGACTCCCGAGCAGGTTGCGGAGTCCTACGGGCCCAACACCGAACGGCTGCTCGCCGTGAAGGCTGCGGTCGACCCGGACTCCGTCTTCGCCGCCACTCCCCTCCCCAGCGCGACTGCCGGCGTCGCAGACAAGCCTCGCTCGGCCGGCTGACCCCCGTCGAATTCGGGACCGTCATCACCACACCGGCCCTCCAGGCCGCGTGACCGAACCTGTCACCCGAACCTGCCGAACCTGGCCAGGCCGGCATCACCACGTCACCCTCGTCTCGGTCGCCCACGCCCTCTGCACCTTGCAGCGACTGAGGCGATCCCCAAAAGAGACGGCGTCGGTCTGAGCCTCTACCGAGTCGTTCCCGAGCTGCAACTACTCCTCGCGATCCGGACCGGCGCCTACCCCACCTGTCACCGCGACATGCCGGGCCCCGCACCAACATGACCAAGCACTGCTACTAGTAGATTGTCGCGGCTTAATTTTGCTGTGTGGTTGGGTAGAGGTGGCGCAGTTTCACGCGTGCGTCGTCGGTGGTGAAGTGCCAGTCGG
>NZ_JALLIN010000092.1 GCF_023630175.1 Streptomyces cellostaticus | reverse complement strand
ACAAAACCCCACGTCACAGGGCCGCCAGACGACTTTGCCGGAGCGCTGCGTCCTCACCCTTCACCTGACCACCTCAGAGTGAGAGTGGAAAGCCTCACGGTCTTATATCCAGCCTGATCGAACAGCTTCAATCCGTTGCCCTCCGGCGGGTTGCAGGAGGCAGTGATGACTGCGCCAGCGGCTGCTCCGAAGTGGGTGGTGAGATGAGCGACGGCCGTAGTAGGAAGGACGCCGACGGTGATTGCCTCACACCCGGCCATAGGCCGGTGAGAAATGCTTCTTCCAAAAGTTCGCTTGATGGCCGAGGATCACGGCCTACCACTACGCGATGCTTGACTGATGCTTCGTCAAGCAGATGGATGCCTAACGCACGGCCGAGAGCCGTCATCAGCTCCGGAGTCAGCACCGCATTGGCCACGGCACGCACCTCGTCAGTACCGAACAAGCGCGAAACTTGCGCACCCCTAACAGTGATGAGAGTCAAACACTTAGCACATCATCACGTCAAGGGGGATTGCCCTCGGCTGAGTTACCTGAATCGATGGACGCCTGGTGTGGTGATCATCTGAGGTGCCATGGCAGGTGATGCCAAAAACGGTGTTTTGACGGGGTCATCCGGCTGCTGTCGCCGACGCCTTGGTTTGCGTCGAGCGTACCTGGCTTGCGTCTAGAACGGTGGGGCACGGCAGAGTCGGCCGGCTCGAGTTATCGGTGCGTTCGGAGCCGCTGATAATGTGCCGAATTCAGGAACTTGCGGACGAAATATCGGGCATTCTCCACCAGCGGAAGCTGATCGATTTCGGGAGGACTCAGGAACACCATCGCTGCTCCCTCGCCGAGGACGACGTCCTCTTGTTTTGCTTGCGTCGCTGCACAGTAAACGTTCCATTCGGCGTGGCCGAGTGCGTTGCTGAAAGTCCGAAGGCCATGCCAGAACAGTCCGAAAGAAGCGTTGGTGGCAACTAGACCCGTCTCCTCTCGGAGCTCTCGTTGAGCTGCGAACTCAGGAGTCTCGCCTGGGTTTATGTACCCACCGGGAATGGCCCACTTGTTTGGACCGACTGGCGCCTTTCCGTCGCGCAGTTGGAGCAAGAGGCGTCCTTGCACGTCCACTAGTAGCACTGACGCGGTCCTGACCCTCTTCGGGTCATCCATGCCCGACAACCTTTGCACACGGGATTGTCGGTGTCTCCTTCAGAGCTTCTTCTTTTTGCACGGTAGCCAGTTCGGCGTCTCTTTTCTGCAGAGCAGCCTCGGCAAGGCGGCCGATGTGTTCCTCGAGCACGTGGACAGGCTGCTGGCCGTCCAGAACGTGGTAATTCTCGTCCTTCCCCCATTCTCGGCCCAGGAAGATATTTCGAACCTGGGACATCCGGTCGTGATCCAATTCTTCCCACCGAGGCTTGTCACCGCGACTTCGGATCCTATCGACAGCCACCTCGGCTGGGATATCGAGGTAGACGGTGAGTTGTGGTTCCGGGAGGTAGCGGTTGAGCTGCATCACCCAATCCAAATCGGGAATACCCCGGGGAACCATCCACGCGTACGAGCTGTACACGTACCGATCGGACACAACCACTGCGCCGTCTCGCATTCTGGGGAGCATTTCGGTGCGCATGTGACGCAAGCGGTCCATGGCGCTGAAAAGCACAAGCTCCGGGACAACATCTTTCATGTCCGCGTCCGACAACTCCTGATTGAGGAAGGCTTTTAGTGTCGGATCGTCACGGAACTGTGCAGTGACCGGCCGAGTGCGATACACGGTACGCCTCTCCATGAGGCGCTTTTCCAGCAGTTGGGCCTGTGTCGTTTTGCCAGATCCATCAAGCCCACATAGTGCGATAAGAGCCCCCTGCGGGGGTACTTTCCAGCGCTCACTTTCCACCGCTGCACGCCTCCATTTCATCCTCATGCACTTCTGCGCCCAGGGCACGCAAAGTTGCGGCCAGATCGCCATGCCCTCTTTGGAGGTGGTAACCACCGTGGATGGTCGACCATCCGTCCGCCGTAAGAGCAGCGAGCATAAATGCAACCACGCACCGTATGTCTTCGCCCGCGACGTCTGCGGCCTTTAACGTTGTCGGCCCCGTGACGGTTATTGTGCGTCCGGCCGAGCTGATCCGCGCACCGAATTGCCGCAGACCGTCAACGTGACTGGACCTGCGAGCGTGGACACCCTCGAAGATGCGCGTCGTGCCTGCCATTTTTGTTGTCAGCACCGTGGCTTGTGGCTGCAAATCGGTCGGAAACCCTGGATGCGGCGCAGTTACAATGTCCCGCACGCGAAGGTCGTCGTCGGGCACTTGATCGCGCACACCGATTGTACAGCCGACAGAGCCAGTGTTGATCAGCGCTCCCGCCTCATGCAGCAGAGACCAGAAGGTCTCCGGTAGGTCATTGCGGTCGAAGTCTGCGAGAGTCACGGACCCCCCGGTAAGCACGGTAGCGATGGCGAGTGTGCCCGCTTCCAGGCGATCGGCAGGCAACTTCTTCGTTGCGCGGTGTAGGCCAGAACTTCCTGCCACCTCGATGGCGCCGTCGAACCGACGCTTTGTCGCGATGCCGCACTTGCTCAAAAAAGACAGAACATGCTCTACCTCGGGTTCCGGGCTCGGCTCGGTGATCAGCGATACTCCTTGGGCCCGCGAGGCCAGGAGCAACGCGGTGACGGTCGCTCCTAGGCTTGGCCCGTTATCGGTCCCCGCTGAGAACTTGAAAGGAACGGGCCGGCGGCCGGATATCTGCGCTGTGATAGTGCTTTCGTCTGTGGATATAGTCGCCCCCGCGGCCTCCATAGCCGCGAGATGCTTGTCTATGGGGCGAGGGCAGAAGGCATCGCCGCCTGGCAGGGGAAACTGCACCTCTCCCTCACTGGCCAGAATGGCGGCTGCAAGACAGGGAGTCACCCGCAGACGTTGGCCGAGTTCCGCGGAAATGACAGGTCTTTGCATCATCAATGCCGGTTGGAAGTTGAAAGAATGGTCGATCATTCGTGCGTCGTGCCCGAGTTCTTTCGCAATGTGAACTGCGACATCGACATCCAGAATGTGAGGCATGTTCGTCAAAGTCACTGGACTGTCACTGACGAACGCTGCCGCCGAAAGAAGAACGGCACATCCTTTGGCGCCCTGAATTTCAGCGGTACCGCGAAGTGGGTGCCCGCCCCGAATGCGTATCGGAGGATAGCTTTCCAATTACCTCTCCTGTTTTACGAAGAATTCACCGTCAGTCAGGTGCCGCGTCCGGCCCCCTCGTTCCGACGAAGCGTGAGTCAGGTCAGGGCCGCGGCCTCCCTGCAGCAGTTGGCACCCTGGCGGGATCGCTGGATGCATGAAGCCTGCGCCTGGGAAAACCCCTAAGTGAGGCACATTGCATACCGATCGACATCAACACGTTCTCCCTCGCGCAGGTTGATCATGTACAGGCAGCACATCGGCTGTCAAGGATTTTTTTGAACCTCTTTGCCCCGCATATCGAAACCCCAAATGTGCCTGAGATGGCCCGGCATGTTACCTTTAGGCAGGTCGCTAGGAGTCGACTTCCGCCTCGTGGTTGCACTTCGATAAGTGCGGTTTTCAGTGCATCCCTCCTGTTCCGGATTGTCTGGATCGGGAAGTACTGAGCAGATCTTGCGATCTCTGCGAATATCCAATTCGATACAGGCGGGACCGAATGGCGCCTGCTCTCACTCCCATAGCTGGAGCCGCTCCGATGCCTTACGCTCCGCGTCCCGACTCGGCGACGGAGGCGGCCGACATTTCGCTGGTCTCGCACTCACCGGGGCTCCTTCTAACCTCGATCTTGCATGACGGTCCGCCGGTGGAGTCGGCGGACCGTTTCGCTTTGTGGCTGATGGCGGGCATGCTGGCGGCCCGAGTGTCGCGTCGGGTGGGCGCCGGGTTCCACTGCTCCGGGCGGGGTCCTCGTTTCGTAGGACAGGCGAATCCGCTGGTCAGTCGGGGTTCGGCAGGAGGGTGAGCCGTTCGAGGGCGCCTGTGATCTCGTAGGTCCAGGGCCAGTGGCGGGCGAGGCGGAGGATGCGGCGCCGACCGGTGGTGACGAGTTGTCCGGCCGCGGAGAACAGGCGGAGTCGCAGACGGCGGGGCTCCCAAAGGCGGGCCTGGCCGGTCAGGGCGAGCATGGGCATCCAGGCCAGCAGGTCGAGAGCGATCTGGACGATCTCGAGCCAGACCTTGTTCTGTGCGGTGCGGTGCAGGGGAAGGTTGCGCAGGCCGGTCGCGCGGGCGGCCCGGATCCGGTCTTCGGCCCGGGCCCGCAGGCGGTGACGGAGCTCAAGCCGGGCGATCGGACGCTCTGCGGTGTTGGTGGCAAAGCAGGTGATCCGCATGCCCTCCGCGTCGGTGATCCTCAACTGGGCACCGGGATGCGGCCGTTCTTTGCGGACGATCAGACGCATGCCCTTCGGCCAGCCCTCAAGGACGTCACCGGTGAGTTCGGCGACCCACGCTCCGTCGCGGACCTCGCCGCCGGTCTCGACGGCCGGGGTCCAGGCCGATGCCGGGATCTTCAGCACATGCTGGTGGATCGTCTCGGTGATCACCATGCCGACCGAGTAGGACAGCCATCGTCCGCGCCTGGCGAGCCAGGACACGAAGTCGTGGGTGCCGCCGGCGGAGTCCGTGCGGATCAGCGTCCGCCGCCCCCGCCGGTACTTCTTCGGCAGTTGGGCCAGGGCGAGTTGAGCGGTGGCAATGTGGTCGGCGGCCGTGTTCGAGCCCGCGTTCCCCGGTCTGAGGAGAGCGGCGACCGGTTCCCCGGTTCCGCCCGGGCCGTGGTCGACGAAGGCCGTCAGGGGGTGATGGCCGTAGGTCTTCTTCCAGGTCGCGGCCGCGGCCTCCTTGTCGGAGTGCGCGATCACGAGGACGCCGTCGAGGTCGACCGTGACCTGTCCACCGGCGTCCGGGGCGTTCTCGCCCGCCAATGACCAGACCCGGCTGCGGACTTCTGCCCGTGCGGAACGGATGGCCTGCAGAGCCTTCTCGCCGGAGCCGGCGAGGGTGTCGATCAGGCGTGAGACCGTCGGGTCGGAAGCCACCGGTCCGAACACGGACGGCTCACACCGCAGCATCGCCACGTCCGCGAGACAGTCCCCGCCCAGCGCGACTGCCAGAGCAAGGTCCACCAGGACCTTCCCAGGATCGTGAACGGCCCGCGGCTTGCGCCAGGCCGCCAGTTGCGCGGATATCGCCTGGTCAAGGCCGATCTTGCGGACCGTCTCCAGCAGCAGGACCGCACCACCCTGCGAGACCGCCTGCCGTCCGTCTCCCTGGACACGGACACGCGGGTACGACGAGATAGGCTCTCTCACCTGGAAAGTGCTCTTTTCCTTGCGACCAACAGGACCCTCAGCAAGTCCTATCGTTGCAGGTCAAGGGCACTTTCCGTGTTTCTGATCAACCCCTGGACAGCTCACCTCGTGAAAGCCTGAGGCTAACGAGCTGGTGCGTGGTAACGGTTGAGGTGTGATCACGCGAGGGTGGGATGATCCAGCCCGTGGCGATCATGGTCAACCGGAACGTCCTCGCGCATCAGCTGTTCACAGGGGTCTCCCAGCAGCATCTAGCCTGCTTGGTTCAGGAGTTGGCCGATTCTTGGGAGGCCGTGGTCGAGGGGCGCCGTCACGAGGCACGCGGCGGACCCAGGAAACGTGAGGCGGGGGCAGGTGCCCGGCATCGACTGGTGTTCGCCGACCGGCTGGTCGTCACGCTGATCCACCTGCGGCACGATCTTCCGCACTCTGCCCTCGCCCTCTTGTTCGGTGTCGACCGCTCCACCGTCACCCGCGCGATCGGAGAGATACGCAGGCTCCTGGCCGAACGAGGATGCGCGGTCCCCGGCCGGCCCGGCCTGCGGCCGCGGACCCTGGCGGATGTATTCGCTTATGCCCAGGCCGAGGGCATCGAGCTGCGGCTGGATGCCACCGAGGTTCAGGTCCGACGTCCCGCAGCCGGCCGCGGCGGACGCCGGGCGTTCGTTTCGGGCAAGAAGAAGCAGAACACCATGAAGGCCACCGTCATCGCTGACCACCAGGGTCGCACGCTCTGGACCGACGCCCTGCGGCCGGGACGGATGCATGAGGCGACCGCCGCACGCAACGAAGGCATCGGGATCTGCTTCCAGCACTTCCCAGACGTGGAAGTGCTGCTGGACGACGGCTACCTCGGGCTCCGGCGCGACCACCCCGGCAAGGCGATCACACCGCCCAGAAAACCGAACAAG
>NZ_JALLIN010000091.1 GCF_023630175.1 Streptomyces cellostaticus | reverse complement strand
CCCCGCCCCGGCCCTCGGGCCTCCCTGACACGCTACTGGCCGCAAACCGAAGCAACGCAGGGACACCACAGACCCGTTGACACCGGGCCTGTACCGGTCGGGACCGGTCCGAAGCGGGCCGGTCCCGCCGCATACCCTCTCCCGGTGCCGGGGCTGCTGGCACGACGGTTCTCACCGGCTGTCCGTGAACGGCGACGGTTCCGCTCAGCGGGCGCATGAGCTCGGCCTCCACGGCACGGCCCACAGCGAGACGACACCGATCTACAAGGCCGGTTTCTGGTGCCGGGCGAGGAGTTCGGTAAAGAAGTTCTCCACCAGTTGTTCGGCGTGGGGTTGGGTGAGTTCCCAGCCGCCGAAGCGGTAGATCTCGTATCCGGCCAGCCGTAGCCGGCGGTCTTCGGCGACCATCTCCGCGTACAGCCGCGGGACGGCGGTGTGCGTGATCCGCCCCTTGTCGTCGGGCGGGTTGGGGCGGCCGTAGTGCTGGACGCCGTCGACCTCGATGACGATGCGGGAGCGGTCGGGGGCCAGGAGCAGAAAGTCCATGCGCTGGCGGGGCAGCGCGCCGGACTGCTTGCCGCTGCGGCGGGTGTAGGGGTCGTAGTGGAGGTAGACCTGCGGGATCAGCGCGGGCAGGTCGAAGCCGCCGTCCTCGGCGTAGCGGGCGCAGTACGTCCGCATCACCAGCTGCTCGGGCACGGAGTCCAGCGACCGGTACAGACGCCGGTACAGGCCGCTCGCGGCGATCTTCTCGTCGGTGTCCGGCTGGTGGTTCTTCTTCCACCAGGCGACCATCTGCCGCCAGGTGAGGCCCTGCGGCGGCAGCGGATCGGTGAACACCAGACACGTGTGCGCGTTGCGGACGATCTCCACGTCGTTGTTCACCGCGTCCCGCAGCACCATCTCGGGCTTCTCGCCGTCGGCGGCGAAGATCAGGTTCTTGAAGCTGCCCGCCGGCCCGTTGCGGAACCGGGCCTCGTACTCCAGTTCCTGCAGTTCCTCCAGCGCGTCCCTGGTCGGGCCGAGGAGCTTCTCCACGCAGTCACGGCGGGCCTTCCAGCTGCCGCTCATGTCGTTGTCACGCCAGTACGAACCGAAGCCGCGCGGGCCGTCGAACGTCCGGAACGGCCACGCCGGCGGCTTGAGAGCGAGACGCTCGACGACGGCGCGGTGGGCCTTGATGACAACGGGCACGGTGTCGTTGGTCAGGCGCATGTCCCGGCCGTCGGTCCCGTAGGAGACGAAGTCGTCGTACAGCAGCCGGGTCAGCGCGATCGCCACGTCCAGGTCGGTGTGACCGTCCGGAGGCCCGAACCGCAGCGACTCCATCAGCCCGACGTCGAGCACCCACTCGGCCCATCCGTCGCCGCTGCTGAAGAACGCCCCGAGCTCCACGCTCCACCCCCGTCTGTGATTCCTCACTAACATCGTCGACCGCAGCCCGCACGCCCACCAGAGGGCGTACGGCGCCGTCCCTCCGGGCGTAGCGCGGATACCGGCTCGACGCTGCGCCGTGCTCAACCCGGCTCCGCCGGGCGCCGGGAGTGTCTCGCCGCGCCCTTCGAGGGACATCTCAGCCACGGCTGGCGGAGTCAGCCGCGGACCGCTCCTCCTGCGTCCAACTCGGGCCGCAGCTCACCGGCGCGCAGGCCGAGGCCTGGCGGATCCCCCTGTCCACGCGGCCACCATGCCCGGCTACCTCCACCTGCGCCCCGGCCCGGGCCCGCAACGCGGTGTCAGGCTGGGCGGTCAGGTTGTTGTGGTGCAGAACTGGCGGGCGCCGCGCAGGGTGGTGCCTAGCTTCCGCCGGGTGGCTCGGCTGTCGAGGCGTACGTCGAGGGCGCCGGGAAGTGCGCTGTGACCTCGCAGGCCCGTGGGCAGCTGAGAGGCGTCCAGCCCGTCACGCCTGGCGATGAGGGTGCCGAGTTCGTGACGGCTCACGGGGTCGGGCCCTGCGAGGTGGTGGACGCCGGCCGCGTCGCCGCACGCCAGTTCCAGGAGGGCGGCGGCCAGGTCGGCGACGTGGACGGGGCAGCGGATGTCGTCGGTGAACAGGACGCCCTCCCGGGTGCCGACGGCCAGTTCGTGCACTAGGCGCTCGTGCACGGACCCGCCGTCGCCGATGATCAGCGACGTGCGGGCGACGACGGCCTGCGGATGCACGAGGAGGATTCCGGTCTCCGCTGCCGCCTTCGCCGCCCCGTACGGGGTGATGGGGTCGGGCAGGCACGACTCGTCGTAGTGGACTTGGGCGCCGGAGAACACCGCGTCGCTGGACACGTGGACCAGGCGGCTTCCGTACTTCGCCGCCGCCATCGCCAGCCGGACGGGCCCCTGCGCGGTCACCGCCCAGTCGGCGTCGCCGCTCGATGCGTTGACGACGAGACCCGCGCCGACTTCGGCCATGACGGCGTCCACGCGTCCGGGATCCCGCAGGTCGAGTGGGTACCAGGTGGCGTGGGAAGCGGTGCCGGGCCTGGTCGCGTAGGTCGCGGCCGTTGCGTGCCCGGCCATGAGGGCCTGCCGGATCAACTCGGTGCCCAGGAAGCCGCTTCCGCCGATGACCAAGACCGTCATGGCACGACACGGTAGACCGCCCCGGCTGGTGTCGGACACGGCACCACACAGGGGTGAGCGGGAGACGAGACGCGAGAATGCCGACTGTGAACCTGCGCTCAGGAGCAACCCGCGTTGGAGCGCTGGCGCCCTTCGGAGCACCGCGTCCGCGCGGACCGGACCGCTCCGCAGCAGCACCGGAAGAACTGTGACCCACGTCACCTGCCATCGCGGACGGCTCCCGGGTCACCCCGGGACCGTCGATTGCCCCGATCCGCTGACCAGCAACTCTATAGATAACTCTCTAGAAAATGAGGACCTCTAATAGGCGCATCACGGCCCGGGGTCCCTGGAAAATTACCAAGGATTGTTGGAGCGAGACCGCCCGCGAAGCCGCCGAGTGAACAACTCGACTGCGGGACTGCGGTAATGTGATCCTTCCCTGACGGATCACCGCCGATTGGCGGTCCGGATACCAGAAGGGAGGTATGACGCATGTCCGAGCCTGCTCCTCGGGGCAGGCCGGCGAGGACCAAGCTGCTTCGCCGCATCCTGCGGGCCATCGCCCGCATGCGGCCCGTGGCCACTGTCCTGCGGGTCGTCTACTACGCGCTGCGCGTGGTGGACGAACTGACGGACTGAACTGCGGAGAAGTGGGAGGGCCCACCCCGCTCCAACGGGGCAGGCCCTCAGTCCACGTCGTGCCACGTGAGCCTCGTGCACGTTTTCCAGGGTGCGAGGCCCACACCCATGTGTGGACTGCTAACCGATACGTTAGCACGTCTCCAAAACCAATTGACGACCAAAGCTGACTCCCCGACTTTGCGGCCCGCGGCATTGATTTACCCGATGATGTAAAACCGATCCGGCTGCATGTTGACTCGGCAATCCAAATCAGCATGAGTCGGCGATTTGCCGCGCGCCCGCCGCCGCGAAATCACTGCCGAGCAATCATCATTAGGCAAACAGCTTTACGACAGCTGTCGTCCCGCAACCATTGCGCGCGCTGCCGGCCACTTCGCTGCAGCCGGTGGTGCTCGACGTATCGCCTGCTCAGACGCAGGCGGGTTGCGGGACGGGTACCGCAAGCCATGGGGACACCCGCCTCGACGGGATGCCTGTCGCAGGCGCGCTAAGCAGCTCCATGAGATGACCGTCAACTGCCCTTGTCTGACTGGTGGGGAAGCGCCCCTCGTCGTACGAACCACGCTCCTGAGCGTCCATCGGTACCATGTGTCGGCGGACCCGAAAACGCCTCCCGAGTCGTTTTCCGCGGCAGCAACGGCCACTGGTTCCCACAATTTCGTGCTGCCCGAAAATGCGTCACCCCCCTCTGACCTGCACAGACGCGCGACACCCGTTGCCCTAGAGTGGAGCGGCGGTACACAAGTCGCAGCGCGTCACCGGCACGGTGACAGACGGAGGACGAACGCACCGGCAGGGATAGGGGAGGCAGCCCGCCCGGGCAACGCCCAGCGCCCGAACGGCTGTCCAGTCGCCGGTGCCCGAGCACAGCGCCACCACTCTGAAACCGACGCCAGCTGACTTCACGTACAAGCGGCGGTGGCCACGCAGGTGATCACGGCAGCACCTCGTGGTCTCCTCCCCGGCGCCCTGCACCCGGAGCCGGCCGCCGCGCTGAGGACCCTCCCCAGTGGGAGGAACCACCCGCCCGCATCACCAGTCTTGCTGCACTCCTCCACGAAAAGGCACGCAGCCGCCATCACCGAGGCTGCGGCAAGGTCAGGTCATCCGGCCTGCACCCACGCCCCTTCACCAGGGTCGTGGTCTGCGCCGCCGTTCGCCGCCTGCCAGCGACCGTTGGTCAGCTCCTCCATGGAGCGTATCCACCTCTCCCCGAAGCCGACGGCCCCCCTCTCGTCGCCGGGGATGCTGAAGATGTCCGGGTTCTCGGCGAACTGGTCCATGAGGATCTGGTACAGCCCGTCGAAGAGCGGCTCGAGGAAGACCGCCAGGGACTCGGCGAACCGCATGGGGGAGGGGTTGATGGCGATGACGTGGTCCAGGAACGGGAACATGCCCCACTCGTCGATCCGCTCCCGCAGCGCGGCCTGCGCGGGGGTGTCCGGCAGGAGCAGTCCGTGCAGCACGTACAGCGCGTAGAACATACGCATCCCGACCAGCACCTCTCGTGCGCGCAGCAGCTCCTCGTCACTCGCCCGCTGCACCTGGGCCACGATGTCCGCGTTCTGCTGGAGCAGTCCCCAGTCCACCTCGGGCCCCTCGCCGCGCTCCACAGCACCCAGCATCTGCGCCCAGTCCTCGGCCGTCAGCCCGAACATGCCGAAGGCGGCGAACGCCTCGGCCAGCGCGTCCGCCCCGACCTCCTGCGCGCCCAGGCCGATCGCGGCGGCCACGTGCACCATGCTCCTGCCATCCGGCCCCCCGGCCTCGACCGGCACGTCCCCACCGGCTTCGAGCGCCGCACGCACCAGCGCGGGGTTAGCCCGCCCGCGGTACGGCCCCATGAGCCGGTCGGCGGCCGCGTACAGGGCGTCCTGCCCTTCTTCGCCGGCCCCGGCCGCGCTGCGCGCGAACTCCACCAGCCTCTGCGACGCCGAGCGTTGCAGCGCCCACACCAGGGCCTCGCGCACGGCGGCCACCGGCGGCTCCGGCACCGGGACCGTTCCCGGCGCCGCCGTCGGCGTCCCGGCCTCGGCGAACCATGCCAGCACGGCCAGCCGCCGGTCCCGCCCCTGCCGAAGATGCCGGGCCAGCGCCGCCGCACTCTCCACCACCAGCGGATCGACCGCGTCCACCACCGACCCCCGGCCGCGCCCCAGTCCTCGCCGTCGATGACGCGGCAATAAGCCCACCCGCCGCCAGCTCTCCAGCTGGCTTGGCGTCACCACCATCTCCCGCGCAGCAAGTTCACGCACCACCTGCAGATCAGCCGGACTCGGCGCCCCTCGTGCCATGCCCACCATTACAACCCCGAGAAGCGCAATTTTCTGCCCTCTCGCGACTCTGGCTCACTGGTCCCAGCACCACAGCCCACGCCGCTGAAGCCGGCCCGAACGAAGGACACCCCGCGATGCGGAAGAAGAACCACAGGCCCTCCACCACCCCGCCCCACGACCACGGTGCGCCCGCTCCTGCCTCGTGGCGGCGCCTCGTCTCCGCAGCGCTCCTCGCCGGAGCCGTTCGTCACCTCGGGGCCCTTCTGGCCGGCCTCGCAGTGACCTGGTGGCAGCACGACTGACACCTCCCCCCAACCCGCCTGGCACACACCCCCTGAGGTGATGTCAGGCGGGTACGGCTGCACAGAGGTTGAGTTCCTCTCCTGCTCACACTCCGACACACCACAGACCCGCCCACCCCAACACCCCCTCAAGGGGGCACACACCCAAACCACGGATTCACCCAAAGTTCTGAGGCGAAGGAAACAACCAGTCGACCACCCTGGTCCACCCCTGCGGCCAGCCGCCCGCGCATGCGGGCCAGGTCCGGGAGCGCAGCGGACGGACCCTCAAGGCTCCTTCTAGGAGCGCAGCGACGAAGGAGGAGCTGGCTCGAAGCGTAAGCGGAGAGCCGGAAGACCATCACCCCCAACCTGCGGATTCAGCGAAAATTCTTACGGAAGGAAACACGGCTCGGAGCGCAGCGCAGAGCCAACTCCGCGCAACGCGCGGAGTCCCACTCCATTACCCGCGCGCAGCGCGGGGCACCACTCCGAAC
>NZ_JALLIN010000090.1 GCF_023630175.1 Streptomyces cellostaticus | reverse complement strand
GAGCCGCCGGCGTCAGCAGGGGCGCCGTGTACCACCACTTCCCATCGCGAGACGACGTGATCGCGGCCGTGTACGAAAGTGAAGCCGCTGCCGCGATCGCTCGTGCAGCGGACCGCATGCCGGAGGGTGCAACCGGTTACGAGCGACTGATCGCCGGGTGCCTCGCCTGGCTGGATGAGGTGAGTCGGCCTGGGGCGAGGCTGATTCTCATCGAAGACGGACCCGCCGTTCTGGGATGGCGACGCTGTCGACCAGACGCGAGTCCGCGCAGAAATCGAAGCCGCGCTCCGCGCCCTACTCTCAAACCCCTCTTCTCCGTCGAGGACATGACCGGGCAGCCCTGCCGAACAGCGCACAGCGCACAGCGCTCACCGTCAACCCTGCCGCTACTGGCGGGTAGTTCCGCTGGCGATCTTCTACTAGAGTCCGGGTAAGCGTTCGCTCAGCCGCTGCCGTGGGTCTGCCCGTGGCAGCGGCTGGGAGAAGGGAGCATGGCCGTGCCGGTCATCGATGCGTGGATGCAGCATCCGACGTTGCGTCACTCCAACCACGAGATGTTCGCCTCGTTGCGGCGGTGGACCGGGCGGGAGCTCCTTGAGCATCCCCTGCCGGTGGAGGTGACGGTTGCCGCGCTGAAGGCAGCCGACGTGGAAGCCGGGCTGTCTGCGGCTTGGTACGGACCTCAGGGCCCACTGATCACCAACGACGAAGTCGCGGGGTTCGTCGCCCAGTCCGGCGGAATGCTGCGCGGGGTGGCCGGTGTGGACCTGACCCGGCCGGTCCACGCCGTGCGGGAGCTGCGCCGGGCTGTGGAGGAACTCGGGTTCGTGGGCCTGCGGATCGTGCCCTGGCTGTGGCAGCTCCCGCCCACCGACCGGCTCTACTACCCGCTGTACGCCGCCTGCGTCGACCTCGGCATCCCCTTCTGCACCCAGGTCGGCCACACCGGCCCGCTGCGCCCGTCGGAGACAGGCCGGCCCATCCCCTACATCGACCAGGTCGCTCTGGACTTCCCCGAGCTGACCATCGTCTGCGGGCACATCGGATACCCGTGGACGACGGAGATGATCGCCGTGGCGGAGAAGCACGCCAACGTATACATCGACACCAGCGCCTACACCGTTCGCCGCTACCCTGCAGAACTCGTCGACTATCTGCGCGGCCGGGGGCGGCGCAAGGTCCTCTTCGGCACGAACTATCCGATGATCACTCCGGCCCAGGCGCTGGAGCACCTGGAGCACCTGGAGCTCGACGAGGAGACGCACGATCTCTTCCTGGCCGGTAACGCCCGCCGCGTCTTCACCCTGTAGTCATCCTCGGTCCGGCTTCCGCTGTGGCCGGGCGCAAGTGATCCGGTCGACTCTCCGCAGACCTGGGTCCACCGGGCCGAGGCCCGAGCGACGGCGGAGGCCGCGGGCGGGCTGGACGAGTCCGAACGCGAGGAACTGCGCAGGCTGTGCGAGGAGGATGAGCAGCTGTGCCCCCTGCCGGGTCAACAACCGCCTCACCGCAAAGGAAACGGTCTCAGGACGGGTCGCGTTGGGCTAGCAGCGTTCGGCGGGGGCCGAGTGCGGTGGTTCACGCCGACGAAGTGCGTGACCGCGTCTCGCACCCTTGTGGCCATCCGTCCGCGGCGGAACATCACCCGGGCGAGCTGGCGCGAGTTGTTCTGAGCGGTCTCCACGCGGGGGCGCTGCGTGCGCTCGTAGGCTCTCAGTGCGCTCGGTATCGAGGCTGCCTCGCTGGTGCCCAGTCTCCTCGCCAGACAAGCGGCCGATTCCATCGCCATCGCCGCGCCGACGCCGGCCGTGGGTAGGAACCCCGCCGCGGCATCGCCGAGCAGGGCCACCGTTCTGTGGTCCAGGTCGAGGCACGGACATCGGACATGTCCCAGTAGTACGCGCCGGGAGTATCGGCGACAGCCCGCAACGCACGTTCGCAGCGAGTATCCACATGGCGGAGGGCGCGTTGGACTCGTTCGGCGAAGGCGGCCGGGCCCTCGGCGGTGGCGTCGTGAGGTCCGCCGACGAACACGCCCGTGCGGCCGAGCACGGGATAGACACCGATGAACGAGCCGGCGCCCCATGTCTCCTCGTAGAGGTCGGATGCGTCGTCGGTGTCGGTCCAGGCCACCCAGCCGCCCCAGCCGGTGTCGTAGGTGGTGACCCGGTCGGGATCGAGCACCAGTGAGCGAGTGGTCGAGCGGAGGCCGTCGGCCGCGATCACGGCGTCGAGGTGCCGTCCCACTCGGCGTGCACGGCACTGATCCGCCCGGCGAGCGCGGCGTCCGCCCGCTCGCGCGCGGCGCGGGCCTGGCGGCCGGCCCGCCATTCGTAGAAGCTGGAGCGGGCGACCTCCAGCACGTGACACAACCGCTTCACGCCCCAGGCGTGGTGGTGGTCCTCAATGAACTTGAAGCGGTTCACCAGTTCATCTCGGTGGCGAAAAACTCTGTCGCCTTGCGGAGGATGTCCCGTTCGGTGGTCAGTTTCTGGTTCTCCTTGCGCACGGTCTTCAGCTCCGCGCGCAGGGCCGCTATCTCGGCCTCCAGTTCCTGCTTCGTGGCCTCGCTCACCGGGAATTCCTTCGTGTTGATGCTCGTCGTGCCGCGCTCACCACGGCGGGCCCGCTCGGCCCGCACCCAGTTGCGCAGCGTCTCCCAGCTGATGCCCAAGTCCTTGCCGATGCCCTCGAAGGTGTGGCTCGGGTCCGACAGGTACAGCGCGACAGCATCCGCCTTGAAATCGGGCGAGCAGACCTTCATCACCATAAGAGATCCCTCCTCCCCGGCCCCTACCAGGGCCGGGCTCAGAGGTGTCCACCACCCGGGGACAGGTCCCAACAGGTGCCTGACCCCGTGCGGGCGGGCGTAGGTCGCCCGCCTGCGGGGCCGGGGTTCCCGGTCCGGGTCCCTGCGCCGACCGCTGCGCTCGGTCCATTGCCGCCCGGGGTGGGGCTGGAGGTTGAGCGGGCCGAACTCGGCCAGGCATAAGACGACTTGGGGTTCACCGTCCTCGGGTATGACCTCGCCGTCGGCGATCGCGTAGGGGTGTTCGACACGGGCCTTCTTGGCGGCGTAGTCGGGGTCGCGGGAGGTCTTCCAGGGCTTTATGCGTTGAAAGGAGACGCCCTCCTCGCGGAGCAGAATCCGCAGGCCCTCGTGGCTGATGTCGTCGACCACCCCCTCGGCGACCAGCAAGTCGGCCAGCTTGGCCAGGCTCCAGGTCGAAAACGGCATCGGGGTCAGGACCGCCGCAGTCCTTCTGACCACCGTCGACGACGGCAACTCGTTCCCGACCGCCGCCCACCTGGCCCCTTACGCCGGTCTTGCACCGGCCACCAAGCAGTCCGAGACCTCGATCCACGGCGAACACGCTCCGCGACGCGGGAACCGACAGCTCAAACGAGCGATGTTCCTCTCCGCGTTCGCCGCCCTCCACGACCCCGCCTCCCGCACCTACTGCGACCGCTGCCGGGCCAGAGGCAAAACCCACACCCAGGCCCTGCTCCGACTCGTCCGCCACCGCGTCAGCGTCCTGTTCGCCATGCTCCGCGACGGCACCTTCTACGAACCCAGAAGCCCTCAGACCGGCAGAACCCGAACGGCTCTGGCGCTCACGGGAGATCACCGAACTCCTCGTCGACGTCACCCTCGTTGCCACCTACCGACAACTCGCACGCTGGACCGAGAAAGGAATGATCAAGAGGGTCCGCACGGGACGCTACGCGGCAATCACACAGGAAACGGCACCCCTTGCGTGACCTGCGAAAACGCCAACTACCCGGCCTTGGGGAAGGCTCACTCGCCGCCTAGCCCGTTCACTCCGTCAACCCGAGGCAGCTCCGACCACCCACACGGCGGTCGCCGCTTCGCCCATCTCAGCCAACGCTCGCCGGAAGGTCCGTGTTGGCTCCTGAGATGACGACAGTCGCACCGTCCGGGAAGTGTTCGGAGTGGACAAGCACCGCAGCGAGAGCGGTGGCTCCGCCGGGTTCGGCCACGATACGTAGCCGCTGCCAGAGGAGGGTGCGGGCGGCAGCGATTGCCTCGTCTGGTACGGAGAGGGTTTTCATACCGAGCGAGAGGCCGACAGCCGTGGCGATACGACCCGCCCGGCGGGCACCCAGGCTGTCCACGGCGATCCCGCCGACTTCGACGTCCACGGGTTCTCCTTCCTCCAGCGCCGCCGTGAGCGAGGGTGCGGAGGATGGTTCGACTGCAATCACGCGGTTACGCCCCGCCAGTGCGAGGGCGGTCCCTGCGTATAGGCCTCCTCCACCGCACCCGACCAGGACAGGCCGGCCCTCGGGCACCTGGTCCGCGAGCTCCAGACCGAGCGTGCCTTGCCCCGCCACGGTCAGCGGGTCGTCAAAGGCGTCGACGTGGAAAGCACCCACTCGTCGGGCATGGTCTTGGCTGGCCACGAGTGCATCGGCGTAGAAGCCGTCGACTCGGCGCAGGCGCGCCCCGAGCGATTCGATGATCGCGGTCTTGGCCGTGGGCGCAAAGTCGGGCACAAACACAGTCGCTCGCAAGCCGGCTTCGCGCGCCGCCCAGGCGACGGCGGCCCCGTGATTGCCCCCCGAGGCGCAGCAGACGCCGGCGGCTGGTACACCCCGGTCCGTGGTGCGCAGGAGGGCGAGTACGTTGGACGCGCCGCGGACCTTGAAGGAGCCGGTGTGCTGGAGGAATTCCATTTTCAACGTGACGGGGACGGGGATGTCCAGTTCCCCTGCCGTCACCTGCAGTACGGGTGTGCGGCGGGTTACGGTGCGAATCCGTCTGGATGCATCCGCGATGTCGCTTGCAGAGGGGATGTTGACGGGTTGTGCATTCATGGGAGGTGTCCAAATGGGCCGGAAGGCCTCGGAGAGAGGATGGAGGTGCCGGTCGTGTGTCGATACTGATGCTCGAGGGGTGATGCCGTCAGAGACAGTCCGGTGCCAGCGGGGCATCCGTCGATGTGTCGCCGGTCAGCACGGCACGACGGTTTGTCGTGTCCACGTGGAGGCGGAAGATGTCGGGGCGCGCATAGTGGCCGACTGCATCGAAGTCATAGCGAGCCCATGGGATCCGCGTCATGTCGAGATCTGCGGTCAGGAGGACTTCCTCATCCAGGACAGGCCCGGCGAGTACCTCGCCCAGCGGGCCGATGATGCTGCTGCCGCCTCGGGAGATGAGGTGTTCTGGGTCGTCGCCGTACGGCGTGGGGTGGTCCGGGGGGAAGTCCTTCGTGCGCAGGCACTGATTCGCCGCCAGCACGAAGCATCGGCCTTCCATGGCGATATGACGCATGGTCGCATGGTGGCTTTCCCTGCTGTCCGCCGTCGGCGCGCAGTACAGTTCAATACCCTGGGCATACATGGCCAGCCGCGTCGCCGGCATCAGGTTTTCCCAACAGATCACGGCCCCGAGCCGGCCGAGCTTCGTGCGGTGCACCTCAAGGGTCGAGCCGTCGCCGAACCCCCAGATCATGCGCTCGGCGCCGGTGGGCATGAGCTTGCGTCGCTTCCCGATGAGGGCGCCCGTGTCGGAGAAGAACAGGACCGTGCAGTAGAGCGTGCCGTAGTCGCGTTCGACGACGCCGACAACCAGGTGCGTCCGGGCATCGGCCGCCAGCCCGCCCAGCCGATCCGTGACAGGGCCGGGCACCTCCACAGCGCCATTCCAGTACCGGGCGAACTCCTCTCGTCCGGCAGTGGTGCGCTCACCCACCACTCCCCCGAACGCAGACCCCTTGGGGTACCCGCCGATGAACGCCTCAGGGAACACCACGAGATCCAGGTTCCGCTCGGCCGCCTCGGACAACCACCGCTCCACAACACGCAACGTGGCCACCGGATCGAACGAAACCGGCGCGGCCTGCACCACCCCGGCCCGAACAACTCTCGCCTGGCCAGAATCTGTGTCCGGGCTGCTGTAAGTACTGTCGTCACCGGTCATGCCCGCCAGCGTGCCAACGGCTACGCGGGCAGGGAAGCCACCGACCCATTCAGTGGGACACGCAGGGCGCGAGCCGGCCGGGGCCGCAACGAGACGAGCAGCCCGGTTCATGGCGGTTCAGGCTGAGACGGCCCCGCAAGCCGCGAAAGCGCCCGAGCGGCTGCACGGACCTGGTCTGCCAAGGGGGACAGTGACCGCGACGCTGGGACGGACACCGACAGCGCCCCGGCGATGGCCCCGCCGCGGGCAACGACGGGCGCTGCGGCACAGCACAGCCCAGCACTCACCTGTTCGTGGTCGAAAGCCACGGCGGAGCGGGCGAATCCGTCGAGGGCTGCACGAGCGCGTTTCACGATTTCTTGATCGGTCACGGCTCCCAGTACGCGCTTGCGCTGTTCCCAAGGAAGACCCGCGAGGAGGACCCTTCCGACCGCGCTGCCGGCCGGTGGCTGAAGGCGTCCGACCTGTGAAGGCGCAATGTCCCCGTCACGCCCCACGAGCTTGGCCACATAGCAAACGGCGTCGTCCACCAGGACCGCGAGGTGAACGGTCGCTCCCGTCCGTCGGTGCAGCTCGGCCAGGACGGGCTGCCCGACCGCGGCCAGCTGGGCCCCCGACCAGCGCGACCCGAGGCGAAACAGGCCCGATCCGAGACTGAATCCCTCACCGACCCGGGCCACGGCGCCATGCGACTCCAGCTGTGCCAGCAACCGGGACACCGTCTGCTTCGGTATCCCCGTCGCGCGCGCGATCTCCGCGCAGCGGACAGGAGGATCGAGGGCCTCCAGAGCACCAAGAATCGCAAAGGCACCATCGAGGACCCCGCGCCGCCCTGAGCGTCCACTCATCAATGCGTCCTCTTCCCTGTGCGTCTCCGGCGGGCAGCTTGCCTCCCCGCTCTGAACCCGGACCCCGGTCCCGGGGCAAGTCCCCGGCCCAAGA
>NZ_JALLIN010000009.1 GCF_023630175.1 Streptomyces cellostaticus | reverse complement strand
GCGCCGCGGGACGGGGCACCCGCGACGGCGCCCGAGGACGCGGCGGCCGACGGCGGCCCGGCGGCCCGGACCCCGGACCACGACGAAGCGCCCGACGACGACCCCGCCGCCCTCCCGGCGCACGACGACCACCCCCTCGCCGCCTACGTCCTGCGGGTCAACGGAACCGACCGGCCCGTCACCGACGCCTGGATCGGCGAGTCCCTGCTGTACGTCCTGCGCGAGCGGCTCGGTCTCGCCGGGGCCAAGGACGGCTGCTCGCAGGGCGAGTGCGGCGCCTGCAACGTGCAGGTCGACGGCCGCCTGGTGGCATCGTGCCTGGTCCCGGCCGTCACCGCGGCCGGCAGCGAGGTGCGCACCGTCGAGGGCCTGGCCGCCGACGGGCGGCCCTCCGACGTGCAGCGCGCGCTCGCCCGGTGCGGCGCCGTGCAGTGCGGCTTCTGCGTGCCCGGCATGGCGATGACCCTGCACGACCTCCTCGAGGGCAACCCCGCGCCGACCGAGCTGGAGACCCGCCAGGCCCTGTGCGGCAACCTGTGCCGCTGCTCCGGCTACCGGGGCGTCCTGGACGCCGTCAAGGAGGTCGTCGCCGAGCGCGAGGCGCACACCGCCGACGGCGACGGGCCGGACACCGAGGAGGCGCGCATCCCGCACCAGGCGGGTCCCGGCGCCGGCGGCGTCAACCCGGCGGCCTTCGAGTCACCGGGGCTCTTCGGCAGCCCCACCGCCTTCGGCGCACCGGAACCGCACGACCAGCAGTACGGCCAGGACGGAGGCCAGGCGTGACCGACGAAGCCGCCACCGCGACCGCCGCCACGGCGGCACCCGCCGCCGAGCCCGAGCCGCCGCACGGCCTCGGCGCCTCGCTGCCGCACGCCGACGCCCGCGCCAAGACCGAGGGCACCTTCCCCTACGCGGCCGACCTGTGGGCCGAGGGACTGCTGTGGGCCGCCGTGCTGCGCTCCCCGCACGCGCACGCGCGCATCGTCTCCATCGACACCACCCACGCGCGGGAGATGCCCGGCGTGCACGCCGTCGTCACCCACGACGACATCCCCGGCACCCCCCGCCACGGCCGGGGCACGCCGGACCGCCCGGTGTTCGCCTCCGAGGTCGTGCGGCACCACGGCGAGCCCATCGCCGCCGTCGCCGCCGACCACCCCGACACCGCGCGGATGGCGGCCGCGGCCGTCATCGTCGAGTACGAGGTGCTCGACCCGGTCACCGACCCCGAGCACTCCTTCGAGGCCGCGCCGCTGCACCCGGACGGCAACCTGATCCGGCACATCCCGTTGCACCACGGCGACCCGGAGGCGGCCGGCGAGGTCGTCGTCGAGGGCCAGTACCGCATCGGCCGCCAGGACCCGGCCCCCATCGGAGCCGAGGCCGGCCTCGCGGTGCCGCGGCCCGACGGCGGTGTGGAGCTGTACCTCGCCTCCACCGACCCGCACACCGACCGCAACACGGCCGCCGCCTGCTACGGCCTGTCCCCGGATCGGGTGAGGATCGTCGTCACCGGGGTCCCCGGCGCCACGGCCGACCGCGAGGACCAGGGCTTCCAGCTCCCGCTCGGTCTGCTCGCCCTGAAGACCGGCTGCCCGGTGAAGCTCACGGCCACCCGCGAGGAGTCCTTCCTCGGACACGCCCACCGCCACCCCACCCTGCTGCGCTACCGCCACCACGCGGACGCCGACGGCAGGCTGGTGAAGGTGGAGGCGCAGATCCTGCTCGACGCGGGCGCCTACGCGGACACCTCCGCCGAGGCCCTCGCCGCCGCGGTCTCCTTCGCGTGCGGCCCCTACGTCGTCCCGAACGCCTTCATCGAGGGCTGGGCCGTGCGCACCAACAACCCGCCCTCCGGCCACGTGCGCGGAGAGGGCGCCATGCAGGTCTGCGCCGCCTACGAGGCGCAGATGGACAAGCTGGCGAGGAAACTCGGCCTGGACCCGGCCGAGCTGCGCCTGCGCAACGCCCTCGCGACCGGCGACGTCCTGCCCATCGGGCAGACCGTGACCTGCCCGGCCCCGGTGGCCGAACTCCTGCAGGCGGTCCGTGACTTCCCGCTGCCCGAGCTGCCCGTGGACACCCCCGAGGAGGAGTGGCTGCTGCCCGGCGGCCCCGAGGGCGCGGGCGAGCCGGGCGCGGTGCGCCGGGGCGTCGGCTACGGCCTGGGCATGGTGCACATGCTCGGCGCCGAGGGCGCCGACGAGGTCTCCACGGCGACGGTGAAGGTGCACGACGGCGTGGCCACCGTGCTCTGCGGGGCCGTGGAGACGGGCCAGGGCTTCACCACCCTGGCCCGCCAGATCGTCCAGGAGACGCTCGGCATCGACGAGGTGCACGTGGCCCCCGTCGACACCGACCAGCCGCCGGCCGGCGCGGGCTGCCGCGGCCGCCACACCTGGGTGTCGGGCGGCGCGGTGGAGCGGGCGGCGAAGATGGTCCGCACCCAGCTCCTGCAGCCCCTGGCCCACAAGTTCGGCATGTCCACCGAGCTGCTCCAGATCACGGACGGCAAGATCACCTCCTACGACGGAGTGCTGTCGACCACCGTCACCGAGGCGATGGAGGGCAAGGAACTGTGGGCCACGGCCCAGTGCCGCCCGCACCCCACCGAGCCGCTGGACGCCGCCGGCCAGGGCGACGCCTTCGTGGGGCTCGCCTTCTGCGCGATCCGCGCGGTGGTGGACGTCGACATCGAGATCGGCTCGGTCCGGGTGGTGGAACTGGCGGTCGCCCAGGACGTCGGCCGGATCCTCAACCCCGCCCAGCTCGAGGCCCGTATCGAGGCGGGCGTCACCCAGGGCGTGGGCATCGCCCTCACCGAGAACCTGCGCGCCCCGCGCGGCCTCGTCCGCCACCCCGACCTGACCGGGTACGCGCTGCCGACCGCCCTGGACGCGCCGGACATCCGGATCGTGAAGCTGGTCGAGGAACGGGACGTGGTCGCGCCCTTCGGCGCGAAGTCGGTCAGCGCGGTCCCGGTGGTGACGTCTCCGGCGGCGATCGCCTCCGCCGTCCGGGCGGCCACGGGCCGTCCGGTCAACCGTCTCCCGATCCGCCCGCAGGCGGCCGTGGTGACGTCCCCGTGACCACACCCCGGCGCACGGCGGCGGCCGTGCCCGGGCCGGGCGGGCAACGGACCCGGCCCGTCTGACGTCCTTCCTGCCGAGGGCCGTTGTCAGTGGTGCGGCGTAGTGTGCCGAGCAGTCGGGGGCACCTGCCCGGGCACCGCGCACGACGACGCGCACACAGGCACGCACGGGGACGATCGCGGGGGAGCGATGAGCACGACCGACGCCGGGGTCCCGGCGATCACACTGACCGAGGCGGAACTGGGCCGGCACATCGCCCACGCGCCGACCCGCGGGCTGCTCGCGGGTCCCGGACTGCCCGCCGAGACCGACCTGTTGACCTTCTCCCCGCTGCGCGCGCACGGCCTGCGCACCCTCGGCGACGCCACCGACGGCCCCTTCCACCTCGCGGAGGAACTGCGCGACCGCCTGGTGATCGGCGAACTGCTCAACCCGGGCGGCATGGAGCGCGAGTCGATCCTGCTCGACGGCGACACCGGCGAGCTGACCACGGCCTACCTCGCCGGCCCGGGCGCCCCGCGTCCTTTCGCGCCCTCGCTGGCCACCCTGCTGCGTTTCGCCGCGGTCACGGAGGAACTGGCGGGGCTGCGCGGCCGTTTCGCGTCCCTGGCGGGCACGTACGGCCCGAGGACGGTGACCGAGGCGTCGCGCCGCCTGCTCGCGCTGTTCGCGAAGGGCACGGACGGCCGTGTCCCGCCCTACTGGAAGGCCGCGGCCCTGATCCGTCCGCTGGCCCTCGTCGCGGGGCCGGGCACCACGTCCGGTCTCACCCTCGACGTTCCGGCCCGCCTGCTGGACCAGGAGTTCGGCCACGGCCGGGTGGCCAGGTTCGAGGAGGTCGACTTCCCCGCCACGCTCACCCACGAGCCGACCCGCCGCTTCCTGCGGGAGACGGGCCTGCCGGAGGAGGCGGCCGTCCTCCACGCCGACACCGACGCCCCGCTGCCGACGCTCACCGAGTACTTCAGCGCCGAGCACTGCGACGACCACCTCCTGGACGCCCTGCCCGCGCACGCCGGCCACCTGATCCGCCTCGGTCACCTGGCCGAGGACGACAGCCTGGTGGTCGACGGAAGAACGGGCGCGGTGCTCACCCTCAGCGGGCCCGGGGCGACGCTCCACCCGCTGAACACCGATGTCTCCACCCTGGCGTTCACCCTCTGGCTCCTGCACCACGAGCGCACCATCGACGGACACCTGTCGAACGAGCTGAGCACGCAGGCCTACGACCACCTGGCCGCCGCCATGATCCACACCCTGACCGCGGTCGACCCCGCGGCCACCCTGCCGGACACCGCCTGGCACTACTGGACCCAACTGCTCCAGGACGGGGCGGGCGGGGAGCTCTAGTGCCGCCCGTCCGGATCGTGCCGGGCTCGCTGGTCCGGCCCGTCGAGGGACGCCAACCGCGGGCCGCGTCCGGAACCGAACCCGCCCGGGTCCCCGCGAAGCCGACTCCCCGGCGGACGCGGTACGGGGCCGGCGCGGATCGGGGGTCTACGACCAAGGTCGGAGCGCGAGCGGGACCACCGACAGGGGTCAAAGGCGGCTGTGCACCTTACTCTGGCGACCATGAGTGCCCTCGAGTCCCGTGACACCGCTGTGCCGGCCGACGCCGCCGAGAAGGACGGCGGTGGTGTGCTGAGCCGGGACCGCCGGGCGCTCAGTGTCGGGATCGTCTCCGTCGTGTGCCTCATCGCCTTCGAGGCGACCGCAGTCGGGACCGCGATGCCCGTTGCCGCACGCGAGCTGCACGGGGTGGCGCTGTACGCGTTCGCGTTCTCCGCGTACTTCACCACCAGCCTGTTCGGCATGGTGCTCGCCGGCCAGTGGTCCGACCGGAGCGGCCCGCTCGGCGCGCTGACCACGGGCATCGCCGCCTTCGCCGCCGGACTCGTGGTCGCCGGGACCGCCGGTGCCATGTGGGTGTTCGTCCTGGGGCGGGCCGTACAGGGTCTCGGCGGCGGGCTGGTCATCGTGGCGCTGTACGTCGTCGTCGGGCGGGCCTATCCCGAGCGGCTGCGGCCCGCGATCATGGCGTCGTTCGCCGCGGGGTGGGTCGTACCGTCCATCGTCGGCCCGCTCGCCGCGGGCGCCGTCACCGAGCACCTCGGCTGGCGCTGGGTCTTCCTCGGCATACCCGCCCTGGTCGTCCTCCCGCTCGTGCTGGCACTGCCGCAGATACGGGTCCGGGCGGCGGGCCCCGTGGACGGCGCCGACGGCGCCGCCTCCTTCGACCGGCGCCGCATCCGGCTCGCCCTCGCGATCTCCCTCGGCGCGGGACTCCTGCAGTACGCCGCCCAGGACCTGCGATGGCTCTCGCTGGTCCCCGGTCTCGCCGGTGCGGCGCTGCTCGTCCCCGCCGTGCTGGGGCTGCTTCCGCGCGGCACCTACCGTGCGGTGCGCGGTCTGCCGTCCGTCGTGCTGCTGCGCGGACTGTCCGCCGGGTCCTTCATCGCCGCCGAGTCCTTCGTCCCGCTGATGCTGGTCACCCAGCGGGGGCTGTCGCCGACGCTCGCCGGGTTCTCGCTGGCGGCCGGCGGGGTCACCTGGGCGCTGGGCTCGTGGGTGCAGTCGCGGCCCCGCGTGGAGCCCTACCGGGAACGGCTGATGACGGCGGGCATGGCGCTGGTCGCCGCCGCGATCGTCACCGCGCCGGGCGTGCTGCTGCCCTCCGTCCCCGTCTGGAGCGTCGCCGTCGCCTGGGGTTTCGGCTGCTTCGGCATGGGGCTGGTGATCTCCTCCACCAGCGTGCTGCTGCTCAAGCTCTCCGCGCCGAGGGACGCCGGTGCCAACTCGGCGGCGCTCCAGATCTCCGACGCCCTGTCCAACGTCGTCCTGCTCGCGGCGACCGGCGCGGCCTTCTCGGCCCTGGGCGGCGGGGACGCGGCGGCCGCGTCGACCGCGGCGACCGGCGGTTCCCACTCCGCCGCCTTCGCCGCCGTCTTCCTGCCGATGGCGGCGGTGGCACTGGTGGGTGCGTGGGTGACGCGGCGGCTGCGGTCCCCCGAGTGACACCGTGCGGCACCGCGCCCCGACTGTGATGTGAGTCGCACCCGCGGGCGACCCGGCTCCGTTCGCGCGTGGGCGTCGCCGGGCCGCCGGTAGGGTGGCCCGGTCGTCGTACGCAGCCGAGCCGTCCCACCCCTTGACCCACGGAGACCGTGACTACCACCGCCGCTTCCTCCGCGCACTCGCACCACCTCTCGCCCGCCTTCCCCGGCCGTGCCCCCTGGGGCACCGCCAGCAAGCTGCGTGCCTGGCAGCAGGGGGCGATGGAGAAGTACATCCAGGAGCAGCCGCGTGACTTCCTCGCGGTGGCCACGCCCGGCGCCGGCAAGACGACCTTCGCGCTGACCCTCGCCTCCTGGCTGCTGCACCACCACGTCGTGCAGCAGGTGACCGTCGTCGCGCCGACCGAGCACCTCAAGAAGCAGTGGGCGGAGGCCGCGGCCCGGATAGGCATCAAGCTCGACCCCGAGTACAGCGCCGGCCCGCTCGGCAAGGACTACCACGGCGTCGCGGTCACCTACGCGGGCGTCGGCGTCCGCCCGATGCTGCACCGCAACCGCGTCGAGCAGCGCAAGACACTGGTGATCCTCGACGAGATCCACCACGCCGGTGACTCCAAGTCCTGGGGCGAGGCCTGCCTGGAGGCGTTCGAGCCCGCGACCCGGCGGCTCGCGCTGACCGGTACGCCGTTCCGGTCCGACACCAACCCGATCCCCTTCGTCACGTACGCGGAGGGACAGGACGGGATCCGCCGCTCCGCCGCCGACTACACCTACGGCTACGGCAACGCCCTCGCCGACCACGTCGTCCGGCCCGTCATCTTCCTCTCCTACAGCGGCAACATGCGCTGGCGCACGAAGGCCGGCGACGAGATCGCCGCCCGGCTGGGCGAGCCGATGACCAAGGACGCGGTCAGCCAGGCCTGGCGCACCGCCCTCGATCCGCGCGGGGAGTGGATGCCCAGCGTGCTGCGCGCCGCCGACCAGCGGCTCACCGAGGTCAGGAAGGCCATCCCGGACGCCGGCGCCCTGGTCATCGCCTCCGACCAGGACTCCGCCCGCGCCTACGCCAAACTCATCCGGGAGATCACCGGCACGAAGGCGACCCTCGTGCTCTCCGACGACGCCGGCGCCTCGCAGCGGATCGACGACTTCAGCGGCGGCTCGGACCGCTGGATGGTCGCGGTCCGCATGGTGTCCGAGGGCGTCGACGTGCCCCGGCTCGCGGTCGGGGTGTACGCCACCACCATCTCGACCCCGCTGTTCTTCGCCCAGGCCGTCGGCCGTTTCGTGCGGTCCCGGCGCCGCGGCGAGACCGCGTCCGTGTTCCTGCCGACCGTCCCGGACCTGCTGACCTTCGCCAACGAGATGGAGAAGGAACGCGACCACGCCCTCGACAAGCCCAAGAAGGAGGGCGAGGAGGACCCGTACGCCGAATCCGAGAAGGAGATGGAGGAGGCGAACAAGGAGCAGGACGAGGACACCGGCGAGCAGGAGCAGTTCTCCTTCGAGGCGCTGGAGTCCGAGGCCGTCTTCGACCGGGTCCTCTACGACGGCGCCGAGTTCGGCATGCAGGCCCACCCGGGCAGCGAGGAGGAGCAGGACTACCTCGGCATCCCCGGCCTGCTGGAACCCGACCAGGTGCAGATGCTGCTGCAGAAGCGGCAGGCCCGGCAGATCGCGCACAGCCGCAAGAAACCGGACACCGAGGCCGACCTGCTGGAAGTGCCCGCCGAGCGCCGGCCCGTGGTCAGCCACAAGGAGATGATGGAGCTGCGCAAGCGGCTCAACACCCTGGTCGGCGCCTACGTCCACCAGAGCGGCAAGCCGCACGGTGTCATCCACACCGAGCTGCGCCGGGTGTGCGGGGGGCCGGCCAGCGCCGAGGCGACGGCCGGGCAGCTCCGGCAGCGGATCGCCAAGGTTCAGGAGTGGGCGACTCGCATGCGGTAAAAGCCTGGGGTACGTGCGTATGGGGACGAATACAGGCAGTCCGGATCCGGTCTTGACCGGATTCTGGACGGAGGCTTCCGCTCAGCGAACCGCCTTCGCTACTGTCCGGCTACGCACACGCCCCGTGGCAGCGCCGCCGCGGAGCGCAGCCGTGAAGCGACATGGCCCGGAGCCGCCGGGCGTCCTGCCGATCGGCGGCCTCTGAAGCGCGTCGCCGTCGGGACTCGGTGCCGCATCCGTCGCTCCGGGGTCCGCCGACCTCACCGCCGAAGGAGTGGGCGTCGTGACCGCGGAGACCTCCCAGACGCTCGACCGGGGACTGCGTGTCCTCAAGCTGCTGGCCGACACCGACCACGGGCTGACCGTCACCGAGCTTTCCAACAAACTGGGCGTCAACCGGACCGTGGTGTACCGGTTGCTCGCCACGCTGGAGCAGCACGCGTTGGTGCGGCGTGACCTGGGCGGGCGTGCCAGGGTCGGGCTCGGGGTGCTGCGGCTCGGCCGCCAGGTGCATCCGCTGGTACGGGAGGCGGCGCTGCCCGCGCTGCGGTCGCTCGCCGAGGACATCGGGGCGACGGCGCACCTGACCCTGGTGGACGGGACCGAGGCGCTGGCCGTCGCGGTGGTGGAGCCGACCTGGACGGACTACCACGTGGCCTACCGGGCCGGTTTCCGGCACCCGCTGGACCGGGGGGCCGCGGGCCGGGCGATCCTCTCCGCCCGCCAGTCGCCGCAGGCCGACCCCGGGTACACCCTGACGCACGGGGAGCTGGAGGCCGGCGCCTGCGGGGCCGCGGCACCCCTCGTCGGGGTGACGGGCGTCGAGGGCAGCGTGGGCGTGGTGATGCTGGCGGACTCCGTGCCGGAGCGGGTGGGGCCGCGGGTGATGGACGCGGCCCGGGAGGTCGCGGAGGCGCTGCGCTGAGCTTGCGCTGAGCTGTGGTGGGCCGCCACCGAGGGGTCACGTAGATTGATTGCGTGCTCTCACGTCTCACGCGTTCCCAGGCCGTCGCCGTCTGCACCCTGCCCGTCGTGGCCCTGCTCGCCACGGCGGTCTTCGCGCCGCTGCCGTTCTCGGTGGCGCAGCCCGGGATGACGGCGAACGTGCTCGGCAAGAACCGGAGCACCCAGGTGATCACCGTGTCGGGCGCGCCGGCCCGGAAGACCAGCGGGCAGTTGCGGATGACGACCATCGAGGCGACCGGCCCGGACGCCCGGGTGTCGCTCGCGGACGTGCTCGGCAACTGGTTCCGCACCGACCGGGCCGTGATGCCCCGGGACGCGGTCTACCCGAGCGGGAACAGCGTCAAGGAGATCGAGCGGTACAACGCCAGGCAGATGCGGCAGTCCCAGGACGCGGCGACGCAGGCGGCGCTGAGGTACCTGGACCTGAGCCCCGACAAGGTCAAGGTCCGGTTGAAGCTCGCGGACGTGGGCGGGCCGAGCGCGGGGCTGCTGTTCACCCTGGGGATCGTCGACACGCTGGACGGCGACGGCCGCGGCGGCGACCTCACGGGCGGCCGCACCATCGCCGGAACGGGCACGATCGACGCGGCCGGCAAGGTCGGCGCGGTGGGCGGGGTGGCCCTGAAGACCCAGGCCGCCCGGCGGGACGGGGCCACCGTCTTCCTGGTGCCGAAGGCCGAGTGCGCCGACGCCGAGTCGGAGCTGCCGAAGGGCCTGCGGCTGGTCCCGGTGACCACCCTCGAGGGGGCGGTGGACGCCCTGGTGGCCCTGGAGCAGGGCAAGGGCGCGGTCCCGAGCTGCTGAGGGCTGTCCCGCGATCCCCGGCGGGCGCACGACGGCAACCACGGCACCCCGCCGCGTTGTCGGATCACCCGGGTACGCCCGGCACGAGGACGGCCCCGCGCCTGTCGGCCCACCGCGTCCGACGCCGTGCGCCGATCCACCGGGGGCACGGGACAGCCCTCGGGGTGCGGGAACGGGGTCGGCCCGTCGCGGCGCCCGTCGCGGCGCCCACCGGCGCCGCCCCGCCGCGGCGCCCGCCCCGCGGGGGCGCGCTCCTGTGACGCGGCCCGGGGCCTCACCGGGCCGGCGCCGGGACGGGCTCCGGGGCGGGCTCCGGGGCGGCGGCGAGCCGCAGACCGAGCTCGACCAGCGTCCAGCCGACGCGGGTGCGCGGTTCGACCGGGGGCTTGGCCTCGGCGGCGAGGTGATGCGCGGCGGCGGCCCCGCGCAGACTGGTGGTGTGGTGCTCCGGGGCGGCCGGGCCGGGGGAGCGGCTACTTCACGAACCCCTCCGCCTTCATCCAGTCCAGTGCCACCTGGTGCGGGTCCTGTCCGTCCACGTCGACCCGGGCGTTCAGCGTCTGCGCCACCGAGTTGTCCAGCCTGGCGTTGACCGGTTCGATGACCTTCGCGATGGCGGGCCACTTCTCGAGCACCTTGCTGTTGATCACCGGCGTCGCGTTGTAGTTGGGGAAGAACTTCTTGTCGTCCGCCATCACCACCAGGTTCATCGACTTGATGCGCCCGTCGGTGGTGAACACCTCGCCGTAGGTGCACGCCCCCTTCTCCACCTGGGTGTAGATGATCCCGGTGTCCATCTGCGTGATGTTCTTCGCCGGCACGCTCATGCCGTACGCCTTCTCCATGCCGGGCAGCCCGTCCGCCCGGTTGGCGAACTCGCTCTCCACGCACAGGGTGACGGCTCCCGGGTCCCGCTCGGACAGCTCGGCCACCTCGGACAGCGTCCTCGTGCCGTACTTCTTGAAGTTGGCCTGGTTCATGGCGAGCGCGTAGGTGTTGTCGAGCTTCGACGGCTCCAGCCAGGTCAGCCCGTTCCTCAGGTCCGCGGCTCGCACCGCCTCCCACTGCTTGCGCGGGTCGGGGATCGGCCGGCTGTTGCCCAGGTAGGTGATCCAGCCCGTGCCCGTGTACTCGTACTGCGCGTCCGCGTCACCGCTCTTGACCGCCTCCCGCGACCCGATGGAGCCCTGGATGCCGGTCCGGTCCAGGACGTCCGCGCCGGCGGCCTGGAAGGCGATCCCCATGATCGCGCCGAGGATGAGCTGCTCGGTGAACTCCTTGGAGGTGACGGTGAGATGGGCGCCCTTCAGCGGCTCGCCCGCCCCGATGGAGCCCGGCCGGACGTCGTCGACCATCGGGGAGCCGCTGGTCAGGCCGCAGCCGGCCGGTACGACGAGCAGCGCCGCCAGCGGCAGCGACACCAGGCGCCTCATGTTCCCGCCTCGAGTCCGCGCGGCCGCAGCATGATCTCCGCCAGCAGCGCCAGCCAGTCGACCAGCAGGGCCAGGGAGATGGTGAGGAGGGCGCCGAGCACCAGCACCGGCATGCGCTGGGTGGTGATGCCGGTGGTGATCAGCACGCCCAGGCCGCCGCCCCCGCCGAAGGTCGCCAGGGTCGCCGTACCGACGTTGAGGACCAGCGCCGTACGGACACCGGCGAGGATCAGCGGTACGGCGAGGGGCAGTTCGATGCGGGTGAGGACCCCCAGCGGGGACATGCCGATGCCGCGGGCCGCCTCCAGCAGGGTCGGGTCGTTGGCCTTCAGGCCGGCGATGGTGTTGGCCAGCACGGGGAGCACGGCGTAGACGATGATGCCGATCAGGGCCGCCCTCGTGCCCGTCCCCAGCGCGATCACCAGCAGTGCCAGCAGGCCGATCGCCGGGGTCGCCTGGCCCATGTTGGCGATCGTCATCGCCAGCGGGGTCGCCTTCCGCATGGCCCCGCGGGTGAGCAGGATCCCCAGCGGGATCGCGATGATCAACACGAAGAACGTCGAGATCACCGTCAACTGCACGTGCTGCCACAGCGCCTTGGAGACCTGGCCGCCCGAGAGCGCGTTTCGCGAGATCGTGTCCAGGTCCGCCTGGCGGAACCACAGCCAGGTCGCCAGCAGCAGCAGGACCAGGAACGTGGGCAGGACGGTCAGCTGCTGCCAGCTCAGCCGGCCTGCGTGCGGGCGCCGCCGGGGCGGCGGGGCCTGTTGATCCGCCGTCGGTTCCGCCTCGCCCTCGTCCCGCGGGGGCGGCTCCCCGGCCTCGTGCTCGTCCCCGGGCCGCTGCTCGGTGCTCACGCCTTCGTCTCCCCTCCGTGCCCCTCCTGCTCGAAATGGGTCTGCTGGCTGCGGGCCTCCTCCAGCTCGGCCTGCGCCTCCATGGCCTCCAGCCGGTCGGCCTCCAGCAGTTCGTGCACGGAGTTGATCAGCGTCTCCATGTCCACGACGCCGATGTACGCCCCGCGCCGCCCGGTCACGGCCACCCGTCCGGCGTTGTCGGTGAGCACCGCCTCCAGCGCGTCCCGCAGGGTCGCGTCCCGGGTCACCGTGTCGTGCACCAGCGTGCCCGCGCGGGCCAGCGAGCCCCGGGCGCGCATCAGGTCGCCGCGCCGCAGCCACTTGTAGGGGCGGCCCCGCTTGTCGAGCAGCAGGATCTCGTTGGTGCCGCCGCCGCGCAGCATCCCGAAGATCTGCTGCAGCGGGGTGTCCACGGTCACCGTCGGGTAGTCCCGCATCTCCACGTCCCGGACCCGGGTCAGGTTGAGCCGCTTCAGGGCCGCGCCCGCGCCGACGAACCCGGAGACGAAGTCGTCCGACGGGTTGGTCAGGATGGCCTCCGGGGTGTCGAACTGCGCGATGTGCGAGTGCTCGCGCAGGACGGCGATCCGGTCGCCCAGCTTGATCGCCTCGTCGAAGTCATGGGTGACGAAGACGATCGTCTTGTGCAGCTCGCGCTGGAGCCGGATCAGCTCGTCCTGGAGGTGGTCGCGGGTGATCGGGTCGACCGCGCCGAACGGCTCGTCCATCAGCAGCACCGGGGGATCGGCGGCCAGGGCCCGGGCCACGCCGACGCGCTGCTGCTGGCCGCCGGAGAGCTGGCGCGGATAGCGGTCGCGGAACTCGCCCGGGTCGAGCCCGACGAGGTCCAGCATCTCCTCGACCCGCTCGCGCACCCGGCTCGTGGACCAGCCGACCATCTTCGGCACCAGGGCGATGTTCTGCGCGACCGTCATGTGCGGGAACAGCCCCGAGGACTGGATGGCGTACCCGACCTTGCGGCGCAGCCGCACCGGGTCGATGCGGGTGACGTCCTCGCCGTCGATGCGGATGCGCCCGCCGGTCGGCTCGATCAGCCGGTTGATCATCTTCAGTGTGGTGGACTTGCCGCAACCGGAGGGGCCGACGAAGATCACCGTCTCGCCGGCCCTGATCTCCATGCTGACGTTGTCGACGGCGGGCTGCGGATTGCCCGGGTAGCGCTTGGTCAGGTTCTCCAGCTCGATCGTGGCGCCGTGCGTGGAGGTCGTCTCAGCCACGGATCCCCCTGGGAATGGTCAGCCGGCCGAGCAGCACGTACGCGGCGTCGAACAGCAGGGCGAGGATGACGATGCCGATGGTGCCGGCGAGCACCTGGTTCAGGGCGTTCTTGCTGCCCAGCGAGGCGAGCCCGCGGAAGATCTCATTGCCCAGGCCGGGGCCGGAGGCGTAGGCGGCGATGGCCGCGATGCCCATGAGCATCTGCGTGGCGACCCGGATCCCGGTCAGGATGGGCGGCCAGGCCAGCGGCAGCTCGACGCGCAGCAGCCGCGCCGACCGCGACATGCCGATGCCGCGGGCCGCGTCCACCAGCGCCGGATCGACCCCGCGCAGGCCCACGATGGAGTTCCGCACGATCGGCAGCAGTCCGTACAGGGTCAGCGCGATCACGGTGGGCGCCACCCCGAGGCCCACGATCGGGATGAGCAGGCCGATCATCGCGAGCGAGGGGATGGTCAGGAAGGTCGCCGTGGTCGTGGTGGCCAGGTTGCCCGCCCACTCGGAGTGGTAGGTGGCGATCCCGATCAGCACACCCAGGACGGTCGCCACCACCATGCACTGGAAGACCGCGCTGGCATGCTGATAGCCGTCCGCGAGCAGTTGCTGGTGCCGGCTGCCCAGATACTCCCAGAAGCTCACGCGCCCTCACTCCGGCTCGTCGGAACCTTCCCGGCGTCCGAGCCGCGCGCTCGCCCGCCTCCGGCTCACTCGCCGACGGCGGCCTGCTCCACCAGCGGGATGATCCGCAGCGGAACGGGGTTCTCCATGACGATCGCCGTGGAGGCCCGGACGATGCCATCAAAACCGACGACCCGGTCGATCACCCGCTGGAGATCGGCGTTGGACCGGGCCACGAGCCGGCACAGCATGTCCCCGCTGCCGGTGGTGGTCAGCAGCTCCAGCACCTCCGGCACCGTCGCCAAGTGCGCCCGTACATCGGCCCCTTGGCCCTGCCGGATCTGCAGCGTGGCGAACGCGGTGACCGGGTAGCCGAGCGCCGCCGGGTCCACCTGGGGCCCGAAGCCGCGGATGACTCCATTCGACTGAAGCCGGTCCAGACGCGCCTGCACCGTCCCCCGGGCGACCCCCAGCCGACGGGACATCTCCAGCACCCCGATCCGCGGCTCCCGCGCCAGCAGCACGATGATCCGGCCGTCCAGGCGATCGATCGCCACAGCACCTCCCGGGGATGGTCATCCTGTACAGAAAGTCCGCTGAAGGGGCTCTTCGGCTGAACATATTGACCAGTGATGATGTGAACTATTGCGCACCTTGCAGGCCCGGTCCACCCTTCCGCTATGACGCAGACCACAGACCACACTCCCGACACCGCACGGCAGGCCGACCCCTTCCCGGTCAAGGGAATGGACGCGGTCGTCTTCGCCGTGGGCAACGCCAAGCAGGCCGCGCACTACTACTCCAGCGCCTTCGGCATGAAGCTGGTCGCCTACTCCGGACCGGAGAACGGCAGCCGCGAGACCGCGAGCTACGTGCTGGAGAACGGCTCGGCGCGCTTCGTCCTCACCTCGGTGATCAAGCCGAGCAGCCCGTGGGGCCACTTCATCGCCCAGCACGTGGCCGAGCACGGCGACGGCGTCGTCGACCTGGCCATCGAGGTCCCGGACGCGCGCGCCGCCCACGCCTACGCCGTCGAGCACGGCGCCCGTTCGGTCACCGAGCCCTACGAGGTGAAGGACGAGCACGGCACGGTCGTCCTCGCCGCCATCGCCACCTACGGCGAGACCCGCCACACCCTGGTCGAGCGCACCGGGTACGACGGCCCGTACCTGCCCGGCTACGTGGCGGCCGAGCCGATGGTCGCGCCCCCCGCCCAGCGCACCTTCCAGGCCATCGACCACTGCGTCGGCAACGTCGAACTCGGCCGGATGAACGAGTGGGTCGAGTTCTACAACAAGGTCATGGGCTTCACGAACATGAAGGAGTTCGTGGGCGACGACATCGCCACCGAGTACAGCGCGCTGATGTCGAAGGTCGTCGCGGACGGCACCCTGAAGGTGAAGTTCCCGATCAACGAGCCCGCGATCGCCAAGAAGAAGTCCCAGATCGACGAGTACCTGGAGTTCTACGGCGGCGCCGGTGTCCAGCACATCGCGCTGAACACCAACGACATCGTGCAGACGGTGCGGACGATGCGCGCGGCCGGCGTCCGGTTCCTCGACACCCCGGACTCCTACTACGACACCCTCGGCGAGTGGGTCGGCGACACCCGCGTGCCGGTCGACACCCTGCGCGAACTGAAGATCCTCGCCGACCGCGACGAGGACGGCTACCTGCTGCAGATCTTCACCAAGCCGGTCCAGGACAAGCCGACCGTGTTCTTCGAACTGATCGAGCGGCACGGTTCGATGGGCTTCGGCAAGGGCAACTTCAAGGCCCTGTTCGAGGCGATCGAGCGGGAGCAGGAAAAGCGGGGCAACCTGTAACGGCGTCCCTCAGGACATGTCGTCCGGCGGGGGCTCGTCGGGAATCTCCCCGAGCTCCCGCAGGGCCTCTCGCGCGGCCCCGGCCCCGGTCGGCGAGAAGTACGGGTTGATCCGCAGCGCTTCCTCCAGGTGCCGCCGGGCCGGCCCGTCCAGCCCCAGCTCACGCTCGATCATGCCGCGGTGGAACGCGTACGGGGCACTGAGCACGCCACCGCCCTTCGCCTTGTCCGTCGCGACCGAGGCGTAGGTCAGCGCCTCCGTGTCCTCGCCGGCCCGGTGCAGCGCCCAGCCGAGGGCGTCGGCCACCTCGATCCCGGGCTGGCGCCGCCACTCCTCCCGCAGCCGCTCCACCGCGTCCCGGGCGTCGGCGTGGTCCGCCTCGAACCGCCCGATCAGCAGCTCCTCGTCCACCCCGCCCGCCGCCGAGAGCCGGACCCGCTCGCGCAGCAGGTCGTAACTCTCCTCCGCGTCCTCGTACCGGCCCAGCGACTCGTACAGCTCGCCCAGCTCCAGCGCGTCGCGCGGGTCCGGCTGCCGGGCCAGCGCCGCGCGGTACGCGGCCACCGCCTCGTCCGTGCGGCCCAGCGCCGCCAGCGCCCGCCCCCTGCCCGACAGCGCCGCCCGGTGGCCGGGGGCCAGCCGCAGCGCCGCCTCGAAGTGCCGCAGCGCGTCCTCCCGGTCGCCCCGCTCCCAGGCGAGCCGGCCCACCCCGGTGAGGTACGCGGCCTGCTCGGCGGGGGTGCGGGCGGCCGCCGCCGCGTCCGTGAGCTGGGCCACGGAGTCCTCCCGCCAGCCCCGGTCCCGGTAGACGGCCGAGGCCCGCGCCATCACCGCCGGCCGGTCGGCCGCCGCGGTGCGCAGCCCCAGCAGCTTGTCCAGGGCGTCCCGGGCCGCCTTGTAGTCGCCGAGCCCGGTGTAGGCGTCGATCAGCGGCGGATACGCCGACCAGCGCTTCGGGGTCAGCTTCAGCGCCTGCTCGCCGTACCGTTTCGCCGCCGGGAAGTCCCGCCGAGCGTTCGCCAGCGAGGTCAGCCCGCCGAGCGCCGCCGCGCGCTCCGCCGGCCGGGTGCCGGCCGCCTCCAGCGAGGTCCGCAGCGCCCGGTCCGCCTTCGGGAAGTCCGCCGCGTCGGAGGCGCTCCGACCCCGCTGCACATACGCGGCCCCCAGCACCGCCCAGGCCCGCGCGTCCCGGGGCCGGGCCCGCACCGCGGCCTCCTGCCGCCCGATGAGCGCCGACAGGTCCGGCAACGCGGCCGGGACCCCGGAGGTCACCGCGGCGGCGGTCAGCGCCGGCGACTGCGCCCGCGGTCCCGCGGCGGGCGGTGCCGCACGGTGGTGCGCCGGCTCCGGCGGCAGCAGCATCAGCACCCCGCCCGCCGCGGCCGAGCCCGCCAGCACGGTGACCAGCAGGCGCCGCAGCAGGCGCCGGGTGCGGCGCGGCGGGGGCGGCCCGGCCACCAGGGACGTTCCGGGGGCGGAGCTGCCGTGCGGTCGGATCTCCATACCTTCACTGTGCGGCAGCGCACCGGGCACGTCCGGGTGGCCCAAGGGCGGCACGGACGGGGTTCACACCGATGGCCCCCGAGTGTCACGCTGTGATCGTGAGCCGTATCGAAGCGCCCCGCGACGAAGAGACGAGCAACCTCACCGACCGGCTCCTGGCCGGCCTGCCGCCCGAGGCCGTCCTGACCGATCCCGACGTCACGGCCTCCTACGCCAACGACATGGCGAGCTTCTGCCCGTCCGGCGCCCCGGCCGTGGTGGTGCTGCCGCGCACCGTGGAACAGGTGCAGCACGTCATGCGCACCGCGTCCGGGCTGCGCGTCCCCGTGGTCCCGCAGGGTGCCCGCACGGGCCTGTCCGGCGGCGCCAACGCCACGGACGGCTCCATCGTGCTGTCCCTGACCCGGATGGACCGCATCCTGGAGGTCAGCCCGGTCGACCGGATCGCCGTCGTCGAACCGGGCGTCGTCAACGCGGCGCTCTCCCGCGAGGTGGAGAAGCACGGCCTGTACTACCCGCCGGATCCTTCGAGCTGGGAGACGTGCACCATCGGGGGCAACATCGGCACGGCGTCCGGCGGTCTGTGCTGCGTGAAGTACGGCGTGACGGCCGAGTACGTGCTCGGCCTGGACGTCGTCCTCGCCGACGGCCGGCTGATGTCCACCGGCCGGCGCACCGCCAAGGGCGTGGCGGGCTACGACCTGACCCGTCTCTTCGTGGGCTCCGAGGGGTCCCTCGGCATCGTCGTGCGGGCCGTGCTGGCGCTGAGGCCGAAGCCGCCCCAGCAGCTCGTGCTGGCGGCCGAGTTCGCCTCGTCGGCCGCCGCCTGCGACGCCGTCTGCCGGATCATGGAGGGCGGACACGTGCCGTCCCTCCTCGAACTGATGGACCGTACGACCGTCAAGGCGGTCAACGACCTCGCCCACATGGGCCTGCCGGAGACCACCGAGGCACTGCTGCTGGCCGCCTTCGACACCCCGCACCCCGCCGCCGACCTCGCCGCCGTCGGCGCGCTGTGCGAGGCGGCCGGCGCCACCCAGGTGGTGCCCGCCGACGACGCCGCCGAGTCCGAACTCCTCCTCCAGGCCCGGCGGCTCTCGCTGACCGCGCTGGAGGCGGTCAAGGGCACGACGATGATCGACGACGTGTGCGTGCCCCGCTCGAAGCTGGGCGCGATGCTCGAGGGCGTCGAGCGGATCGGCGCCGAGTACGGCCTCACCATCGGCGTCTGCGCGCACGCCGGCGACGGCAACACCCACCCCACCGTCTGCTTCGACGCCCAGGACGACGACGAGTCCCGGCGGGCCCGTGAGTCCTTCGACGAGATCATGGCGCTCGGCCTGGCGCTCGGCGGCACCATCACCGGTGAGCACGGTGTGGGCGTGCTCAAGAAGGAGTGGCTGGCGCGGGAGATCGGGCCGGTCGGCGTGGAGATGCAGCGCGCGGTGAAGGACGTCTTCGACCCGCTCGGCATCCTCAACCCGGGCAAGCTCTTCTGAGCCGCCGGCCTCACCCGGCGAGCAGCTCGTCGAGCGCGTCGTCGAGGCCGAGCCGCGCGTCCTCGGTGCCCGGCGGCACCGCCCGCAGCGTCCGCTCCAGCCAGGCGGACACCGGCGTGGCCGGCAGCTCCAGCAGGGCGTCGCCGTCCGGCGAACTCAGCGCGACGAGGACGACGCCGCGGCCCTCGGCCTTCGTCGGCCAGACGCGCACGTCCCCGTGCCCGCAGGGCCGGAACACCCCGTCCACCAGCAGGTCCCGGGCGAACGTCCACTCGACGGGGTGCTCGGAGGTGGTGTGGAAGGTGAGGCGCACGGCGTAGGGGTCGCCGGAGCGGTAGCCCAGCCGGGCCGGCACCGGGACGCTCCGTTCGGGCGACAGGACGAGCTGGATCTCCAGCTCCCGTTCCACCACGGTCTGCTGCATGACCTGTGTTTCCTCTCTTCCGGGGCCGCTCTGCGCGGGCCCGCACCGGGGGAGAGGGAGCAGGGGGGCGACCATTACGCGGGTCCGGGGAAGTTTCTCCGGCCGCGTGCGGGAGCCGTGGACGGCGTTGCCCGGAAAGGGGCGGGTACGGCGGGACTGGCGGTGCGGCATGCCCCGGTCTGATAGATGTGGAGCCCCTTACCACCCCCGAGCAGATACGGGACGACGGACATGAGCGCCCCAACCCCGGCCCCCGGTGACGACAGGCCCCGCGAGGGCTACTACCCGGACCCGTCCATCCCCGGTTACGTCCGGTACTGGAACGGCGCCTCCTGGGTGCCGGGCACCAGCAGGCCGGCGCCGCGGGACGGCGTACCGCTCAACCCGCCGCCCGGCTTCCGCCCGGCGGTCCCGGCCGTGGAGGAGACGGGCCCGCACTTCTTCGACGAGGACCCGCAGCCGGGGCCCGCCGCGGAGCGGCCCGACCAGCGGCAGGCGCCCGCCTGGGACGCCGGTCCCGGGGTCCCCGCGGTCGGTCCGTCCCATCCGTCCGGCCACGCCGCCCGTACCGACGGCACGGCGCCGATCCCGCCGGCCGGGGAAGAGCCGGATCCCAGCGGCACGTTCATCTTCCGCCGTCCGGTCCCGGGTCCCGCGGCCGTCCAGGACTCCGGGACCATGACGTTCCGTCAGGTCCCGGGGCAGGGGCAGAACCCGGCCCCGGAGCAGCAGTCCGGCGCGCCCGCGGCCTCCGGCCCGGGTGGTGCCCCCGGTACCTCCGGCACCCCCGGGTTCGGCCCGGCGGCCACCGGTTCCGGCGGTGAGCCACCCGCGGGCTTCGGCGCCCAGGGTCCGACCGTCGCGCCGCAGGCGGGTCCTGGCGGGGCGGGCGGATCCGGTGGCAAGGGCGCGCCGGGACCGGCCGCGGGCCCAGGCTTCGGCGCCGGCAAGGCGGCCGCCGCGCGTGCGGCGGACACCCGGACCCCGCCCGCTCCCCAGGCCTCGACCGCTCCGGCAGCCGCGGCCTCCGCCGGACCGGAGCGGGCCGCACCCCGGCAGGGCGTGCCCCACCAGTCGGCGGCCCGGCAGCCCGGCGACTCCGGCACCCCGCTGACCGCCGGGCCGGGCGGCGGCCAGGCGTCCTGGGCGCAGCAGGTGCACCGGCTGGCCGGGGCAGCGGACGAACAGCCCGTGGCGCCGTGGAAGCCGCCGGTGGAGGACCCGTTCCAGGCGGTGGCCCGCCGGCAGGCCGCGGCCCGCCCGGCCGGCCTGGGCAAGCGGTTCGCCGCCCGTCTGGTCGACAGCCTGGTCGTCGGCGCCGTCACCGCGGCCGCCGCCGTCCCGCTCGGCACCCGGGCGGTCGACCACATCCAGGACAAGATCGACGCGGCCAGGCTGTCCGGCCGCACCGTCACCGTCTGGCTGATCGACGGCACGACCGGCACCGCGCTCGCCGTCGTCCTCGGCGTCCTGCTGGTCTTCGGCGTGCTGTACGAGGCGCTGCCCACCGCCAAGTGGGGCCGCACGCTGGGCAAGAAGCTGTGCGGGATCGAGGTCCGGGACATCGAGGGCCACGAGCCGCCGGGGTTCGGCGCGGCCCTGCGCCGCTGGCTGGTCTACAGCGTTCCCGGCCTGCTCGGCGTCGGCCTGATCGGGGTGCTGTGGTGCCTGTTCGACCGGCCCTGGCGCCAGTGCTGGCACGACAAGGCCGCCCACACCTTCGTGGCCGACTGAGGCGGGCCGGCGGGTCCGCGTGACCCGTACGGCCGCCCGCCGGATGCGGAGCCGGCGCGTTCGCGGTCCACTCGGGCACATGAGCAGCGAACCGCCCCCGGGCTCCGGCGCGGAGCCCCCCGAGGACGACCCGTTCAGGAAGCGGCCCCCGTCGGACCAGGGGGCGGGCTCGCCCTACGGCAGCCCGTACGGCGACCGGCAGCCCCCGCCGCCGGGCGGCGGGCAGCCGCCTCCCGGTGAGGGCGGGCAGCCCCCGCCGCCCGGGGAAGGGCAGCAGCCGCCCCCCTACGGCGGTGGTGACCCCCATGGCGGCGGCCCCTACGGGGGCGGGCCGTACGGTGCCGGCGGACCCTACGGCGGTGGCCCGTACGGCGGTCCCGCCGACCCCCTCGCCGGCATGCCTCCGCTCGCGGACAGCGGCAGGCGCACCCTGGCCCGCATCATCGACATGATCCTCGTGGGCGTCGTCGTCTGGCTGGTCACCTGGCCCCTCGGGGTGCACCAGTACGAGGTGAACGGGAACCGGATGGAGGTCGGCCGGTCCCTGTGGCAGTCCTTCGTCGCCGCCGTCCTCTACGTCGCCTACGACACGATCATGATCGCCAGGTCGGGGCAGACCCTGGGCAAGAAGTGGCTCAAGATGCGGGTGGCCAACCTGAACGACGGTGCCACGCCCTCGACGCAGACCTCGCTGGTCCGCGCCCTGGTGCTGTGGCTGCCGTTCGCCTTCTGCTGCGCCTGTGTCTGGACGGTGATCTGCGGCGGCTGGAGCTACTTCGACAAGCCGTACAAACAGGGCCTGCACGACAAGGCCGCCAAGACGGTGGAGGTCGACACCCGCTGAGGCGCGGTGTGCCGGTGCGCGAGCGGCGGGCCCGTGGATGCCACGGGCCCGCCGCTCGTGTGCGCGCCCTTCAGAGCGTGGTCGGGACCCGCTCGCTCTCCCGCGCCGGCTCCGCGGGCCGCACCGCGGCCCCCGTCCCGGGCAGGGGAACCGTCATCGCGACGAGCAGCCCCAGGGCGAGCGCGGCCAGGGCGATGACGGCGACCGCGAGAACCGAACTCGCCTGCGACAGCAGCAGCATGGCGAGTGTCGACAGGATCACGGTGCACGAACCGTAGGCGAGCTGTGCGGGCGTCGGACGAGGCATGGCAATCGTGTCCTCGGAACATCTCGGGGGATTCGGGGTGCCGTTCGACTCTCTGCGCGGTGCATGCCCGAGCGGCGCGCCCGGTAAGCATGCCCTAACCCACGGTACCGGTGCACAGGGGGCGCACGGAGTCATGGGGTCCGGGAAGTGGCCGGTCGCACGCGCCGTCGGGTGGCACCTTCCGGCGTTCGTAAAGCGAACCCCGTCTCCGCATAGTGCACTTGTCCTGCTCAAGTCAAGGTCTGTTTTTTCTTCTAAACCTCTAGTCAAATGACGTCACTTGATACACGCGTTGAACGTGCGCGCACGGAATCCTCCATCCAATGGGAACCCCCTGTCCGTGTGCGCGGCGCGGGGGAGGAACTCAAGTGACCAGCAGAACCTGGACGTTCAGAGCCGCCGCGATAGGCGTGGCGCTCGCGACGGCCTCCGCCACGTACGCGACCTTCGCGGTCGCCGAGGCGAGCACCCAGGCCCCGTCGGCAGCCGCGAACCGGCACGACCCGGCCCCGGTGCACCAGAAGGCCCACGACCTCGACGGCCCGCTGAGCAAGACGCAGCGCGCCCAGCGTCAGGAGGCCCTGAACCAGCTCATAGCGGGCAAGACGAAGGCCAAGAACCGCAACGGCTCGAAGGTCGTCCAGCTCAAGAGCAGGAAGGGCGACAGCAAGTACGTCGAGCTGAGCCGGGAGAAGACCGACAAGATCTTCACCATCCTGGTCGAGTTCGGCGACCAGACGGACCCCAAGTACGGGGGCACCGCCGGCCCGCTGCACAACACGATCGCCAAGCCGAACCGCAAGAAGGACAACTCGACGGCCTGGCAGCAGGACTACAACCAGAAGCACTTCCAGGACCTCTACTTCGGCACCGGCTCGAAGAAGCAGTCGCTGAAGAAGTACTACGAGAAGCAGTCCTCGGGCCGCTACTCGGTCGACGGCGAGGTCTCGGACTGGGTCAAGGTCCCCTACAACGAGGCCCGTTACGGCAACAACGCCTGCGGTCAGACGAACTGCTCCAGCGTGTGGAACGTCGTCCGCGACGGCCTCAACGCCTGGGTCGCCGACCAGAAGAAGGCCGGCAAGTCCGACGCCGCCATCAAGGCGGACCTGGCCAAGTACGACCAGTGGGACCGGTACGACTACGACGGCGACGGCAACTTCAACGAGCCCGACGGCTACGTCGACCACTTCCAGCTCGTGCACGCCGGTGAGGACGAGTCCGCGGGCGGCGGCGCCCAGGGCACGGACGCCATCTGGGCGCACCGCTGGTACGCCTTCGGCACCGACGCCGGCGCGACCGGCCCGAGCGACAACAAGCTCGGTGGCACGCAGGTCGGCGACACCGGCATCTGGGTCGGCGACTACACCATCCAGCCGGAGAACGGCGGCCTCGGTGTCTTCGCCCACGAGTACGGCCACGACCTCGGTCTGCCGGACGAGTACGACACCGCCGGCGGTGACAACTCCACCGGCTTCTGGACGCTGATGTCCTCCGGTTCCTGGCTGGGCACCGGCAAGGAGTCCATCGGCGACATGCCCGGCGACATGAACGCCTGGGACAAGATGCAGCTCGGCTGGCTGAACTACGACACCGCCAAGGCGGGCGTCAAGTCCTGGCACAAGCTGGGTGTCGCCGAGTACAACACCAAGTACCGCCAGGCGCTGGTCGTCTCGCTGCCGGACAAGGCCGTGAAGACCGAGATCGTCACCCCGGCCGAGGGCGCCACCCAGTGGTGGAGCGGCAGCGGCGACGACCTCAAGAACACGCTGACCCGCTCCGTGGACCTCACGGGCAAGTCGTCGGCCACCCTCTCGCTCGACGGCTGGTACGACATCGAGTCCGAGTACGACTACCTCTACACCGAGGTGTCGACCGACGGTGGCGCCAACTGGACCGCCGTCGACGGCACGGTGGACGGCCAGGCCATCCCGCGTGACGCCTCCGGCAAGCCGGCCCTGACCGGCACGGTCGACAGCTACAAGAAGCTGTCGTACCCGCTGGACGCCTACGCCGGCCAGAAGGTGCAGCTTCGCTTCCGCTACCAGACCGACGGCGGCGTGGCCCTGAAGGGCTTCACGGCCGACGAGATCACGGTGACGGCCGACGGCACGCCGCTGTTCTCCGACAACGCCGAGTCCGCGGACGCCGCTTGGACCGCCAAGGGCTTCTCCCGCGTCGGCGAGTCCTTCACCAAGGACTACAAGCAGTACTACCTCGCCGAGAACCGTCAGTACGTGTCGTACGACAAGACCCTCAAGGTCGGCCCGTACAACTTCGGCTTCTCGTCGCGCCCGGACTGGGTGGAGCACTACCCGTACCAGAACGGCCTGCTGATCTGGAAGTGGGACACCTCCCAGGCGGACAACAACACCAACAGCGCCAACGGCCACCCGGGCACCGGTCTGATCCTGCCCGTGGACGCGCACTACAAGGCGCTCAAGTGGGCCGACGGCACCCTGGTGCGCAACCGGATCCAGGCCTTCGACTCGACCTTCGGCCTGGGCGCCACGGACGCCTTCACGCTGCACAAGGCCGACAAGGCGCTCAAGATCAAGTCGCACAAGGGCGTGCGGGTCTTCAACGACCACACCAGCACCTACTACGACGCGTCCAACCCGACCGGTGGCGTCAAGATCACTGACACCAACACCAAGGTCAAGATCGTCAAGCAGGGCCACGGCGGCACGACGCTCGAGCTGGAAGTCGGCCCCGCGGTGAAGTAGCGGATATTTCCGCAGGTCAGAAGCGTATCGGCGGTGACCCCCTGGCGGGTCGCCGCCGATCGTGTTTAGGTGCGTCCTGTGGCTCGCTTATTGACACCGACCGAAACGGGGATGTGACCGCATGGCCGCAGGAGGCTTCAGCAAACTGCCGAACGGCACGGTGGTGGTGGCACTCAACCTGCCCAGCCCCAGTCCGGCAGGCGGCTCCACCGGGGTACGCGTCCTGGTGCACGCCCAGAACCGGGCACGAGCCCTGACCAGGCTCCGCAACCTGGGTCTGCGCGCCATCTACCTGCGGGGCAACGCCGCCCCGCCGACCCCGGACGAGATCACCGCGGTGCTGCACCATCCCGACGGCCTGATATGGCGCACGGCACCGGACGCCGGGGTCGCGGTGACCGAGCTGTGGCATCCCATCCGCGCCCTGCTGCGCGCACCGGCCGTGGCCCGGCGCGGCTGAGCGTCCCGGACGGGCGGCGGCCCGGGGGGCCCGGGGCCGCCCGTTCGGATCAGGCCGGATCCGGGCGGCAGCCGGCCCTCAGCCGCCGACCACCGGCTTGCCGGTGAGCTCCACCCCGGCCTCGCGCAGCTCCTCCAGGGCCCGCTCCGTGGTCTCCGGTGCGACGCCCGCGGTCAGGTCCAGGAGGACCTGCGTGCGGAAACCCTCCCGGAGCGCGTCCAGCGCCGTGGCCCGTACGCAGTGGTCGGTGGCTATGCCGACCACGTCCACCTCGTCGACGTGCCGGGCGCGCAGCCACTCGGCCAGCGGGACCCCGTTCTCGTCGGCGCCCTCGAAGCCGCTGTAGGCCGCCGAGTACGCGCCCTTGTCGAAGACCGCGTCCACCGCGCCGGAGGCGACGGCGGGCGCGAAGTTCGGGTGGAAGCCGACCCCCTCGGTCCCCGCGACGCAGTGCGCGGGCCAGGAGTGGACGAAGTCGGGGTCGTCGGCGAAGTGACCGCCGGGCGCGATGTGGTGGTCGCGGGTGGCCACCACATGGCGGTACCCGGTGCCCCCCGCCTGTCCGATCAGCTCGGTGACGGCGGCGGCCACGTCCGCGCCGCCGGCCACCGCCAGGCTGCCTCCCTCGCAGAAGTCGTTCTGCACGTCTACGACGATCAAGGCGCGGCGCATGGTGGGTGTCCTTCGACTGTCCGGTTGAGTGACTGAGCCTGGAGTCCTAGAGGTCCCTGCGGGAGGGGGTCGGTGGGCGGGGGAGCGGAGGTCGTCCTGCTTTAGTTACCCGAGAGGCCCTGCGCGTACTCCGTCGGGAGGACGGGCTCGCCCCGGGAGAGCTGCGTCGCGGACAGCGGCAGGGCGGCGCGCGCCGCGATGTGCCGGTCGCGGGGCACGTCCAGCGACTCGCGGGCGACGACCTCGCCGCCCTCGACCAGCCGCACCAGGAGCTGCTGTCCGGCCAGCTCCTCGGGTACCGGCCCGGTGCCCACGACCTCGGCCTCCGCGATGCCGTCCCGGTCCAGCCGCCGGGCCGCCCACTTGCGGCCGCCGACGGAGACCTTCCCCCCGCTGGACCTCTTCGCCACCGGCACCAGCGGCGCCGCCGCGTCGGCGGAGGCGGCCCGCGCGACCAGCTTGTAGACCATCGAGCAGGTCGGGTGCCCGGAGCCGGTCACGAGCTGGGTGCCGACGCCGTACGCGTCCACGGGCGCGGCCGCCAGCGAGGCGATGGCGTACTCGTCCAGGTCGGAGGTGACGACGATCTTCGTGTCGGTCGCGCCCAGCTCGTCGAGCTGCTGCCGCACCCGGTGCGCGACCAGCAGCAGGTCCCCGGAGTCGATGCGCACCGCGCCCAGCTCGGGACCGGCCACCTCCACCGCCGTGCGGACGGCCTCGGCGACGTCGTAGGTGTCCACCAGGAGCGTGGTGCCCCGGCCGAGGGACTCCACCTGGGCCTGGAAGGCGTCCCGCTCCCGGTCGTGCAGCAGGGTGAAGGCGTGCGCGGAGGTGCCGACCGTCGGGATGCCGTACCGGAAGCCGGCCGCGAGGTCGGAGGTGGTCGCGAAGCCGCCGACGTACGCGGCCCGGGAGGCGGCCACGGCGGCCAGCTCGTGGGTGCGGCGGGCGCCCATCTCGATCAGCGGCCGGTCGCCGGCGGCGGAGGCCATCCGGGACGCGGCGGCCGCGATCGCCGAGTCGTGGTTGAGGATGGAGAGGATCACGGTCTCCAGCAGCACGCACTCCGCGAAGGAGCCCTCGACCCGCAGGACGGGCGAGCCCGGGAAGTAGACCTCGCCCTCGGGGTAGCCCCACACGTCACCGCTGAAGCGGTAGCCGGCGAGCCACTTCAGGGTCTCCTCGTCGACGATCCCGCGCTCCCGCAGGAAGCCGAGGACGCCCTCGTCGAAGCGGAAGTTCTCGACCGCGTCCAGCACCCGCCCGGTGCCCGCCACGACGCCGTAGCGGCGCCCGTGGGGCAGCCTCCGGGTGAAGACCTCGAAGACGCTGCGCCGCTCGGCCGTGCCGCCCCTGAGGGCGGCCTGCAGCATCGTCAGCTCGTACTGGTCCGTGAAGAGCGCCGTCGAGGGAACGTCCACCGGCAGCCCAAGGTCCGCCACGTCCACCACTACCTCCGTCAGCTCGTGGCTGCCCGGCTCCCCCGGGCCCGGCCGGGGGTCCGGGGACCGGCCCCGGTGTGTGCAGCATGACGGGGATGCTACCCCCATTTCGTCAGTGTGACGAATAGTGCCGCGCGTGGCAGCATGGGCGGTGTGACGTCACCCGCGCCCGTAGAGATCGAACGCACCGAGTCGGCGGAGGAGGTCTTCGCCGTACCCGAGCCCGACGTCCCCTGGGTCACGATCGTGCACAACGACCCGGTCAACCTCATGAGCTACGTGACCTACGTCTTCCAGTCCTATTTCGGCTACCCGAAGGACAAGGCGACCAAGCTCATGCTCGACGTCCACCACAAGGGCCGGGCGGTCGTCTCCAGCGGTACCCGCGAGGAGATGGAGCGCGACGTGCAGGCGATGCACGGTTACGGACTGTGGGCCACCCTCCAGCAGGACCGGAAGTAGCGATCCCCTCCATGCCCGGAACCTTCGAACCGATTCCCGGTGGCGGCGCGGCCGTCGCCCTCGACGACGTCGAGATCTCCATCATCCGGTCGCTGGCCGTGCAGCTCCTGGAGCTCATCGGCCCCGGCCCCGCCGAGGACGCCGACCCGCTGGCCGAGCTGTTCGCCGACGGGCCGAGCGAGCCGCCCGCCGACCCGGTCCTCAGGAGGCTCTTCCCCGACGCCTACACCGACCCCGAACGGACGCCCGCCTCGCCGGCCGAGGCGGAGGAGCGGCAGGCGCACTCCGCCGAGTTCCGCCGCTACACCGAGAACGACCTGCGTGCGGGCAAGCGGGAGAACGCGCTCGCGGTGATCCGCACCCTGGACGCGCTGAACGCCTCCGACGCGGGCGCGGCGGTTCTCAAGCTGTCCCCGGAGGAGTCCCGCTGGTGGCTCGGCGCCCTCAACGACCTCCGGCTGGCGATCGGCGCCCGGCTGGAGGTCTCCGACGAGGGTGACACCGAGCTGCTCTACCGGCTGCCGGACGAGGACCCGCGCAAGCCGATGGTGATGGCCTACCTGTGGCTGGGCGGGCTCCAGGAAACGCTTGTGGCGACCTTGATGCCCTGATCGTCCCTCTTTCGTGTTCGCTCAGAGGACACTCAAATCCGGATAACGATCATGTCACCACTGAGGTCCTTTTTGCCTCATTCGGGCGCTCTTTGTCCGCTTCTCCCTGTGTGATGCGTCACAACCGCCTCCGGTGCTCGATATTGCGGCCGTGATAGATCTTCACGACCGCCCGGCCGACACCACCCATGTCCGGCCGGGTGCGCCACCGAGCCGGCAACCGCCGGCCAGGCACGGGCGGGCTCCCGCAGCTCCGCCCAGCTCCATCAATCCGGGGGGATCGAAACCCGATCCGAGGCCGACGCAAGGCCTGGGTCGGCATGGAGAAAGGCGCACCACACATGGCCTCCGAGAGGGTCACGGAAACCCCTGAAGAGGGGTACGAACGCGGGCTCGGCAGCCGTCAGGTCCAGATGATCGCCATTGGCGGCGCCATCGGCGTCGGCCTGTTCCTGGGAGCCGGGGCGAACATCGCCAAGGCCGGTCCCAGCCTCATCCTCATGTACGCCCTCGCCGGCGTGATCATCTTCTTCATCATGCGGGCCCTGGGCGAGCTGCTGCTCTACCGTCCCGTCTCCGGCTCCTTCGCCGAGTACTCCCGCGAGTTCCTCGGCCCGTTCTTCGGCTACTTCACCGGCTGGACGTACTGGCTGATGTGGGTGGTCACCGGCATGGCCGAGCTGACGGCCGCCGCCATCTACGTCAACTACTGGTTCCCGGCCGTCCCGCAGTGGGTCACGGCACTGGTCTTCCTGGTGGTCCTGTTCGTGGCCAACCTGATCTCGGTCAAGCTGTTCGGCGAGATCGAGTTCTGGTTCTCCATGGTCAAGGTCACCGCCCTGATCGGCATGATCGTGATCGGTCTGGGCGTGCTCACCTTCGGCTTCAGCGCCGCCGGTGACACCGCGCACGTGGCGAACCTGTGGCAGTTCGACGGCTTCTTCCCGAAGGGCGTCGGCTCCTCGCTGATGACGCTGCAGGGCGTGATGTTCGCCTACCTCGCCGTCGAGCTGGTCGGCGTCACCGCGGGCGAGTCCGAGAACCCGGAGAAGACCCTCCCCAAGGCGATCAACACCCTGCCGTGGCGCATCGCCCTGTTCTACGTGGGCGCCCTCACCGTCATCCTGTGCGTGGTCAAGTGGACCGAGTTCGCCGAGGGTGTCAGTCCCTTCGTGAAGGCGTTCGCGGTCATCGGCATCCCGGCCGGCGCCGGCATCGTCAACTTCGTGGTGCTCACCGCGGCCCTGTCCTCCTGCAACTCGGGCATGTACTCCACCGGCCGCATGCTGCGCACCCTGGCCGACAACGGCGAGGCCCCGCGCGTCTTCGCGAAGCTGTCGACGACCAAGACCCCGGCGCTCGGCATCACCGTGTCGATGCTGTTCATGGGGATCGGCGTGATCCTCAACTACGTCGTCCCGGAGAAGGCCTTCGGCTACGTCACCTCCGTGGCCACCGCGGCCGGCATCTGGACCTGGCTGATGATCCTGGTCAGCCACGTCCTCTACCGCCGCGCGGTCGACGCGGGGCGGCTGCCCGCGTCCTCCTTCCCGGCGCCGGGCGGCGCGGTGTGCTCGTACATCGCCATCGTCTTCCTGCTCTTCGTCACCGGCCTGATCGCCTACGACGCCGACTCCCGGATCTGCCTGTACGTGATGGCCGGCTGGGCGATCGCGCTCGGCATCGGCTGGAGGGTCATGAAGAACCGCGCGCCGCAGGTCACGGACCGCGACGAGCAGGTGTTCGAGAAGGTCGGCTGACCAGGGCGGAAACCCCTCCCCCAGGACGTCCGGTCGCCGGGAGTACTCGTGGCAGTCCCGGCCGCCGCCGCTCAGGGCGTCCACCATGTGGGCCGCCCCGTACCGAACCTCGGTACGGGGTGGCTCCTCTGCTTATCCTGGCCCCCATGCTGACCATCACCCAGGCCCTGTACGACCAGATCGTCGCCCACGCGCGCGAGGACCACCCCGACGAGGCGTGCGGCGTCGTCGCGGGCCCGGTGGGCGCCGGCCGCCCGGAGCGCTTCATCCCGATGCTGAACGCGGCCCGCTCGCCCACCTTCTACGAGTTCGACTCGCAGGACCTGCTGAAGCTCTACCGCGAGATGGACGACCGCGACGAGGAGCCGGTGATCATCTACCACTCCCACACCGCGACCGAGGCCCATCCCTCCCGCACCGACATCGGCTACGCCAACGAGCCCGGCGCCCACTACGTCCTCGTCTCCACCGCCGACACCGACGGCCTCGGCGATTTCCAGTTCCGCTCCTTCCGCATCCTCGACGGCGAGGTCACGGAGGAGGAGGTCACGGTCGTCCAGGCGTACTGACAGGTGCGCTGATCTCGGAAGTCTCATCCACTGGCCGGCGATCATCCGAAGTGTGGGACGACACTCCGGAGATGGGGGCGGGAATCGATACGATGACCTCATGGTTATCCGAGACGTGAGCGACAAGACGCCGGGCATGCTGCTCGTGGCGCGGCTGCACGTCGACCTGTGCAGGCTGGCCAGCGCCATCTGTTGACGCAACGCGCCCCTGCCGCCGTACGGCCATGAGCCGACGGCGCCCCCTCCCGCGTACACGAGACGCCCGCGCTGTCGCGCCCACCGACCTGACTCATTCCGACAGGAGCCCTGACGCCATGGCCATCGAGGTCCGCATCCCGACCATCCTCCGCACGTACACCGACGGCCAGAAGGCCGTGGAGGGCACCGGGGACACCCTCGCCGACCTGTTCACCGACCTGGAGTCCCGGCACCCGGGCATCCAGGCCCGTATCGTGGACGGCGAGCAGCTTCGCCGGTTCGTGAACGTCTACCTGAACGACGAGGACGTGCGTTTCCTCGACGGCATCTCCACCAAGCTGGCCGACGGCGACAGCGTGACGATCCTGCCGGCGGTCGCCGGCGGATCCGCCGCCGCGGAGGCCCGCCCGGCCGGGGTCGCGGTCGGGCGGCGGGCCGGAACGGCCTGATCCCCATGCGCTACGACTCCCCGCTGGCCGCGGTGGGCAACACCCCCCTGGTGCGCCTGCCGCGGCTCTCGCCGTCCGACGACGTCCGCATCTGGGCCAAGCTGGAGGACCGCAACCCCACCGGTTCGGTCAAGGACCGCCCGGCCCTGCACATGATCGAGCAGGCGGAGAAGGACGGCCGGCTGACCCCGGGCTGCACCATCCTCGAGCCCACCTCGGGCAACACCGGCATCTCCCTCGCCATGGCCGCCAGGCTCAGGGGCTACCGCATGGTGTGCGTGATGCCGGAGAACACCTCGCAGGAGCGTCGTGACCTGCTCGCCATGTGGGGCGCCGAGATCATCTCCTCCCCGGCCGCCGGCGGCTCCAACACCGCCGTGCGCGTCGCCAAGGAACTCTCCGCCGAGCATCCCGACTGGGTGATGCTCTACCAGTACGGCAACCCGGACAACGCGGGCGCCCACTACGCCACGACCGGCCCGGAGATCCTCGCCGACCTGCCCTCCGTCACCCACTTCGTCGCGGGCCTCGGCACCACCGGCACCCTCATGGGCGTCGGGCGCTACCTGCGCGATCACAAGCCGGACGTCAAGATCGTCGCCGCCGAACCGCGCTACGACGACCTCGTCTACGGGCTGCGCAACCTCGACGAGGGCTTCGTCCCCGAGCTGTACGACGCCTCGGTCCTCACCACCCGCTTCTCGGTGGGCTCCGCCGACGCGGTCACCCGCACCCGTGAACTCCTCCAGCAGGAGGGCATCTTCGCGGGTGTCTCCACGGGTGCCGCCCTGCACGCGGCGATCGGCGTCGGCAGGAAGGCCGTCAAGGCCGGCGAGAGCGCCGACATCGTCTTCGTCGTGGCCGACGGCGGCTGGAAGTACCTCTCCACCGGCGTCTACACCGCCGCCACCACCGAAGAGGCCATCGAGACCCTGCACGGCCAGCTCTGGGCATAGGTCCGTGCGCCCGCCGGGGAATTCCGCCCTCCGTGCGCGGGATCCGTCCGCGCCGCTGCCACGTCACATCGGTACCAGCGGCCGGACGGCCGGCCACGGACGAAAGGCGGACCCCATGCGTCGAACGACGACCCTCGCCCTCGCGGCAGCCGCGCTGCTCCTCGCGGGCTGCGGCTCGCAGAGCGGCGGGGACGGCGGGGACGACACCGGGGGCGGCAGCGGCCGGGTGTCACCGTCGGCGAGCGGCTCGCCGGCCTCCGGCGGGTGCGTCTCCCACGCGGAGCTGACCGCCGCCGACGACGGCCACACCGTCTGCCTGACCGGGGGCGGTGAGCTGCGGCTCACCCTCGACGGCACCAAGGAGCGCCCCTGGAGGCCGGTCGCGGCCGACGGCCCCGCCCTGGAGGCGATCAACTCGGGCTTCGTCATCCAGCCGGGCGACGCCACCGCCGCCTACCGGGCGAAGGCCGCCGGCACCACGAAACTCACGTCCTCCCGGCCCCTGTGTCCCGAGCCCACGGCCTCCGGCCAGGTCTCCTGCAAGGGCCTGCAGGAGTGGACGGTCACGGTGACGGTCCGCCCGTAGCCGCTCGGCCCCGCTCAGCCCGCGAGGTGGCGCACCTGGTCCCACAGGACCGGGTCGACCACGCCCACCCGGCGCCGGAAGTCCCCCACCGGCACCTCCCGCAGCTCGTCGGTCTGCAGGAAGCTGGGCCGCCCGTGCGCGTCGCCGACCGCGCCGGGCGGCAGCGGGATGACCCCGGCGCGCTCGTCGTGGTACTTGCTGGTGATCTTCGCCACCGTGGCCCGGTTGCCGCGCACGGCCAGCACCAGACAGGGGCGGTCCTTGGCCTCCGCCCGGTCCTCGTAGGGCACGTTCGCCCACCAGATGTCCCCGGGGCGCGGGCGTGTCAGGGTCCGGTCCCGGGCCCCCGGGCGTCCGGGCGGCCGCAGTCTGCGCCCGCGGGGCCGCCGGCTCCGCCCCCAGCCGTCGACGAGCGTGGCGACCAGCGCCAGCAGTACCACCGCCGCGAGCGCCAGCCACCAGGACGTGTCCATGAGGACGACGTTACCGGCGCGCGAACGACAACGCGCGCCCTCCTCTGTTCTCACGCGCTCCTGGTCCAGCCGAACCGGTGACAGCGCAGGTGAGTTCGCCCACAACGGCCCCTGGTGGAGGAGCGACCCGTGCTTTTGCGCCTTACGCTCGACGGACCGCACGACCCCCCTCTGCCATGCCCCGGCCCGTTGTGCCGGCTCCCCGCCCGCCGCCTTTCTGCCAACGGAGGTTTCTGCTTCATGAAGCTCACCGTCGTCGGCTGCTCGGGGTCGTTCCCCTCCGCGGAATCGGCCTGCTCGAGCTACCTCGTCGAGGCCGACGGCTTCCGGCTGCTCCTCGACATGGGCAACGGCGCCCTCGGCGAGCTGCAGCGCCACTGCGGTCTCTACGACCTCGACGCGATCTTCCTGAGCCATCTGCACGTCGACCACTGCATCGACATGTGCGCCTACTTCGTCGCGCGCTACTACCGCTTCGACGGCGGCCGCTGCGCCCCGATCCCGGTCTACGGCCCCGAGGGCACCGAGCACCGCCTGACCACGGCCTACGCCGACACCCCCTCCGCCTCGTCCATGAGCGAGGTCTTCGACTTCCACACGGTCAAGCCGTCCACGTTCGAGATCGGCCCGTTCCGCGTGCACACCGAGCGGGTGCGGCACCCCGTGGAGGCGTACGGGATCCGGATCGAGCACGGCGGCAAGGTGCTGACGTACTCCGGCGACACGGGAGTCACCGCGGCGCTGGACGAGCTGGCCCGGGACGCGGACCTGTTCCTGTGCGAGGCCGCGTTCACGTACGGCAAGGAGGACATCCCGGACCTGCACCTCAACGGCCGGGAGGCCGGCGAGACGGCGGCCCGCGCGAACGCCCGCCACCTGGTCCTCACCCACATCCCGCCCTGGACCGATCCCCAGCTCAACGCGGCCCACGCCCGAGAGGTCTTCACCGGCCGGGTGGACCTGGCGGTCCCGGGAACGACGTACGAGATCTGACCCCTGGTACACGTGGAAGGGCCCCGGAGTCGATCGGCTCCGGGGCCCTTCCACGCGTACCAGGGAGGCTACTTGGCCTCCGCCTTCTGCAGCTCGGCCAGTTCCTCGTCGGACTCGCGGCCCGGTGTCGGCAGGTTGAACCTGATGATGGCGAAGCGGAAGATCACGTAGTAGACGACCGCGAAGCACAGCCCGACCAGGACCAGGCCCCAGGGGTTGGTCGCGATGCCCAGGTTCAGGCCGAAGTCGACCACGCCCGCGGAGAACCCGAATCCGTCCTTCATGCCCAGCGCCCAGGTCAGCGCCAGCGCGACCCCGGTGAGGACCGCGTGGATGCCGTACAGGACCGGCGCGATGAACATGAAGGTGAACTCGATCGGCTCGGTCACACCGGTCACGAACGAGGTCAGCGCGATCGAGAACATCATGCCGCCGACCACCTTGCGGCGCTCCGGACGGGCGCAGTGCACGATGGCCAGGCAGGCCGCCGGGAGGCCGAACATCATGATCGGGAAGAAACCGGTCATGAACTGGCCGGCGGCCGGGTCGCCGGCCAGGAAGCGGGCGATGTCGCCGCTCTTGCCGTGGTAGTCGCCGGCCTGGAACCACGGGAACGAGTTGAGCAGGTGGTGCATGCCGATCGGGATCAGCGCGCGGTTGGCCACACCGAAGATGCCCGCCCCGACCGCGCCCGACCCGACCAGCCACTCACCGAAGTTGTGCAGACCGGTGCCCAGGACCGGCCAGATGTAGCCGAACACGATGCCGAGGACCAGACCGGCGAAGGCCGACAGGATCGGCACCAGGCGCCGGCCGCCGAAGAAGCCCGCCCAGTCGGGCAGCTTGGTGCGGTAGAAGCGCTGGTAGATCAGGGCGACCACGATGCCCATCACGACGCCGCCGAGGACCTTGGCGTCCACCGGAGCGTCCACCATGACGACCTTGCCGTCGACGGCGGTCGCCACCTTCGGGAGGTTCTTGTCGGTGAACGTGCCCAGCACGTTCTTGAAGACCAGGTAGCCGACCACCGCCGCGAGCGCCGTCGAGCCGTCCGACTTCCTGGCGAAACCGATGGCGATGCCCACGGCGAAGAGCAGCGCCATGTTGTCGAGGATCGCGTTCCCGCCGGCGGCCATGAAGCCCGCGGTCTTCGTCAGGAACGTGGGGAACGACGGGCGCCCCAGCATGTCGGTGTTGCCGAGGCGCACCAGCAGGGCGGCGGCCGGCAGGACCGCCACCGGCAGCATGAGGCTGCGGCCGATGCGCTGCAGCACAGCCATCGCGCCGGCGCCCTTCTTCTTCTCGGCCGCGGGAGCGGCGCTGGCCGTGGTCACAACTTCCTCCATGTGGGCATGGCGCCGCCCGTGCGTGGGGGAGGGAGGACGGCGGCGTCTCTGGTCTACACCACTCAGTGGTGTAGACCTGTTGTAGCACGATGAAGGCGGTGTAAGGAACCCGCGATTCCCGTTACCGGCGCGCTACTCGCCGTGCCCCCGAAGGCGCCTATGCCTTGGTGACGTCCTCCACCTCCTCGGCCGGCTCCCGCCCCGGTGTCCTCAGGTCGAACCTGGTGATCGCGAAGCGGAAGACCGCGTAGTACACCGCCGCGAAGCACAGGCCGATCGGGACGATGAGCCACGGCTTCGTCGCCAGGTGCCAGTTGATGACGTAGTCGATCAGGCCGGCCGAGAAGGCGAAGCCGTCGTGCACGCCCAGTGCCCACGTCACCGCCATCGAGGCCCCCGTCAGCACCGCGTGGACCGCGTACAGCGCCGGTGCGACGAACAGGAAGGAGTACTCGATCGGCTCGGTGATGCCCGTCACGAACGACGTCAGCGCCACCGACAGCATCAGTCCGCCGACCTCCTTGCGCCGCTCCGGCCGCGCGCAGTGCGTGATGGCCAGCGCCGCCGCCGGCAGCGCGAACATCATGATCGGGAAGAAGCCGGAGGTGAACTGCCCCGCGTTCGGGTCGCCCGACAGGAACATGTTGATGTCGCCGTGGACCACCGTGCCGTCGGGCTTGGTGTAGCTGCCGAACTGGAACCACAGGGGCACGTTCAGGAACTGGTGCAGCCCGATCACCAGCAGCGCCCGGTTGGCGACGCCGAACAGCCCCGCGCCCCACGAGCCCGCGTCCCGCAGCCAGTGGCCGAAGCTCTCCAGTCCGCTGCCGACCGGCGGCCAGACCCACAGGCACAGGCCCGCGAAGAGGATGGCGACGAACGACATGATGATCGGCACCAGTCGGCGGCCGTTGAAGAAGCCCAGCCAGTCCACCAGCCGGGTGCGGTGGAAGCGGGCCCAGAAGAAGGCGGCCAGCAGGCCCATCACGATGCCTCCGAAGACACCCGGGTTCTGGAAGGTGAAGGCCGTCACCGACCCGTCCGTCACCTGGCAGCCGACGTGCTCGACCGCCTTCGAGCCGGCCGGGCAGTCCTCCGGGAACTCGTGCAGCACGCCGTAGTAGACGAGGAAGCCCGCCACCGCCGCGAGCGCCGTCGACCCGTCGGCCTTCCTGGCCATGCCGATCGCCACGCCCACGCAGAACAGCAGCGGCAGCCCCAGCGAGCCGTCGAGCAGCGCGCCGCCCGCGCCCAGCATCACCTTGGCGACCGCGTTCCAGCCGAGGCCCCCCTCGCCGACCACGCCCGGCTGGGCCAGCCCGATCAGGATGCCCGCGGCCGGCAGCACCGCGATCGGCAGTTGCAGGCTGCGGCCCATCTTCTGCAGGCCCTGGTACAGCCGGTGCAGCCGGGCGTGCGCGGGGCCGGCCGTGCTGTCGGCGCTCATCGGCGTCCTCCCTGAACCACTCGGACTCGGAGTCCCGCCCGGCGGCCGAACCGCTCGGCGCGCAAGCCGGTTTGGCTGTCGTCCACCCGGTGGTGTAGACCAGTCGGCGGACGGTTCCGCTGTGGTGATCGCCATCATTGGGCACGTACCGCACGGCCGCTCGCGAAGATGGGCCAACTGTGGGTTACTGCGACAAAGCGGTTCGGATCAGGGAGAAGCAACATGGCCAGCAAGGCTGAGAAGATCGTCGCCGGCCTCGGCGGCATCGAGAACATCGAGGAGATCGAGGGCTGCATCACCCGGCTCCGCACCGAGGTCTCCGACCCCTCGCTCGTCGACGACACCGCCCTGAAGGCCGCCGGCGCCCACGGCGTCGTCAAGATGGGCACCGCCATCCAGGTCGTCATCGGTACCGACGCCGACCCGATCGCCGCGGAGATCGAAGACATGATGTGAGCCCCGCGGTTCACCTGGAAGGGGCACTTCCCGATGCGGGAGCGGCCCCTTCCGCGCGTACGGCTAGGCTCGTCCGCATGTCTCGAATCGACGGCCGCACCCCCGAACAACTCCGCCCGGTCACCATCGAACGCGGCTGGAGCAAGCACGCCGAGGGCTCCGTCCTCGTCTCCTTCGGCGACACCAAGGTCTTCTGCACCGCCTCCGTCACCGAAGGAGTCCCGCGCTGGCGCAAGGGCAGCGGCGAGGGCTGGGTCACCGCCGAGTACGCCATGCTGCCCCGCGCCACCAACACGCGCGGCGACCGCGAGTCCGTCAAGGGCCGGATCGGCGGTCGCACCCACGAGATCTCCCGGCTCATCGGCCGCTCCCTGCGCGCCGTCATCGACTACAAGGCGCTCGGCGAGAACACCGTCGTCCTCGACTGCGACGTCCTCCAGGCCGACGGCGGCACCCGCACCGCCGCCATCACCGGCGCCTACGTCGCCCTGGCCGACGCCGTCGCCTGGGCCCAGGGCCGCAAGCTGATCAAGGCCGGCCGGCAGCCGCTCACCGGAACCGTCAGCGCCGTCTCCGTCGGCATCGTCGGCGGGGTGCCCCTCCTCGACCTCTGCTACGAGGAGGACGTCCGTGCCGAGACCGACATGAACGTCGTCTGCACCGGTGACGGCCGCTTCGTCGAGGTCCAGGGCACCGCCGAGGCCGAGCCGTTCGCCCGCGACGAGCTCAACGCCCTGCTCGACCTCGCCGTGGCCGGCTGCGACCAGCTCGCCGCGGCCCAGCGCGCGGCCCTGGCGGCCGCCCTCGCACAGTAGAGGGACCGCCGAAGAAGCCGGAACGCGGGGGCAACCCCCGCATCCCTCCCGACGTCCGTATGGGTACGGGCGCGCGGCCCACCGTCACGCGCCCGGCCAGCCGTACCAGGGGAGGGACACCACACCATGGCCGCCAGCCGACGCCGCAGACGGCTCACCGCCGTCGCCGCCGCCCTAGCGACCGCCGCGCTGACCGCCGGCCTCACCACCGGCTGCGACGCCGTGCACAAGGCCCTGGACTGCGTACAGACCGCCGACTCCATCGCCGACGGCGTCACCGACCTCCAGCAGGCCGTGGAGAACGCCGGCGACGACCCCGCCCGGGCCGACGCCTCCCTCGACTCCATCGAGAGGAACCTGGACAAGATCGGCGACAGGACCGGCGACACCGACATCGACGAGGCCGTCGACGGCCTCTCCAAGGCCGTCGACAACGTCCGTACCGCCATCGAGAACGGCGACCGGACCCCCGACGTCGGCCCCGTCACGGACGCCGCGGGCGAACTGACCAAGGTCTGCACCTCGTAGAAGCGGACCGCCGGAGCCCGGGGGGAGTGCGCCGAGCACCCCCGCGCCGGGCCCGGCACCGCCCCGGAGCCGGCCACGCGCCGGCCACCAGGGCCCCTCGTGCGCGCCAGGCCCTGGTGCCGCGACCGCAAGGGTTCACCGGCTCGCGGCGCCCGGCACGGCACCTCGCCGCGTTGTCGCTTCACCCGAGTACGTCCGGTACGCGGGCGATGCTCCACCTTGCGCTGCACCGCACGGGACGCCGCGAGCTTTCCGGCAAACCCTTCCGGTCACAGCACTAGCGGTCCCGCCGCCGCTCCTCGCGCCGTTCCCGCTGCAGTTCGTGCCGGGCCTCCCTGCGCTCCAGCCGCTCCTGCCGGCGCTGCTCCCTCAGCCGCTGCCGCTCGGCCCGCGTCACCTTGCGCTCGACGCCCACCCCGCCCCAGAACGCGAAGCCGCCGACGACCACCCGCGGGGCGCCCGGATCCGGCGGGCCGTCGTCGCGCGGATGCTCGAAGCCGCCCATCACACCGATGCCCCGGACCACCACCTCGACGCCCGGCGGCACGATCACCTGCACCCCGCCCATGACCGCCACGCAGTTGATCTCCACCTCGCGGTCCGCGAAGTTCGCCTCCCGGAGGTCGATCTCGCCGCCGCCCATGAAGGCGAAGCAGTTGAACCGCTTCGGCACCGTCCAGCGGCCCCTGCGTTCGAACCCCGACAGCACCGCGAACCCGCCCGTCGAGGAGGCCTCGCCCCCGACGATCCGGGCCGCCCAGCCGCCCTGCTCCACGGGCGCCTTCGAGAACGAGACGGGTGCGGGCGCCGCCGCGCCGCCGGCCGGCAGATCGCGGGTGATCGGCGTCAGCTCACCGTACGTACGCGCCTGGTACGTCGCCTCCAGCCGTTCTTCGAACTCCCCCATGTCCAGGCGCCCTTCGGCGAGGGCGTCGCGCAGGACCTCGGCGACCCGCTCGCGGTCGGCGTCGGACGCCCGGAGGTCCGGGACTGCGTCGTCGGTCATGGCAGCAGCCTACGAGACCGCCTTCTCGGCGTACATCTTCGCGATGACCGCCTCGATGTCCGGCTCCCGCACCGACAGGTCCACCAGCGGGTACTCGGCCGCGATGTGCGCCACCAGCGGCGCCGCCGACCGCCCGGCCGGGAACGCCAGCCACTGCCGCGGACCCGCCACCCGCACCACCCGGCACGAGGGCGCCTCGATCGGCGGCAGCTCCCGCTCCAGGTCCACCACCAGCGTGCGCTCGCCCTCCCCGGCCTCGTGCAGCCCGGCCAGGGCACCGTCGTACATCAGCCGCCCGTGGTCGATCACCATCACCCGCGAGCACAACTGCTCGATGTCCTGCAGGTCGTGCGTCGTCAGCAGCACCGTCGTACCGCTCCCGGCGTTCAGCTCCTTCAGGAAGCCCCGCACCTTGGCCTTGGACACCACGTCCAGACCGATCGTCGGCTCGTCCAGGTAGAGCACCTCCGGATCGTGCAGCAGGGCCGCCGCGATGTCCCCGCGCATCCGCTGCCCGAGCGACAGCTGCCGCACCGGAACGTCCAGCAGCGCGCCCAGTTCCAGCAGTTCGACACAGCGCTCCAGGTTCTCCCGGTAACGGGCGTCCGGGATCCGGTACATCCGGTGCGCCAGCCGGTAGGAGTCGATCAGCGGCAGGTCCCACCACAGCGTCGTCCGCTGCCCGAACACCACGCCGATCCGGTGCGCCAGCCTGGTCCGGTCCCGCGACGGATCGATCCCCGCCACCCGCAGCCGGCCGGCGCTCGGCATGAGGATCCCGGTCAGCATCTTGACCGTCGTCGACTTCCCGGCTCCGTTCGGGCCGATGTAGCCGACCATCTCGCCGCGCGCCACGGTGAACGAGAGGGAGTCCACCGCCCGGACCTGCCGCTTGACCCGCTTCATGAACCCGGTCCTCCGGCGCACCTCGAAGACCTTCTCGACCCTGTCCACCTCGATGAACGCGTCCACCGCTAACTCCCTGTACTCCGATACGACCGAAGGCCCGCCCGCCACGCCAGCGCCGCCGCCGCGCAGCACCCCACCGCCACCAGCGGCGGTGCGAAGGCCGCCCACCGGGGCAGCCCGCCCAGCGGGTACGGCCGCCCCAGCACATAGGCGGCCGGCACCCAGTTGACGAAGGCCAGCGGGAACATGAAGGTCACCCCCCGCACCAGCTCCTTGCCGAACACCGTCGGCGGGTACTGCAGCAGCGTCTGGCCGCCGTACGTGAACGCGTGCTGCACCTCGGACGCGTCCTGCGCCACGAACTGGAAGGCCGCCCCCGCCACGAACACCGCGGAGAAGATCGCACCACCGCAGACCAGCATCCCCGGCACCATCAGCGCCTTGACCGGTGTCCAGGCGATGTCCGACGCGATGAGCGCGTAGCCCAGCACCAGCGATCCCTGGGCGACCCGGCCGATCCGGCGCAGCGCGAACCGGTCGGCGGCGACCTGCGCCAGCACCGGCGCGGGCCGCACCAGCAGAATGTCGAGGGTTCCGTCGCGCACCCGGCGGCCCAGCCGGTCGGCCGAACCGATCGCCAGGTCCGCGAGACCGAAGGACGTCGCCGACAGCCCGTACAGGAACGCCACCTCGGGCAGCGAGTAGCCGCCGAGGACGTCCACCCGGGAGAACATCAGGACGATCGTCACGAAGTCCAGTCCGGTCACGACCAGCCCGCCGAACGCGGTCATCGCGAAGGAGGCCCGGTAGGTCAGCGTGGAGCGGACCCACATCCCCGCGATCAGCCGGTAGGCGCGCAGCCCCTCGGTCAGCGGCCGGTACTCACCCACCCTGGACCACCACCCGCCGGGCCGCCGCCGTCTGCAGCAGCCGTCCCGCCGCCAGCAGCACCACCGCCCAGGCCCCCTGGAAGAGGAACGAGGGGAGCGGGGCGGCCGTCCCCATCAGCACATCCGCCGGCACCTGGACCTGCGCCGCCCACGGCAGCGCCCGTACGATCTCGCCGAGCGTCCCGGGGAAGGCGTTCAGCGGCAGTGTCATCCCCGAGCAGAAGATGCCGGTGACCATCAGCGCCTGCAGCGCCCCGGTGCCGTCTATCAGCCAGAACCCGGTCAGTGCCACCAGGTAGCGGATGCCGAAGCTGACGACCATCGCGAGCGCCACGGAGACCAGGAACGCCGACCAGGTCCCCACGTCGTCGGGCAGCGCCGTCTCGAAGACCAGCGCGCCGAAGGCGAACGGGACCACCCCGCGCCCGAGCAACTGGAACAGTGCCCGGCCCAAGTCGTTGGCCAGCCACCACCCTTGCAGGTCCACCGGCCGGTAGAGGTCGATCGCGACCTCGCCCGTGCGGATGCGCTCCATGAACTCGACCTCGAAGCCGCCCCCTTGGATCGCCAGCGTCGCGTACAGGGCCTGCCCCAGCCAGACGAACGTGACGGCCTGGGCCTGGTCGTAGCCCCCGAGATGCGGCTTCTCCTCCCACAACGCCAGATAGGTGTAGACGAGGATCAGCCCGAAGGCCGTGTTCGTGAACACCCCTGCCGCAGTGGCCGCCCGATACGTCGCGTACCGTCTGAATCCCCCCGTCGCGACTGCGGCGTACAACCGTCCCGCGCCCACGTCAGTCAACCTCCCCGGGCCGCTCGACACCGAAGCGCAGGAGCCTAGTCCTGAGGCCCGCGACCGGCGACGCATTTTCGTGCCGGAAGCGTGCCGGGATCCGGGAACGGATCGCCAGGTGCGAGAGTCTTCCAACCGGGGGCAGAAGGCGTACGAGGCGTACGGGAAACGTACGACGCGAAACAGGAGTCCGTGCACGACATGAGCGACGAGCCGCAGCCGCAGCAGCCGAACGAGGGCGGGGCACCGGAACGACCGCTGCCGGCTGCAGGGCCCGCACGATCCGGTGAGGCCGCCGGCGGTGCCGGCGCAGACAGCCGGCCCGCAGACGGCGACGGCCGGGACCGGGGCAGCAGCAAGGACCGGCCGGGGTCGAATCAGGACCAGGGCCGGGGCCAGGGCCGGAACACGGACCGGGAAGCCGCGGCCGCCGGGCCCAACCGGGGTGGCCGGGAGGAGAAGGCCGGATCGCCGGTCGACGGCACCCTTGGCGGTCAGTCGTCTTCGGCCGCCGGCGCGGACCAGGCCGCCCGGGCCCGCCGCGCGGCCCTGGCCGCCCAGATGGGCCGGGCCGCCCGCGCGAACGGCCCGGACGCCCCGGACACCGGGGCCGGGGCGCCCCGCGAGCCGCGGTCCGGCCTGCCCGCCCAGCAGGCCGGAAGGTCCGGGGAACCGGGCGGGCCCGGGGGCGCCGAGGGCCACCGCACCGGTGTGCCCGCGCAGGCGCCGGGGAAGGGCGACGGGCCCCGGAAGCCGGAAGCCGAGGGGGCGTGGCGTCCCGGCGTACCTCAGCAGTCGGGCAAGCCGCAGGGCCCCGGCAAGCCCGAGGGCCCCGAGGGCCGGGCGGCCGGACGTGCCGACGGTTCCCCGCGCTCCGGCCTGCCCCGGCAGCCGGGGCGGTCGCCGGGGTCCGGGAAGTCCCAGGACTCCGAGCAGCGGGCGGCAGGGCGTTCCCCCGCGCCCGGGCGGCCCGGGGTGCCCGGCCAGGCGGGGGAGCCGCAGGGGCCCGCGAAGTCCGGCGCCGACGGCACCCGGAACCCGGCGGCCGAGCGGCCCGCGACCCCCCGGCGCCCCGGAGCGCCCGGCCGGGCCGGGCAGCCGCAGGAGTCCGCCCGGTCGCGGGAGACGCAGCGGCCCGGGACCGGGGAGCCCGAAGCGGCCGAGAGCACCCAGGTGCTCCGTCGCGTCGACGCATCCGGTGCCTCCGCCGCCGAGGGCGCCTCGGCGGCCCGTGAGGCGGGCGACGGGAAGACGTCCGGCGGACGGGGACCCGGGGACGCCCAGGCGCCCGAGACGACGCAGGTCCTCCGCAAGGTCAAGGCCTCCACCACGTCCGAGCCGGCCCGGCCGGGCGACGGCACCACCGCCGCGAAGAGCGACGGCCCGGCCGCCGCGCCCGGCGGCCCCAGGACGGGCCCCCGTGCCGCCACGGGAAGCGGTGCCGGCACGGCGGCCCTGGCCGCCACGGGCAGCGGCGCGGCCGAGGACGCCCCGGCCACGACGGCCGGTGGCGGCGCGGCCAAGGCCGGGGCTGCCGCCGCGGGCGCCGCCGCGTCCGCCGCAGCCACCGGGAAGACCACCGCCGCCGAATCCCCCGCCACCACCACCGACGCGGACAGCGGCGGCGGAGCCGACGGCGGCGGAGGCGGCAAGGGCAGGAAGCCCAAGCGGCCCAAGCGGACCGGGTGGCGGCGCCTCGTGCCCACCTGGCGCATGCTGCTCGGCACCTTCGTGATCGGCGTCATGCTGGTCATCGGCCTGTTCTTCCTCGGCTACTCGATGGTGCAGATCCCGTCCGCCAACGCCCTCGCGACCAAGCAGAGCAACGTCTACCTCTACGCCGACGGCTCCCAGCTCGCCCGCGACACCCGCGACAGCAAGGTCAACCGCGAGAACGTCAGCCTCGCCAAGGTCTCCAAGGCGGCCCAGCACGCCGTCCTGGCCGCCGAGGACCGCGACTTCTACTCGGAGTCCGCCGTCGACCCCAAGGCCATGCTCCGCGCCGGCTGGAACACGGCCCTGGGCAAGGGCAAGCAGTCCGGCTCGACCATCACCCAGCAGTACGTGAAGAACTACTACCTGGGCCAGGAGCAGACCGTCACCCGCAAGGCCAAGGAGTTCTTCATCTCGATGAAGCTGGACCGGGAGAAGTCCAAGGACGAGATCCTGGAGGGCTACCTCAACACCAGCTACTTCGGCCGCGGCGCCTACGGCATCCAGGCCGCCGCCCAGGCCTACTACGGCAAGGACGCCGCGGACCTCGACCCGGCCCGCGCCGCCTACCTCGCCGCCCTCGTCAACGCCCCCAGCGAGTACGACGTCGTCGCGCACCCCGAGAACAAGCCCGCCGCCGTCGCCCGCTGGAACTACGTCCTGGACGGCATGGTCAAGGAGGGCTGGCTCGACCAGGGTGAGCGCGCGGGACTGAAGTTCCCCACGACCAGGGACCAGATCGTCCCCAACGGCCTGTCCGGCCAGCGCGGCTACCTCGTCGACGCGGTCAGGAAGTACCTGATCAGCAACGACATCGTCACCTCCGACGAACTCGAGGCCGGCGGCTACCGGATCACCACCACCATCCAGAAGGGCCGGCAGAACGCCTTCGTCAAGGCCGTCGACGACCAGCTCATCTCCAAGCTCGACAAGAAGAACCGCAAGGCCGACAACTACGTCCGGGCCGGCGGCGCCTCCGTCGACCCCAAGACCGGCGAGATCGTCGCCATGTACGGCGGCATCGACTACGTGAAGCAGTACACCAACGGCGCCACCCGGGGTGACTTCCAGGTCGGCTCCACCTTCAAGCCCTTCGTGTTCACCTCGGCCGTCCAGAACAGCTCCACCACGCAGGACAGCCGGCCCATCACCCCGAACACCATCTACGACGGCACGAGCAGGCGCCCCGTGCAGGGCTGGACCGGCGGCGGCTACAGCCCGGCCAACGAGGACGAGAGGTCGTACGGCGACATCACCGTCCGCAAGGCCACCGATCTGTCGGTCAACTCCGTCTACGCCCAGATGGCCGTCGACGTCGGCCCCGCCAAGGTGAAGCAGACCGCCGTCCAGCTCGGCATCCCCGAGGGCACCAAGGACCTCCAGCCCTACCCGTCCATCGCCCTCGGCACCGCCACCGCCAGCGTCCTCGACATGGCGGAGGCCTACGCCACGCTCGCCAACCACGGTCAGCGCGCCACGTACACCATGGTCAAGAAGGTCACCAAGAACGGCACCCAGCAGATCGAGCTGCCCGAGCGGCAGACCAGGCGGGCCGTCACCCGCGAGGCCGCCGACACGACCACCTCGGTCCTGCGGAGCGTCGTCGACAACGGCACCGCCGTCGCCGCCCAGGCCGCGGGCCGTCCCGCGGCGGGCAAGACCGGCACCGCCGAGGAGGACACCGCCGCCTGGTTCGCGGGCTACACCCCGAACCTCGCCACCGTGGTCTCCGTCATGGGCCAGGACCCGGTCACCGCGGCCCACAAGTCGCTGTACTACGCCCTGGGCCAGCCCCGGATGAACGGTGGTGGCCCGCCCACCGCCATCTGGGCCCAGTACACCCGCGACGCCCTGAAGGGGAAGCCGGTCAGCGACTTCGACCTCCGGCTCCAGCCGGGCGCCGACCAGACCCAGGCCCCCGCCGACCCCACCGGCGACCCGGGCACCGGCTCCCCGGACGGCGGCGGCACCACCGGCGGGACCCCCAGCACCGACGGGGGCACCACCGGCGGGACCCCCAGCACCGACGGGGGCACCACCGGCGGCACCCCCACCACCGGCGGTACCCCCACCACCGACGGCGGCGGCACCACCACCGACGGCGGCACCACCGACGGCGGAGGCACCACCGACGGCGGGGCGACGACCACGGGCGGCGGCGCCGACGGTGGTGCGACGACCACGGGCGGTGGCACGGACACCGGCGGCGGCACCCCCGGCGGCAGCACCGGAGGAGGGCTGGACACGGGCGGCGGTACCGACACCGGGGCCACCGGGGGCCAGCAGTAGGCCCGCCCGTCAGTGACCGCCGGTCGCCTTGAGCCCCACCACGGCGACCAGCAGCAGGCAGACGAAGAAGACCCGGGCGGCGGTGACCGGCTCACCCAGCACCACCATGCCGAGCACCGCCGCCCCGGCCGCCCCGATCCCGACCCACACGCCGTAGGCCGTGCCGATCGGCAACGACCTCGCCGCGTACGACAGCAGCACCATGCTGGCCACGATCCCGGCCCCCGTGAACACACTGGGGACCGGCCGGGTGAACCCGTCGGTGTACTTCATCCCCACCGACCAGGCTACCTCGAGCAGCCCGGCGACGATCAGCAGAACCCACGCCACGACGACACACCTCCGGTGGACGAACCCATTCCTGGTGCGTCGTCTTTGCCTGCATCCCGGTACGGCGCGTCTCGTCGGGCTCCCCCGAACGTAGCAAAGCGACGGCGGCAAGCGGTACCTCAGAGGTAGAGCCCCGTGGAGTCCTCCGCGCCCTCGAAGCGGTCCGCGGCCACCGCGTGCAGATCCCGCTCCCGCATCAGCACGTACGCCACGCCCCGCACCTCGACCTCGGCCCGGTCCTCCGGGTCGAACAGCACCCGGTCGCCCGGCTCCACGGTGCGCACGTTCTGGCCCACCGCGACCACCTCGGCCCAGGCCAGCCGGCGCCCGACCGCCGCCGTGGCGGGAATCAGGATGCCGCCGCCCGACCGCCGCTCACCCTCGCCCGTCTCCTGCCTGACCAGCACCCGGTCATGCAGCATCCGAATGGGCAGCTTGTCGTGATGGGGGGTGCTCTGTACGTTTCTGTTGGCGCTCACGCTCCGAACCTACCTGCCTTCGGCGCGCCCGTACGAGCCCGGGGCGCCGAGCCGCTCAGCGGCCGCGCCGCCGCACACCCAGCGCCAGCAGCCCCACCAGGCCCACCGCGACCAGTGCCACCGGCACCACCCGCTCCAGACGCGGCGCGCCCTCCTCGTCCACGAACTGCGCCCTGACGTCACTCACCACCCGGTTGACCTGGACATACGCCCGTCCAACCGTGTGATCGAGATTGGCGACGACCTTGGCCTTGGCGTCCCCGACGATCGTCTTCGGGTGCACCCGCACCCCGATCTCGTCGAGCGTCTCGGCCAGTACTTCGCGGCGGCGCCTGATGTCCGCCTCGATCTCTGCCGGGGTTCTGGTGTCCGACGTGTCCGCCACCGTACGGCCTCCGAAGTCTCCTGATGCTGTCCTGGACAGTCTGTCAGTTCCCGGTCGGGCCGTACCGCAATGCCCCCCGTTACGCTGGACCGATGAGCGAGCGACTCCAGCCCGGCGACGTGGCCCCCGCCTTCACCCTCCCGGACGCCGACGGCAACCAGGTGTCCCTGTCGGACCGCAAGGGCCGCAAGGTCATCGTCTACTTCTACCCCGCGGCGCTGACCCCCGGCTGCACCAAGCAGGCCTGCGACTTCACGGACAACCTCTCCCTCCTCGCCGACGCCGGCTACGACGTCATCGGCATCTCCCCGGACCAGCCGGAGAAGCTGGCCAGGTTCCGCGAGAAGGAGTCCCTGAAGATCACCCTGCTCGCCGACCCCGAGAAGACGACCACCGAGGCCTACGGCGCCTACGGCGAGAAGAAGAACTACGGCAAGACCTACATGGGCGTCATCCGCTCCACGATCGTCGTGGACGAGGAGGGCAAGGTCGACCGGGCCCTCTACAACGTCCGTGCCACCGGTCATGTGGCCAAGATCATCAAGGACCTGGGGATCTGACGCCCCGGGGCGCCCCGAAGGCGCCTCCCCGCCTTCCGTGCGGCCCGCACCGGAGTCCCGGTTGCGGGCCGTTGGTCTGCCGGGCGCCCAACTGGCCCTGAGGGCAACGCACTTCACGTGTCCGCCACCGCAAACTCTTTGACCTCCGGTTCGGTACGTGCCTAGGGTGATCACCAAGTTCGGTTCGCCTGACCAGCCATGACCGGGCATCACCGACGACCGGGGGGACACGTCGCCATGGGGGTTCGCATCGTCATGCCTTCCAACAGGTCGAGTTCACGCGCGCCGTTCCGGGCCGAACCGTTCCGCTGGAGCTCCATCTGTGCAAAGGGGAAGAAGATGCGCAAGATCATGCGTGCCGTCCTGACCGGCGGCGTGGCCGCCGGCATCGCTCTGACGTCCACCGCCGCCTACGCCAACACCACCTACACGGTGTACGCGGCGCCCGGCTGCGGCGCCAAGTCCGTCTTCAAGACGTACGGCGACCACCTGTACATCTCGGACATCGAGGCCGACGGGCACTCCGCCGTGGGTGTCATCGAGAACGGCACCAAGTACTTCTACTGGAACTCGAACGGCAACGGCACGACCCGTCACGTCGACCTCGACCTGCCCGAGAACCGGGCGATCGCCCTCGGCGCGATGACCGGTGACTGGCACGGCACCCCGACCGGCGGGCTGGACTTCTCCTGCCTCAGCACGCAGACGGTCATGACCTCGTGACGACGCGATGAGGGCACGACGCCTCGCGCGGCTGGGGAGCCTGATCGCGACGCCCCTTCTGCTGGCCGCCTGCGCCACGCACGATCCGGGCGCGGAGGAGGAGAGCCGTACGCCGATGCCCACTCTGGGCTCGGCGGTCGGCCAGAAGCTCACGAAGGGCATCGAGGGCGCCAAGAAGGCCGGCCTGGGGGCCACCTTCGTCGACCCGACGGACCCGCACCGGGCCATCGGCCTGGAGTCCGCGGCCCGCTACACGATCTGCTCCCAGCGGCCGGTCCCCGAGATGCGGGCCGTGAAGTTCTACGTCGTACCGAGTTCCGGCCGGTGCCCCAGCGGTACCGGTGACGCCGGATAGCGGTCCGGGACCCACCCGCCGCGCGGCCGGCGACAGCAGCCGCGCAGGGGGCGGACGGCGTACGGCGCGGCACAGTAAAGTGGGCCGCGCCTCAGGCGGCCGTGATGGAACTGGCAGTCATGCTGGGTTTAGGTCCCAGTGGGTTCACGCCCGTGTGGGTTCGAATCCCACCGGCCGCACCGCCTCCCGCCTTCGACCCGAAGGCGGGAGGCGTTTCGCATGTCAGCCCAGCAGCTCCCGCACAACCGGCACCAGCGCCCGGAACGCCTTGCCCCGGTGGCTGATCGCGTTCTTCTCGTCGGCGCTCAGCTCCGCGCAGGTACGGCTCTCGCCGTCCGGCTGGAGGACCGGGTCGTAGCCGAAGCCGTTCGTACCGGCCGGGGCGTGCCGCAGGACGCCCCGGAGCTGCCCCTCGACCACGCGCTCCGTGCCGTCCGGCAGGGCCAGCGCGGCCGCGCAGGCGAAGTGCGCTCCCCGGTGCTCCTCCGCGATGTCGGAGAGCTGGGCCAGCAGGAGGTCCAGGTTGGCCTTGTCGTCGCCGTGGGCGCCCGCCCAGCGGGCGGAGAAGATGCCGGGGGCGCCGTTCAGGACGTCGACGCACAGGCCCGAGTCGTCGGCGACGGCCGGGAGGCCGGTGGCCCGGGCCAGGGCGTGCGCCTTGAGCAGGGCGTTCTCCGCGAAGGTGACACCGGTCTCCCGGACGTCGGGGACGTCGGGGAAGGCGTCGGCGCCGATCAGCTCGTGGGGGAGGCCTGCTTCGGTGAGGACGGCCCTCAGTTCGGTGATCTTTCCGGCGTTGCGGGTGGCGAGGATCAGGCGGGTCATGGGGGCCAGTATCCCCCGGCGGACCGGTCCCGCGGCCGTCAGGTCCTGCCGGCCGCGGGCGGTGCCGAGGGGCCCTGCGGGCCGTCGGCCGGCCGCGCCGCCGCCCTGGCCCGGCCGGCGGCCGCGGTCAGCGGGCGGGCGATGTCCTCGAGGGACCGGCGCTCGGCGTTCACCGCGAGGAACACGGCGACGAGACCGGCCGCGCACATCAGCCCGGCGCCGATCTGGAACGCCAGGACGGTGTCACCGACCTTGCCGGTGCTGGTGAGGTCGGCGAAGAGCAGCGGGCCGCTGATGCCGCCGGCGGCGGTGCCGAGGGCGTAGAAGAAGGCGATCGACATGGCCCGGGTCTCCATCGGGAAGATCTCGGAGACCGTGAGGTACGCGCTGGAGGCGCCGGCGGAGGCGAAGAAGAGCACCGCGCACCAGCAGGCGGTGAGCGTGCCGGCACCGAGCGAGCCGCGGTCGAAGAGCCAGGCGGTGCCGAACAGCAGCAGGCCCGACAGCAGATAGGTCGAGGAGATCATCACGCGGCGGCCGACGGTGTCGAAGAGGTGGCCGAGCAGCAACGGGCCGCAGAAGTTGCCGACGGCGATCACGGCGAAGTAGTAGCCCGTGTGGTCGGCGGGCACGTCGAAGAACTTGGTGAGGATCGCGCCGAAGCCGAAGGTGATGGCGTTGTAGAGGAACGCCTGGCCGATGAAGAGGGAGAAGCCGAGGACCGCGCGCTTGCGGTACCGGCCGAAGACGGTGCGCGCGATCTCCGTGAAGGTGACGCTCTTGCGCTGGTGGATCTCCAGCTCGCCCTCGGGCTCGGCGAGGGCTTCGCCCTTCTCCGCCCGGACCCGGCGTTCGATGCCGGTGACGATCTCCTCCGCCTCGCCGTCGCGGCCGTGGATGAGCAGCCACCGCGGGCTCTCCGGGACGTGCCGGCGGACGAGGAGGATGACCAGGGCGAGGACGGCGCCGAGCGCGAAGGTGAGGCGCCAGCCGACACCGGCCGGGAGCACGTCGGTGTTGAGGGCGAGGATGGAGAGCAGGGAGCCGCCGACCGCGCCGAGCCAGAAGCTGCCGTTGATGACGAGGTCGACGCGGCCCCGGTAGTTCGCGGGGATGAGCTCGTCGATGGCGCTGTTGATCGCCGCGTACTCGCCGCCGATGCCGAAGCCGGTCAGGAACCGGAACAGGAAGAACCACCAGGCCTCGGTGGACACCGCGGTGAGGGCCGTCGCCGCGAGGTACACCGCGAGCGTGATCATGAACAGCTTCTTGCGGCCGAAGCGGTCGGTGAGCCGGCCCCAGAACAGCGCGCCGACGCAGGCGCCGGCCACGTAGAGCGCGGCGGCGACGCCGGTGACCTGCCCGGAGCTGATGCTCAGCCCGCTGCCCGGCTCGGACAGCCGGCCGGCGATGTTGCCGACGACCGTGACCTCGAGGCCGTCGAGGATCCATACGGTGCCCAGGCCGATGACGATCGACCAGTGCCACCGGGACCAGGGCAGGCGGTCGAGTCGGGCGGGGATGTTCGTGGTGATGGTCCGGCCGCTCTGCGGTGCCGGTGCCGCGGCAGTGCTCATGGGCTCCCCTCAACGCCGAAGGACGGGATACGGGTGCCCTCGCGTGGCCCGGGTAGGCCCGGGGCAGGCCCGCGCAAGGGGGACCGGGCAGGTTCGGAGAGGTTCCGCGGCAGGCCCGGGGCGGACCGGTCTCAGGCGCCCACGGCGCGGGTGACGACGTAGATGAGCAGGCCCGCCAGCGAACCGACGACCGTGCCGTTGATGCGGATGAACTGGAGGTCGCGGCCGATGTGCGCCTCGATCTTGCGGGTGGTGTGCTCGGCGTCCCAGCCGGCGACGGTTTCGGTGATCAGCGAGGTGATCTCCTTGCGGTACGTGGTGACGACGTGCACGGCCACGCCTTCCACCCAGCCGTCGACCTTCTGCTGCACCCTCGGCTCGTTCGCCATCCGGGTGCCGAGCGAGAGCAGGGCGGCCCGCACCCGCGTGCGCAGCTCGCTGCGCTCGTCCCCGGCGGCCGCGACGACCATGGAGCGTACGGCGGTCCAGGCGGAGGCGATCAGGTCCTGCACCTCGCCGCGGCCGAGGATGTCGCCCTTGAGCCGTTCCACCCGTCCGCGGGTGTCGGTGTCGGACTGCAGGTCGGAGGCGAAGTCCGTGAGGAAGCGGTCGAGGGCGCCGCGGGCCGGGTGGGAGGGCATGTCGCGCATCTCGGTGACGAAGCGCAGCAGTTCCTTGTACACGCGGTCGCCGACCTTCTTGTCGACGAAGCGCGGGGTCCAGCCGGGCGCCCCGCCCTCGACGGCGCTCATCACGTCGGCGCGGTGCAGTTCCAGCCAGTCGTGGGCGCGGGCGACGACGAGGTCGACGACGCGGTTGTGGCCGCCGTCGGCGACGATCCGCTCCAGCATCTTGCCGAGGCCGGGCGCGATCTCCTGGACGTCGGCCCGCCGGGTGACGGCCTCCGTGACGACGGCCTGGACGTCCCGGTCGCGCATCACGGTGAGCGCGCCGCGCAGCGCGGTGGCGAGTTCGGCGGTGACCCGGTCGGCGTGCTCGGGCCGGGCGAGCCAGGCGCCGAGCCGGCTGCCGATGCCGACGGCGCGCAGCCGCTGCCGCACGACGTCCTGGGAGAGGAAGTTCTCCCCGACGAACTCGCCCAGGGAGACGCCGAGCTGGTCCTTCTTGGTGGGGATGATCGCCGTGTGCGGGATGGGCAGCCCGAGGGGGTGCCGGAAGAGGGCGGTGACGGCGAACCAGTCGGCGAGGGCGCCCACCATGCCGGCCTCGGCCGCGGCGGCCACGTATCCCGCCCAGGCGCCCGCGCCCTGGTGCGTGGCGAGCCGGGCGAGCACGTAGACGAGGGCGACGAACAGCAGCAGCCCGGTCGCGGTGAGTTTCATGCGCCGCACGCCCCGCCGCCGTTCCTCGTCGGCGGGCGTGAAGGCGGTCATCGTCCGGTGCGACGCGGTCTGCCGTGCCGTCGTCCGGTCCGCTGTTCGTGTCTCGGTGCTTTCCATCAGCTCCACCCGTACTCCACCCGTGCGGTGATCCCGCCCACAATTGTCCCTTCCTGACCGACTCCCGGAACGGAACGGGAGTTCCCGGCGTCTGTTCCCAGGGGGTTTCGGGCAGGGCCCTGTCAGGTCTCCCGAACCCATGACGCATCATGGGTTCATCAAGATCGGAGCCCCGGGCTCCCGTCTCCCGAGGAGAACAACGCAAGCATGACCAAGCGTCATGGTTATGCCGTACTCAGCGCCCTGGTCGCGCTGATCGTGGCCGTATCCGCAGCCGTCTACGTCACGGTGGCCATGGGCCACGGCACCCCCAGCAGCACTGTCACCGACGGCCGTCCACGCCATGGCTCCTCCGTCGCTCCCGCGTCGACCGGCACCTGGGTCGGCGCCTGGTCCACGGCGCCCGTGGGCGGCGAGCCGGGCACCGAGACCACCGGTCTCGCCGGCCGCTCGGTGCGCAACGTCGTCCACGCGAGCACCGCGGGTACGAGTGCCCGCATCACGCTGTCCAACCTCTACGGGCAGTCCCCGCTGACCATCACGCACGCCTCCCTGGCCGTGGCGTCGGGTCACGACACGGCCGAGGCCGACGCGGCGACGATGCGCCGGCTGACGTTCAACGGCGCGCCCGGCGTGGTCGTCCCGGCCGGCGGCCAGGTGCTCAGCGACGCCGTCCGCGTCATCGTCCCGCGCGACTCGGACGTGCTGGTCACCACGTACGCGCCGACCCAGTCGGGCCCGGTCACCTACCACCCGCACGCGCAGCAGATGTCGTACGTCGCCCGGGGCGACCGCACGGAGGACGCGACGGGCGCCGCGTACACCGAACAGACGCCGTACTGGCGCTATCTGACGGCCCTTGACGTGCTGAGCAACGAGGCGACGGGCACGGTGGTCGTCTTCGGCGACTCGATAACCGACGGCATCACGTCCACGGTCGGCGCCAACCGCCGCTGGACCGACGTCCTCGCGGGCCGGCTCCACACGGCGGTGGCGGGCGGTGACGCCCTGCCGCGCTACGGCATCGTCAACGAGGGCATCAGCGGCAACCAGGTCCTCGCGGACGGCCTGGGCCGCCCGGCGGAGAACCAGAGCGGCCTCGGCCGCTTCGGCCGGGACGCGCTGTCCCGGACCAATGTGAAGGTCGTCGTCATCGACCTCGGCATCAACGACATCCTCCGCAACCCGGCCCTCGCCGACCCGGACCGGATCACCGAGGGCCTGCGCACCCTGGTGCGCCAGGCGCACGCCCGCGGGCTGAGGGTGGTGGGCGCGACCCTGATGCCGTTCCGCGGCCACCGCGGCTGGACGCCGGCCCGCGAGGAGGTGCGCCGGCAGGTCAACGCGGAGATCCGGTCCGGCCGGGTCTACGACTCGGTCGTCGACTTCGACCAGGCCCTGCGGGACCCGTACGACGCGCGCCGGCTGCGCCCCCAGTACGACTCCGGCGACCATCTGCACCCCAGTGACCTGGGCTTCGCCAGGATGGGCGGCGTCTTCGACCTGGGCGCGCTCAAGGGCGCGGGCCAGGCGGAGCTGTAACGGGCGGCGCCGGGACGGCGGAACGGCTGGCCGGGGGCCGGCCCCGGCGGGCCCGGGACGGGTTCCGGCCGCCCGCAACCGCCCCTGGCGCCGGTTCGCACGGCCACCGGCGCCGGGACGGCCGCCCGCAGCGGGTCGAGCACGCCGGTGCGCGGGCCGGCCGCGGTGTTCCCCCCGGCCGGCCCCGCCTTCGGAGCCGGGAGCCCCGGTGACGTCCGCGGCGCCGGCCGCCGGTTCAGCCGCGCCGGTCGGCGACGGCCCAGGAGGCCAGTGCGACGGCGCCCGCGACGCCGAGGACGGACGGCCAGGCGCCGATCCTCCTGGCCAGCGGGTGCGACCCGGCGAACGCGGCGACGTACCCGGCGGTCAGCGCGCCCGCTGCCTTCCCGCCCGCCTGCCTGCGCCACCGCTGCGCGGCGGCGGCGCCCGCGGCGGCCAGGACGACCCCGCCGAGCCGCCGCTCACCGGTCCAGCGGGCGACGCCGTACCCGCCGACGAGCCCGGTCGCCGCGACCACCGCGCTGGGAATCCTGGCCATGAGCTGCCTCCACGTACGTCGTGTCCGTCATGCACGTCGTCGCGGACCGGTCCGCGACGGCTGCCTCCTGTGGCTGGCCCGAGACTATCGAGCGCCTCCTGGACTCCAACAAGCTGAGTCTGGGCTTGTCAACTTTCCGGCCGCGAGCTATATAAATAGCGAAGGGCATCGCACCCAGCACCCGAGGAGAGGAGTGAGCAGTGATGCTCATGCGTACGGACCCGTTCCGTGACTTCGACCGACTCGCGCAGCAGGTCTTCGGCACCGCGAACACCACCGCCGGCCGCCCGTCGGCCATGCCGATGGACGCCTACCGCTCCGGTGACGAGTTCCTGGTCCACTTCGACCTTCCGGGGATCGACCCCGAGACGATCGAGCTGGACGTCGAGCGCAACGTCCTCAGCGTCCGCGCCGAACGCCGCACCCCCGCACCCGAGGGTGCCGAGATGATCGTCGCCGAGCGCCCCACGGGCGTCTCCACCCGTCAGCTCTTCCTCGGCGACACGCTCGACACCGAGCGCATCGACGCCTCGTACGAGGCCGGCGTCCTGACCCTGCGCATCCCGGTGGCCGAACAGGCCAAGCCGCGCCGCATCCGGATCAGCGGCGGCGACGACGGCCGCAAGCAGATCACCCGCTGACCGCCCCCGGCCCGACCACCCACCGGTGGCGGGCTCCGCGCCCCGTGGCCCCCGCCGGGGCCCGGGGCGCGGTGGTCCGCCTCCCCACCGGGGCGGATACCGCCCCACGGGCCGCATGCCACCACATGCCGCGCTTTGGCCGAATTCCCGCTCATGCGCGTCGCCTTACGGGGTACCGGGCTTCCGGTGTCCCGAAGCGTCCTGGAAGAGGAGCCATCCCACGATGACCGTGACGACCCCGCAGCCGAGAACGACCATCCCCGCTCCCGCCCCCACCGGGGCCCCGTCGCCGCGCCCCCTCACCCCCGGGGCCGACACCGACGCCGCGCGCTGGGAGGCGCTCACCGAGGCGGTGCGCGAGGCCGGTCGCTACTCGACGGCGGCCGAGGCCGAGCGCGTCACCCGTACCGTCCTCACCGCCCTCGGCGGCCATGTGACCGGTGAGGAACGAGTCGCCCTCGCCCAGGCCCTGCCCCGGGAGGCGGGCACCCTGGTCGCCTCCCGGATCCCCGCGAACACCCCGCTGTCCGCACGCGATTTCGTCGAGTCCGTGGCGGACCACCTCGGCGACGCCACCCCGGCCACGGCCCGCTGGGACGTCAGCTCGGTCCTGGGTGTCGTGGCGGACATCGCCGGCGAGTCCCTGACGACCCGCGTCCTGGCGCAGCTCCCTCCCGGCTACGCCCTGCTGTTCGGCCGCGCGGACCTGGCGGCGACGGCATAGGACTCCGGCCCGCCACCGGCCGGCCTCCGCCCGTTCCACGGCATGGCCACCGCCGGAGGCCGCCCGCTCCCACGCCGCCCGGCGGGGCACGACCCGCGCACCGGGGCCCGCGCACCGGGGCCCGCGCCCGGAGGTGCCGGGACTCGGGTGATCGTCCGGGCCCGGGCCACTCGGGGTCGCGCCCCGTGCCCGCCGGCCGCCCGTCGCCCACGCGGCCTGGAGGCCTTCGGAGGCCCGCCGCCCACCGCGGCCTGGACGGCCTCGGGACGCTTGCCGCCCGCGCAGCCTGGACGTCCGGCGCGGCGTCGTCGACACGGGGAGACGCAAACGCCTACGGCGGGGGACAGGTCAGGCGCGCCGGGGCATCCGCGAGGCGTCCAGATCGTCGTCCTCGTCGTCCTCGTCGCCGAGGGTGTCGAGGTCTGCGTACGCCGGCGAGGGCAGGCGCTCGCCCCGGCTCACCGCGATCCGGTGCACATGGGCCGGCGCCTCGGGCAAGTGGATGGCAAGCAGGCGCAGTTCACCTAGCGTCCACTGACGCCCGTCCAGAGCACGTCGTGCTTTCCTGAGGAGCCGACCGGCCGGACCGATCTGGGCGGACTCCATGGTGTCCGCGAGCCGGGAGAGGTGTCCCGTTCCCTCAGCGGCGGGATGGCACGGCTTGCCCTCCGGCCCGGACCAAGGCAGCAGACGCAACCGACCCGTCGGCGTCACCATGCCCGTACCCCCACTCCGCCGACCGGCCGGGCATCGTTGCCGATGCCGTGCACGGCCGGCCGTACCGCGCGTCGCCGTGTCCGTCGGTGTCGTTGTTCTCGGCGCTCGTGCGCGACCAGGCACGGGCGAACCAGCCCGACCTCCTCACCTCGCGCAACCGGGGAAAGCCGATGCGCGGGACGGACACGCGATCGGCGCCTCCCCGCAGGGGCCGGATGGCTGGTCGGGGCCGCGATGGCGGCCCGGCGCGGGTAGCAGCGGGCGGCAGCCCCGAGGCCCCGCCAGGGGGCGCACCGCGCACCCCGGCCGAGCGACGGACCCGGGGCACCGGCACGGCGCGTCACCCGGCCGGGGCCCCCACGCTCGTCGATCCACCGCGAGTTCGTCCGCCTACCTGACACGGGCTCGGGTACCCGCATCGGAGCACGGCCCACGGCCGCGTCCGGCACGAGGCGACAGCAACGGAGACCCAGATGAAGGCCAGCCGATCAGCAGCCCCGCCGCCCCCCGCGCCGGTCACAGCGGAACCGCGGCCCGCGCACCTTCTGGCCGGACGCTACCGACTGGGCGCGAGAATCGGATCCGGAGGCATGGCCCACGTCTACGAGGGCGTCGACACGCGCCTCGGCCGGCCCGTCGCCGTCAAGATGTTCCGGCCCGGCCCGGGCCCGCAGACCGAGGACCGCCTCACCGCGGAGGCCGTCCTCCTCGCCGGCCTCCAGCACCCCGGCCTCATCACGGTCTACGACTCCGGCCGCGAGGACGACCGCACCTACCTGGTCATGGAACTGGTCGAGGGCCCCACGCTGCACAGCCTCCTGGACGGCGGCCCCCTGCCCGAGCGTCGCGTGGCGACCCTGGGCGCCGCCCTCGCACGGGCACTCGCCCACGTGCACCGGGCCGAGATAGTGCACCGCGACGTCAAACCGTCGAACGTCCTGCTGGACCCGGCCGGCGACCCCCATCTGGCCGACTTCGGCATCGCGCGCCTTGCCGACGCCACCCGTCAGACCGCACCCGACGTGCTGACCGGCACCGCCGCGTATCTGGCGCCCGAGCAGGTCGAGGGCGGGTACGTCGGACCGCCCACCGACGTCTACGCGCTCGGCCTCGTCCTGCTGGAGTGCCTGAAAGGGGGCCTGGAATACCCGGGCACCCCCCTGGAGGCCGCGGTCGCCCGCCTGCTGCGCGCGCCCGAGATCCCCACCTGGGTCTCCCCGGACCTGGCGACCCTGCTGCACACCATGACCGCGAAGGACCCCGCGGCACGTCCCGACGCCGAACAGTGTGCGCTGACCCTGGCCACCCTGAACGCACCCGGCGCCGCGGCCCCCGCGGCCGTGAACGAGCCCGCCGTGCCCCGGGGTCCGGCGGCGAACCACCCCACCCGTACGCAGGGACCGAGGACGGCGGTGATCCGGCCCGGCCGCTCCGTCGCTCCGGCGGCGGTCCGAGGGCATGCCCACGCGGACCGCCCGCCGCACGGCCGCCGCCTCGCGGTGGGCACCGCCCTCGCCGCCCTCTCCGTGGCCGTGGGCGCGACCCTCGCACTCGCACCGGGCACCAGCGGAGCCGGCGACGACCGTGCCGACACCGCCTCCACCTCGACGACACCGGACCGCCACTCGTCCGGCAAGGCGACCACCCCCCGCGACAAGGCCGGCACCGCCTCGCCGGCCGGCGACCGGCCGGACGTGAGGAGCGCCGGCCCGCACACCCCGCCGTCCACGGCCTCCGACCCTCACACCCAGGCCGTCTCCAGGAGCCTGCCGTCGCCCGACCGGGTGACCCCGAGGTCCCACAGGTCCGGCAACGACGGCGCCGACCCCCACGGCGCCTCCGCCCACCACCGCGGCAAAGCCGGGCAAGCGCCCGGTACCACGGCGGACACCACGGACAAGGGAAAGAACTCTCCGAAGCACGCGAAACGGAACACCGAGGACTGAGGCCCCGAGACCCGGCGTCCCGGTGGGGCAGGCACGGCGCGTCCTGCCGGGTCTCCATGCCTCCCACAAGACCAGGCCCACAGCAGGCGGGTCCGCCGGTTCGTCGTCGCCCCCCTGCCGGCCAGGCGGCTCCGGGTCCTATCCGGTGGCGACTGCCGAATAGGTCCAGACGTCCGCCGGAAGGTCGTGCTCCAGGCGCCACGTGATCGCCATCGGCTTGCTGCCGGTGTGGCTCTCGTAGGTGGCCGGGCCGAGGAGCATCCACGGCTGGGACTTGCCTATGTCGGTGTTCTTGTAGCGGCGCACGAACAGAAGGACGTGGCTTCCGCGCTGTTCGTGCTGCCGGTACCGCAGGCCGGTACGCGAGTTCTCCGCCGTGGAGTTCTGGGATTCCCAGTGGAAGAGCGCCGGGCTCAACGCATAGTCCTTGTAACGGACGGTGGGTGAGAAGTCCTTCTCGTTCTTCTCCAGCGTGATGAGCAGGGTGTCCGTCCTCAGCTCCGCGACCCACTGCACGCCCTGGGCGAAGGACCGCGGCATCTGCCCGCCGAAGCGGGCCACCCCGAGGGCGGCGAGGATCTCGGAACGGTTGTACGCGCTGTGGACCCTCAGCGGAACGCGGCTGAGACTGCCGGACAGCGGGATCGGGAGGTGGTCCATTTGCTCCATGACGTGCGACAGCACCTGCCGCAGCTCATCGCGGAAGGCCCGCTGGGAGCGCAGCGACGCAAGGCCCTCCTGGAAGCTGGCGAACCCGCCCGCGTCGTCCCACAGGTTGAAGAACAGCATGCGGGCGTACGACTGGTCGGTCGGAGGCAGTTCCTCGTACGGCGGGGCGTCGTCTTCGAGGAGTCGGAGATAGGCTCCGGCGCGCTCCGGGTCGTCGACGTGAAGAAACGCGTGGACCCGCTTGAGTAGCGCCGCCTCTCCGGGTTCCGCCGTCCCGTCGATCAGGCCGGCTCGCCGAAGGACGGCGGTCCAGGAGTTCTCGCTCTTGTAGAGCTCCTTGATCTCCCGGCGGCTTTCACGAAGATAGTCGGCGAGGCGAGGGGTGCGGTACGCCCTGACCTCGTTCACCAGGGTCTTCACGGTGGCGCCGAGCTGGGTACGAATGTTGTCCAGGACGAGGTCCTTGGACTTGCCCTCCAGGATGATCTGGCAGCCGGAAGGCAGTTGCGGGAAGTCGTGCTCGATGTGATCGACGAGCCGGTTCCGCGAGAGGTTGGTCAGAGCCCGGAACTGCTCCTCGAAGCGGAACTCGGTCCGGTGCTGCCCGATGAAGTCGAGGACGGTGAGTACGGGCTTGCTGTCGGTGCGCCTGAGCCCGCGCCCCAACTGCTGGAGGAAGACGGTCGCGCTGTTGGTGGGGCGGAGCAGGAGCAGGGTGTCCACGTCGGGGATGTCCAGCCCCTCGTTGAACAGGTCGACCGAGAAGATCACCTGAAGCCTGCCCTCGCGTAGTTCGGCGAGGGCCCGGGCGCGCACTTCGGCGGGGGAGTCGCTGTCGAGCGCCATCGCCTGGAAACCGGCCTGGCGGAAGAAGCCGGCCATGAAGTGGGCGTGCGCCTTGGTGACGCAGAAACCCAGCGCCCTCATGGCGCCGGGGTCGGAGACCTTGTCCCGGATCTGCCTCACCACGATCCGGGCGCGGGCGTGGTCGCCCGTGTAGAGGTTGCCGAGTTCCTGGTCGGCGTACGCGCCCTTCTGCCAGCCAAGGTTCGTCAGATCCGTACCGTCCGGAATGCCGAAGTAGTGGAAGGGGCAGAGCAGGTCGTTCTCCAGCGCCTCCCACAGCCGCATTTCGGCGGCGATCCGGCCGTCGAAGAACTCGTCCTGGACGTTCCGGCCGTCCATCCGCTCGGGCGTCGCGGTGAGTCCCAGCAGTTCCCGCGGGGTGAAGTGGTCGATCACCCGCCGGTACGTGGTGGCCGTGGCGTGGTGGAACTCGTCGATGACGATGATGTCGAAGTGCTCGGGTGCCAGTCGCTCAAGCCTCGAGACGTTGAGTGACTGAACGCTCGCGAACACGTGCTCCCAGGCCCGGGGTTCCGTGCCGGCGTGCAGCAGTTCGCCGAACGAGGCGTCGTCCAGAACCTCCCGGTAGGTGCGCAGCGACTGCCGAAGGATCTCCTTGCGGTGGGCCACGAACAGCAGTCTCGGCCGACCGCTCTTCGCCGGTCCGCAAAGGCCCCGGTAGTCCAGGGCTGCCATCACGGTCTTGCCGGTGCCGGTTGCCGCGACCAGCAGGTTCCGGTGCCGCCCTCGGATCTCCCGTTCGACGCTGAGCCGCTCCAGCATGTCCCGCTGATGGGGGAAGGGCCGTACCTCCAGGCCCGAAAGGTTGATCTTCAGCTCGGTGGCGGGTGCTCCGCCGCCTGCCTGGGCCAGTGCTCCGTCGAGGCGCTCACCGTGCAGATCGGGGTCGTACGTCTCGAAGGCCGTGTCGTTCCAGTACGCGTCGAAGGTCGCCTCGAACTTGTCCAGCACCGCGGGTGTCGCGATCGAGGACAGGCGTACGTTCCACTCCAGGCCATCGAGCAGTGCGGCCCTGGAGAGGTTTGAACTGCCGACGTACGCCGTGTCGAATCCCGTGCTGCGTCGAAACAGCCATGCCTTGGCGTGCAGGCGGGTGGAGCGGATCTCGTAGTTCACCTTGACCGTGGCACCGAAGTCGCGCACCAGGCGGTCGAGCGCGTGGCGGTCGGTGGCGCCCATGTACGTGGTGGTGATGACCCGGATCGGTACGCCTCGCTCCTTGGCGGCACGCAGGGCGTCCTCGAGTACCCGGATGCCGTACCACTTCACGAAGGCGCAGAGCAGATCGATACGGTCGGCGGTGGCCAGTTCGGCCCGCAGCTCGGAGCCCAGACTGAGGTCCTCCGGCGAGTTCGTGAGCAGCGATGTCTCGGACAGCGGGGTGAGCGGCCGGATCGCGTACGCCCCGGGTGCCTCCTGCTTCGCCAGGGCCAGCAACTGCCGTGGGCCTTCTGCCACCGTGCGGACCGGCTCGGGTTCGCCGTGCTCAGGAGCGGCGGTATCCAGGGACGTGAGGATCTCGTTGGCGAACCGGACCCGCTGGGCGGGCGGGAGCTGATGGAGCTTGTGAGCGACCACCTCTCCGATGTGACGGGCAAGCACATGGGGCGCCGACTCCGCGCTGACCTCCGCGTCGACGGCCGTCCACCCCGTGGCCGCGAGCCGCCCCAGCGCCTCGCTCACGTCGTCGGTGATCAGCCGCTCGTACACGCCGGCGACCGGCTTCACAGGTCCCCCCGGCTCCGCCACCTTGACCCCCCCTAGAGCATGTTCAACGTGCATCTGTTGTAGCAGGGGGCACTGACAGAAGTCCCCGGTTACATGAGGGAGAAGGCCGCTACGCCGACCCCGAACGCCACGCAGCACACGCACCACACCAGGTTCGCGGTGGGCGAGTACGCCTTCGCCGTGCGCACCACCACCGCCCGCCGCGGGTCCTGCGGGTCGTAGCGCAGGATGACCGGCGTGCCGCGGTACAGGGCGTTGGGGGAGTCGGTGTTCAGGGGGACCTGGCGGTAGGTATGGGTGGCGGGGGCCGTGGGGTGGCCCGGGGGCGGGGCCTGGTAGCGGATCTGGGGTGGATGGTAGGACGTGCCCACTCGGCGGGCGGAGTTGGCCACCTCGCCCCGCGTCCGGACGCCCCGCACACCGAGCCGGCCCAGGGACCGGCGGGCGCGCAGGGCGGCGCGGGTGCCGTGGGCGCCGACGAACGTCCAGAAGGCGGCGAAGAGGAGGGAGCAGGTCAGCCAGGGCTGGGACACGGCCGCGCCACCACCCTCCGTCTCGTTCGCCGGGCTCACTGCCGTGCCGTGGTCCGGGAGGGGTTCACCGGTTCGCGGCGTCCGGCACGGCGCCTCGCCGCGTCGTGCCCCGAGTATGCCCGGCCCGCGTATGCCCGGCCCGAGTACGTCCTGGACGCGGGCGGAGCTCCGCCTTGCGACGCACCGCACCGGACGCCGCGGGCTTTCCGGCGGACCTTCCCGGCAGCAGCAGGCCCTAGACGGCCGCCGCGGGCTCCGGCGCTCCGTGGCAGTCGCCGTACGCGTGGCCCGAACCGCACCAGCAGTGCGCCGTGCGCTGCGGGGGCCAGGCCACGGCGCGGCCGCGCGCCGCGAGGGTCGTCGCGTACTGGGGCAGGAGGGTCGTGTCGGACGGGCTGGAGCCCTCGGAGGCCGCGAAGGCCTCGTAGGACGGGACCGTGCCGGTGACGATGCCCAGGTTGGGCGTGCCCGAGGACGCCAGTTCACGGAGGGAGGCCTCTATCGTCGCCAGGTGGGCGTCGTGGGAGGGGTACTCCGCCTCCAGGCCGGCGTAGGCCGCCAGCAGTTCCGTCAGCTCGGGGGCCGGCCAGTGCAGGACCGCCACCGGGAACGGGCGGGAGAGGGCTTCCCGGTAGGCGCCCAGTTCGGCGTTGAGGCGGGAGATCTCCGCGGCCAGCTCCGCCGGGTTGTCCGAGCCCAGGGACCAGACCCGCTTCGGGTCGTGGAGTTCGTCCAGGGAGACCGCGGAGGCGTGGAGGCCGTCCGCGAGGGTGTCCCAGTCGTCGTGGGGCAGGCCCAGCATGCGGCGGACGCGGTGGCGGCCGTACAGGAGGGGGTGCGTGCCGTACGGGGGCTCCGTGCCGTCCGGCAGCAGGAGGGCCGCCGCCTGCGTGAGGGTCTGTTCCGCCGCCTCCAGCTCGTCGTGCGACTCCAGGGACTCGGCGACGATCACCCAGGGTGCCGGCCGGCGGGGCGCCGACGCGCGGATGCCGTCGATGATCGCCCTGGCCTCCGCCTCGTGGCCGTACTCCCACAGGTTCGAGGCCTTCAGGGCGCGGACGAGGTGGGGGTCCTCCAGGGTGTCGCCGGAGGACAGCAGACGGTCGTAGAGCGTCGTCGCGGCGGGGCGGTCGCCGGACAGTTCCAGATGGGCCGCGGCACGCAGGAGCAGGACCTCGGCGTCCTCGGGGTACAGGCCGGCGGTCCGCTCCAGGCGTGCCGCTTCGGCGGTGTGGTCGACGTTCTCGGCAGGCGAGTCGGGGCGCATGGGTGACACCGTACTGCCGACCGGTGACACAGGTGGAGTACGTGGTCCCGCACCGGGCACCGCCCGGGTCCTCACATTCCGGTCATGCCGCCACCGGTCAGGGCCGGGGCCAGCGCCGGAACCCAGAAGACGGCGACGGCCAGTGCGAGCGAGACGACGCCCACGGCGCGGGCCACCAGGTGGCCGGCCGGGGCCAGCTTCTCGACGAAGATCACGGCGGCCAGGACCACCATGGCCCACAGGTTCATCACACCGAAGGCCGCCAGCACCACCATCAGCGACCAGCAGCACCCCAGGCAGAAGGCCCCGTGGTGGAGTCCGGCACGCAGATCGCGCGAGGGAGCCGGGTACGAGGCGTAGCGCATGATCATCCCGATCGGTGAGCGGCACTTCGCCAGACAGCGGTCCTTGAGGGGCGTGAGCTGGTAGACGCCGTTCACCGTGAAGAGGGCCGCGGCCACCGCCGTCCCCGCCATGGCGGACAGGCTCGTCACCCGGCCCAGGGCGGCGGCCAGGGCGTAGGCCGGCAGCCCGGCCGCGGCCCAGACAAGCAGGTAGGCGACCGTGAAGACGACCATGCGCGGCGCCCGGTGAACGGTGATGGTGCGGGTGTACAGCCCGGCGACGGGCGCCGTCGCGGGCAGCATCATGGCCGACATCATCAGCGTCCACACGGCCAGGAAGGCGGGCAGGCCCAGTCCCATGGTCCCCGGTGTCGCCCGCATGCCGCCCCAGCGCGTTGCCATCCAGACCCAGGCGGCGGCCGCCGCGACCAGCAGCAGTCCGGTGGGGGCCGCCGCCGGGCCGCGGACGGTGACCGACCGGCCGGTCACGACGACCACGTGAAGGGCGCCGAGTGCCCGTTGCCGCCGGAGAAGTCCCAGGAGCGGCCGTACACGCCGTTGCCCGTGGCCCGGGCGGAGCGGGCGATGGTCAGCGTGCTGTTCACCGGGTGGAACATGCCGGTCAGACCCATGACCGGACCGTCCTCGCCGAACTGCGGCGCGACCTGGTCCTCGATCTCGATGTCGATGGCGTCGCCCACCCGCGCGGCGTGGCGGCGGCCGTCGTCGCTGTAGTCGATGGGGACGCGTTCCACTCCGAGGACCTCGCCGATGAGCGGGGCGAGCGCCGCCATCGGCCCGCCGGCCCGACCGGAGAAGACCTGGCCCAGCGCCTCCGCCTGACCGTCGTCGGCGGAGGCGTCGAGGTACAGCGCCACCTGCCAGCCGCCGTCCGCCATCACCCGGGGCGCGTCGATGAAGACGGCGACGCTGCGGTCGGAGACGTCCACCCCGTCCACGTTCCCGCTGTCCACGTGGAACGCGAAGGTCACCTGGCAGCGGTCGTGGTCGGCCGGTGCGGTGAGGCCCGAGGTGGTGCACGGACACACCACGTCGCAGTTGCAGCTCTCCAGGTACGTGCCGGTCAGATTCCAGGGCATGGCTTCCGCCTCCCTCGTCACGTCCCCCGCGGTTCTACCCCCCAGGTGGAATGCGTCGGGAGGGCACGTCCGGTCCCCGCGCCGCTCTCCTCCCAGGCTATTCCCGGTGCCCCCCGCCCCGCAGGTCCGCACCTCCCCGGCCGGCTCCGGGACCGGGAACCAGAGCGGGCGGTACGGGCGTTGTACCGGTGAGGGGGCCGGGAACCGGTCCCGCCGGGAGACAGGGAGGGACCGTGATCAGCCGCGTCGCGCGTCCCGTGCCCGTCGCCCTCCTGCTGGTCCTGGCGCATCTGTTCCTGATCCAGGCCGCGCTCCTCGGCACCGCCGGCCCGTCCGCCGCCGTCGCCCTCGCCGCGACGGCCGCCGCCGGTGCCGTGTCGGCCGCCTGCTGGCTGCTCGCCGGCCGCCGCGCGCCCGCCGTGCCGCCGCATCGGGTCCGTACGGCGATACGCGACCGGGCCCGCCGTACGGCCTTCCTGCCCCAGCGCGACCCCGATGCCCGGGGACGCCGCAGGCCCCGGGCGCCCGGACGCGCCCTCGCGACGATCCGCGCGTAGGGCACCCCTCCACCTTCACCGACGGGACCGCCGGTCCGTGCCGGCGCCCTCGCGCGGGTCGTCATGCCGCCCTGCCCACCAAAGGCCGCACCGGCACCGACGCCCCGTCCCGAAGGGTCCGCCCATGTCCGTCTTCGCCCACCTCGTGGAGCAGCTCGCCGAGCTGCTCCAGCCGCTGTTCCACACCTCCGCCACGGCCGCGGCGATCGTCCTGTTCACCGCACTGGTCCGGCTGCTGCTGCATCCCCTGTCCCGGGCGGCCGCCCGTGGCCGGCGCGCCCGCGCGGAACTCCGGCCGCGCATCGCGGAACTGCGCGAGAAGCACGCCGAGGACCCCCAGCGCCTGCAGAAGGCGGTCATGGAGCTGCACGCGCGGGAGAACGTCGCGCCGCTCTCCGGTCTCCTGCCCGGCCTGCTCCAGTTGCCCGCCTTCTTCCTCCTCTACCACCTGTTCTCCGACGCCTCGATCGGCGGTACGGCCAACGAACTGCTGACGCATTCGCTGCTCGCCGCACCCCTCGGCGGACGGTGGGCCGACGCCCTCGCCGGCGGCGGGGTGTTCGGACCGGCCGGGCTCGTCTACGTCGCGCTCTTCGTCCTCGTCGCGGCCGTCGCCGCCTTCAACCACCGGCGCGCCAGGTCGGCGGCGGCGGAGAACCCGGTCACGGCGGCCGCCGGGGACGGCGGGCAGGTGCCGGGCCTCGCCGCGGTCGGCAAGGTGGCGCCGTTCCTGTCCTTCTTCACGCTGGTCACCGTCGCGGTCATGCCGCTCGCCGCCGCGCTGTACGTCGTCACCAGCGCGACCTGGAGCGCATGGGAACAGTGCGCGCTGCACCGGTGAGGCGCGGTGCGGTGAGGGCCGGGTTACGGTCCAGTACATGAACAGGGTCTTGTGGACTGGACAGGGGACTTGGAGGATCGACCAGTCCCGCGATGGCTGCACCCATCCGCCGGGCGCCCGCTATCGAGGGAGATGGTGACCATGAAGCTGCTGCGAGTCGGTACTGCCGGAGCGGAGCGCCCGGCGCTGCTCGACCCCCAGGGAACCCTGCGCGACCTGTCGGGGATCGTGGACGACATCGACGGCACGCTGCTCGCCGACGACGGCGCGCTCGGCCGTGTCCGGGCGGCGGCCGAGGCCGGTGAGCTTCCGGCGCTGGACGCGGCGGGACTGCGGATCGGGCCTCCCCTCGGCCGGATCGGCAAGATCGTGTGCATCGGGCTGAACTACCACGACCACGCCCGGGAGACCGGAGCGGAACCGCCCGCCGAGCCCGTGATCTTCCTCAAGGCCCCGGACACGGTCGTCGGGCCGAACGACACCGTGCTGGTGCCGCGCGGGTCCGGCAAGACCGACTGGGAGGTGGAGCTGGCCGTCGTCGTCGGGCGTACCGCCCGCTGTCTGGAGTCGGCCGAGGAGGGGCTGGCGCATGTCGCCGGCTACGCGGTGGCGCACGACGTGTCCGAGCGGGAGTTCCAGATCGAGCGGGGCGGTACCTGGGACAAGGGGAAGAACTGCGAGACGTTCAACCCGCTCGGTCCCTGGCTGGTGACGGCGGACGAGGTCGCGGATCCGCAGGCGCTCGGGCTGCGGCTGTGGGTCAACGGCGAGCTGAAGCAGGACGGGACCACGGCCGAGCAGATCTTCCCGGTGGGGGAGGTGGTGCGCTACGTGAGCCGGTTCATGACGCTGTACCCCGGGGACGTCATCAACACCGGCACCCCGGCGGGGGTTGCGCTGGGGCAGCCCGACCCGAAGCCGTTCCTGCGGGCCGGGGACGTGGTGGAGCTGGAGGTCGAGGGGCTGGGGCGGCAGCGGCAGGAGCTGAAGGACGCGTAGGCGCTCCGCTGGAGCTGGAGCTGGAGCTGGAGCTGGAGCTGGTGAGGTTGGGGTTCGGGTGTGGGTGGGGTGCGGCTGGTCGCGCAGTTCCCCGTGCCCCTTCTCAAGGGCGCTGCCGTTGGCGAAGTAGGGCGGAGAGGCGCCGCCATGCCTCGCGGGGGAGGGCGCTTCGGTCGCCGCCGTCGATGGCCTGCCCCCAGGAGCGGGAGTGCGTGCCGGGGCGCGCTGCTGCCGCCGAGCCAGGCCGCCCCGTAGCCGAGTTGTTCCAGTTCCGCGGCTGCCTCGGCGATCTCGCCGCGCAGGGACGGGTCCTCCGAGCGCAGGCCCACGCTCCAGACGCCGTACCGGTGGACGGTCTCCTTGGCGGTGCTCCCGCCGTTCGGCGACTCGCTCGTCGGGTCACTTCCCTCCGGACGGCCGGCGTGCCGTGATCACCGGGCACGTCCGTCCCAACCGGAGGGGGCCGCACGGTGGTCCCGCCGGCGGGCCCGGGGAGGTCGCGAAGGTCCTGCGCGGGTCCTTCGCACCGCCCCCTACTGGCCGAGGAACCGCTCCAGCGCCTCCACGACGAAGCGGTGATCCTGGAGCTGGGGCAGCCCGGACACCGTCACCGTGCCGACGACGCCCACGTTCTCGACGCGGACCGGGAAGGCGCCGCCGTGCGCCGCGTAGGTGTCGACGTCCAGGCGCGAGGACTCCTCGAACGTCGTGCCCTTGGCCCGGAAGCGGGCACCGACCAGGTAGGACGAGGCGCCGTAGCGCTCCACCACCCGGCGCTTGCGCAGGATCCAGGCGTCGTTGTCCGGTGTGGAGCCGGGCAGGGCCGCGTGGAAGAGCTGCTGGCCGGCGCGGTGGATGTCGATGGCGACCGGGGCCTGGCGCTCCCGGGCCAGTTCGACCAGGAGCGAGCCGAGCGCCCACGCGTCGTCGTAGGTGAACTGCCGGAAGACCAGGCGGCGTTCCTGCGCCTCCAGCTCCTCCACGCTCGGGGTGATCTCGGGGGCGAACTTCGGGGTGATCCTGGGGTGGTGCATCAGAGGGTCACCGTCACCTTGTCGCGGGCGGATTGGTGGGCCGCCTCCAGTACGTCGAGGGCGGCGGCCGCCTCCAGGGCGGGCACCGGGTTGGGGCCGGCGCAGGTCAGGGCCGCCGCCACGGCCGCGTAGTAGGCGGGGTAGTCGCCGGGGAGGGTCGGTACGGGGCGGCCCCCGCCGGTCACCGGGGACTCCCCGGCGCCGAGCCGGCCCCAGAGGGACTCGGGCTCCGTGCCCCAGTCGGCGCTCGTGCCGGGGCGCCGGTTCGCGCGCAGGGCCGCCTCCTGCGGGTCCAGTCCGTACTTGACGAAGCCGGCCTGTGAGCCCAGGACCCGAAAGCGCGGGCCGAGTTGGGCCGTGGTCGCGGAGACGTGCAGGTGGGAGCGGACTCCGCTTGCGTGGGTGAGCGCGATGAAGGTGTCGTCGTCGGTCTCCGCGCCCGGGCGGCGGATGTCCGTCTCGGCGTACACCTCGGTGACCGGTCCGAAGAGGACCAGGGCCTGGTCGACGACATGGCTGCCGAGGTCGTAGAGCAGGCCGCCGATCTCCGCCGGGTCGCCGGACTCGCGCCAGCCGCCCTTCGGGCGCGGGCGCCACCGCTCGAAGCGGGACTCGAAGCGCCGGACGTCGCCCAGTTCCCCCTTCTCCAGCAGGGCCCGCAGGGTCAGGAAGTCGTTGTCCCAGCGGCGGTTCTGGAACACGGAGAGCAGCAGGCCGCGCTCCTCGGCGAGCGCGGCCAGCTCCCGCGCCTCGGCCGCCGTGCCCGCGACCGGCTTGTCCACGACCACCGGGAGACCCGCCTCCAGGGCGGCGGTGGCGAGCGGGACGTGCGTCCTGTTCGGGGAGGCGATGACGACCAGGTCCAGCCCGCCGGCCCGGCCGAACAGCTCCTCGGGGGTGCCGGCGACACGGACGTCGGGGAACCCGGCGCGGACCTGCTCCTGCCGCTCGGGGTTCGAGGTGACCACCGTGTCCAGGGTGAGGCCCCCGGTGGCCGCGATGAGCGGGGCGTGGAAGACGGAGCCGGCGAGGCCGTAGCCGATCAGGCCGACGCGGAGGGGGGTACCAGTCATGCCTCCTACTTTCGCAACGCTGTTGCCAAAGTGCAAGCGGTGGGGACAATGGGGGGATGGGCGGTGTGAACAGGGTGAGCAGGACGAAGAGCGGGCCGGTCGGGGCGAATCTGTTCGCCGTGCGGTCCCACAACACCGCACTGGTGCTGGATCTGCTGCGCGGTGCCGGGGCGGCGGGGATCAGCCGGCTGGAACTGGCCGAGCGGACCGGGCTGACCCCGCAGGCCGTCAGCAAGATCACCGCACGGCTGCGGGAGGCGGGGTTCGCGGCGGAGGCCGGGCGCCGGGCGTCCACCGGGGGCAAGCCGCGCACCGTGCTGCGGCTGGTGCCGGAGGCCGGGCACGCGGTGGGGGCGCACCTGGACCGGGACGAGCTGCGGGCGGTGCTGGTGGATCTCGACGGGGCCGTGGTGGGTGAACGGCGCGCCGCGCTGGACCTCGGAGGCGGGTCGCGGGCCGTGCTGGGGGTGGTCGCGAACGAGGTGTCGGGGCTGGTGGGGGAGGCGCTGGGAGGGCGCGACGGCAGCGCGGGCCCCGGAGGACCCTCCGGGGGGCTCGCCGGTGCCGGTTCGCTGCTCGGGGTGGGTGTGGCGCTGCCCGGGCCGCTGGACCACGCGCGGGGGGTGCTGCACCGGGTCACCGGGTTTCCGGAGTGGGACGGGTTCCCGCTGCGGGACGCGCTGGCGGAGCGGTTGGGGGTGCCGGTCGTGGTGGACAAGGACACGAACGCGGCGGCACTCGGGCTGTCGGTGGGGGTGTGCGGTGGTGCGGGGGCCGGCCGTGCGGAGGGCGGGGGCCGGTCGTTCGCGTACCTGCATCTGGGCACGGGCCTGGGCGCGGGGTTGGTGATCGGCGGAGAGGTGCACCGCGGGGCGCGGACCGGGGCGGGGGAGTTCGGGCACCAGGTCGTCCAGCTCGACGGGCCCGCGTGCGAGTGCGGGAACCGGGGGTGTGTCGAGGTGCTGTGCCTGGAGGCCGTGACGCGGGGTGAGGTGCGTGAGGCGGCGCGGGTGCTGGGGGTGGGGGCGGGGAATCTGGTCGGGCTGCTCGACATCGATCTGGTGCTGCTCGGGGGGCGGACCGTGGCGGGGGCGCCGGAGGTCTTCGTGGCGGGGGTCGCGGAGGTGCTGGCCGCTCGGGCCCGGCGGGAGGGGGCGGCCGGGGAGAGCGTGCCGGTGCGGGTCGTCGGTGGGGAGCGGGTCGTCGCCGAGGGGGCCGCGCAGTTGTTGCTGGCCCCGGTGTTCGGGCGGGCGGCGGGTTAGGGCGTTTCGGGGACGTTGCGGTGGGCGGCGCCGTGGAGTACGCGGCGTCGTCCCCGGTCCGGGGGGTGTCTCGGCTGCCCGTGCTTGTCGGGTGCCGGTGCGGGGCGGAGGTGTTCCGCCTGCCCGCGCCTGCGGGATGCCGCCGCGCCCACCCGCGTCGTCCTGCGGCGGCCCGCATGCCCACGGCTCCGCGGCCCGGTGCCCGCAGCCGGGTGAAAGGCGGGGAGGATTCGGGCGGGCTGCGGAGTGGCGGGCCGGGACTTCCGGGGCCTTCCGGGATGGTCATGTGTTCATGCGACTGTGTGCGTGCCTGTCCCTGTCCCTGGGTCTTGCCGCAGGCGCCGTGCTCGTGCCCGTTCCGTCGGCCGCTGCCCAGGCGGACGCGACGTGTGCGGCGCCCGGCGGCCGTGCCTTCCCGCTGGCCACCCGCATCCACGGTGGTCCCAGCGCCTACGAGGCGGGTGGCGGATTCGGCACCTGGTACCTCGACCTCACCAACTCCACCACCCGGACCTGCGGCGACCTCCATCCGGTCGTCGTGCTCGTCGACGACAAGCGCGCCCTGAAGCCGTCCCAGCCCAAGCTGGAGTTCTACGACGGCACCCGCACCCTGCCCGTCGGCTTCGAGAGCACCGACGCCCAGGAACTGGTCGGCGTGCTGGACGCGGCGGGCTTCGACGGGTTCACCGTGCCGCCCGGCAGGACCGTCACCGTCAAGCTCAGGCTCTCCCTCACCTCCGACGCCCTGCCCGACCGGGTCACCGCGAACGCCGCCGTCGTGCAGCGCCGGGGCGAGGACGGCGAGTGGGTCGGGGAGTCCAACGACTACCGCTTCTCCGTCACCGGCGGGGGGAACGGCCAGCAGGACGAGGAGCAGGAACAGGAAGGGGGCGGGACTCCGACGCCGGGAGACGGTGACGCGACCGCCGGTCCGGACAGCAGCACCGGTCCCGGCGGTACGGCGAGTCCGGACGACAGCGCCACTCCCGGGGCGGCGACCCCGGTCGGCTCCACGGACCCCGCTCCCCGACCCCGGCCGACGGGCGGTGGTGCCGACCCGGGTACCGGCGCACTGCCGTTCACCGAGGCCGCGCAGCAGGCCGGCGAGCGGGCCCGGGAGCTGGCGCGGACCGGGACCGGCCTCGCCCACGGGCTGCTGGCGGCCGTCACCGCGCTCCTCGTCGTCGGCGGCGCGGCCTACCTGCTCGCCCGGCGGCGCCGCTGAGGACGGATCCGCCTCGCGTCCCCACTGACCTGCGACCTGACCGGGTCAAGATCCCGGCCACCTGATTAGGCTGGTGGCGTCGGTACGCCGTGGTTCCGGCGCCCCCGTTCTCGGCCGTACGCACGTCAGGAGACGCAAACGCATGGCAGACCGCAAGCCCGTCGAGTCGTGGCTCACCGACATGGACGGCGTCCTGATCCACGAGGGGGTCCCGATCCCCGGTGCCGACGCCTTCCTGAAGAAGCTGCGCGACTCGGGGCGGCCCTTCCTGGTGCTCACCAACAACTCCATCTACACCGCGCGTGACCTGCACGCCCGGCTCCGGCGGATGGGCCTGGACGTGCCGGTGGAGAACATCTGGACGTCCGCGCTGGCCACCGCCCAGTTCCTGGACGACCAGCGGCCGGGGGGCAGCGCCTACGTCATCGGCGAGGCCGGTCTGACCACCGCGCTGCACGACATCGGCTACATCCTCACCGACCACGAGCCCGACTTCGTGATCCTCGGCGAGACCCGCACCTACTCCTTCGAGGCGCTGACCAAGGCCGTGCGGCTGATCAACGACGGTGCCCGCTTCATCGCCACCAACCCCGACAACGTGGGGCCCTCCACCGAGGGCGACCTGCCCGCCACCGGCTCGGTCGCCGCCCTGATCACCGCCGCCACCGGCAAGAAGCCGTACTTCGTCGGCAAGCCCAACCCGCTGATGATGCGCGCGGGGCTCAACGCGATCGGCGCGCACTCGGAGACCTCCGCGATGATCGGTGACCGCATGGACACCGACGTCCTGGCGGGCCTGGAGGCCGGGATGCGCACCTTCCTGGTGCTGAGCGGTGTCACGCAGCCGGACGACGTCGACCGCTACCCCTTCCGCCCCTCGCAGGTCGTCGACTCCATCGCGGACGTGGTCGACCTCGTCTGAGGCCCGGACCGGCTCCGGGCTCCGGGACCGGGCCGCCGACCCGGCCCCGGAGCCCAGCGGGCGACCGTGACCGGCCCGAGCAGGCCCCCCGCCGACCGCGGGCAGGTCGTGAGCAGGCTCCTGAGCAGGCGTCTTCAAACCGGGACCCACCCGTTCGGAGTAAGCGTGCGCCTCCCGAGGATGCGGAGGCGCGCGCTACGGGGGAGCCTCCCAGTGTCTGGAGGTTCACGATGGGCTCACAACGCCTCACTCTCTGTACCGGGACTCTCTGTGCCGGACTGCTCGCCGTCACCGGCTTCACCACGGCCGCCTGCGCGACCGACAACGGCCAGGGCGTCTCCGTGACCCCCGTCTCCCCGGCCCCCGGCACCGACGTGTCCCTGCGCGTGCGCGGCTGCAGCGCGACGCGGGCCGTCGCCACCTCGAAGGCCTTCGTCGCCGACGCCCGGCTGACGTCCGACATGGGTGTCCTGAGCGGCGACACCCGGGTGCGCGCCTCGGTCGCGCCCGGTGTCTACGACGTACGGATCACCTGCGCCGACGTGGCGCTCAACAGCAGGATCACCATCGGGCGCAAGGGTGCGGGCCTGTTGCCGGAGCCGGGGGACGGCAACGGCGGCACCGGGTTGCCGGACGACCCGCCCGCCGCGCCCATCACGGCCGCCTCGCCCGTCGCGCCGGTCGCCGCGGGCGGCGGCGGCACCGCGCACTTCGCCACGGTGGCCACCGACGGGTCCGGCCCCGGCACCGGCCAGGCGGTGACCGGTCTGGCACTCGCCGGGATCGCCGCGGCCGCCGTCGGGCTGCGCAGGTCCCGCCGGAGCCAGGGCACGGACTGAGCGCGGGCAGCGGCCATGTCCGAAGAGAACGGGCACAGCCCCGCCACCGGACGCCTGGTCACCGTCATGGCCTGGACGCTGCTGCTGCTCGGGCTGTGGCTGTGGGGACGGGACGTCACCGGCGTACCGCAGAGCCCCGCGGGGCCCGCCACGGGCGACGTGGCCGGCCTCGGCCGCGCGGAGGCGGTACGGCTGCCGCCCGCGGCCAAGCCGCTCGCGGCCTCGCCGCCGCAGCGCCTCGACATCCCCCGACTGGCCGTCACCGCACCGGTCGTGGCCCGTGGGCTGGACACGCGGGGCGCCATCGAACCGCCCCCGTTCGACCAGCCGGGAGTGGTGGGCTGGTACGGCTCCGGGACGAAACCCGGCGCGGTGGGGACCGCGCTGCTGGTCGGGCACGTCGACACGGAGACCCGGCCCGCCGTCTTCTACCGGCTCAGCACGCTCGGGCCCGGCGATACGGTCCGGGTGGTCCGCGCGGACGGCCTGGTCGCCCGCTTCACCATCGACGACGTGCGCGTCCTGCCCCGCGACGACTTCGACGCCGGGACGGCGTACGGCCCCCGCAAACCCGGTCGCGCCGAACTCCGGCTGATCACCTGCGGCGGCACCTTCGACCGGGCGAGCCGCAGCTACACGGCGAACGTGGTCGTCTCCGCCTACCTCACCGGCACCGGCGGATGACCACCGGCGCGACCACCTGATCCGGCGCCCGGGCGCCCCCGCGCCCCACCCCCTGAACGACCTCGTGGCCGCCCGCGGCGGTGTGCCACGATTGGCACTCGAAACGATGCGCCCAGGGGGAAACGCATGCACGACAGCAGGGGGGCCCGCACCGCGGCACGGATACGGGTGTCCGCGGCGGTGCTGGGGGCGGCACTGCTGCTCGCCGGCTGCTCGTCCGGCGGGGACGGGCCGGACGACGCGAAGGCGGACATCGGCCAGCGGCCCAAGTCCGCCGACCCGTTCTGGGTGAACCCGGACGGCAACGCGGCCCGCCAGCTCGCCGCCTATCGGAAGGCCGGCAAGAAGTCCGAGGCCGAGCGGATCCGCCGGATCGCCGAGCAGCCGACCGGGGAGTGGATCGGCCCCGAGAACCCCGAGAGCGAGGCCCGCGGTTTCACCGAGGCCGCCGAGAAGGCCGACCGGACGGCACTGCTCGTCCTCTACAACATCCCGCACCGCGACTGCGGCCAGTACTCCCAGGGCGGCGCCACCGACGGCGACGGCTACCGCGCCTGGATCGACGGCGTGGCCCGGGGCATCGGCGACCGCACCGCCACCGTCGTCCTCGAACCCGACGCCGTGCTGCACCTCGTCGACGGCTGCACCCCGGACGAGCTCCACGAGGAGCGCTACGACCTGCTCAAGGGCGCCGTCGCCAGGCTGAAGTCACTGAAGAACACGAAGGTCTACCTGGACGCGGGCAACGCCGGCTGGGGCCACCCCGACCAGATCTTCGAGCCCCTGCGCTGGGCGGGCGTCGACCGGGCCGACGGGTTCGCCGTCAACGTCTCCAACTTCTACTCCACCGAGGACTCCATCTCCTACGGCAAGCGGCTCTCGGCGAAGGTGGGCGGCAAGCACTTCGTCGTCGACACCAGCCGCAACGGCAACGGCCCCTGGACGGGCGGCGATCCGGCCCAGCGGTGGTGCAACCCGCCCGGCCGGGCGCTGGGCCGGACCCCGACGACCAGGACGGACGACCCGCTGGTCGACGCCTACCTGTGGGTCAAGCGTCCGGGGGAGTCGGACGGCACCTGCAAGGGCGGTCCGAAGGCGGGCCAGTGGTGGGCCGAATACGCGCTCGGGCTGGTCGAGCCGGGCAAGGGGTAGGCCGCGAGGGGCGCCCTCGTCAACGGAGGGCGCCCCTCGCGGCCCGTGGGAACCTGCTCAGGGGACGTTGACCCACTGCGCCTTGCTGGGCGTCCCCCGGTCGTCGTCCACGAACAGCATGTACCAGCCGGACTGCACCAGGTTGCGGCTCTTCGGCACCGTCACGGTGACCTTGTCGCCGGACGTGGTGAAGTCCAGCGCGATGGACCGCTGGTCCACGTCCGTCACGTGCGTCGAAGCACTCGGCCGGATCAGCCGCGCCTTCTTGATGCCGGAGGCGTGCGCCGAGGTGAAGGTCCCCGACGCCCCACGCGCGATGGTCTGCGGTCCCCCGCCGAGCGACGGCCGTGAACCCCGGTACAGATACGGCGGGGTGTAGATCTCGATGCGCTGCTCGAACTTGCCGGGCCTGGTGTTGGCCGCGTCCGCGTACAGCGAGTCGGACCCGAAGAACATCACCCGCCCGTCCGGCAGCAGGATCGAACCGGAGTGGTAGTTGCGGCCCACCAGCGGATCGGCGACCTCGGTGAAGCTGTTGCTGTCCGGGTGGTACATCCGGGCCTGCAGGATGTTGGAGTCGCTGCGCCCCCGGTAGTCCTCCGAACCTCCGGACACCAGCACGGTGTCGTCGGGCAGGATCGAGGTCTGCGGATACCGGGTGCCCTTCGCCAGTTCGGGCCCGTCCACGAACCTGGGCTCGCGTGCCTTGAGGTCGACCAGCCGGGTCTTCTTGCTGGACAGCTTCGACTCGCCGACCCCGCCGCCGCCGATCACCATGAACTTCTCGTCCTGGGCCGGAGGGAGCAGTACCGTCCCGGACGTCTCCATCATGTCGGCGTCACCGAGCCCGGGCAGCTTGGTGAACTTGTTGGTGTCCACGTCCCAGACGCCGGGCTCGCGGCCCACGTCGTCGGGTCCGTAGCCCGCGTTGGAGCCCGAGTAGAAGACCTTCCCGTTCTGCATCAGGAACAGCGCCGGGTACGTCGGGAACTGCCGGAGCTTCTTGGTGTAGGTCCACTTCTTGGTCTTCGGGTCGAAGACCTCGTTCTTGCCCGGCACGAGCTGACCGATGTCGTCCAGCCCGGAGACGCTGAGGATCTTGCCGTCCGACAGGGTGGTGAGCGTCGGATACCAGCGGGCCTCGTTCATCGGGTCGACCTTGATGTACCGCTCGGCGACCGGGTCGAACTCGTAGGAGTCGCGAATGCCCTGGAAGTCCTTCTTGTCGAGGGCGAGCTTCTGCGCGATGCCGTACGTGTTGCGCGCGTCGGCGCCGTTCAGGCCCTGGATCCGGTAGTTGTCCTGGGTACCGGTCTCGTACTTGGTGCCGCTGCGCTGCGCCTCGACGTAGATGCGGCCGAGGCCGGGGTCGTTGCGCAGGAACGCACCGGTCTGCGGGTCGAACACCTTCTTCGCACGGGGGACGAGCACCGGGTCCTTGGAGACGAAGGTCTTGCCGTTCGTCCGGCCGGTGAACCGGGTGCCCGCGGGCAGCGTGATCGGTTCGTCCGGGTTCTCGTTGTGGACGATCATCAGGCCGCCGGCCTTGGTGACGTCGCCCTTGAGCTTCTCGTACCGCTTGGTGCCGCCCGCGATCAGCAGGTTGCCGTTGGCGAGCTGGGTGTGCCCGGTGCAGAACAGGTCGGTGGGCGTGGGGATCTTCTTGATCGTGCCCTTGACCGGGTCCCAGATCCGGGTGTCGAACTGCTTCTTGTCGAAGTTGTCCTGGTTGTTGCCCGAACCCGCGACCATCAGCACCTTGCCGGTGTGCAGCAGCGCCGCGTGGATGGTGTCCTGCCGGTACTCCGGTGGGAACTCGATGATGTCCCACTTGCCGTTGGAGGCTTTGTACCCCGGCTTGTTGATCTTGTACTGGTGGTACTGCTCGGTTCCGAAGCGGTAGAGCCACGGCCCGTTCATCCCGGCCAGTGCGACTGCCACCGCCGTGCCTATCGCGAGTCGACGAGCGCGGCGGCGGCCGGCCTGGTCCTTCATTCCTTACGTCCCCCAAGTCCACCAAGGGCGATCTGCATGGTCTGGTCGTTGCCCGCGGGACCGGCGTGGCCGGTCCGCTGCTGCGGGACCTGCGGCGCCTGGGCCGCGTACCGCGGAGGCACCGCGTCCTGCGGTTCCGCCGCCGCGGCGGGTGCGGGCGTACCGGCGGCGTGCCGGGGCCCGCTCTTCTGCTGCCGCAGCTCATGGCGCCAGACGAAGATCGGTGTCGCGGTGATGAGCAGGGCGAACGAGGCCCAGGTGATCATCGCCGGGTGGGCGTGCCCGAGGACGAGACCGGCGACGATCGAGGCGCCGAAGACCGCGATGAAGTACCAGTGGTACCGGAAGGTGCCGAACCAGGTGTCCGGGCTCGCCGAGTCGCCCTTCGGCGTGACCACGAACTTGCTCTTGCGGCGCAGTACCGAGTCGATCAGCGCCTTGGCGTACAGCGGCGCGGACAGCGCCGACATCACCATGCCGGCCACACCGCCGGAGCCCTCCGGCTCGTGCGGGGAGACGTTGTGCCGCCGGTTCCAGACGTACAGGCCGATCTGGAGCGCGGAGGCGTTGCCGTAGAGCATCAGCCACACGGTCGGATCGATGTTCACGCCCGAGGCGCCCAGACCCAGGAACAGGGCGCAGCTCAGCGCCGCGAGGAGCCAGTTGAGGGCGGACATCGGATAGAAGATGATCATCATCGTGTAGTTGAAGAGCTTGCCGGGCGGCAGGCTGGAGAAGCCCTTCCAGTACTGCTTGAGGATCGTCTCGTACGTACCCCGCGACCAGCGCATCTGCTGGGTGAAGAAGTCCGTCCAGGCGTTGGGGCCCTCACCGACCGCGAGCACGTCCGGGGTGTACACGGACTTCCACTTGCGGCCCGTGGCCGGGTTCTTGGCCCGGTGCATCTCGAACCCGGTGGCCATGTCCTCGGTGATCGAGTCGTACAGGCCGCCGATCTGCTTGATCGCCTTGATGCGCACGGCGTTCGAGGTGCCCACGAACATGGGGGCGCCGTACCGGTTGCCGGCCCGCTGGATGAGCGCGTGGAAGAGGAACTGCTGCGACTCGGCGGCCTTGGTGACGAACGTGTCGTAGTTGCCGTAGACCTGCGGGCCGATGACGAAGCCGACGTCCGGGTCCCGGAAGTAGCCGAGCATCCGCTCCAGGTAGTTGGGCAGCGGGACGTGGTCGGTGTCGACGGAGGCGAAGAAGTCGTAGTCGCCGCCGTGCGCCTCCAGCCAGGCGTTGTAGTTGCCGTGCTTGGTCTTGGCGCGGTGCGGGCCCTTGGCCTGGTTCCACCGGGCGACACCCTTGCGGGAGAAGTGGTGGACGCCGAGCCGGGCGCAGACCTCCTTGACGGCCGGGTCGTCGCCCTCGTCCAGCAGCCAGACGTGCATCAGGCCCCGGTGGCGCAGCTTCACGGCCGCCTCCAGCGTCCTGGTCACCATCTCCAGCGGCTCCTTGCCGGGCACGAAGGAGGTGAGGAACGCGACGCGCGTGCCGGTCTCCGGCACCACCGGGACCGGGTCGCGGGCGACCAGGGTGGCGTGCGCGTTCGACAGCACGTTCATGCAGCGGAAGAACTCGATCAGGCCGATGGCGACCAGCATCACGACGTCCAGCGCGGGCAGGAAGTCGTAGGCCGGATAGTCGCGTTCGGTCCAGTGCTCGGGCTGGAGCAGCCAGAACAGCAGGACCAGCGAGAGCACCGGGGCGGCGCCGAGCATGAGCGCGGCCCGTACGCGGTGCGGCTCCTGGGAGAGCAGCGAACGGTACTGCACCCGGTAGGGCTTCGCCGGATCGGGCTGGGTGAGGGGACCCGAGAGGCGGCTGTAGTGCTCGTAGTCGTATTTGGGCAGCGTCTTCTTTATTCGGCGGAACTGGCCGGTGTGATGCGTCACCGCACGAAGCTGTGTGGTCTGTGACGGGTCGTTGTGTTGTTCGTGGCTCTGCCCGGCGCCCGTCGGCGTCGACGTCATGAGTCATCCCCCCACACGCGGGTGATCGCGTGTTTCGTCGGTCGTCTACCGCCCGGTCGGGGTCCCCTCGGCCGTCACAGGCGGACACAGTGGTGGGTCGTGGTCACCATGTCCTGCACACCTTATAGACACGGGATCGCGGCCTTCCGGTTGCATGATGTTCCACGCGGCATCCGCTCACTGGGCGGATCCCCCTCCCCGCCGGGCCGGTAACCGGTTGCTTACCCCTGACGGCCGCGAAGAGGCGGCCTCGTGGCAACCAGGGTTCTACGGTGTTCGACGTGAGCGCAAGACACGAAACGCGGAGTTCACCGGTCGAACCCGTCGATCGCGAAGCGGATGGGGCCTGAGGGGTGTCCGGCCCCCCGGCGAAGGGGGGTGTGAGCGGGTGCGGGCGGTCTCGGCGGGGCCCGCTCCTTCGGCGGCCCCCCTGTTCCATACGGGTGAGGTGCGTGTCCGGTTCAACCGGGCCGGACCCCGGGCGGCCGGCCGGTGCCGCCGGTCACGACGGCCCGCGGGCGCGGGTGGCGAAGCCCCGCGACGCGCGGCGAGGCCGCGTGGGAACAGAGAAGGCGAGGGGGTAAGCGCTTCACGCGAACCCGCCTCGCCATCGTCATCGTGCGCCGCCAGGGACTCGAACCCCGGACCCGCTGATTAAGAGTCAGCTGCTCTAACCAACTGAGCTAGCGGCGCCTGCTGACGGGAGAACTCTACCCGACCGGCGCGGATGCTCCCGACCATGTGCTGCGCACGGGGGAGCCGGTCCTGCGGGATGTACATCATTCGGACCGTCAACATGCGCACCGTGACGACAGTTGTGAAACTGATCAACGTGCACAGTGGCGGACATATCCACCCCGAATGTGAGGCAGATCGCATGACGGCTCCGGCGTTCGAAGAGGTCGCCCCCGGGCGGGACTGCGACTGCCCGGCCTGCGTCCACGCGCGGCGGGCCGGCTCCCGCCCGTCGTCCGGGTGCTTCGGCGGCCACCTGGCGGCCCGGGGGGTCGTGATCGTGGCCGCCGCCGCGTCCGCCGCCCTCGGCGCGCTCACCCCGGCCGCCGCCCTCACCGCGCCCCAGTCCCCGCACCGGCCCGGCGTTCCCGGGGACGGCGAGCCCGCCACCCCGCAGGGCGCCAAGTCGCCGCTGCACGGCCCGGCCGGGCCCCTGCCCGATCCGGCCACCACGCCACCGGCCGTCCCGCCACCCGCCACCCGGACCCAGATCATCAACCGGGCGAAGGTCTGGGTGGCCGCGAGGGTGCCGTACAGCATGGAGGACTACTGGAGCGACGGGTACCGGCAGGACTGCTCGGGCTACGTCTCCATGGCGTGGGGGCTGGGCTCCAACGAGTGGACCGGCAGCCTCGACCAGTACGGCGTGAAGATCACCAAGGAGGAGCTGCTGCCCGGCGACATGCTGCTCTTCCACAACCCGGCCGACCCCGAGCGGGGCTCCCACGTGGTGATCTTCGGCGGCTGGACGGACTACACGCACACCTACTACACGGTCTACGAGCAGACGCCCCCGCACGCCCGCACCCAGGCCACCCCGTACCCGTACTGGAGCAACGCCTCCAAGTACGTCCCCTACCGCTACAAGGGCGTCGTCGCGGACGCCGCGGGTTCGCAGGCCGCGGGCGACGGCAAGGCGCCGCGGCCGGTCACCGCCGGTGCGGCCGCGGCCCGGCCCGGCTCGCACGGGGTGCCCGGCTATCCCGGCCGGGCCCGGTTCCGCCCGGGCGAGGCCAACCCGTACGTGACCGAGCTGGGGGCGCGGCTGGTGGAGAAGGGGTTCGGCCGTTTCTACCCCGCCGGTCCCGGTCCGCGCTGGGGTGACGCGGACCGGCGGGCCGTGGAGGCCTTCCAGCGCGGCCAGGGCTGGCGCGGCGGAGCCGCGGACGGCTACCCGGGCCCGGAGACCTGGCGCCGCCTGTTCTCGTAGGAACCCGTTCCCCCACCGTCCCGGCCGTCCGTCCCCCGGGGTCCGTTCCGTTCCGTTCCGTTCCGACCCGTCCCACCCTTTCCCTGTCATGACGCATCTGGCGCGGAGGCTGGAGCACGCATGAGTACGACGACGTCACACACGCCGGAGTCCGAGGAGCAGCCGGAGAACGCGGGGCGCCCGGCGGCCGGCCCGGCCACCCGTCCGGCCCGGCTGATCCAGAACGAGGCGACCACCGAGATCCCCGTCCACCTGCTGTTCCGCGACGAACCGGAGGCGGTGTCGGTGCCGGTGCGGCCCGCGGTGGTGGCCCGCCGGCAGGGCACCGGCGAGCAGCCGCGGCTCAGGCGTCCCACGCCGGCCCGCAGCCGGACGGCACCGCACCTCGGCCCGGAGCCGGCGGAGCGTCCGGCCCGGGTGCTGCCCGGTCTCGCCGGGGTGCTGGCCGGCACGGGCGGGCTGGTGGGCGGCCTGGTGACCGCGTGGTGGGCGGGCGTCGTGCCGCCGCTCGCCGCGGGGGCGCTGCGCCTGCCGCCGTACACCGGCGCCGGGCCGGGGCCGGCGCAGTGGGCGGCGTTCGCCGGGTCCGGGGTGCTCGGTGTGCTCGGCTTCGGCGGGCTGGCCCGGGGCCGCACCGGACAGGCCCGGCTGCTCGGGCTGTTCGGCCGCTACCGGGGGACGGTCCGGCGTACCGGCCTGCTCTGGGTGAACCCGCTGCTGCGCCGCCGCCGGGTGGATGTGCGGCTGCGGCACTGGCGCAGCGAGGTGATGCCGGCGGCGGACGCCAACGGGGTCGCGCTGCGTGTGGTGGTGCTGGTGGTGTGGCGGGTGCGGGACACCGCGCGGGCCGTGCTCGGTGTCGACGACCACGAGACCTATCTGCGGGAGTGCGTGGAGGCGGCGCTGGCCCGGGTGCCGGTGGAGATGCCCACCGGGGTCGGCGGCGGCGTGGCGGCGGCCGGAGAGGCGCTGACCCGGCTGGTGGTGGCGGACACGGCGCCGGTCGGGCTGGAGGTCTTCTCGGTGCAGCCGGTCCGGGTGGAGTACGCCCCCGAGGTCGCCGCCGCGATGGACCGGCGCCGGATCGCGGCGCTGGACGCCCGGGAGCGGGCCGGGATGCTCAACTCGGTCGTGGACTCGGTGGAGGACACGGTGACCCGGCTGACCATGCGCGGCCTGGTCGAACTCGACGACTACGAGCGCAAGGTGCTCGTCCGGGACCTGACGGTGGCGTTCTGCTCGGGGCGCGGGGAGCGCGTGTGAGCGGTCGCCGTACCGGTCCGGACGCCTCGCGATATGGACACGGTCAAGTGGCGGCCATAGTCTGGGACTTGGTCTAGACCTACTGCACGGCTCGGCTCAGTGAACATCCCCCACGTTCTCCAGGAGCGGCAGCATGCGCACCAAGACCAAGTTGACCTCGGCCGTGCTGGGCGCGGCGACCGCCGGAGCCTTCGCGCTCTCCACCGGCGGCGCCAGCGGGCACGGCTACACCGACCTCCCCGTCAGCAGGCAGAAGCTCTGCCAGAACGGCACCGTGGCGAACTGCGGCTCGATCCAGTGGGAGCCGCAGAGCGTCGAGGGCCCCAAGGGCTTCCCGGCCGCCGGACCCGCCGACGGCCGGCTCTGCAACGGCGGCCTCAGCCGGTTCGCCCAGCTCAGCGCACCGAGGACCCCGTCCGGAGCGGCCTGGCCCACCACCCGGGTGACCGGTGGTCAGTCGTACACGTTCCGCTGGCAGTTCACCGCCATGCACGCCACGACGGACTTCAGGTACTACGTCACCGAACCGGGCTGGAACCAGAACCACGCCCTGTCCCGCTCCGACCTCACCCTCACCCCGTTCCTGACGGTGCCGTACGACGGCCGGCGGCCGCCGGCCACCCTCAGCCACAGCGGCACCCTGCCGTCCGGCCTGAGCGGTCACCACGTCATCCTCGCGGTGTGGACCATCGCCGACACGGGCAACGCGTTCTACGCCTGCTCCGACGTCACCTTCTGAGCCCCGTTCGGGTACGGCACGGAAACTGAGGTTCCCTTGAGGCCGGTCGGCCCTACCACCGGGTAGGTTCCCGCCACGCCGTTCGACCGACGGCGACGTACCGATTTCGGGGGAACCTCATGATGGAACTGCTCTTCTACGCCGTGCCCTGCCTCATGATCGTCGGCTTCGGGTTCGCCGCGTACCTGCTGCTGCGCCGCGCCCGGCGGATCAGCAGGATGTGGAAGCACGGGCTGACCGCCGAAGCGCGCTGTCTGCGGATGTACACGACGACCAGTGGAGGCGGCGGGGACACGTCCGTGGACACGACCGTCCACCACGTCTACGAGTTCACCACGCCCGACGGCCGCACCCGGCGCTTCGAGGAGGAGGGCGGCCCCGCGACCGTCCTCGAGGGCGACTTCGTCACCGTGCGGTACCTCGCGGAGCAGCCCCAGCGGGCCACCGCGCTCCCGCCCGCCCGCGCCAGGCTCGCCGTCGGCACCGGTTTCGCCCTGGCCTTCCTCGGGGTGTGCATCGCCTTCTGCTCGGTCTTCATCGTCGTGGCGCACATGATGTTCACCGAGGCGGGCGGCATGATGCCGTGACCCGTACCGGCCGGCCGCGGTCCGCAGGCCGGCCCCCGGGCACGCCGAAGGGCCCCTCGCCGAGGCGAGGGGCCCTTCCTCTGTGCGCCGCCAGGGACTCGAACCCCGGACCCGCTGATTAAGAGTCAGCTGCTCTAACCAACTGAGCTAGCGGCGCATGACTCCCGCCTTCCGCTTACCGCGGTCGGCGACGAAGAAAATACTACCTGGTCCCCGAGGGTGCTCGTGACCACCCGGAAACGCCGAGGGGGAGCGGCGAGGAGCCCTGCGCCTCTCGCCACTAGATGGCGAGGGACAGCAGCAGTGGTGCCGCGTTCCGGTTGAGGGTGTCCGCGGCCTGCTTCAGGCGGTGCGCGTGCTCCACCGGGAGTGAGAGTGCCAGGCAGCCGACCGTCGAGCCCGCGGTGATCGGGACGGCCGCGCAGACCGTGCCGATCGCGTACTCCTGGAGGTCCAGGACCGGCACCGTCGGCGGCTGCGACTCCAGGCGGGACAGCAGCAGCTTGTCGCTGGTGATGGTGCGCGAGGTGAGCCGGGCCATCTTGTGCCGGGAGAGATGGTCGCGGCGGGCGTTGTGGTCGAGCTGGGTCAGCAGGCTCTTGCCGACGGCGGTGGCGTGGGCGGAGAAGCGGAAGTCCACCCACTCGTTCACCGCGGGGGTGGCGGGTCCGGCGGCGTACTGGGTGACCGTGACCTCGCCGTCCACGTACCGGCTGATGTAGACGGCCGCCCCCACGGAGTCCCGCAGGCGGTCCAGGGTGTGCTGGAACTTGTCGCGCAGGGCGCCCTCGCGCTCGTGCGCCGAGGTGAGGCGGCGCAGCGTCTCGCCGGTGACGTAGGCCCCGTCGGTGACCTGCTCGACGTAGCCCTCGCGGCGCAGCATGCGCAGCAGGGCGGTCAGCCGCTCGGGATCCAGGGCGGTGCGGTGGGACAGCTCGGCCTCGGTGACGCCGGCGGGGTGGCGGGCCACGGACTCCAGTACGCGCAGCGCGTCGTGGGCGGAGTGGTACGGAGCGGTCGGCTCGTGCATCAGCGCCACGGTGTCCCCCTGGCTCGCTCTGTGGCCGTCATTCCGGTCGGTCGGATCGATACCACGATAACGGCCAAAGGCCCGGCAGGGAGAGGGTGTTGGCGAGAATCTACCGCCCGCGCCCCCCTCCCAACTGGGGCTCAGACCCTCTGGCATATGCCAGGGTCATCGCCCAGCGCCGGGACCTCGGCCGTTGTCTTTTTCACGGCGGGTAGTCACAGCACCGCGCTGAGGAATTCCCGCGTGCGCTCCTGCTCCGGGTCGCCGAAGATCTGCTCCGGCGGCCCCGACTCGATCACCCGGCCGGAGTCGAACATGAGCACCTGGTCGGAGATGTCCCGGGCGAAGTTCATCTCGTGGGTGACGCAGAGCATGGTGATGTCGGTGCTGCGGGCGATGTCCCTGAGCAGGTCCAGCACGCCCGCGACCAGCTCGGGGTCGAGCGCGGAGGTCACCTCGTCCAGCAGCAGCACCCGCGGCCGCATCGCCAGCGCGCGGGCGATGGCCACCCGCTGCTGCTGACCGCCGGAGAGCATGGTCGGCCGCGCGTCGCACTTGTCCGCGAGCCCCACCAGCTCCAGCAGCTCCCGGGCACGGGCCTCGGCCTCGTCCTTGGACATGCCGAGCACCTGCACCGGCGCCTCGGTGAGATTGCGCAGCACGCTCATGTTCGGGAACAGGTTGAACTGCTGGAACACCATCCCGATCTTCTTGCGCACCTCCCGGACCTGCTTCTCCGGGGCCGGGAAGAGGGGCTCCCCGTCCACGGTGATGGTGCCCTCGTCCGGCTTGGTGAGGGTCATCAGCAGCCGAAGGATCGTGGTCTTGCCGGACCCGGAGGGGCCGATCAGCGTCACGTGCTTGCCGGCGTCGACGGAGAAGTCCAGCCGGTCGAGCACGGTGTTCGTCCCGAAGCGCTTGGTGACCTCCTCCAGGCGGATCAGCTCACCCCCGGCCGTGGCGGGGCCGGCGGTCGCGTCGGGTTCTTTCATCAGGGGGGAGTCAGCGGACAAGACGTCGCTCCAGGGCTCGCAGGAGAAGGGAGGCCAGGTAGGAAATGAGGATGAAGGCCACACCGATCACGGTGAGCGGCTCGGTGAACTGGAAGTGCTCCTGGGAGAAGAGCCTGGCCCGGCCGAGCATCTCCAGCACGGTGATCACCATCAGCAGCGGGGTGTCCTTGAGCATGGAGATCACGTAGTTGCCGAGCGCCGGGATCACCCGGCGGATCGCCTGCGGCAGGATCACCGCGGTCCAGGTGCGCCGCCGCGGCAGGTTCAGCGCCGTCGCCGCCTCCCACTGGCCGACGGGCACCGCCTCGATACCGGCCCGGTAGACCTGCATCGTGTACGTCGAGTAGTGCAGGCCGATCGCGAAGACGCCGGTGGACAGCGCCGAGAAGGTCACGCCCCACTCGGGCAGCACGTAGAACAGGAAGAACAGCTGGACCAGCAGCGGGGTGTTGCGCACGAACTCCGTGACCACGCCCACCGGCCAGCGCACCCACCGGGACGGCGCGCGCATCAGCAGCGTCCAGAGCAGGCCGAGGCTGAAGGACAGCAGTGAGCCGAGCGCGAGGGCCTGCAGGGTGACGAGCAGTCCGTGCCAGAGGTCCGGCATGAAGTCGCCGACGGCGTTCCAGTCCCAGTTCATGCCGCACCTCCGCCGACACCGACACCCGTCGACTGCGCACGCTTCGGCTCACGCGCCGCCGACTCCGCCCCGGGGCCCGTGCCGACCCCTGCCTTCAGCCGCTTCTCCAGACCGCGCATCACCCGGGTGAGCAGGAAGGCGATCACGAAGTAGATCAGCAGTACGTACGTGTAGATCTCCGCGCTCTGCTGCAGCGCGAGCCGCACCAGCTTGGCGCTGAACGTCAGATCGCCCATGCCCATGACCGAGACCAGCGCGGTCCCCTTGAGCAGTTCGATCAGCAGGTTGCTGAACGACGGGATCATCTCCGGCACGGCCTGCGGAAGGACGATCAGCCGCAGCCGCTGCCAGGGCGTGAAGCCGAGGGCGATGCCGCCCTCCTTCTGCGCCGGGTCGACCGCGTTCAGCGCGCCGCGCACGATCTCCGAGCCGTAGGCGCCGTACGTCAGCCCGAGCGCCAGCGTGCCCGCCCACATGGGGACCAACTGCCAGCCGAAGGCGACCGGCAGCACGAAGAACACCCAGAAGATCATGACGAGGGCCGACGTACCGCGGAACACCTCGGTGTAGAAGCCGGCGAGGAAGCGCACGATCCACAGCCGGTGGGTGCGCGCCACGCCGACGACGAAGGACACCGCCGTGGCCAGCAGCGCGCTGAACACGAGCAACTGGACGGTGGTCCATATGCCTCTCAGTACGAGTTCCCAGAGCCCCGAGGTCATCCGCCGCACAGCTCCTTCGCGGTGAGGTCCGTCAACTCGGCCTTGGTGAAGCCGAAGGGCTGAAGGATCCGGAACAGCTCGCCGCTCTTCTTCAGCTTGTGCAGCTCGACGTTGAAGGCGTCGCGCAGCTTCGTCTCGGTGGGCCGGAAGGCGAACGCGCCGCCGTCCACGTGCCGTTCGCCCTTGATGAGCGGCGAGAACGGCTGGGTGGCCTCAGCCTTGCTGGACTTCTTCACCACCTCGCGGGTGGTGAGCGCCGTACCGGCGAACGCGTCGGCACGCCCGGCCTCCACGGCGTTCAGTCCGGCGACCTGGTCGGGGACGATCAGGATGTCGCTCTCCTTGTAACCGGCGTCCACCGCGTACTGGATCTCGGCGTACCCCGTGCCGGTGGCGAATTTCGCCTTCTTCCGCACGATGTCCTGGTAGGAGTGCAGCCCTTTGGGATTGCCCTTGCGGACGATGAACGAATCCAGCATCTGGTAGTCCGGATCCGCGAAGATCACCTGCTCGCAGCGCTCGGGGTTCACGTACATCCCGGCGGCGACGACGTCGAACTGCTGGGAGTTCAGACCGGGGATCAGCGAGCCGAACTCCGTCGGCACCGGCTGCACCCGGTCCACTCCGAGCCGCTTGAAGATCGCCTTCGCCAGTTCGGGCGCCTCACCGGTGAGGTCACCGTTCGTGTCGATGTACCCGAACGGGATCTCACCGGCGATCCCCAGCCGCACGACCCCCTGGGCCCGCAGCCTGTCGAGCAGGTCTCCGCCGTGCTCGTCCGAAGCCGATGCGACCCGCGAACAACCCGTCGCCCCCAGCGCGCCGACCGCGCCGAGCGCCGCGACCCCGGCGAGCAGCGAGCGTCTGCTGTGTCTGGGTGCCGTCCTGAATCTGCGCACGTCTTTGCCAATTGGTGGAGCCATGGCGGCGCGGCTACCCAAACGCATCCGGCCTATGCACCCTGGTCTCATGGCCGATCGATTCGTCTCCGTCTCGCTCGACAAGCGGGACGTGCACTGCACGGCACGACTGCTGGACGACCGCGCGCCCCTGACCTGCACGGCGGTGTGGGAGGCACTGCCGCTCGCGGGGGACGTCTACCACGCCAAATACGCGCGCAACGAGATCTACGCCCTGTTCCCGCCGTTCTCCGCCACCGAACCCCCACTGGAGAACCCGACCGTCACCCCGATCCCCGGCGACCTGTGCTACTTCTCCTTCGCCGGTGCCGAGCTGGGCACCCGGGCCTACGGCTACGACCGCGAGGTCCGCCCCGGCACCACCCTGGTCGACCTGGCCCTGTTCTACGAACGCAACAACCTGCTGCTCAACGGCGACGTGGGCTGGGTGCCCGGGATCGTCTGGGGGCAGGTGGTGGACGGCCTCGACGAGATGGCCGAGGCCTGCAACGACCTGTGGCGGACCGGGGCGGCGGGGGAGACGCTCAGCTTCCGCCGGGCGTGAGACCCGCCCCGTAGAGGGCATGGGCCGCGCGCAGCACCAGGTCGTCGCGGTGCCGTGCGGCCACGATCTGCAGGCCCACCGGCAGCCCGTCGCCGTCCGTGCCGACCGGTACGGTGGCGGCGGGCTGCTGGGTGAGGTTGAACGGGTAGGTGAACGGGGTCCACCCGGTCCAGCGCCGCAGCCCCGAGCCCGGCGGCACCTCCCGGCCCGCCTCGAACGCCGTCAGCGGCATGGCCGGGGTGAGCAGCAGGTCGTACCGCTCGTGGAACAGCCCCATCCGGCGGCCCAGATCCATGCGGACGTCCACCGCGGCCAGGTAGTCCTGCGCGCTCGCCCGCGCGCCCGGGACGCAGATGTCGCGCAGTCCGGGATCGAGCGACTCCCTCAGGTGCGGCGGCAGGTGCCCGGTGACCCGGGCCGCGCCGGCGAACCACAGGGTGTGGAAGGCCTCCACCGGGTCGCTGAAGTCCGGGTCGGCCTCCTCGACGAACGCGCCCAGGCCGGCGAGCCCGGCCACCGCCCGCCGCACCGCCGCGGCGACCGCCGGCTGGACGGCCACCTGCCCGCCGAGGGTGGGCGAGTACGCCACCCGCAGCCCGCGCACCCCGCCGTCCAGCGCCGCCCGGAACGAGAGCGCCGGCGCGGGCAGCGCCGACCAGTCGCGCGGGTCGGGCCCGCCGATGACGTCCAGCAGCAGCGCCGCGTCCGCCGCGTCCCGGGTCATCGGGCCGACGTGCGCGAGCGTGCCGAACGCGCTCGCCGGGTACAGCGGCACCCTGCCGTACGTCGGCTTCAGCCCGAAGATCCCGCAGAACGCGGCCGGGATGCGGATGCTCCCGCCGCCGTCGGTGCCCAGTGACAGCGGGCCGGCGCCGAGCGCGACGGCCGCCGCGCTGCCGCCGCTGGAACCGCCCGCGGTGCGGGACGGGTCGTGCGGATTGCGGGTCACACCGGACAGCGGGGAGTCCGTGACGCCCTTCCAGCCGAACTCCGGGGTCGTCGTCTTGCCGAGGAACACCGCCCCGTGCTCACGCAGCCGGGCGACCGAGGGCGCGTCCTCGTCCCAGCGTCCCCGCTCGGACACGGCCTTCGAGCCACGCAGGGTCGGATGACCGCGCAGCAGCAGGATGTCCTTCACCGTCACCGGCACCCCGTCCAGCAGTCCGGCCGGCTCACCGCGCCGCCAGCGCTCCTGCGACTCCCGGGCCCTCGCCAGTGCCTCCTCCTCCAGGAGCCGTACGAACGCGTTCACCTCCGGCTGGATCCGCCGCGCCCGCTCCAGGGCCTGCCCGGTCGCCTCCACGGGCCCGAACTCGCCCTTGCGGTAACCGTCGAGGAGCTGTACGGCGGTCAGGTCGGTGAGCTGCATGGACCCTCCTGGTGGATCAGTGACCGGGCACGTATCCGCGCTTCTTGTCGACCACGTTCAGCAGTGACCTGCCCGCCGCCCACCGCTCGTACAACTCCACGAACTGGGAACCCAGTTCGTCCCGCCAGCCGATCGTGTCGCCGCTCATGTGCGGCGAGACGAGCAGCCCCGGCAGGCCCCACAGCGGACTGTCCCCGGGCAGCGGCTCGGCGGCGAACACGTCCAGTGCCGCGCCCGCGATCCAGCGCCTGCGCAGCGCCTGCGCGAGGGCGTCCTCGTCGACGAGCTGACCGCGGCCGACGTTCACGAAGACCGCCGAGGGCTGCATCACGCCGAACCGGCGGGCGTCGAACATGCCGTACGTCTGCTCGGTCAGCGGCGCGGCGGCGATCACCCAGTCGGCGCGGGCGATCAGCCGGTCGAGGTCGCCGGGCCCGTGGACACCGGTGCGGGGCACCCGGCCGACCAGGGCCGTGGTCACGTCCAGCGCCTTCAGGGTGCGGGCGATCGCCCGGCCGATCGGCCCGGAGCCGACCACGCACGCACGCGTGCCCGCCACCCGGCGGGTCTCCCGGTGCCGCCAGGTGCGCTCCCGCTGCAGCTCCAGGGTGCGCGGCAGATCCTTGGCCACCGCCAGCACCAGCGCGGCCACGTACTCGGCGATCGGCTGGTCGAAGACCCCCCGCGCGTTGGTCACCACGGTGTCGGACGCGGCCAGCTCCGGGCACATCAGATGGTCCACCCCGGCGCTCGCCGTGTGCACCCAGCGCGGCCGCGGCCCCTCGCCGGGCCAGGCCTCGCGCACCGCGTGCGAGGTGAAGTCCCACACCAGCAGCACGTCGGCGCCCGGCAGCCGGCCGGCCAGGCCGGCGGCGTCCGTGTGCTCGATCCGGGCGCGGCCGGTCAGCCGACCGAGCCGGGGCGGCGGTTCGGCGTCCAGCACGAGCAGGGTGGGGAGAGTCGACGTCATACAGGGCGGCTCCGAGCGGCTGACATGCGCGCATTGACCACGCTCGCACCCGAATCTACCTTCGTCAACACGGGCGTATCCACCGACCGTTGCCCTCGTCTCCCAGCGTGAGGCCGGTGTCCTATGGACGTCTCCTTTCTCGGCGGCCCCCAACCGCAACGCGGTGTCGGGGTCGTGGCCCCCTTCGACTTCGCGTTGGACCGCGAGCTGTGGCGCTGGGTTCCGGACGAGGTGTCGCTGCACCTGACCCGGACCCCGTTCGTGCCGGTCGAGGTGAGCCTGGACCTCGCCCGGCTGGTCAGCGAGCACCAGACCCTCGGTGAGGCGGTACGCGCGCTGAACGCCGTCGCCCCCGAGGTCGTGGCCTACGCCTGCACCTCGGGCAGCTTCGTGGACGGCAGGTCCGGCGAACGGGCGATGTGCGCGGCGATGAGCCGGTCCGGTGAGCTGCCCTCGGTGACGACCTCCGGGGCGCTCCTGGAGGCGCTCGGCGAGCTGGGGATACGGCGGGTCGCGCTGGTCACCCCCTACACGGTGTCCGTCACCCGGGCCCTGGAGGCCTTCGTCGCCGAGGCCGGCGTGCTCGTCACCGGCTGTGCCTTCATGGGGCTGACCCGGCACATCTGGCGGGTGCCGTACCGGGACGTGGTGGCCATGGCCCGGCGCGCGGTCCGCCCCGGCTCGGCCGACGCGCTGTTCATCTCCTGCACCAATCTCCCGACGTACGACGTGATCCCCCAGCTCGAGGCCGAACTGCGCATGCCGGTGCTCTCGGCCAACCAGGTCACGATGTGGGCGGCACTGCGCCGACTGGGTACCCGAGCCGTGGGGCCCTATCAGGCGCTGCTCGACGAGAGCGCGCGTGGCTGGCCCGCACTGCCGGAAGAGACACAGGAACACGGAGAAGGGCTGACATGACAGCACTCGGATTCCTCTACCCGGGCCACTCCGGCGAGGACGACTACCCGCGCATCGAGCAGCTCCTGGGCAGCGACATCCGGGTGGACCTGGTGCACACGGACATCGGGGAGGACGCCCACCGCGTCGACGCGCTGCGCGAGATGGGATCGCCCGAGCGGCTCGGCGACGGCATGGAGCGGCTGCGGCTGACCGGCGCCGAGACGGTGGTGTGGGCGTGCACCAGCGGCAGCTTCGTGCACGGCTGGGACGGCGCCCAGGACCAGGTGCGGTCGCTGGCCCTGATGGCCGGGATGCCCGCCTCCTCGACGTCCTTCGCCTTCGTGCACGCGGCCCGCGAGATCGGCGTGCGCCGGGTGGCGGTGGGCGCGACCTACCCGGAGGAGGTGGCCGCGCTGTTCGGGGACTTCCTGCGGGCCGGAGGACTGGAGGTGGTCGCGACCCGGTCGTCCGGGATCGTCACGGCGGCCGAGGTCGGCACCTGGGGCGAGGAGGAGGTGCTGACGCTGGCCCGGGCCGCGGACGCCGCCGACGCGCAGGCCGTGCTGCTGCCGGACACCGCGCTGCGCACCGCCGCCCACCTCGGCCTGCTGGAGAAGGCCCTGTCCAAGCCGGTGCTCACCGCCAACCAGGTCACCGTGTGGGAGGCGCTGCGGCTCGCCGACCGGCGGGTGAACGCGCCCGAGCTGGGCACGCTGTTCACCCGCGAGCCGATCGTCCAGGCCTGACCGGGGCGGGCAGCCGGCAGCGGCCGCAGAGAGGGCCGGGAGCGGGCCCCGGAATAAACGGGGACAGCCTCCTGTTGGGCCACGCTGGACAGCGCACGGCCAGCGACAGGAGGCACACACCGTGTCGGCAGACGAGATCCGGGGCACGAAGCACGGCACCGCCCCCGTCCCCCTCTCCGTACTGGACCTCGTGACGGTGGGCGCGGGCAGCACCGCCACCGAGGCGCTGCGCACCAGCGTGCGGCTGTCCCGGTTCGCGGAGTCCCGGGGCTTCCACCGGTACTGGGTGGCGGAGCACCACTCCATGCCCGGCGTCGCCTCCTCCTCGCCCGCGGTGATCCTCGCCCACCTGGCCGCCCACACCGACCGCATCCGGCTCGGCTCGGGCGGCGTCATGCTGCCCAACCACGCGCCCCTGGTGATCGCCGAGCAGTTCGGCACGCTGGAGGCGATGGCCCCCGGACGCGTCGACCTGGGACTGGGCCGCGCCCCCGGCACGGACGGCGCCACCGCCGCCGCGCTGCGCCGCACCGACGGCCTGAACGAGGGCGCCGACGACTTCCCGCAGCAGCTCGCCGAGCTCGTCCGCTTCCTGGACGACGACTTCCCCGACGGGCACCCCTACCGGCGCATCCACGCGATTCCCGGCCCCGTCCAGGGCAGCACCCCCGGCGGCGTGCAGTCCGCGCACCGTCCGCCCGTCTGGCTGCTCGGCTCCTCCGGCTTCAGCGCCCGCCTCGCCGGGACGCTCGGACTGCCCTTCGCCTTCGCGCACCACTTCTCCGCGCAGAACACCGTCCCGGCGCTCGACCTGTACCGGCAGACCTTCCGGCCCTCCGCGGTCCTCGACCGGCCGTACGCACTCATCGGCGTCTCCGCGCTCGCCGCCGACGACGAGCGCGAGGCCCGCCGGCAGGTGCGGGCGACCGCGCTGAACATGATCCGGCTGCGCACCGGCCGGCCCGGGCTCTTCCCCGATCCCGACGAGGCCGAGAAGTACGAGTTCAGCCCGATGGAGGAGGAGTTCGCGGCCTCCTGGGGCGGCAACGTCGTGCACGGCACGGCCGACGAGGTCCGCGCCGGCCTGGACGACCTGCACAAGCGCACCGGCGCCGACGAGCTGATGCTCACCTCGCACGCCCACCGCGGGGAGCTGCGGCTGCGCTCCTACGAACTGATCGCCGACGCCTACGGCTTGCCCACCGCGTAGTCCTGCGTCCCCAGCAGCTCGGAGATACGGTCCGGCGGCACCGGACGGGAGTACAGCCAGCCCTGCCCGGTGTCGCAGCCGATCCGGCGCAGCCGGGTGGCCTGCGCCGAGGTCTCCACGCACTCGGCGGTGACGGTCAGGCCGAGCCGGTGGGCGAGCTGGATCATCGCCTCCACGATCACCTCGTCGGCCGGGTTGGGCGGCACCTGCGGAACGCCCTTGGCCGCCTCGTCGTACTGGAAGCCGCGCACGAAGGAGCCGTCCAGTTTCAGGACCTTCACCGGCAGCCGGCTCAGGTACGCCAGGTTCGAGTAGCCGGTGCCGAAGTCGTCGATGGCGATGCGCACGCCCATGTCGCTGAGCGCCTGCAGGGCCTGCAGCGGCCGGCCGGCCGAGCCCATCACGGCCGACTCGGTCAGCTCCAGTTGGAGCAGGTGCGGGGCGAGTCCGGTCTCCGCGAGGGTCTGCGCCACGTCCGCCACCAGGTCGGAGTCCCACACCTGGCGCACGGCCACGTTGACGCTGACGAAGATCGGCGGCTCGTCGGGGTGGTCGAGCTGCCAGCGGCGGGCCTGGCGGCAGGCGGTCGCCAGCGCCCAGCGCCCGAGCTGCACGATCGAACCGTCCTCCTCGGCCAGCGCGATGAACCGATTCGGCGTCAGCGTGCCGAACTGAGGGTGGTGCCAGCGGACCAACGCCTCGACACCGCTGAGCCGCCCGTCCTCCATCCCCACCAACGGCTGGTACTCAAGGGCGAATTCACCGCGCTCGATGGCCGGGCGCAGCGTGGAGGAGAGGGCCTGACGGGTCATGCGGTGCGCGTTGCGTTCGGGGTCGAACAGGGTCCAGCGGCCCTTGCCGTCGGCCTTCGCCCAGTACAGCGTCGTGTCGGCCGCCTGCATCAGAGCGGTCGCGGTCGTGCCGGCCGCGTGCCGCTCGACGACGCCGATCGAGGCGGTCAGCGACAGCCGCTGCCCGTCCAGGTCGAAGGGCTCCTCCAGCGCCTTCAGCGCGGACTCGGCGAGGTCGGCGACCTGCTCGGTCCCGGTGGAGTCCTCGACCAGGAGGGCGAATTCGTCCCCGCCGAGCCGTGCCACCAGCGGGGTGCCGGCGCGGGCGTGGCCGGCCTCGTCGGCGACCCGGGTCAGGCGTTCGGCGGCCGTCGCGAGCAGCCGGTCGCCGACCCGGTGGCCGAGGGTGTCGTTGACCGCCTTGAACCCGTCGAGGTCCAGGTAGCACAGGCCGATCCGGCCGGTTCCGCCCTGCTCGTAGGACCCCGCCTCCAGCGCGGCCGTCAGGCGTTCGAAGAACAGGGTGCGGTTGGGCAGCCGGGTCACCGGGTCGTGCATCTGCAAGTGCCGCAGCCGGGACTGCAGTTCGCGGCGGGCGCTGATGTCCGTGGCCGAGACCAGCACCCCGGGGCCGCCGTCCGCCAGCGGGGTCACGGTGACCTGCACCCACACCGAGTGCCCCTCGGGGTGCTTGATCCTGCGGGTGCAGCGCAGCCTCGCCTGCCCGCCGCGCAGGACCTCGCGGTAGGCGTGCCAGGTGCGGGTGTCGGAGGCCAGGTCCACCAGGTCGGCGGCGGCCCGTCCGGTCAGCGTCCGCGGATCGGCGCCGAGCAGTTCGCCGAAGGCCGCGTTGGCGCTGACGACGAGTCCCTCGGGGTCGACGACGGCCATGGACAGCGGGGCGGCCGCGAAGACACGGTGGTAGATGGTGTGATCACTGTCTGTGACGGCTGACCGGTCGAGGTCTGCCGCGGGCGTCGGCCCTTCGGACGTTCCGCTCACCGCTCGCTCCCGCAGTGCACTCGATCTCTGTCCGTGCCGGAAAGAAAGTGTGCCGATCATAGAGGCTGGCCCTTGGGCCTTCCAGCCACTTGCCAGTGTCCCGGACAGACCACAGGTTCTGACAGATCGTTTCTGCCCGCACCTGGACGGGTTCTTGGGACCCTCGACCGGTTGTGACGTTCCGTGAGTGTTTCGGGGTGTCGACCGCGGGTGCGCGCGCCGCGCAAACGGGCGCACTCACCCTTCTGGTTCAGGCAAACAGGGCGAATCGCAACAAAATCCCACACTCTGGATTCGGTGTCCCGCGAACCGCCTCCGGAGGTCATTTCCGTGCCCAAGCTGCGCAGCACCGCCGCCGTGGCCACCACGATGTCGGCGCTCGCCGCCACCTCGATCCTCACCGGCCCGTCGGTCGCCGAGCCCTTCTCGACGGCCTCCTGCGCACTGCACCGGACCGAGGCCCATCACTCGGAGGGCGTGGACACCTGGAACGGCGCCTACCCCCGGCCGGCCGGGACGCTCGACGCCGTGATGATCTTCCTGTCCTTCCCGGACTCCCACCCGGACACCACGCCGGAGGAGCTGGCGGCCGACCACTTCCCCGCCACCAGCCGCTTCTACGAGCAGGCGTCCTACGGCAGGTTCACGCTGCGCCCGCACCCGCTCGGGCACTGGCTGCGCATGCCGCGGCCGTCGACGGCCTACGCCATACGGCGCGACTGGAGTGCCGCCGACCGGGCCGCCTACCTGCGCGACGCCTTCGCCGCGGCCGACGGGGAGGTGGACTTCTCCCGCTACGACGTGGTCTATCTCGTCGCCGACCCGGACGCGCCCGGTGTCGATTCGGACGCGACGAAGGTGGTCAACCTCCAGACCCCGATGCGGGTCGACGGCACCGACGTCCGCCGGGTCGTCACCGTGTTCGAGAAGCATCCGCCGGACCGCCTGGTACTGGCCCACGAGACCGGGCACGTCTTCGACCTGCCCGACCTCTACCACCGCCCGGTCGACGGCAAGGGCGACTGGGACACCTACGTGGGCGACTGGGACCTGATGGGCAGCCAGTTCGGCCTCGCCCCGGATCTGTTCGCCTGGCACAAGTGGAAGCTGGGCTGGCTGGATCCGCGCCAGGTGGCGTGCGTGCGGGGGACGGGGCCGACCCGGCTGACCCTGGAGCCGCTGACGGCCGGGCCCGGGGCGGCCGGATCCGGTTCCGGTGCGGCGGGCGCCCCGGCCTTCGGTCTCGGCCACGGCACCAAGCTGGCGGTGGTGCGCACCGGACCGGACAGCGTGCTCGCCTTCGAGGCGCGTGGCCCGGCCGGGAACGACCGCGCGGCCTGCCGGCGGGGGGTCCTGGTGTACCGCGTGCGCAGCGGCGAGGCCTCGGGCGGCGGGCCGATCGAAGTGGTGGACGCCCACCCCGGCACCGAGGCCTGCTGGGAGAACTCGGTCTATCCGCCCCTGGCCGACGCGCCCGTCGCCCTGGGTGAGAGCTTCACGGTGCCGGGCGAGGGGGTGAAGGTCGAGGTGGAGGAGCGGACGGCGTCCGGGGCCTGGACGGTGAAGATCACACCCGGGCCCGGCGGCTCATGATCCACGTGGCGAGGCCGTGGAAAACAGAGATGGCGAGGTGATCCGCGCTTCACGCGAACCGGCCTCGCCATCGTCATCGTGCGCCGCCAGGGACTCGAACCCCGGACCCGCTGATTAAGAGTCAGCTGCTCTAACCAACTGAGCTAGCGGCGCCTGCTGACGTCGTAGACATTAGCATCATGGTCGGCGGGAGGAAAAATCGATATCCGCACCGCCGCGCGGGCCGCCCGCACCGCCGCCCAGAGGACCACCTCGGGGCCCGGCAGCCAGGGGCGACGGGTGTCCGGCGCCACCAGCCAGCGGGAGCCACCGGAGGCGGACGCGCCGCCGGTCAGGGCCGGGACGGTCACCGCGTCCCCGGTGCCGTGGCAGAGCAGCGGCGGCACCGCCGCGGCGCGGTTGGACCCCCACTCCTCCCAGGTCAGCAGCGAGGGCAGCCGCTGGGCCGTACCGGGGGCGGTGAACAGCAGCACCCGGCCCCGGAACACCGCCACCGGGCCGGAACCAGGCCCCTCGCCCCACAGCCGGTCCAGCATCCGGCGCCCGAAGAGCGCCGGGGCGCCCACCACGTCGAACACGGTGCCGCAGGGCAGCACCAGCGGGGCGTCCGGACGCTCCCGCCAGAGGGCGAGCGTGCTGCGCGGGTACGTTCCCGCCGAGGCGAGCCAGGAGGCTCCGTCGGCCGTGGCACAGGTGACGTTCGGCATGCTGCTCATGCCGACCAGATGTACCCGCCGTGAGTGGTCGGTTCTCGTGAGTTGCGGAAATCCGGGACGCGCGGGGGCGTGGAGGGGTATCTTGCCCGCCTGGCATATGCCGGACGGGTTCGCTCAGACCGGGTCGCCGGGCGACCGGCCCTCGGTGTCGGCGCCGCGCAGCAGATCCCGGCCGAACTCGACCATCTTCTTGGCGTAGTCCTCGGTCCACTCCGCGCGGTCGGCGATGTCCGCCGGGGTGAGCCGGTCGAACCGGCGCGGGTCGGCGAGCTGGGCCGCCGCGACGGCCTGGAACTCCACGGCCCGGTCGGCCGCGGCACGGAACGCCTGGGTCAGCTCCGTCGCCCGGGCCAGCAGCTCCCGGGGATCCTCGATCGACTCCAGATCGAAGAAGTGCTCGGGATCGGTGGCCGCTTCCGCGGGCTCGAAGAGCAGGGGCGCGGGGCGTAGCCGCGGTTCGTTCCTGCGCGGCGTGGGCTCCGCCATGTCTTGTCTCCTCCGTACGGTCGGTTCGCCGGGCACCGCCTTCGTGCCCGTCGTCCATTGTCCCGCGCGCCCGCAAGAGGCCCTCGCGCGTGTCCCGCGCGCCCGCGAGAGGCCTCGGGAACGATCCTCAGGACCGCCGGGCCGCCCGGTGTCCGGCCAGGTGGGCGAGTACGGCGTGGCTCGCCCACCGTCCGTCCGGGCCGCGGCCACCGGCCGCCTGCGGCGGTGAGCCGGACTCCGTCCGGCGGGCGGGTACGGGGGACCGGGGCGTGGTCACGGCCGCCAGGCCACCCGGTGTTCGGCCAGGTGGGCGAGTACGGCGTGGTTCGCCTCCCACCCGTCCGGGAACTTCACCAGCGTGCCGAGCCGGACCGGTTCCGCGGACGGGTAGTCGTCCAGGAGGTCGCCGACGCCCGCGCGGCACACCACGACGCAGGCGTGGCGGTGGCGGGAGGCCAGCACGCACAGCCGGCCGGTCTCCAGGTGGAAGGCCGTCGCGTCGGGGCGGCCGGAGAGCGGGTGCAGGACGACCGTGACGTCGTACTCGCGGCCCTGGAGGCGGTTGGCGGTGTCGACCGTGACGCCCGGCACACCGAGGTCGGCCAGGGCCGCGCGGACCGCCGCGGCCTGGTCCCGGTGGGCCGTGCCGACCGCGATGCGGCCGGCGGTCAGCGCGGTCGCGTCCGGGGAGCGCTCGCAGACGGCGGCGCCACCCCGGTCCAGCAGGCGCCGCACGACCGCCGCCACCGCCCGTACCGCCTCCGGGTCCGTGCGCGGGGTGTGCCGGGCGGGCAGTTCGAGCAGACCCCAGCCGGACGCGGCCGCCTCGTCGATCACCCGGTCGGGCCCGGAGCCGTCGGAGGGGACCGCGAACGTCAGCCGGCGGTCGTCGTGGCCCGTGCCGCTGCGGAACGGGGTGTACGGGTAGAAGGCGTCCGAGACCAGCGGGGCCGCCGACGCCGGCAGCCGCCAGGACACCGGCAGGCGGTGCTGCGGAAGCTCCGGGTTGTGGGCCAGCAGGGTGCTGACCGCCGAGGCCGACGGATCGTACGACAGGCCCGCCCACTGCTCGCCGCCCACGATCGAGAACGGGTCGAGCTGCCCCGGGTCGCCGACGAACAGCGCCCGCTCGAACAGGCCGGCCACGGCGAGCAACGAGTCCGAGCGCATCTGGTACGCCTCGTCCACGATCGCGTGCCGCCAGGGCTCGTCCACCGTGACGTGCGCCCACTTCGCGGCGGTGGACACGACGACCGGGAGGCCGTTCAGGTCGGCCGCCTTCGCCGACATGCGGACCTGCGGCAGGTCGTCCAGCGCCCTGTCGTACGGGTCGGCGTCGCTGCTGTGCAGACGGCCCACGGGCAGGTCCGGATCCTTCTCGGCGAGCCGCAGCACCAGGTCGTCCACCTGGGCGTTGGTCTGCGCCACCACCATCAGCGGGCGCCCGGCGGCGGCGAGTTCGAGGGCCGCGCGCACCACCAGGGTGGACTTGCCCGCGCCCGGCGGGGAGTCGACGACCACGCCCCGCTCGCCGCCGTGCAGGGTGTCGCGCAGGATCGCCTCCGTGGCGCTCGCCGCCGCGGCTCCGGGGTCGAAGTCGACGGTCGTCACAGCACGTCCTCCTCGGTCACGGTGTCGGGCGCCTCGGGCGCCGCCTCGCCCGGCGGGCCGCCGTGCGTCCACGGGGTCTCCTCCGGGTCGGGCAGCTTCGCGCCGCCGCGCTGCTCGTGCTCGAACAGCGTGAAGCACACGGAGTCCCCCTTCTCCGGCACCGAACCCGGCGCGGGCTCCTTGCCCCGGCCCATCCTGTCCACGATCCGCAGCACGAGCACACCGTCCTCCGGGGCGCCCTCGTACCCGACGAACTCCGCCGCCTGCGGTCTGCCGCCCAGCGACCGGTACACCTTCGCGCGCTCGGCCAGGTGCGGCCGGTCCAGGGTGCGGACCGTCACCAGCGGGCGCGGGCCGGGCCGCCTGCCCTCGCTGTACGCCATGACGGCGTCGGCGACCTCGCCCGCGAAGGCCTCCCCGGCCAGCCGCCGCCCGGCCATCACCAGCGGGTCGTCCAGGGCCTCCTGGGCGTCCAGCCGGGCCTGCTCGCGCTCGCGCGTGGCGAGCTTGTTCGCCGCGGTCACCGCGTCGTCCCGGCGCGGCTGCGGGGGCTCGCCGGCCAGGACCCGGTCCCGGTGGCCGGTGAACGACCAACGGTCCCGCGTCCAGCGCTCCTCGACGTGCGCCCCCTCGGGCAGGGCCCGCAGCAGCTCCAGGCCCTGCCACACGGAGTCCCAGGTGGGCCGGACCCGGCTCTCCACCAGATCGCGCACGTGCCGTTCGGCCCTGCCGAGCGCGGCCAGCCGGTCCTCCGCCTGCAGGGCGTCCTCGGCGCCGGCGAGGGCCGCACGGGCCCGGTCGTAGCGCTCGATGGCCGGGGCCAGCAGCTTGTTGTCGAACGCCGGATCGGTGGCCGGACCGGCCGGCGGGCACCGGAGCTGCCCCTCGTCGTCCCTGGCCAGCTCGGCCCACTGGGCGGCGCCCGCGCCGCTGCCGCCTCCGGGCGGGTCGATCCAGGCGAGCAGCGCGCCCAGGTGCTGGTCCTCCAGGCTGGACTGGCCGGTCGCCCAGTGCCGGGACAGCACGTCGCTGAGCGCCAGCAGCAGGGAGGAGCCGGGGACCCGGGCCCGCTCCCCGTAGTGGGTCAGCCAGCGGCCGAGGAGCGGGACCCGGGGCGGCGCCGGGTGGGGCGCCTGCGGATCCTGCTCGGCGGTACGGCGGAACCGCATGGAACGGCCCAGCAGCCGCACGAAGTCCAGGCCCGCCCGGCTGGGCACGACGATCTGGGGCGCGTCGGCACACAGCTCGACCTCGACCTTGACCCGCTTCCCGGTCTCCGGGTCGGTCTCCGTGCGCTCTGCCGTCTCCACGTCCTGGGCGCAGGCGTCGAGGTACGGCAGGACCACGTCCGCGAGTTCGGCGAGGAACGCGAAGCGGAGGTCCCGGTCGCGGGGCTGCGGCACGACCAGCAGCCGCGGCGTGTCCCGGTCGGTGCCGACCAGCGCCCCCAGCGGGGCGCCGGCCTCACCCGCGGTGGTGAGCGGCACGAACACCAGCGGGCGGTCGGACAGCCGCCGGTGGCGGACGGTCGCCGCCGGCTGGGCCCGGCCGGTGCTGACGGCCTCGAGGCGGGCCAGGGTGGTGATCAGCGACACCGGGGCGCCACCTCCCGCGCGGCCGCCCCGGCGAGCGCCTCCGTGCGCAGGGCGGCCGCCCGCCGCAGGGCCGCGACCGCCGGATCGTCCGGATCGCCGCTCTCGCCGCGGGCCGCCGCGAGGACCTCCTCGATCGTGTTCAGACCGCCGAGCTCGGCCCGCAGCGGGCGGCCGAGGCCGGTCACGGCGCCGTCCGCGCGGGAGCGGTCACGGCAGTGGAAGGCCAGTTCGCAGGCGGAGAGGCACTCCGGCGCGTACGCGGCAGGGACCGACTCGACGGCCGCCGCCAGTTCTTCGGCGGGCCGGTCCGGGGCGAAGCAGGTGCCCTCGGGCAGCGTGCCGGCGATGTCCTCGACACGGGTCAGCCGGGCGAGCTGCCGGGCGGTGACCGCGCGCTGCTTGCGCACGTCGACGGCGGAGGCGGTGGGCAGGTTGGAGAAGTCTCTGGGGCAGACCAGCAGCACCCGGTGCCGCACCGGCGGGGCCGGCTCGAGCCGGGCGGCGACGTCCTCCAGGGCCAGGACGTACACCGCCGACTGCCGGGCGGCGGCGCCGACCTTCGCCGGGTCGGCCGAGCCGTCCAGCATCGGGAAGGACTTGATCTCCACGACCGTCCAGCTCCCGTCCGGGTGGACGACCACCGCGTCCGGCTCCAGGAAGGCGGGCGAGCCCGCCACGTCCAGCGCCAGCATCGGGTGGTCCAGCAGCGTCCAGCCGCCCTTCTCCACGGCCTCGCGCAGCGCCAGCGCCGTACGGGCCGTCCGCCCCTCGGGGCCGTGCGCGCGGAGATCGGGAACCGGGGCTCCGGCGGGCGGCTCGGCGCCCGGGTCGAGCCGCGAGTGGACCAGCCGCAGCAGCTCCGCGCCGCCGTCGGCCTTCACCCTCGCCTCGAACGCGTTGCCCCGGGTCAGCGCGAACTGCGACTGACCGAACCCGGACGGCGCCCCCAGCCTGTCCGCCAGTGCCGCCTTGTCCACCCCCGCGCCGTCCAGGATCGCCCGTCTGCGGCAGCCCGGGTTCGCGGCCAGCGCCGCGAGGGCGCGCGCGTCCAGGGCCCTGGCCGGTACGTCGGGACCGCGCAGCTCAGCGAGCCGCTGCCGGAGCCCCTTCGCCCGCGTCGCTGGGGGAGGCGTCCGGCTCGGCGGCGGAAGCGGGCTGCGACTCGCGCTGCCGTGGAATTCGCTCACCCGCGGAAGTCTGGCATCCGCCACCGACAACCGGGGAACCGGCGGGCGCCGCGGCCCGCGGCGCCCGGGCGGCGAAGCGGACCCGGAGCAGGTCGGCGGCCCGCGTCAACCGCGGTGTCAGCAGCAGGCACAGGCCCATCACGGCGACGCCCGCGACCGCGTCGAGCAGGTAGTGGTTGGCGGTGCCCATGACCACGAGGGCGGTCAGCACCGGGTAGGCGACGGCGAGGACCCTGGTGAGGCGGGTGCCGCCGTACCGCCAGAGCATGACCCCGCACCACAGGGCCCAGCCGACGTGCAGACTCGGCATCGCCGCGTACTGGTTGGTCAGGCCGCCCATGCCGCGCGGCGCGCTGGCCTCGCCGCCCCACCAGCCGTACGCGCTGTAGTGGGCCATCGTGTCGACGAAGCCGTGGCCCGGGGAGAGCAGCCGCGGCGGGCAGGTGGGCAGCAGGGTGAAGCCGATCAGGCCGATGAACGTGGACGCCATCAGCCAGGTCCGGGCCGCCCGGTAGTGCTCGGTGCGGGCCCGGAACAGCCAGACGAGGATGGCCGGAGTGACGACGTAGTGCAGTGAGGCGTACCAGAAGTCCGCGGGTATGCCGAGCCACGGTTCGCGGGTGAACAGCCGGTTGAGCGGGTGCTCGGCGTTCAGGTTCAGGGCCTTCTCGAGGCGCAGGATCGCCAGGCCGTGGTCGACGGCGGAGGAGACGTCGCCCCGGGCGAGCAGGCGGCCGGCCGAGTAGCAGCCGTAGACCAGCAGGATCAGGGGCAGTTCGGTCCACCACCGCAGCCGGGCCCGCTGGGTCACCTCGGTGCCCGGTGTGTCGGTCTGCGGCATCCGATCGCCCTCCCCCTTCTGCTGCGGCGCGCCACGGCGGCGCCGTGCCACTTTACGGCGTCCGCATCCCGGCCACGCGGGCGCTCCGTCCCTCAAAGACGCCGGCCCCGCCCGCCGGGTTGCCCCTGCCCCGGCTGAGCGATGATGGAGGAGTAGCGCGTCTTCCGCCCGAGATGCCCAAGAGCTGTTCCACCCGTCCCCGAAAGGTCTCCCATGGCACCGCGCATCCTGCTGGCCCGGCACGGACAGACGCAGTGGTCGCTGTCCGGCAAGCACACCGGCAGGACCGACGTACCCCTCCTGGAGGAGGGGCGGCGCGGGGCCAAGCTGCTCGGCGAGCGGCTGCACCGCGCGCCGCTGGACGGGCTGCCGGCCGCGGAGGTGCGGACCAGTCCGCTGGTACGGGCGCGTGAGACGTGCGAACTGGCCGGATTCGGCGAGCGGGCGGCCGTCTGGGACACGCTCGTGGAGTGGGACTACGGCGCCTACGAGGGCATGACCCCCGCCGAGATCCAGGCCGGCCGGCCCGGGTGGCTGATCTGGCGGGACGGGGTGCCCGAGGGGGAGGGCCTCGCCGAGGTCACCGCGCGGGCGGACGAGGTGGTGGCGTGGGCGCGGTCGGCGGACCGCGATGTGCTGGTGTTCGCGCACGGGCACATCCTGCGGTCGATCGGGGCGCGGTGGCTGGGGCTGCCGCTGGCCTTCGCGGGGCGGATACGGCTCAATCCGACCTCGCTGTCGGTGCTGGGGTGGGCCTACGGGGAGCCGGCCGTCGAGAGCTGGAACGACGTGGGGCACCTGGTGGGGTGACGGTGCCCGGCGACGCTCCGGGCGTCCGGCGCCGGGCGGAGACGTCTCCGCCCGCCCCGGTGGCTCCGCGCCCGCCCGTGCCGCCCCCGGCGCGCGGGGCGGTGGCGGCGGGCACGTCGTGCCCGGTGCCAGGGGCGGCCGGGCCGTGGTCAGGGGGTCTGCCCCCGGCCCGCCCGGGGGGTCGAGGCGTGGCGGTCCAGGAAGTCGGAGACGCCCGAGGCGCGGCGGTGGGGGAGCAGGACCCGGGCGGTGCCCGACAGCATGGTCTGGACGCGGGAGGACTGGACCTGGGTGAGCAGGTCCAGGACGCGCAGGCCGGCCGCCGCCGCCTCGTCGGGGCGGCCCTCACGGGCCAGGTCGTCGGCCAGTTCGGCGGTGTAGAGGGCGGTGTTGCGGGTGAAATGGGGGTCCTGGAGGTGGGCCGCCCGGCGGGCGTGCCGGGACGCGCGCCGCCAGTCGCCCAGCGTCGACCAGCACTGCGCCTCCAGTCCCTCCAGCTCGGCCTCCCCGTAGAAGCTCATCCACTCGGGGTCGGCGTCCGAGTGGCCACGCGCGAAGAGGGCCTGCGCCCGGGCCAGCGCCTGTTCGCAGCCGGTGCGGTCGGCGAGCCCCGCCCAGCCGCCCGCCTCGCGCAGCGCGAGCAGGGACAGCAGCCGGGGCGAGCCCAGGGGGGCGGCGGCGCGGCGCGCGGCCTGGGCGGCGCGTACCGCCTCCCGGGGGCGGCCGGCGTCGCGGGCCAGGAACGCGGTGTTGCAGAAGGCGTGCGCCTCCAGGGCCGGGTCCCCGGTCATCCGGGCGGTGGCCAGCGCCTCCGCGTAGTGCGAGCGGGCGTCGTCGAAGCGGCCGGAGTCATGGGCCAGCCAGCCCACCGAGATGGCCAGTTCACCGGCGCCCGAGTGCAGTCTCTCGGCGGTCGTCTGCCGGGTCGCGCCGGCGTCCAGGAGCGCGTAGGCGGCGCGCAGTGGTGCGGCCGCGCGTCGGTAGAGTCCGTCCGCGCCGTGCCGGTCGTCGAGCAGCCGGATGCGGCGGACGGCCTCCTCCAGGGCGGCCGCCTCGGGGGTGCCGACGCGGCGCGGCGGCCGGACCGCCGCCGCGGCGTCGATGGTGAGCCCCAGTGGGCCCAGGGTGGCGGCGGCCACCGTGGCGCCTCCGCCGGTCATGAATGCGCGACGCAGCACGTCGCTCTCCTCGTGGTTCCGGGGGTCGTTCTCGTACGGCTCGTGCGGGTCGTACGGGTCCTGCGTGTCATACGGCTCAGGTGCCCCGCGCGTCTCAGCGCCACCGGACGCCGGGGGTGCCCCCGCGGCCGCTCGCGCCGCCCGCCCGCGGACCGAGGAGCGCGGCGCGAAGCCCAGCTCGGTGAGCGTGCGGCCGGGGAACATGTGCAGGAACACCCGCTCGTACGCGTAGTTCGGGCAGCGGATCTCACCCGCCTCGACCCTGCCGATGTAGCGCGCGTCACAGCTCACCCGCTCGCCGATCTCGCGCGCCGCCCGGCGCACCAGCGCCGCGAACTCGGCCGGTGAGTGCCGGCCGCGCAACCGCCGGAAGGCGAGGTTCGGCCGCGCGGGCCGTTCGGGCTGTGACGAGGTCTGCGTTGACGACGCCATGGCCGGGTCCTCTCGTGCGAACCGTCGAACCATGCCGGATCCACGGTGGATTCGGGGTGAGTTGTCCGTGTGACACCCTGGTTCCGGCGAGCAAGAACGTACCCGCTGTGCCGGACCCGCCACGCGGTGTTTAGCTACAAAACGGATATCTCATACACGATCTGCCATGAACTGCCATCCTTTGCGGCGCACTTGCGCCGTAGCCGTTGACGCCGTCGCGCGTTGGACTCCACGGACCGCAAACGTGCAGCGTGGTGGAGGCCGGCATGGAGACCAGCCAGAGCAACGATCCCTGTACACCGGGCGCGCCACCGTCGGCGACGGACGGTGACGGGCCCTGCGAACTCGTGACGGTGCCCGCCCGGCAAGGGCTGGAGGCCGTCGACATCCTCCGTCGCGGCGCGCCGGAGACCGTGGGCCCGGTCCTGCACGACGACGGCTGCGACACCCTCGGCTTCCTGGTCCCCGCCGGCACCGCCGCCTGCTGGGACGTGCCGGGCAGCACCTGCACGGAGACCGACGGACGCGGGCTCAGGCTCAACCCCGAGCCCCCGGTGGCGGGCTCGGACTGGCTGCTGCCGCCCGGCGGGGCGGACCTCGCGACCGACCCCGCGATGCTGCGCCGGGCCCTCGGGGAGGCGGCCCGGATGATCGAGGCGGCCGACGGCTGCCGGTGAGGCACCCGCCCGGGGCGCCTGCGAAAATGGACCGGTGGGCAGATCGAGGAACAACCGGCGCGGGCCGGCCGGAGCGCAGGCCGTCACGGAGACCGTCGACGGCGGGCTCGCGCAGCTCGTGCCCGACCCCGACCGCCCCCGCGCCCGGACGCTGCTGATCGACGGGGCGCCCCAGTCGCACGTGGACCCGGACGACCCCGCGTACCTCTCCTTCGAGTACCAGCGCCGGCTCGGCCACGTCATCGACCTCGCCGCGCCGCCCGGCCGGCCGGTGCGGGTCGTGCACCTCGGCGGTGGCGCGCTCACGCTCGCCCGCTACGTCGCCGCCACCCGGCCGCGCTCCACCCAGCAGGTCGTCGAGCGGGACGCGGCCCTCGTCCAACTGGTCCGGCGAGAACTCCCGTTGGATCCGAACGCGCGGATAAGGGTGCGGTCGACGGACGCCCGCGAGGGCCTGGCCAAGGTCCCGGACGGCTGGGCCGACCTGATCATCGCCGACGTCTTCAGCGGCGCCCGCACCCCGGCCCACCTCACCTCCACGGAGTTCCTGGACGAGGTCCGCCGGGCCCTGAAGCCCTCCGGTGTCTACGCCGCCAACATCGCCGACGGACCGCCGCTCGCCCATCTGCGCGGCCAGATAGCCACCGTCGCGGCCCGCTTCCCGGAACTCGCGCTGGTCGCCGACCCGGCGGTGCTGCGCGGCAGGCGCTTCGGCAACGCCGTCCTGGTCGCTTCCGGGCTCGCGCTGCCGCTCGCCGAACTCACCCGCCGCGCCGCCTCCGACCCGCACCCCGCCCGGGTCGAACACGGCAAGCAGCTCGCCGACTTCACCGGCGGCGCCGCCCCCGTCACGGACGCGGCGGCGGTGGCCTCCCCGGCTCCGCCGCCCTCGGTCTTCCAGTGACCGCGTCGGCCACGGGCCGTCAGTAGGTGCCCACTTCGACGCGCGGTGGGCCGTCGTGCCAGGTGCAGAACACCGACACCCGGTCGGCGTCCCGGCCGAACTCCACCCGGATCCAGCTCTCCGTCTTCCACACCTGCATCGACCAGCCGGTGCCCGGGGTCGCCGAGACGAGTGTCGCGTCGGCCGTGCCCAGGTCGAAGACCGCCCGGCCGCCGGCGGTGTCGTAGGCCTTGACCCGGCCGGAGGCCGTGGGAGCGGCGGTGGCGGAGGCGGACGGGGAGGCGCCCGCGGTACGGGACGGGGTCCGGGAGGGCGTGCGGGCCGACGGTTCGGCCGACGGTCTCCTCGCCCGGGTCGGCCGCGCGGACGGCGACCCGGCCGGCTCGGTGCGCCGCCCGGTGGTGTCGGCCGCCGCGATCGGCAGGGCGCGCGGCGGGTCGTACGCCGTGCCGGCCATGACCGTGTGCACGCCCCACCACGACAACGTGACCGCCGCGCCCGTGGCGAGCAGCCAGGCCAGTACGTGTACGAGTCCTCTGCGCATCGCGGGCCATACTGCCCCAGGGGCGCCGGGGCGCGCACCCGCCCCGGGTTGTCCACAGGCGGGCCGCCGGCGTCGGCCGCATGGCGTACGGTGCGGCGCATGGCAAGTGTGCTCGTGGTGGAGGACGACCAGTTCGTACGCTCGGCGCTCATCCGGCATCTGACCGACGCCGCGCACACCGTGCGCAGCGTGGGTACGGCACTGGAGGCGCTGCGCGAGGTCGCCCACATCCGTTTCGACGTGGTCGTCCTGGACCTCGGGCTGCCCGACCTGGACGGCTCCGAGGCCCTGAAGATGCTGCGCGGCATCACGGACGTGCCCGTCATCATCGCCACCGCGCGGGACGACGAGACGGAGATCGTCCGGCTGCTCAACGCGGGGGCGGACGACTACCTGACCAAGCCGTTCTCGGTCGAGCACCTGTCGGCCCGGATGGCTGCCGTGCTGCGCCGGGCCCGGGCCACCGGCCCGGAGGCGCCGCCCTCCAGCGTCCTGCGGGTCGGCGGGCTCACCGTCGACCCGCAGCGCCGCCAGGCCGAACTGGACGGCGTCCGGCTCGACCTGACCCGCCGTGAGTTCGACCTGCTCGCCTTCCTCGCCGGCCGCCCCGGAGTCGTCGTGGCCCGCAGGGAGCTCCTCGCCGAGGTCTGGCAGCAGTCCTACGGCGACGACCAGACGATCGACGTCCATCTGTCCTGGCTGCGCCGGAAACTGGGGGAGACCGCGGCCCGCCCGCGCTATCTGCACACCCTCCGGGGCGTCGGCGTCAAGCTGGAGCCGCCCGGGGGAGGGGAGCCGCCGCGATGAGATGGGCTCTGGTCAAGGTGTGCCTCGCGGTCACCACCATGGTCGTGGTCGCCTTCGCCGTGCCGCTCGGGCTGGTGGTGAAGGAGATGGCCCGCGACCGCGCGTTCTCCAACGCCGAGCGGGAGGCCGCCGCGGTCGCCCCGGCACTGTCCATCACCACCGACCGGGACCAGTTGGAACGGGTCGTGGCCTCGGCCGGCGCCGACTCCGGGATGGCCGTGCACCTGCCCGCCGCCGACGGCCGCGGAGCGCTCGACCTCGGCCGGCGGCGCGCAGCCGGCAAGGACATCGCGGCCGTACGGAAACTGGGCCGCGCCTCCACCACCTCCGTCTCCGGCGGCTCCACGCTGCTGCAGCCGGTCGCGCTCGGCTCCGGCGCGATCGCGGTCGTCGAGGTGTACGTGCCCGAGTCCGAGATGAGCAACGGCGTCGGCACGGCCTGGGCGGTGCTCGCCGCGGTCGGTCTGGCGCTGATCGTCGGCTCGGTCGCGGTCGCCGACCGGCTCGGGGTGCGCATGGTGCGGCCCGCGCAACGGCTGGTCGAGGGCGCGCGCGAACTGGGTGAGGGCAAGCTGGGCGCCCGGGTGCCGGAGGACGGGCCGACCGAACTGCGGCTCGCCGCCGTCGCGTTCAACTCCATGGCCGACCAGGTCGTGCAACTGCTGGCCAACGAGCGCGAGCTGGCGGCCGACCTGTCGCACCGGCTGCGCACCCCGCTGACCGTGCTGCGGCTGAACGCGGCCTCCCTCGGCGCCGGGCCCGCCGCCGAGCAGACTCGGACGGCCGTCGCCCAACTGGAGGGAGAGGTCGACACCATCATCCGCACCGCCCGGGAGGCCAAGCCGCAGACGGTGGCCGCCGGTCCCGGCGCCGGCTGCGACGCGGCCGAAGTGGTGCGCGAGCGGATGGAGTTCTGGTCCGCGCTCGCCGAGGACGAGGGCCGCAAGTGGCGGGTGGCCGGGGTCGAGCGGCCGGTGCGCATACCCGTGGCCCGCGCCGATCTGGCCGCCGCCCTCGACGCGCTGCTCGGCAATGTCTTCCGGCACACGGCCGAGGGCACCGCCTTCGCGGTCGACGTGCACAACGCGGAGGACGCGGTGATCGTGCTGGTCTCCGACGCGGGCCCCGGCATACCCGACCCCGACGCGGCGATGGCCCGCGGCCGCGGCTCCGGCAGCGCCGGCTCGACCGGGCTCGGCCTGGACATCGTGCGGCGCCTCGCCGAGGCCACCGGCGGTGACGTGCGCATCGGCTCCTCCGTGCTGGGCGGGACCGAAGTCCGGATCTGGTTCCAGCTCGACGGACGCAAGCCGGCCGGCCGGGTGCACCGCGGGAGTGTGCGCGCACGCCGGCGGACGGCGGGCGCCCGCTGACGCTCCGTTCGCACCGGACCACGGATTGGTCTCGACCTTTAACCGTCCCCGATCCCTTCCTTAAGCGCACCCTAAGGACTGCGGCGGACGTCCCCATAGGCCCGTTTGCCCGTTTCCGGCTCGCTAGCGTGCTGCCTCACCCCACCCCCCGTGAGCAGCGAAGGCAGGCACGCGCATGAGCACGCACCGGCGCAGGATCAGTGGCAGGAACAAGGCGATCGGCTCGGTGGTGGCCGCGGCGGTGATCGGCGGCGGTGCCCTCCTGCTCACCGGCACGGCGAACGCGGCCGGAGTCAACGCCGCCTACACGAAGACCAGCGACTGGTCGACGGGCTACACCGCGCAGTACGTCGTCACCAACAACAGCGGCCGGACGGAGAAGACCTGGACGCTGGAGTTCGACCTGCCCGCGGGCGCGAAGCTCGGCTCCCTCTGGAACGCAGAGGCGGCGGTCAGCGGTCAGCACGTGACCGTGAAGCCCGCGAAGTGGGACACCGGCGGCCTGGCCGTGGGCAAGTCGGTCACCGTCGGCTTCGTGGTCGACGGCACGGGCGACCCGACGGGCTGCCGTGTCGACGACGCGCGGTGCTCCGCGGACGACGGTGCCACCCCCGAGCCGAGCGGCCGCCCGACCGAGCCCCAGAGCCCGGCCCCCGGCGCGACGCCGAGCGGGAGCGCCACCCCCACCCGGAGCGCGACCCCGACCCCCTCGCAGAGCAGTGGCACCGGCACCACCGCCGAGGCCGGCTTCGCCCCCTACGTGGACACCTCCCTCTACCCGGCCTTCGACCTCCTCGCCGCGGCCGACGCGACCGGTGTGAAGAACTTCAACCTCGCCTTCGTCACCGACGGCGGCGGCTGCACCCCCAAGTGGGGCGGTGTCACCGACCTCACCGGCGACGCGGTGGCCGCGCAGATAGGCTCCCTGCGCGCCAGGGGCGGCGACGTCCGGGTCTCCTTCGGCGGCGCCTCCGGCTCGGAGCTGGCCACCACCTGCACCTCGGTGGACGCCCTGGCGGCGGCGTACGGCAAGGCCGTGGACGCCTTCGCGCTGACCAAGGTGGACTTCGACGTCGAGGGCGGCGCGCTGCCCGACACCGCGGCCAACACCCGCCGGGCCAAGGCCATCGCCAAGCTCCAGGCCCAGCACCCGGACCTGGACGTCTCCTTCACCCTGCCGGTGATGCCCGAGGGGCTGACCCAGGACGGCGTGAACCTCCTGGCCGACGCCAGGTCCAACGGCGTGCGGACCGGCACCGTCAACATCATGGCGATGGACTACGGCCCCGCCTACAACGGCGACATGGGCACCTACGCCGAACAGGCCGCCACCGCCACCCAGGCCCAGGTCAAGAGTGTGCTGGGGCTGTCCGACTCGGCCGCCTGGAAGACGGTCGCGGTCACGCCGATGATCGGGGTCAACGACGTCTCCTCCGAGGTCTTCAGGGTCGACGACGCCACCCAGCTCGTCGACTTCGCCAAGTCCAAGGGCCTCGGCTGGCTCTCCATGTGGTCCGCGACCCGCGACAAGCAGTGCGCCGGCGGCACCAAGCCCACCGCCGACGCCACCTGCAGCTCCATCACCCAGGACGAGTTCGCCTTCGCCAAGGCCTTCGGCTCCCTCGGCTGAGCGGGCCGGGCCCGGCCGCGGCGACGCCCCGGCCGGGCCCGGCGGCATGACGGCGCGGCACCCCCTGTCCGGGTGCCGCGCCCCGCCGTCCGTCCCCGGACCACCGGACGGTCCCTCGGTCCACGCGACGCCTCCCGGGCGCGTTCGCGCCGCCTGCGGACGAGACGCGCCAGGGCTCGCGCCCGGGCGGGATCACGGTTCGCGGCAGGACCGCGCGACCCCGGCGGCGCTCAGGCCGAGTCCCGGACGACCAGCCGGGTCGGCAGGACCACCTCGCGCCGCCCGGCCCGTCCCGCGATCTCGTCCAGCAGCAGGTCCGCCATGACGCGCCCCATCTCCTCCATGGGCTGGCGGACGCTGGTCAGCGGAGGGTCGACGTGCCGTGCCACGATCGAGTCGTCGAAGCCGACGACGGCCACGTCGTCCGGGACCCGCCGGCCCGTGGCGCGCAGTTCGAGCACCGCCCCGGAGGCCATCACGTCGGAGGCCGCGAACACCGCGTCGAGCCCGGGGCGCCGGCGGGGGAGCGCGCGGCGCGGTCGGGGACGTAGCCGAGTTCGGCGATCGCCTTCTCCACGGCCGCCCGGGACCGGTCGCTCACCCTGGGGGAACCGTTGAGGACCCGGGACACCGTGCCACGGCCGACACCGGCCCGAGCGGCCACGGCGTTCAGCGTCGGGCGCCGGACGCCGGGTGCCGCGGGCGGCTGGGCGTGGCTCATCGTTCACCTTCCGGTGTGCGGCAAGGGGTGCCTCATTCCGTACCGGCGCGCCGCGGGGCCGGCCCTCCGGTCCGGGGCCTCCGCCGGCCTCAGCTGAGATCATCCCTGTGACCAGCGTGGATCCGCCGGGCGGCGGGCGGGTGTCCGGAGCGCGGCAGGGGATTGCGTGACACGTTCGCGTGACGCCTGGGACACGCTCGGGCAACAACGCTGTTTTCAAGTCTTGACACCCGGCCCCCGCAGCGAGGAGTCTTCCGGCATGCCGCGTGGGAGCGGTCCCACGGAAGTTTCGAGGGGCTCGGCCCGCGCGGGTCGAAGCACTGATGGCCTTTCCCTCCACCCTGCACGAAACAACCGTTGACCAGCGTCTTTGCACCGCACATCGTGTGCTGTGAGCCGGCCGCTGCTCGAAATCGAGAGGGCAGGTCCGGGCCGCCGATCCTTGGCGGTCCGCTTCCTGGGGTCCCGATTCCCACCGGAACAAGGAGTAGTGGAATGCGCATCACCGGTACCGACGGCGGAGGCGGTCGCCGTCGCAGAGCGGCGGCCCTCGCCACCACGGTCCTGACGGCATCGGCGCTGCTGCTGACGGGCTGCAGCGGTGACGACGACTCGGACGCCTCCGGGTCCGACGGCTCGATCACGCTCACCGTGGCCGACTTCGGGCAGTTCGGCTACAAGGAGGCCGATCTGTTCGCCAAGTACCACGAGCTCCACCCGAACATCACGGTGAAGGAAGAGGTCACCGCCAACGAGCAGGACTACTACCCCAAGCTCCTTCAGCAGCTGAACACGGGCAGCGGCCTGGGAGACGTCACCGGTATCGAGGTCGGCCGGATCAAGGAGGTCGTCGACACCCAGGCGGACAAGTTCGCCGACCTGGGCAAGTCGATCGACGTGAAGGACTGGGTCTCCTGGAAGGAGAAGCAGGCCACCACGCAGGACGGCAAGGTCGTGGGCGCCGGCACCGACATCGGCCCGATGTCGCTGTGCTACCGCCGCGACCTGTTCGAGAAGGCGGGTCTGCCCACCGACCGCGAGGACGTCGCCAAGGCGATAGCGGGCGGATGGGAGGACTACCTGAAGCTCGGCGAGCAGTACAGGAAGAAGGCGCCGTCCGGCACCTACTTCATGGACTCCGCGAGCGCCATGTTCAACGCGGTCGTCAGCTCCTCGGACGAGCAGTACTACGGCACCGACGGCAAGCCGGTCTACAAGGACAGCGCCTCCGTGCGGCAGGGGTGGGACCTCTCCGCCGAGGCCGCGTCGAAGAAGCTGACGCAGGGACTGCCGCAGTTCACCGACGCCTGGACGGCGGCGCTGCGCAAGGGCAGTGTCGCCACGGTGGCGTGCCCGGCCTGGATGGCGGGCCAGATCTCCACCAACTCCGGTGACGCCTACAAGGGCAAGTGGGACATCTCGCGGGCGCCCGGTTCCACGGCGGCCAACTGGGGCGGCTCCTTCCTGGCGGTCCCGCAGGGCGGCAAGCACGTCAAGGAGGCCACCGAGCTGGTCAAGTGGCTGACGGCGCCCGAACAGCAGGCCGCGGTGTTCAAGGCCATCGGTGTCTTCCCGTCCAACCAGGGCGCCTACGAGCTGGCCGACGTGAAGAGCGCGAAGCTCCCGTACTTCAACGACGCCCCGATCGGCGAGATCTACGCGGAGGAGGCCAAGTCCATCCCCGAGGCGGTGCTCGGTCCCAAGGACGCCGTGATCAAGGACACGATCTCGACGCAGATCAACAACATGGAGCAGCGGGGCACCAAGCCCGCCGACGCGTGGAAGGCCGCGACCGAGGCGATCGACAAGGCGATCGGCTGACGCGCGCCGGGGCGGGCCGGTCCCTCGGACCGCCCGCTCCGCGTCCGCGCGTCCGGCCGGGGCCACCGCGCCGGTGCCGTGACCGCGGACCGCGGGAGGGCGCAGCGGCGCCCCGGCCGCGGCCCGGCACCTCAGCCGTCGCGGCGCCCGGCGGGACCCGGTCCCTCGGGTACGGACCCCGGCGGACCGGACCCCGGACGCCGGGCTCTGGATGCCCGGTCGGGCGGCTCGGTACCGTACCGCCCGCCGTGGCGCGCGGGACGGGGGCCGGCGCGCGGTCCGGTGGACGCCGCGCCCGCCCCGTATCCGGCCGAAACCCTGCAGACAAGGACTCCTCCGTGGCAACGACAACCCCCACCCGGGGCGCGTACAGCCCGCCGCCCGGCGGCTCCGGCACCGTGCCGAACGGACCCGGCCCCCGCTCGTGGCGCAGCCGGCTGTGGCGCTTCGACGACCTGGCCTCGCCCTACGCCTACATCGCGCCCTTCTTCCTCGTCTTCGGAGCGTTCGGGCTCTACCCGCTCCTCTACACCGGCTGGATCGCCCTGCACCGGGTCGAGATGACCAGCCTCGGCCAGTCGGAATGGGTCGGCTGGGACAACTTCTCCAGGATCCTCCAGGACTCGGAGTTCTGGACCGCGGTCGCCAACACCTTCGTCATCGGGGTCATATCGACCGTTCCCCAGCTCCTCGTGGCGCTGGGTCTGGCCCATCTGCTCAACTACAGGCTGCGGGCCAGCACGTTCTGGCGGACGCTCATCCTCACCCCGTACGCCACCTCGGTGGCCACCGCGGCGCTGGTCTTCGCACTGGTCTTCCGGGCGGACGGCGGCATCCTCAACTGGGTGCTGCACTTCGCCGGCGTCGGCGACATCGACTGGGGCAACGGCGAGTGGACGTCCAAGATCGCCATCTCGGTCATCGTGATCTGGCGCTGGACCGGCTACAACGCCCTGATCTACCTGGCTGCCATGCAGGCCGTGCCGACCGATCTCTACGAGGCCGCCTCCATCGACGGCGCGTCGCGGTGGCAGCAGTTCCGCAAGGTGACGATCCCCTCGCTGCGGCCGACGATCCTGTTCACCATCGTCATCTCGACCATCGGTTCCATGCAGCTGTTCGGCGAGCCGCTGCTGCTGCAGGGCGGCACGCTCGGGTCCATGGGCGGCAGCGAGCACCAGTACGAGACCCTGAGCATCTACCTCTTCAACTACGGCTGGAAGCTGGGGCACCTGGGTCCGGCCGCCGCCGTGGCCTGGGCGATGCTCGTCCTGCTGCTGCTGATCGCCCTGATCAACTTGATCGTCGGCCGGTTCGTGCGCAAGAGCGCGGCCTGACGGGAGCGACTTCGATGACCACGACCAGTCCCATCAAGCCCGCGGCGGACCTCACCCCGGACCGTCCGCCCACCCCCGGCAGCGGCGGCCGGGCCCGCCTCGTGCTCGGCGCCGGCCGGCAGCTCGAGGGCGGCCCCTTCACCTACGCCGCCCTCGTCGTCGTCGGCCTGGGGTCGATCTTCCCGCTGTACTGGACCCTGGTGGCCGCCTCGCACGACCAGCAGCGGGTCCTGGACAGCCCGCCGCCGCTGCTGCCGGGCGGCAGGCTGTGGAGCAACCTCCAGGCCGCCTGGGACCAGGCCAACCTGGGCAGGGCCATCGTCAACAGCGTCGTCGTGGCCGGCTGCATCACCGCCGCGACCCTGTTCTTCTGCACGCTGGCCGGATACGCCTTCGCCAAGATGCGCTTCCGCGGCCGCGGCTTCCTGATGACCGCGGTCATCGCCACACTGACCATCCCGCCGCAGCTCAGCGTCGTCCCGCTGTTCATGATGATGTCCGACATCGGGTGGGGCGGGAAGCTGGAGTCGGTGATCTTCCCGACCCTCGTCGGCGCCTTCGGTGTGTTCTTCATGCGCCAGTACCTGCTGGAGGCCCTGCCCCACGAACTGATCGAGGCGGCCAAGGTGGACGGCGCGACCAACCTCCGCATCGTGTGGAGCGTGGTCCTGCCCGTGGCCCGGCCCGCGATGATGGTGCTCGGGATGCTCACCTTCGTGCAGGCGTGGAACGACTTCTTCTGGCCCTTCCTCGCCCTGAACCAGCAGAACCCCACCATCCAGGTGGCGCTCGGCCAGCTCAGCGCCTCCTACACCCCCGACCAGAGCATCGTCATGGCCGGCGCGCTGATCAGCACGCTGCCACTGCTGCTGGTCTTCGTGATCTTCGGCAAGCAGATCGTCGGGGGCATCATGTCGGGCGCCGTCAAGGGGTGACGGCGCAGTCGTCCCGGGCAGCAGACCGACTTTCCACCCGCCACTTTGGGAGCGCTCTCACCATGACCGCTGTACGACCCGAGCCGACGACCCGGCCGGCCGCGGACCCCTCCTTCCCGCCCGGTTTCGTCTGGGGCGCGGCCACCGCCGCCTACCAGGTCGAGGGCGCGGCAGCCGAGGACGGACGCACGCCCTCCATCTGGGACACCTTCAGCCACACGCCCGGCAGGGTGCGCAACGGCGACACCGGCGACATCGCCGCCGACCACTACCACCGGTACCGCGACGACGTGGCGCTGATGAAGGACCTCGGCCTGCGGGCGTACCGGTTCTCCGTCTCCTGGTCCCGGGTGCAGCCCACCGGGCGGGGGCCCGCCGTCGAACGCGGCCTGGACTTCTACCGCCGCCTCACCGACGAACTCCTCCAGGCCGGCATCACCCCCGTCGCCACCCTCTACCACTGGGACCTGCCCCAGGAGCTCGAGGACGCGGGCGGCTGGCCGCAGCGGGACACCGCGCAGCGCTTCGCCGAGTACGCCGAGACGGTCGGCCGCGCCCTCGGGGACCGCGTCGGGGTCTGGACCACGCTCAACGAGCCGTGGTGCTCGGCCTTCCTCGGCTACGGCTCCGGTGTGCACGCGCCCGGCCGTACCGACCCGGCCGCCACCCTGCGCGCCGCCCACCACCTCAATCTGGCGCACGGCCGGGCGGTCGGGGCGCTGCGCTCGGTCCTGCCCGGCTCCGCGCAGCTCTCCATCACCCTCAACCTGCACCAGGTGCGGCCGCTCACCGACGCCCCCGGGGACGTGGAGGCGGCCCGGCGTATCGACGCGGTCGGCAACCGGATCTTCACCGGCCCGATCCTCGACGGCGCCTACCCGCAGGACCTGCTCGCGGACACCGCGCGCATCGTCGACTGGGACGAACTGGTGCGCGGCGACGACCTCGCCGAGATCTCCCGTCCGATCGACGTGCTCGGCGTCAACTACTACTCGCCGACCGTGGTCTCACGGCCCGTGGAAGGCGCCGGCGCCACCAAGAACGACGGCCACGGCGCCAGCGACCACTCGCCGTGGACCGGCTCCGAGGACGTCTCCTTCCACCTCGCCAACGACGAGCTCACGGCGATGAACTGGGCCATCGACGCGGACGGCCTGCACACCCTGCTGGCCGGGGTGGCGGCCGCGCACCCCGCGCTGCCGCTGATGGTCACCGAGAACGGCGCCGCCTTCGACGACTACGTCTCCCCCGAGGGGAAGGTGAACGACCCGCAGCGGATCGCCTACCTCCACGGCCACCTCGACGCGGTCCGGCGCGCCATCGCCGACGGCGTCGACGTCCGGGGCTACTTCCTGTGGTCGCTGCTGGACAACTTCGAGTGGTCCTACGGCTACTCGAAGCGGTTCGGCGCCGTCTACGTCGACTACGGCACCCAGCGCCGCATCCCGAAGGCCAGCGCCCACTGGTACGCCGACGTGATCCGCCGCAACGCCCTGCCGGAGACGGACCCGCGGATGTGACGTGCGCCCGCGCCCCCGGCCGGGCGGCCGGGGCACAGCCGCCGCGCCCGCGCCCCCGGCCGGGCCGCGGGCGCGGGATGATGAGAGCGGGTGCCGCGGGATCTCGGTTACATTCCTGGCCGGACGGTAGCGGACAACCCCCGGCCGGTCGGTTGTGAGCGGGAGGCGGAGACCATGCCAGTCAACGGAGAGCGGAGCCGGAGCAGCCGGCGGCCGACGCTGGAAGAGGTCGCCGCACGTGCCGGTGTCGGCAGGGGCACGGTCTCACGGGTGATCAACGGGTCGCCCCGGGTGAGCGAGGCGACCCGCGCCGCCGTGGAGGCGGCCGTCGCGGAGCTCGGCTATGTGCCCAACACCGCGGCGCGGGCCCTCGCGGCCAATCGCACCGACGCCATCGCGCTGGTGGTGCCGGAGCCGGAGACCCGCTTCTTCTCGGAGCCCTACTTCTCCGACATGCTTCGCGGTGTCGGCGCCGAACTCTCCGACAGCGAGATGCAGTTGCTGCTCATCTTCGCGGGCAGCGACCGGGAGCGGCAGCGGCTCGCGCAGTACCTCGCCGCCCATCGCGTCGACGGTGTCCTGCTGGTCTCGGTGCACGCCGACGACCCCCTGCCGGACCTGCTGTCCCAACTGGAGATCCCCGCGGTGATCAGCGGCCCCCGCTCCGCCACCGAGACGCTGACCTCGGTGGACTCGGACAACTACGGCGGCGCCCGGTCCGCGGTGGAGCACCTGCTGTCCCGGGGCCGCCGCCGGATCGCCCACATCACCGGCCGCCTCGACGTCTACGGCGCCCAGCGCCGTGTCGACGGCTACCGCGACGCCCTGCGGGACGCGGGCCTGCCCGTGGACGAGGACCTGATCGAGCCCGGTGACTTCACCGACGAGGGCGGCCGGCGGGCCATGGCGACCCTCCTGGAGCGCCATCCGGACCTGGACGCGGTCTTCGCGGGCTCCGACGTCACGGCGGCGGGCGCCCGGCAGGTGCTGCGCGAGGCGGGCCGCAGCGTCCCCGGCGACGTGGCCCTCGTCGGCTACGACGACTCGGTCATCGCCCGGCACATGGACCCGCCGCTGACCAGCGTCCGCCAGCCGATCGAGGAGATGGGCCGCGCCATGATCGACCTGCTCCTGACCGAGATCGCCGGCCGCCGCCCGGCCGCGACCCGCGACCCGCGACGCCTGCACGAGGTCCTGCCCACGGAACTGGTGGGCCGGGCGTCGTCGTGACGGTCCTCCCGGGTGGGTGACGTACCCCGCCCGGGCGGCGGACGCGAAAACGAATCAGCCGGTGACTCCGTCTCTCGACGGAGTCACCGGCTTACTACTCAGGGTGAGTGACGGGACTTGAACCCGCGGCATCCTGGACCACAACCAGGTGCTCTACCAGCTGAGCTACACCCACCACGACCGGTAGTCCGAGGAGTGCTCTCCCCGACCGGCCGAGAAGAAGTCTACAGGGTCCGAAGGGGTGCTCGCGCACGGGTTTTCGCGCGCGTCCCGAGTGGACCCCGGGGCGCCGGTCCCGGGGCCCTACCGCGCGGGCAGGACGTGCTTGGCGGCGATCGCCCTGGCGGTGTCGGAGTCCGGTCCGGGCTGCGGGACGAAGACGGCCTCGCGGTAGTAGCGCAGTTCGGCGATGGACTCGCGGATGTCGGCGAGGGCGCGGTGGTTGCCGTTCTTCTCCGGGCTGTTGAAGTAGGCCCGGGGGTACCAGCGGCGGGCCAGTTCCTTGATGGAGGAGACGTCGACGATGCGGTAGTGGAGGTGGTTCTCCAGGGCCGGCATGTCGCGCAGCAGGAAGCCGCGGTCGGTGCCGACGGAGTTGCCGCACAGCGGGGCCTTGCCGGGCTCCTTGACGTGCTCGCGGACGTAGGCGAGGACCTGTGCCTCGGCGTCGGCCAGCGTCGTGCCGCCGGCCAGTTCCTCCAGCAGCCCGGACGCGGTGTGCATCTCGCGCACCACCTCCGGCATCGTCTCCAGTGCCGAGTCCGGCGGGCGGATGACGATGTCCACCCCTTCGCCGAGCACGTTCAGCTCGGAGTCGGTGACGAGGGCGGCCACCTCGATGAGCGCGTCGTCGGACAGCGAGAGGCCGGTCATCTCGCAGTCGATCCACACCATGCGATCGTTCATGCGTCTCACCTTACGGCGCGCCGCCCCGGGCCGGACCTGGCGTGCGGCGACCTTGTCGGTGTGCGTGCGGACGAGCGACAGCCGAGGAGGGACGGAGCAGCGCTCCGTCCCTCCCGTGCCGCTCCTCGTTCAGCTACCGCTGCGCGGGCCCGGCAGCAGGCTCACCGCGCCCGCCGCCTGCCGGCGGCTCTGCATCGGCACCCCGCTCTCGCGGTCCGGGTGCAGCACCGGCGGCGCGTGGCCGACCGGTCCGGGGCCGGCCAGGCCGGGCCCGCCCGGTCCGGGCTGCACCGGGATCTCCGCCTCGCCCGGCCGCTCGCCCTGCGGCCTGCGGGCCCGGTAGGCCGCGCGGTAGGCGGCCGGGGACGAGCCGAGCTGGCGGCGGAAGTGCCCGCGCAGCGCGACCGGGGAGCGGAAGCCGCAACGGCCCGCCACCTCGTCCACGGAGTAGTCCGACGTCTCCAGCAGCCGCTGCGCCTGGAGCACCCGCTGGGTGATCAGCCACTGCAGCGGAGCGCTGCCGGTGAGCGAGCGGAACCGGCGGTCGAACGTACGGCGGCTCATGTAGGCGCGTGCCGCCAGGGTCTCCACGTCGAACTGCTCGTGGAGGTGTTCCAGCGCCCAGGCGACGACCTCGGCGAGCGGGTCGGCGCCGATCTCCTCCGGTAAAGACCGGTCGAGGTAGCGCTCCTGGCCGCCCGACCGGCGCGGCGGGACCACCAGGCGCCGGGCCAGCGCGCCGGCCGCCTCGTTGCCGTGGTCCGTCCGCACGATGTGGAGACAGAGGTCGATCCCGGCCGCCGTACCCGCCGACGTCAGGACGTCGCCGTCGTCGACGAACAGCTCTCTCGGATCCACGTGCACCGACGGATAGCGCTTGGCCAGCGTCGGCGCGTACATCCAGTGGGTGGTCGCCGGCCGGCCGTCCAGCAGGCCGGCCGCCGCGAGGACGAACGCGCCCGTGCACAGCCCGACGATGCGGGCACCCTCCTCATGGGCCCGGCGCAGTGCGTCGAGCGCCTCGTCCGGTGGCGGCGAGGTGATCGAGCGCCAGGCCGGCACGACGACCGTCCCGGCGCGGGAGATCGCCTCCAGCCCATGTGGCGCGGTGAGTTCCAGGCCCCCTGTGGTCCGCAGCGGGCCCTCCTCGCCGGCCGACACCAGTAGTCGGTAGCGCGGTACTCCGGCGTCCTGGCGGTCGATCCCGAACACCGAAAGCGGTATGGAACTCTCGAAGATGGGGCCGCCGCTGAACAGCAGCACCGCGACGATCTCCTTGCGGCGGCGCCCGGACAGTTTCCGGGCCGCGGCCTCCGGCGCGGCAGTGGAGTCGTGGCTCATCCTGCTAAGCCCCCCTCGGTGGTCGCGGCTCCTCGGTTGTGTCGCTCCTGCACGTTTCCCCTCGGTCCTGCACGAGTCCCCCGCCGTAAGACAGTCAAGATCGAATCTACTGGCTACCGCGGTCTGACGGTGGCCAGTTCGACACGCCGGACATTGTCGACATGACAACTTGGCGTGAAGCATTCGATCACGAAGCGTTGCACTCGTGGGGCGTGCAGGGAAGTGCGCCTCGTCGCAGTGGCCAAACCGCGTAGGGTGCGGACGTCGGCCCGGACCCTTTCCGTGCAGGTGGAACGGGGGTTTGGGGGTGGTCGGACCCCCTCCGGAACGGTGTCCGTAAGTTGGCCGAAAAGAAGCGCTCGAGGGTACGGAAACCGGTCAGTCGACCGGTGTCTCTCCTTCACTGTGACGTCCGCCGCTTTGCGCGGCGCAACGTTCGGACCGTCGCAGCAGCACCCGGCAGGCGGCCGTGACCGCGGCGAGGCCGAAGGCGGTGCCGGCCGCCCCGGCGAGCGAGGCGCCGCACCAGAGGAGGACCACGGGGACGAGGACGCAACTGAAGGCCGCCCAGCGGATCACGCCGCTCGTGGTGTCCGGGGCGGGGCGCGGGCGTGCGGTGGATCGGGGTCCGGGCAACTCGTACTCCCTGTGGCGGTGGCTCACGGAGATCAACGCCGGTTCGATCCGTCGGTCACCGGCCGCTGCTCCGTTCATGCTGTGCAAACCACCTGTACGAGGCAGCAACCATTGCGCTGCGGGCGCCGCTCGTGCATGCTCCGGGGAACCCCCACGGACATCCGGGGGCCCCGCTCACGGAGCGTGCGCGGGAAATGCACAGAGGAGGCGTGCAGCCGTACCCTTGGGGGTATGGGGTTGGGAAGACGAATCCCGGACACTGCTCCGCCGCTCGATGTCACTCCCGCCCACACAAGGATCACAACGCCGAGACAGTCATGGCCGGTCACGAATTCTTCGAACCCGCGGACCGCAAGCGACCCGTCGTCGATCCCACGGCGGACGAGCCCCTGGCGGCGCCGGAGCCACGCCCGTCCTGCGACCCCGCCTTCCTGCACGGCGTGGTGGTCGGCTTCGACGGCTCGACCTCGAGTGAGCGCGCCCTCGCCTACGCGATCGGCATGGCCCACCGCTCCGGCTCGGGACTGATCATCGTCCATGTGGCCAACCGGCTGCCCACGACCGTGTGGGCCGGCTGCGAGCCGCCCGTCTTCGTCGACGTGCCGGACCACCGCACCGAGGTGCTCGGTCTCGAACTGGCCTGCGCCGACTATCTGGCCGAGGTGCCCTGGATCCTGGTCGAGCGCGGCGGTGACATCTGCCACGAACTCGAGGAGGTCGGGCGGGAGTACGAGGCCGACGCGATCGTGGTCGGCACCACCCACGGCATCGTGGGCCGGATCTTCGGCTCCGTGGCCGGGCGACTCGCCAAGCGGGCGCAGCGTCCGGTCATCGTCATCCCCTGAGCCCGCCCGCCGCCGACGCTCCGTCAGTTCCCCGCGCCGCCGACAGTCCGTCAACTCCCCACGGGCGAACCGGGGCTACTCGTGCGTAGAGGTGTCTGTGCCCTTGTGAAGGGCATATATGGGGCACCGAGGCGTGCCGCGAGCCGGCGGGTGACGGCCGCCGGCCGAGCACGGCGGCACGGGAACGGACCCCCGCGCACGAGGTGGCGACGCGGGGGTCCGTTCTTCGTGCCGCGGGGCGGCGGGGGCCGCTACTCCACGGTGACGGACTTCGCCAGGTTCCTCGGCTTGTCGATGTCCCGGCCCAGGGCCTTCGCCGTGTGGTAGGCCAGGAGCTGGAGCGGGATGCCCAGGAGGATCGGGTCCAGCTCGTCCTCGTTCTTCGGGACCACGATGGTGCGGTCGGCCTTCTCCTGCTCCTGGTGGGCCACCGCGAGGATCTTGCCGCTGCGGGCCTTGATCTCCTCCAGGGCCGCGCGGTTCTTCTCCAGCAGGTCGTCGTCGGGGACGATCGCGACCGTCGGCAGGGCCGGCTCGATCAGGGCCAGCGGGCCGTGCTTCAGCTCGGAGGCCGGGTAGGCCTCCGCGTGGATGTAGGAGACCTCCTTGAGCTTCAGCGAGGCCTCGCGGGCCACCGGGTAGCCCCGGACGCGGCCGATGAAGAGCATGGAGCGGGCGTCGGCGTAGCTCTCCGCGAGCTGCCTGATGTCCTCCTCCTGCTTGAGGATCCGGGTGATCTGCTCCGGGAGCCTGCGCAGGCCCTCGATGATCCGCTTGCCGTCGCGGACGGAGAGGTCGCGGGTGCGGCCGAGGTGCAGGGCGAGCAGCGCGAAGGCGACCGTGGTGTTGGTGAAGCACTTCGTCGAGACGACGCAGACCTCGGGGCCGGCGTGCACGTAGATGCCGCCGTCGGCCTCGCGGGCGATCGCGGAACCCACCACGTTGACCACGCCGAGCACCCGGGCGCCCTTGCGCTTCAGCTCCTGCACGGCGGCGAGCACGTCGTACGTCTCACCGGACTGGGAGACGGCGACGTACAGCGTGTCGGGGTCCACGACCGCGTTGCGGTAGCGGAACTCGGAGGCCGGCTCGGCGTCGGCGGGGATGCGGGCCAGCTCCTCGATCATCTGGGCGCCGATCATGCCCGCGTGGTACGACGTGCCGCAGCCGAGGATCTTCACGCGGCGGATCCGGCGCGCCTCGCGGGCGTCCAGGTTGAGGCCGCCCAGGTGCACGGTGGAGAACCGCTCGTCGATGCGGCCGCGCAGCACGCGGTCCACGGCGTCGGCCTGCTCGTGGATCTCCTTGTGCATGTAGGTGTCGTGGCCGCCCATGTCGTACGACGCCGCCTCCCACTCCACGGTGGTCGGCTCGGCGCTGGTGCGGGTGCCCTCGGTGGTGTAGGTGCGGAAGTCGTCGGCCTTGAGGGTGGCCATCTCGCCGTCGTCCAGCGTGACGATCTGCCGGGTGTGGGCGACCAGGGCCGCGATGTCCGATGCGACGAACATCTCCTTCTCGCCGATGCCGAGGACCACCGGGGAGCCGTTGCGGGCCACCACGATGCGGTCGCCGAAGTCGGCGTGCATCACCGCGATGCCGTACGTGCCCTCGACCAGCCGGAGGGTCTCGCGGACCTTGTCCTCCAGCTTCTCGGCGGTGGACCGGGCGACGAGGTGGGTGAGGACCTCGGTGTCGGTCTCGGAGAGGAACTCGACGCCGTCGGCCTCCAGCTTGCGGCGCAGGTCCGCGGCGTTGTCGATGATGCCGTTGTGCACGACGGCGACCTTGCCGTCGCCCGACATGTGCGGGTGGGCGTTGAGGTCGGAGGGGGCGCCGTGGGTGGCCCAGCGGGTGTGGGCGATACCGGTGGTGCCCTTGAAGCGCGCCGGCACCTTGGCCTCGAGGTCGCGCACCCGGCCCTTCGCCTTGACCATCCTCAGGCCGGCCGTCTTCGGGGACGTGACGACGATGCCCGCCGAGTCGTAGCCGCGGTACTCCAGGCGCTGCAGGCCCTCCAGGAGCAGCGGAGCCACGTCACGCTTGCCGATGTATCCGACGATTCCGCACATGTATTGGGTATCCCTCAGTCTGGCGTCAGCCGTAGACCATGCGGCGCAGCTGCCTGAGCGTCAGCTCCGGCGGCGCCACCGCCCGGTATTTAAGGTCCGCCTCGATCCGGTCGAAGATCGCCGTGTTCGTCAGGCCCTGGGCCTGCAGCTCGCGGTGGCGGCGACGGACGTAGTCCTGCGTCGTCTCGTCGAAGTAGGCGAGCACGTCCTGCACCACCCGCAGCGCCTCGCCCCTGCTGAGGGCCGTGGACCGCGTCAGGTGATCGACAAGTTCCTCGTGCACCCGGTAGATCCTGGGGTAAGAGCGCGAGTTTCGCAAGAATCCTGCCCGATTCCGGGCAGAGGGCCGGTGGCGCCGGCTTCGGACCGCGCGAACCTGCCCGGCGTCCGCTCCTTCGCCCGCGGTGGCACCGCCCTCATCCCGCTCGGCGCCCACGGCATCTCCTGCGGAATCCCGGCGAACCTGGGCATATCCGGTGGAACCACGGGCCGTCCGGCCGGAGGACCGGCTCAGGGCGTACCGCGCCGCGCACCGATGACCCGACCGCCGTCCCTGCGGATGATTTCCGCGGGGCGGGGATTGATGCGCCGGCTCCGCGGGAGAGTGGTCCTTACCACTCGTGAAGGGAGCGCATGTGAGACGGCGCCACAGCACGACGTCCGGGCCGACCCGTGTCCTCGGATCCCTGCTGCTCGTCGCGGCGGCGGGCGTGACCGCCGTCGGCGCGGCCCCGGCACCGGCGGCCGAGGCGGCGACCACCCCGCTGAACCGGGTGGTCCCGGCGCCCGCCGAGGTCCGGCCCGGCGGACGCCCGTACCGCCTCACCTGGGCCACCGGCGTCCACGTGGACGGCTCGGCGGAGGTCCGCCGGATCGGCGAGTACCTCGCGGGCATCCTGCGCCCGTCCACCGGCTACCGCGTCCCGGTCACCGAGCACGGCGCCGGAGGCATCCGACTCCACCTGAGCGACGGGCGGTTCGGCGCCGAGGGCTACCGGCTGACCAGCGGACCCGCGGGCGTCACCGTCACCGCGAGCGCCGCCGCCGGCCTGTTCCACGGTGTCCAGACCCTGCGTCAGCTCCTGCCGGCCTCCGTCGAGCGCGGGAGCGTCCAGCCCGGACCGTGGCGGATCGCCGGCGGCACCGTCGAGGACCGCCCCCGCTACGCCTACCGCGGCGCCATGCTGGACGTCGCCCGGCACTTCTTCACCGTCGGCCAGGTCGAGCGCTACATCGACGAGCTGGCCCTGTACAAGATCAACACCCTGCACCTGCACCTCAGCGACGACCAGGGCTGGCGCATCGCCGTCGACTCCTGGCCCCGGCTGGCCGCCTACGGCGGGTCCACCCAGGTCGGCGGCGGCAGGGGCGGCTACTTCACCAAGGCCGACTACCGGCACATCGTCCGCTACGCCGCCTCCCGCTACCTGGAGGTCGTGCCCGAGATCGACATGCCCGGCCACACCAACGCGGCCCTCGCCTCCTACGCGCAGCTCAACTGCGACGGTACCGCGCCCCCGCTGTACACCGGCACCCGGGTCGGCTTCAGCTCGCTGTGCGTGCCGAAGCAGGTGACCTACGACTTCGTGGACGACGTGGTCCGCGAACTGGCCGCGCTCACCCCCGGCCGCCGCCTGCACATCGGCGGCGACGAGGCGCACTCCACCGGCCACGCCGACTACGTCGAGTTCATGGACCGCGTGCAGCGGGTCGTCGCCAGGTACGGCAAGACGGTCGTCGGCTGGCACCAGCTCACCGGCGCCACCCCCGCCAAGGGCGCCCTCGCCCAGTACTGGGGACTGGACGGCACCAGCGCGACGGAGAAGGCCCGGGTGGCCGAGGCCGCCCGGAACGGCACCGGCCTGATCCTGTCCCCGGCCGACCGGGTCTACCTCGACATGAAGTACACCGCCGGCACGGGGCCGGGCACCAGATGGGCCGGGCTGGTGGAGGTACGGCGCTCCTACGACTGGAACCCCGGGAGCTATCTGCCCGGCGTGCCCGCCTCGGCCGTCCGGGGCGTCGAGGCACCGCTGTGGACGGAGACCCTCACCAGGTCCTCCGAGATCGAGTACATGGCCTTCCCACGGCTGCCCGGAGCGGCCGAGCTGGGCTGGTCCCCGGCGGCCACCCACGACTGGGACGCCTACAAGGTCCGGCTCGCGGCCCAGGGCCCGCGCTGGGACGCCCTCGGGATGAGCTACTACAAGTCGCCCCAGGTCCCCTGGCCGGCGGGCTGAGCAGAGCACGACGGGCGCCCCGCGGGACCGTACCGCGGGGCACCCGCCCGTCCGTCCGTCCGGACGTCAGTACCCGGCGACGGGGTTGTCCAGATGCCCCACGAGCTGCAGCGCGCCGGACGGATCGGCGAGGTCCACCATCTGCCGGTTGTCGCGGAGCTGGAGCCGGTTGAGGCAGGACAGCGCGAACCGGGGGGCGAACACGTCGTACCGCTCGAACCGGTGGGCCAGTTCGGGCGTCGCCCGCTGGTACTCGCGGGTGACCTCGGCGACCGTGCGCCAGAAGTCGTCCTCCGCCAGGATCCCCTCGGTGGCGAGGTTCGCCGCCAGGAACCGGAAGAAGCAGTCGAAGACGTCCGTGAAGACCGACAGCAGCTTCTGGTCCTCGGGCACCTCGACGCGGATCCGCCGCACCTCCGGCGGCAGCACCGCGTCGGGGTCCATGACGACGATCTCCTCGGCGATGTCCTTGTAGATCGCGCGTTCCACCACCCCGTCCCGCAGGACGAGGATCACGTTCTCGCCGTGCGGCATGAAGGCCAGGTCGTAGGCGTAGAAGCTGTGCAGCAGCGGGGTGAGGTAGGCCCTGAGGTAGTGCCGCAGCCACTCGGCGGCCGGGAGGCCGGAGCGCTCGACGAGCGCGCCCGCGAAGGAGGCGCCCGCGTCGTCGACGTGGAGCAGCGAGGCCATGGTGGCCAGTGACTCGCCCTCGCGCAGGGACGGCACCGGGCTCTCCCGCCACAGCGCGGCCAGCATCTTCCGGTAGGGCGAGTAGCGGTCGGTGGCCCGCTCGTACTCCAGGTGCCGGTAGCCGACCGCCGCCCGCTCCCGGATGATCGACAGACCGGTGGACCTCAGGACGGGATCGTTCTCGACGAGCCGTGCGAGCCAGTCGTTGATCGCCGGGGTCGCCTCCATGTAGGCGGCCGAGAGTCCGCGCATGAAGCCCATGTTGAGGACGGACAGGGCTGTCTTCACATAGTGCCGGCGCGGGTCGGAGGTGTTGAAGAAGGTCCGTATGGACTGCTGGGCCAGGTACGCGTCGTCACCCTCGCCGAGACACACCAGGTGCCGGCGGGCCACCTCGGCGGCGAAGGTGACGCCGAGTTTGTTCCACCACTGCCACGGGTGCACCGGCACGAGCAGGTACTCGGCGGGATCGAGGCCCTGGCCGGTGAGGGTGGCGCGGAACCGCTCCAGGGTCTCCTCGCCCAGCTCCGCCCGCAGGAACGACTCGTACTCGATCCCGGCCCCCGCCGTGAACACGGCCCGCGAGCGGTGCGCGGCCAGCCACACCAGCCGGACCGGGTTCGCGGTCTCCGGCGCGTACGACAGGTACTCGTGGACGCCGAAGCCGAGCCGCCCGTTGTTGGCGACGAAGCAGGGGTGGCCCTCGGTCATCCCGGTCTCGATGTCCTGGAAGGAACCGCGCGCGAGCTCCGCGGAGGTGACGCGGGGCTTGGCGAGCTTGTAGCAGGTGCCCGAGAGGGTGGAGGAGATCTCCTCCAGGTAGACCGGCAGGATCTCGTCGCTCAGCCCCAGGGCGTCGCGCATCTCGACGAAGAAGTCCAGTGCCGCGAGCGGAAGTCCGGCGCCCCCGCGGTGCCGGGTGATCGACTCGGCGTCGACCTGCCAGTGGTCGAGGGCACGGCGGACGGCGGTGAAGCGGTACCGGGTGAGCCCGTCGTCGCTGCGGACGACGTACCCCTCGCCGTCCGGTTCCGGGATGATCAGCCGCTCGTGGGCGAACTCCGCGAGCGCCTTGCGCAGGAGCAGCCGGTTGGCCCGCTCCCAGCGCTCGGGGGAGAGGTGGGCGACGGCGTCGGCGAGGCTCACGCGGACACCGCCCGCAGGAACCGCTCGCGCGTGCAGAAGCTCAGCAGCGCCCGCTTCTCCGGCTTCTGGATCTCGCGCTCGGGCACGAACCCGACCGCCTCGTTCAGGGCGTGCACCGCCTTGTTGCCCACATCGGGCTCGACCACGACCCGCCGGGTCGCCGGGTCCGCGAAGAGATGCGCCATCACCGCGGTGATGACGGCCCGGGTGAACCCGTGCACGGGGGTGTCGGTGGGGGCGACGAGGAAGTGCATGCCGACGTCGCCCGGCCGCGGCTCGTACAGCCCGACCAGCTCGCGGTGGGCCGGGTCGTACTTCTCCATCAGGAAGACGGGCTCCGCGTCGCGCAGCCCGAGCAGGGCGTGGTGGTGCTCGTCGGCCGCGATCTCCCGGTAGGCCCGCTCGACGTCCCGCGGGCTCGCGTCCTGCATCATCCAGAACGCGGCCTTGGGGTGGGTGACCCAGCGGTGCAGCAGCCCGGCGTCCCCCGACGGGTCCGGCGGCCGGAGGGTGAACGTCATGGTGTCGCTGGTCATACGGCGAACTCCTGGAAGGCGATGGTCTTCTCGACCGGGTAGTACTCCCTGCCGAGCAGCTCACGGATGATGTACGCGTTCCGGTACGCGCCCATGCCCAGATCGGGACTGGTGACGCTGTGGGTGTGGACGCCGGCGTTCTGCAGGAAGACACCGCGGCCGGTGACGTCGATGGCGTAGTTGCGGGCGACGTCGAAGCGGCCGCGGCCGTCGAAGCGCAGGCGCTCGCGCACCGGCTCGAGGAAGGCCGGCGGCCGGTAGTGGTAGCCGGTGGCGAGCACCAGGCCCTCGGAGCGGATCTCGAAGTCCTTGCCCTGCTCGTCCTGGCGGAAGCCGAGCGTGTACGCGCCGTTCTCGTGGCGGGCCTCGTTCAGCGTGGAGTTGGTGAGCAGCCGGGTGGGCACCGGGCGGTCGCCGCTCGCCACGTCCTTCTGGTAGAGCAGGTCGAAGATCGAGTCGACCAGGTCCGAGTTGATGCCCTTGAACAGGCCCTTCTGCTGCTGCTCCAGCCGGTACCGGGTCTCCTCGGGCAGCGCCCGGAAGTAGTCGATGTAGTCGGGGGACGTCATCTCCAGGGTCAGCTTGGTGTACTCCAGCGGGAAGAACCGCGGGGAGCGGGTGACCCAGTTCAGCTCGTAGCCGTGGACGTCGATCTCGGACAGCAGCTCGTGGTAGATCTCGGCGGCGCTCTGCCCGCTGCCGACGATCGTGAGGGACTTGCGGGCCTGCAGGTCGGCCTTGCGGTGCAGGTACCGCGCGGTGTGGACGACGTCGTCGCCCAGGTCCCGGCAGGCCTCGGGGACGAACGGGACGGTGCCCGTGCCGAGCACCAGGTGCCGGGCGCGGAACGTCTCACCGGCCGCGGTGCGCACGGCGTACACCTCGTCCTCGTACGTCACCTCGGTGACCGTGGTGCCGAAGCGGACGCTGCCCAGCTTGCCGGCCGCCCAGCGGCAGTAGTCGTCGTACTCGACGCGCAGCGGGTAGAAGTTCTCGCGGATGTAGAACGGGTACAGCCTGCCCTTCTCCTTCAGGTAGTTGAGGAAGGAGTACGGGGAGGTGGGGTCGGCCAGGGTGACCAGGTCCGACATGAACGGGGTCTGCAGGTGGGCGCCGTCCAGGAACATGCCGGCGTGCCACTCGAAGTCGGGCTTGGAGTCCAGGAAGACGCCGTTGAGTTCGCCGATCGGCTCGGTCAGACAGGCGAGGCCCAGGTTGAAGGGACCGAGTCCGATCCCCACGAAGTCGTACGGGGCGGTCGGGGCTTCAGGACGCGCGGTCAAGGGACTCTCCCAGGTACTGCTCGGCATGGCCGGCGATCAGGTCCAGGACGGCGGCGATGTCGGCCGGCGTCGTCTCGGGGTTGAGCAGGGTGAACTTCAGGTAGTGGCGGCCGCCGACCTCGGTGCCCGCGACCGCGGCGTCACCGGAGGCGAACAGCGCCTTGCGGGCGTACAGGTTGGCGCGGTCGATCCGGGCCGGGTCGGTGACCGCCGCCGGGACGTAGCGGAAGACGAGGGTGGACAGGCTCGGCTCGACGACCACGTCGTAGCGGGGGTCGGCGGCGAGCAGCCGCCAGCCCTCCCGGGCCAGTGCGCAGACCTCGTCGAAGAGCCGCCCGATGCCGTCGGCGCCCATGGTGCGCAGCGTCAGCCACAGCTTGAGGGCGTCGAAGCGGCGGGTGGTCTGCAGGGACTTGTCCACCTGGTTGGGGATGCGCTCGTGCACCATGCGGCGCGGGTTGAGGTATTCCGCGTGGAAGGTCGCGTGCCGCAGGGTGGCCGCGTCCCGGACCAGCACGGCGGAGGAACTCACCGGCTGGAAGAAGGACTTGTGGTAGTCGACGGTCACCGAGTCGGCGTGTTCGATCCCGTCGATGCGGTCCCGGTGCCGCAGTGAGGCGAGCAGTCCGCAGCCGTAGGCCGCGTCCACGTGCATCCACACGCCGTACTGGGCGCAGAGCCCGGCGATCTCGGGCAGCGGGTCGATGGAGCCGAAGTCGGTGGTGCCGGCGGTGGCGACGACGGCCATGGGGACCAGGCCGTCCCGCGCGCAGCGCTCCAGTTCGTGGGCGAGCGCCACGGTCTGCATCCGCTTGTCGTGGTCGACGGGGACGGTGACGACGGCGTCCGGGCCCAGGCCGAGCAGTTTCGCGGACTTCCGGACGCTGAAGTGGCCGGCCTCGGAGGTGAGGATCCGCAGTTTCCCGTGGTCGTCGCTCTTCGCCTCCTCCCGGGCCAGCAGCAGCGCCTGGAGGTTGGACTGGGTCCCGCCGGAGGTGAACACGCCGTCGGCGCCCGGCCCGAGGCCGATACGGGCGGCCGTCCAGTCCACGAGCCGGCGCTCGATGAGGGTGCCGCCCGCCGACTGGTCCCAGGTGTCGAGGGAGGAGTTGACGGCGGAGAGCACGGCCTCGCCGAGCACCGCCGGGATGACCACCGGGCAGTTGAGGTGGGCGAGGTAGCGGGGGTGGTGGAAGTACACCGCGTCGCGCAGGTAGAGGTCCTCCAGCTCGTCCAGCGCCGAGGTGGTGTCGCCGAGCGGGCGGTCGAGGTCGACGGCGTCGACGCGCAGGGCGAGCGCGTCGACCGTGACGCCGGTGAACGGACCTTCGGTGGTGGCGAGTTTGGCCGCCACCCGCTCGACTCCTTCGGTCACGGAGCGACGGTAGTGCTCCGCTGTGAGGCCATTGAGCAGGTGCGAGCGCATGTGGGGGTCCTCCGAGGGACTGTCCGTGCGGGATGTAACTTAGGTTAGCCTAACCTAAGTTATTTGGATCAAGGCGCGACTCTCCCGTGACCGGCGTCACTTCGGGGCGGGTCAGTCGCCCGTGCGCAGTTGTTCCTCCGTCAGGCCCCGCCGCCAGTAGCCGACGAAGGCGATGCGCCGCCGGTCGAACCCGCGCTCACTCGTGAAGTGCGCGCGCAGTTCCCTCACCCGGCCGGACTCGCCCGCGAGCCACACGTACGGCCGCTCGGTGACGGGCAGCCGGGCGGACCGCACGCTGTCGCCGGTGGGTGAGCCGTCGTGGTGCACCAGCCAGGTGATCTCCGCGTCGGCCCGCGTCGCCACGTCCTGGATGTCACCGGGGTGCGGCACCTCCAGCCAGGCGCGGACCCGTGTACGGGCGGGCAGCGACTCCAGGATGGCGGTCGCGGCGGGCACGGCGGTCGTGTCGCCCCACAGGAGGACGAGGTCGGTGTCGGCCGGCGGCCGGAACCGGATCGCCCGGTTGTCGGCGATCGCCGGGCCGAGCAGCAGCACGCGGTCACCGGGGGCCGTCCGGGAGGCCCAGCGGGAGGCGGGCCCGGCGGGCGTGTGCAGGGCGAAGTCGATGTCGATCTCGTCCGGATCGCGCCGCAGGGCCCGCAGCGTGTACGACCGCATCACGGCCCGTACACCGTCCGGGAGTTCACGCCAGCCCTGCCACCAGCCGTCGCCCAGTTCGAGGGGCACGACCGGTTCGGCCTGCCCCGGGTGCGGCAGGAACAGCGACAGTGACTGGTCGCGCCCGTCGGAGTGGAACGCGCGCAGATCGTCCCCGGCGAAGGTGACCCGGACCAGGGACGGCCCCAGCCGCCTCGTCCGTACGGCCTGGAGGGAGAAGAAGCGGAACGGGGCGGCCACGGCCGTCGTCATGGGGGCTCCTGAGGTTGGTGTTCAGGAAAGGGGGGTTCAGCCGACCTTCTCGGCCTTCTCCAGCGCCTCGGCCAGGCCGGTGAGCAGCGGCACGCACTTGGCGTAGGAGAGGATCGGCTCGGGGGAGCGGGCGATGACCTGTCCCGCCTTGACCGCGGGCAGCTTCTTCCAGGTGGCCTTGGTGATGTCGGCCGGCTGGATGGCCGAGGTGCGGTCGTCCATCATGATGATGTCGGCCGGGTACTTGTCGACGTTCTCCCAGCTCAGCGACTCGTACCAGCCGCCGCCCTGCTTCTTGGCGCTCTTTGGGGGCTCGACGAAGTTCACGCCGAGGGACTTGAAGTACTCCAGGTCCACGGAGAGGTCGGTGCCGGAGACGTAGAAGAGCTGCTCACTGGCGGAGCCGGCCATCACCCTGACGCCGGGCTTGGCCCTGGCGGCGGCGCGCAGCCGGGCCGAGGCGTCCTCGAACCGCTTCTTGGCGGCGGTCGCCTTCGGGGCCTTCATGTCCGCGCCGAGTGACTCGGCCAGCTTCCACATGCGCTGCAGCGGCTCGGTGAGCCGGCGGTCGTAGACGGAGACGCCGACGCTCGGTGCGAGCTGGGCGATCTTCTTCTTCGACTCCTCGGGCACGTACCAGAGGGTGCCGGCGTCGTCGAACATCGTGCTGATGAGCACGTCGGGAGCGAGGGCCGCGTACTTCTCGATGTTGAACTGGCCCCAGGTGTTGCCGAGGACGGTCACCTTGCTGACGTCCATGTCGCCGGCCTGGACGTCGGCCCGGCCGTCGGTGGTCCTCGTCGGGCCGAAGACGCCCTTGACCTGGACACCGTAGTCGTACAGCGCGGCGGCGGCGCCGGTGAAGGCGACGATGTCCGTGGGGACCTCGTCCAGTTCCACCGTCGTGCCGCGGTCGTCCGTGAAGCTCCAGGGGCCCGGCCTGCCGCCCTTCGCGCGACCGTCGGAGCCCGCGTCCCCGTCCTGGCCGTCACCGCAGGCCGCGAGCGCGGCACCGAGTCCGAGGACACCGCCCGCGGCGAGCAGGCCGCGACGGGAGAAGTGGGTGGAACGGGCATGGGGCATGGGTGTGGCTGCTTTCGACCAGGGCGTGGCGCCCGCCGGACAGTTCGAAGGTAGGTTAGCCTAACCTCACTAGATGTCCAGGGGGCGGGGTCCACCGCCGACGTCCCGTCAGCAGCGCGAACGCGGGGCGGCGGACGGACGGATCCGCCTGCCGCCCCGCGTTGCCGGCGGTGCGGGCGCCTCAGCCGACCAGCCCCAACTCCCTTGCGATGAGCATCCGCTGCACCTCGCTCGTACCCTCGCCGATCTCCAGGATCTTGGAGTCGCGCCACATCCGGGCCACCGGGTACTCGTTCATGAAGCCGTATCCGCCGTGCACCTGCGTGGCGTCGCGGGCGTTGTCCACGGCGACGGTGGAGGAGTACAGCTTGGCCATCGCCGCCTCCTTCTTGAAGGGCTCGCCGGCCACCAGCCGGTAGGCGGCGTCACGCCAGGCCAGGCGGGCGGTGTGGGCCTTCATCTCCATGTCGGCGATCTTGAACTGGATGGCCTGGTTGGCGCCGATCGCCCGGCCGAAGGCGTGTCGTTCCTTCGCGTACTTCACCGACTCGTCCACGCAGCCCTGGGCCAGGCCGGTGGCCAGCGCCGCGATGGCGATGCGACCCTCGTCGAGGATGCGCAGGAACTGCGCGTAGCCCCGGCCCTGCTCGCCGAGCAGGTTGGCGGCGGGCACCCGGACGTCCTGGAACGACAGTTCACGGGTGTCGGAGGCGTTCCAGCCGACCTTGGAGTAGGGCGCGGCGACCGTGAAGCCGGGGGTGCCGGACGGGACGATGATCGCCGAGATCAGCGGCCTGCCGTCCGGCTTGCGGCCGGTGACCGCCGTGACCGTCACCAGACCGGTGATGTCGGTGCCCGAGTTGGTGATGAAGCACTTCGTGCCGTTGATCACCCACTCGTCCGTGTCCGGGTCCAGGCGGGCCGTGGTACGGGTGGCACCGGCGTCGCTGCCGCCGTCCGGTTCGGTGAGACCGAAGGCGCCCAGGATCTCGCCGGAACAGAGCCGGGGGAGCCACTGGCGCTTCTGCTCCTCGGTGCCGAACAGGTGGATCGGCATGGCGCCCAGCGACACCCCGGCCTCGAGCGTGATGGCCACCGAGGAGTCCACCCGGGCCAGTTCCTCCAGGGCGATACCGAGGGCCAGGTAGTCGCCGCCCATGCCGCCGTGCTCCTCGGGGAACGGCAGCCCGAACAGGCCCATGCGGCCCATCTCGCGGACGATCTCGTACGGGAACTCGTGCCGCTCGTAGAAGTCGCCGATCTTCGGCGCCACCACGTCATGCGCGAACTCCTCCACCGTGCGGCGGAGTTCCTCGAGCTCGGGGCTGAGACGGTGGTCCATGCTGATCACTGGTCCTTGTGGGAGAGAGCGCGGACGGTACGGGACGGGCTGGGCCGGCCCAGCTGCTCGGCCATCCACACGCTGGTGGCGGTCAGACGGCCGAGGTCGACCCCGGTCCTGATGCCGAGGCCGTGCAGCATCCAGACGAGGTCTTCGGTGGCGAGGTTGCCGGTGGCGGACTTCGCGTACGGGCAGCCGCCGAGGCCGCCGGCGGACGCGTCGACCGTCGTCACACCGTGCTCCAGGGCCGCGTAGGTGTTCGCGAGCGCCTGGCCGTAGGTGTCGTGGAAGTGCACGCCGATCACGTCCGTCGGCACGCCCTCCTCGTTCAGCAGGGCGAGCAGTTCCCGGACATGGCCCGCGGTGGCGACGCCGATGGTGTCGCCGAGGCTCAGCTCGTCGCAGCCCATGTCGCGCAGGGCCTTGCAGACGCGGGTCACCTGGCGGAGCGGGACGGCACCCTCCCAGGGGTCGCCGAAGCACATCGACACATAGCCGCGCACCCGCGCGCCCGCGCCCTTCGCCTGGCGCACGACCGGCTCGAACACGGCCAGCGACTCGTCCACGGTGCGGTTGAGGTTGGCCTTCGCGAAGGACTCCGTGGCGCTGGCGAACACCGCGATCCGGCGGGCGCCGAGCGTCAGGGCGCGGTCCAGCCCGCGCTGGTTCGGCACCAGCACCGGCAGTTCGACGTCGAGGTCCGAGACGAGCGGGAAGAGCTGCTCGGCGTCCGCGAGCTGGGGCACCCACTTGGGGTGCACGAAGCTGGTCGCCTCGATGGTCGTCAGGCCGGCCCCGGCCAGGCGGCGGATGAACTCGGCCTTCACCGCCGTCGGCACGGACGCCCGCTCGTTCTGCAGCCCGTCGCGCGCGCCGACCTCGTGGATCCGCACCCGCGCGGGCAGGCCCCGGGCCGGCACCACCATGGGCAGTCCCCCGGCGCTCACTGCGCCTCCTCCCTGGGCGTGATGACGGCCAGCACCTGGTCCATGGCGACCGTCGAGCCCGGGGTCACGTCCAGCTCGGCGACCGTGCCCGCGTGCGGGGCGGAGACGACGTGCTCCATCTTCATCGCCTCGACCACCAGCAGGCTCTGCCCGGCCGCGACCTCGTCGCCGACGGCGACCTTCACCACCGTCACCGTGCCCGGCATCGGCGCGGTGAGCGAGTCGGCACCCGCGTGCGCCGACCGGGTCAGGGCGGCCTCCACCGGGTCGTGGTCGCGCACCTGCCAGGCGTCGCCGTCCCGGCCGATCCAGTCACCGGCCCGGAGGAACGTGTGCCGGACGCCGTCGAGGGTCACGGACACCCGGTCGCCGCTGACGGTGTGCGTGCCGCGCGGCGTGCAGGCGACCGCCTCCTGCGTCCGCAGATGGACGACGGGCCGCCGGGGCGTGCCGCCCAGCCGCCAGCCGCTCGGCACCGAGAAGGGGTCGACCCAGCCGTCGCCGGACGGCCGCAGCGCCTCCAGCCGTACGGCCGCCGCGGCCTCGTACACCTCCTCCGGCACGTCCGTGGAGACCAGCTCGTCGACCACACGCTCCACCAGCCCGGTGTCCAGCTCGCCGGCCGTCACCGCCGGGTGCGCCAGCAGCCGCCGCAGGAATCCCGCGTTGGTCTGCACGCCCAGCGTGACCGTCTCGGCGAGCGCGGAGCGCAGCCTGCGCAGCGCCGTCTCCCGGTCGGGGCCGTAGGCGATCACCTTGGACAGCATCGGGTCGTAGAGGCTGCCCACCTCGGTGCCCTCGCTGAGCCCCGAGTCGGTGCGCACGCCGTCGCCCTGGGGCTCGTTCAGCAGCCGCACCGTGCCACCGGAGGGCAGGAAGCCGCGGGCCGGGTCCTCCGCGCAGATTCGGGCCTCCACCGCGTGCCCGCTCAGCCGGACGTCCTCCTGCGCGAAGCCCAGCCGCTCCCCGGCCGCCACCCGAAGCTGCCACTCCACCAGGTCCATGCCGCCCGCGGCGCCGACGGACACGACGAGTTCGGTGACCGGGTGCTCCACCTGGAGGCGGGTGTTCATCTCCATGAAGTAGTACGACGAGGGGTCGCCGCCCGGCACGATGAACTCCACCGTGCCCGCGCCCCGGTAGCCGCAGCTTCGGGCCGCCTGCACGGCGGCCTCGCCCATCGCGGCCCGGGTGGCCTCGTCGAGGAGCACGCTCGGCGCCTCCTCGATGATCTTCTGGTGCCGCCGCTGCAGCGAGCACTCGCGCTCGCCGAGGTGGACGACATCGCCGTGCCCGTCGGCCAGCACCTGGATCTCGATGTGCCGGGGACGGTCGATCCACCGCTCCACCAGCAGGGTGTCGTCGCCGAAGGAGGCCCGTGCCTCGCGGCGGGCGGCCGCGATCTCCTCCTCCAGCACGGCCGCGTCCCGCACCAGCCGCATGCCCTTGCCGCCGCCGCCCGCCGACGGCTTGAGCAGTACGGGCGTCCCGATCTCGCGGGCCGCCGCGGCCAGTTCGGCGTCCGTGAGACCGCTGCCGCTGGAGCCCGGCACCACCGGGACCCCGGCCGCCTTCACCGTCTCCTTGGCGCGGATCTTGTCGCCCATGAGGGCGATCGCGTCCGCGGGCGGGCCGATGAAGACCAGCCCCGCCTCCTCGCAGGCTCGCGCGAAGCCGGCGTTCTCGGCGAGGAAGCCGTAGCCGGGGTGGACGGCCTGGGCGCCGCTGCGGGCGGCGGCCTCGAGCAGCCGCTCCACCGACAGATAGCTCTCGGCCGCGGGCGCCGGGCCGATCCGTACGGCCGTGTCGGCCTCCCGGACGTGCCGCGCGTCGGCGTCGGCGTCGGAGAAGACCGCCACCGAGCGGACGCCCAGCGAGCGCAGCGTACGGATGACGCGCACGGCGATCTCGCCCCGGTTGGCCACCAGCACTGTGTCGAACACGGTTCCCCTCCTCACATCCGGAAGACGCCGAACTGGGGATCTCCCAGCGGCGCGTTGGCGCAGGCCGTCAGGGCGAGTCCCAGCACCTGACGGGTCTCCATCGGGTCGATCACGCCGTCGTCCCACAGCCGGGCGGTGGCGTAGTAGGCGTTGCCCTGGCTCTCGTACTGGGCGCGGATCGGGGCCTTGAAGGCCTCTTCCTCGTCGACGGGCCAGTCCTCGCCGCGCGCCTGCATCTGGTCCCGCTTGACCGTGGCCAGCACGGAGGCGGCCTGCTCGCCGCCCATGACGGAGATCTTGGCGTTGGGCCACATCCACAGGAAGCGGGGGGAATAGGCGCGGCCGCACATCGAGTAGTTGCCGGCGCCGTAGGAACCGCCGACGACGACGGTCAGTTTCGGCACGCGCGTGCAGGCCACCGCCGTGACCATCTTGGCGCCGTGCTTGGCGATGCCACCCGCCTCGTAGTCCCGGCCGACCATGAATCCGGAGATGTTCTGCAGGAACAGCAGCGGGATGCCGCGCTGGTCGCACAGCTCGATGAAGTGGGCGCCCTTCTGGGCGGACTCCGAGAACAGGATGCCGTTGTTGGCCACGATCCCGACCGGGTGGCCGTGGATCCGGGCGAAGCCGGTGATGAGGGTCTGCCCGTACTCGGCCTTGAACTCGGCGAACCGCGAGCCGTCGACCACGCGCGCGATGATCTCGCGCACGTCGTAGGGGGTGCGGGAGTCGACCGGGACGGCGCCGTACAGTCCGGCCGGGTCCACCTTCGGCTCCACGGCCGGGGCGACCTCCCAGGGGAGGGGCCGCCGCGCGGGCAGCGTGGCGACGATGTTCCGCACGATCCGAAGGGCGTGCGCGTCGTCCTCGGCGAGGTGGTCGGTGACGCCGGAGGTCCGGGAGTGCACCTCGCCGCCGCCCAGCTCCTCGGCGGTCACGACCTCGCCGGTGGCCGCCTTCACCAGCGGCGGGCCGCCCAGGAAGATCGTGCCCTGGTTGCGGACGATGACGGCCTCGTCGCTCATCGCCGGCACGTAGGCCCCGCCGGCCGTGCACGAACCGAGGACGGCCGCGATCTGCGGGATGCCGGCGCCGGACATCCGCGCCTGGTTGTAGAAGATCCGCCCGAAGTGCTCGCGGTCCGGGAACACCTCGTCCTGCATCGGCAGGAACGCCCCGCCGGAGTCGACGAGGTAGACGCAGGGCAGCCGGTTGTCGAGGGCCACCTCCTGCGCGCGCAGGTGCTTCTTCACCGTCATCGGGTAGTACGTGCCGCCCTTGACGGTGGCGTCGTTCGCCACGATCACGCACTCGCGCCCGCTGACCCGGCCGATGCCGGCGATCACGCCGGCGGCCGGTGCCTGCCCGTCGTACATCCCGTCGGCCGCGAGGGGAGCCAGCTCCAGGAAGGGCGACCCCGGGTCGAGCAGCGTGTCCACCCGGTCCCGCGGCAGCAGCTTGCCGCGCGCGGTGTGCCGGGCCCGCGCCTTCTCGCCGCCGCCGAGAGCGGCGGCGGACAGCTTGCCGCGCAGTTCCCCGACGAGTGCGAGATGAGCCTGTTCGTTGGCCCGCCAGGCCTCCGACGCGGGATCGGCCGCGCTGTGGAGCTCCGGTGCCTCTTGCATCCTTGCGGTCCCCTCACCCAGTGGTGACTGTTAATGAGCGTTAACCATTTCCTTCAGGTTAACGACCGCTAACCTCGCTGTCTAGAATTGCCGGCATGGTCACCAGAACCGACGCCCCCACCCGCCGCGAGCAGATCCTCAAGGAGGCTGCCCGGCTCTTCGCCGAGCGCGGCTTCCACGGCGTCGGCGTGGACGAGATAGGCGCCGCGGTCGGCATCAGCGGCCCCGGCCTGTACCGCCACTTCCCCGGCAAGGACGCGATGCTCGCGGAGCTGCTGGTCGGCATCAGCGGCCGGCTGCTGACCGGCGCCAAGCGCCGCCTGGCCGAGGCCGACGGGGGCGCCGGGGCCCCGGCGGTCCTGGACTCGCTCATCGAGGGCCACATCGACTTCGCCCTCGACGACCGCCCCCTGATCACCCTGCACGACCGCGAGCTGGACCGCCTGCGCGACAGCGACCGCAAGCTGGTGCGCCAGCTCCAGCGGCAGTACGTGGAGCTGTGGGTGGAGGTGGTGCGGGAGGTCTACCCCCACCTGACCGAGCCCAGCGCCCGCTCGGCGGTCCACTCGGTCTTCGGTCTGCTCAACTCCACCCCGCACCTCGGCCGCGCCGGCACCCTGCCGGGCCGCGCCGCCACGGCGGCGCTGCTGCACCGGATGGCCCGGGGCGCCTTCGGGGCGGCCGAGGGCTGAGCCCCGGGGGCGCCCCCGGCCGCCGGGTGGCCAAGGTCACCCTGGACGGCGGAACGTACCCGCCAGTATCTTGGGATCTGAGCAAGCGCTTAGACATGCCCGAATGTCATGCCGAGGTACGTGGAGGTGGCGGCGTGCGCCGTACGGTGTTCAACGAGGATCACGAGGCGTTCCGGGAGACCCTTCGCGCCTTCATCGAGGCCGAGGTCGTGCCCGTCTACGACGAGTGGTTCGCCGCCGGCCAGGCGCCGCGCGACTTCTACCACAAGCTCGGTGAGCTGGGCATCTTCGGGATCAACGTGCCCGAGGAGTTCGGCGGCGCCGGTCTGGACAGCCACAAGTTCGAGGCCGTCCTCTACGAGGAGACCGCCCGCGCCGGTGTGCAGTTCGGCGGCTCCGGCGTGCACGTGCTGCTCGCCCTGCCGTACATCAAGATGCTGGCCACGGACGAGCAGAAGAAGCGCTACCTGCCGAAGTTCGTCACCGGCGAGGAGATGTGGGCCATCGCGATGACCGAGCCGGGCACCGGCTCCGACCTCGCGGGCATGAAGACCACCGCCAAGCTCTCCGAGGACGGCACCCACTACGTCCTCAACGGCGCCAAGACCTTCATCACCGGTGGTGTGCACGCCGACAAGGTCATCGTCTGCGCCCGGACCTCCGCGCCGACCGCCGAGGACCGCCGCCACGGCATCTCCCTGTTCGCCGTGGACACCAAGTCCGAGGGCTACTCCATCGGCCGCAAGCTGGACAAGCTGGGCCTGCGCACCTCCGACACCGCCGAACTGGCCTTCGTCGACGTCAAGGTGCCCGTCGAGGACCTGCTCGGCGAGGAGAACAAGGGCTTCTACTATCTCGGCCACAACCTGGCCTCCGAGCGCTGGGGCATCGCCTTCGGCGCCTACGCCCAGGCCAAGGCCGCCGTCCGCTTCGCCAAGCAGTACGTCCAGGAGCGCACCGTCTTCGGCAAGCCGGTCGCCCACTTCCAGAACACCAAGTTCGAGCTGGCCGCCTGCCAGGCCGAGGTGGACGCCGCCGAGGCCGTCGCCGACCGCGCGACCGAGGCCCTGGACGCCGGTGAGCTGACCCCCGCCGAGGCGGCCTCCGCCAAGCTCTTCTGCACCGAGGTCGCGCACCGCGTCATCGACCGCTGCCTCCAGCTCCACGGCGGCTACGGCTACATGAACGAGTACCCGATCGCCCGCCTGTACGCGGACAACCGCGTCAACCGCATCTACGGCGGCACCAGCGAGATCATGAAGACGATCATCGCCAAGGACATGGGCCTGTAAGGTCTCCGCAATCACTGGCGGGTACAACCACCTCATGAGCCAGGCACTTCAGGACCTCCTCGATCTGCTCGACCTCGAGCAGATCGAGGAGGACATATTCCGCGGCAGGTCCCGCTCCGCCGTCGTACCCCGCGTCTTCGGCGGGCAGGTCGCGGCGCAGGCGCTCCTCGCCGCCGGGCGCACGGTCCCCGGGGACCGGCAGGCCCACTCGCTGCACGCGTACTTCCTGCGCCCGGGCGACCCCGGCGCGCCGATCGTCTACAGCGTCGACCGGATCCGCGACGGACGGTCCTTCACCACCCGCCGTGTGGTCGCCGTGCAGCACGGCAAGCCGATCTTCCATCTCTCGGCGTCCTTCCAGGCGCACGAGGAGGGGCTGGACCACCAGGCCGCCATGCCGGCGGCGCCGGACCCGGCCACGCTGCCCACCTCCCGGGAGCGGATGCGCGGTTACGCCCATCTCCCGCCCGACGTCGTGGAGCGCTTCCTGGAGGTCCGCGAGGCGATCGACCTGCGCTACGTGGACGAGCCGCCGTACGGCAGGTTCGGCGAGCCGCGCGAGCCGCACTCCCAGGTGTGGTTCCGCACCAACGGCAAACTGGACGACGACCCGCTGCTGCACGTCGTACTCGCCACCTACGTCTCCGACATGACCCTCCTCGACTCCGTGCTGCTCGCGCACGGCCGCGGCGGCTGGGCGGTCGGGGACGTCGTCGGGGCGTCGCTGGACCACGCGATGTGGTTCCACCGGCCGTTCCGCGCCGACGAGTGGCTGCTGTACGACCAGGAGTCGCCGTCCGCGCACGGCGGCCGGGGCCTGGGCCAGGCCCGCATCCACACCCAGGACGGACGGCTGGCCATCTCGGTCATCCAGGAGGGCGTGGTCCGCGTCCCGCGCTGACTTCGTCCGGCCCGCGGGCCCGCCCGCGCCCTCCCGGTACGGGGGCGCGGGCGGGCCTCGCCGCGCCGGGCGGTCCCGCCGGTTCCCGACCGTCGTGCCGCACCCGCCGCGTCAGCTCGCCGTCCGCTGCCCGCCGTTGGGCGGAACATGGTCTTCCGGGTTTCTTCGGGTGAGCGAAAAATAGTTGCCTGCTCAATGTGACGTGTGACACGTGTGGTACTAGGCTTTGGAAGTGAAAGCCGCAGTGCACGGCATGCCCGGTCGGCGAGGATCCGGTTGACTCCGGACCTCAGCCGCGGCACCCGGGGGCGCGATCGCGAACAGGGTGGGCCGCAGGCGCCGGCAAGGTGACGCACGTCGTGTCGCATCACAGGCTGCGGCGGACCCCACCAGACCGCCCCCGCACTTTCCTTCACGACACGCGGCGGCGGCCATCCACACCCAGGGATGGAAGGTATTGCCCATGCGAGCACAGCGCGCGAGGCGCCTTGTCGCCATGTCCGCCACCGGCCTGCTGCTGGCCGGCGGGGCGGCGGTCGGCACGGCGGGCACGGCCTCGGCCTCCGACAACAACGACCACGGCTCCTACAGCCACAGCTGGGACTGGGGAGACAACGACCACTACAACCACCACAACTCGTGGTGGGACGACGATGACGACGACTACGGCGACTACGGCGGCTACGGCCACGGCGACCACGGTGGTTATGACCACGGTGGCTACGGCGGCTACGGCGGCCATGGCGGTTACGGAGGCTACGGCGGTCACGGCGGCCACGGAGGGCGCTGAACCGACCGTCTCCTGAGACACGCCCGAGACAAGGATGTGCGGCCCCGTGCACGGAGCCGCGCATCCGCCGTGCCCTGGTGCCGGGCCGGCCGGGGTTCGCCCCTCGCGCCGGGCGAACCCCGACTTGACGCGGTACCAGGTACCACGCGTTACCAGGTATCAGTCGAGGCCCGCCGCCGCCAGCAGGTACGCCGTCATGGGGTCGTAGTGGCGCGGGCTGACGACGTGGTCGTCGAGCGGGACGACCACCTGGACGGTGCCCTCGGACTCGGCCAGGAACAGCGCGGGGTCGTTGCAGTCGGCGTATCCGACGGAGTCGACGCCGTGCTGTCCGGCGTACCCGGCCCAGCCGTGGTCGGCGACCACCAGGTCGGGCAGCGGGCGCCCCTCGCGCGCAAGTCCGTTCAGAACGGCCCGCATCGGCTCGCCGGAGTGCGTGTGCCACAGCGACGCGCCGTGCTCCAGGACGGCGACGTCCGCGAACTGCATGACGTACCCCTCGTCCGTCTGCAGCCCGTCCGGGACGACCACGATCTCGCAGCCGGCCGCGCGCAGCGCCCCGGCCGTGGCCCGGTGCACGTCCAGCAGGCCGCCCGGGTGTCCGGTGGCGAACAGCACCCGCTGCCGTCCCTCGGCCGCCTTGCGCAGCCGCGCGGCCAGTCGGTCCAGCGCGTCCACGGTCAGTTCGGGGTCGATGGTGTCCTGCCCGTACCGGTACTCGGGGTCGTCGTTGACCCCCACCCGCTCCGCCATCACCGCGAGCACGTCCTGCTCGTCCGCCCAGCGGTCGCCGAGCTCGAGCCCCAGCCAGAAGTTGCGCTCGCCGTTGGCCAGCCTGCGGTAGTGGGAGAGGTTGTTCTCGCGGGGCGTGGCGACGTCCCCCGCGATACGGGTCCTCACCAGGTGGTCGACGAGCTGGGCGCGGCTGGGTGTCCCGGTTATCGGCATGCCCCCCATTGTGGGGCAGCGCACCGGGCGCGTCCTCGGCATGCCGCGTGCTGGGACCTGGATCACTGGGTTCCGGCGCGGCACCGGGCACCGGTCAGCCCCGGCGCAGCGCGAACCACATCTCCATGCGCACGTCCGCGTCGTCCAGGTCGGCGTCCAGCAGCGCGGCGCAGCGGGCGATCCGCTGCCGCACGGTGTTGCGGTGCACGTCCAGCGCCACCGCCGTACGGTCCCAACTGCCGTGCAGCGACAGCCAGGCGCGCAGGGTCTCGGTGAGCGCGGGCTGGGCGCCGAGCGGCGCGAGCAGCGCCCGGGCGTGCGCCTCGGCGTCCGCGGGGGGCACCAGGTCCGCCAGGCCCGGCCGGGCACCGTGCCGGACCAGCGGGACGCGGGTGGCGCGGGCGCGGGCCAGCGCGCGGGCCGCCCGGGTGTCGGCGGCGGGCCACTCGCCGGGGCCGGCCGCCGCGCTGACCCCGAGGGTCCAGCCCGGCTGCGGCACCGGCTCCCGCGCGGCGGGCACCAGCACCCGGACGACGTCACGGGCCACGTCCACCAGCGGCGAGCCGAGGGCGGCGCCCAGCGCCGAGGCGGCCACGGCGTCCGGTGACCGGCTCTCCGGCCGGGCGTGCACGACGATCCACTCGCCGTCGCCGAGCAGCGGCGCCACCGCCTCGGGCGACGAACCGAGCAGCAGCCGCACGAGCGCGGCCGTCCGGGCCGCGCCGGACCCGCTCCGGTGCTCGCCGGTCAGCAGGGAGAGCAGTACGGCGGCGACGGAGGCGATGGTGTGGTCCCCGGGCCCGCGCGGTCCGGAGGCCATCGCGAGCACGAACCCCTCGCCGGCCCCGAGAGCGTAGGCGGCGAGGTGGGTGTCGCCGAGGGTGTCGGCGGCGGAGGAGGGGGCCGGCCGGGCCGGCGGGGGCTGGACGGCGCCGGCGGCGCCGCCGGAGCGCCCGGTGCCTGCGTCGCCCTCCGGGGGCCGCGGGCCGCCCGGCCGGACCACCTCCGCCAGCTTCGCCAGTGCCTCCCGCACCTCGCCGGACACCGCCCGGCCCGCCTCCGCGACGCCGGTGCCGTCCGGGCCGAACAGGATCGCGTGACCCCCCAGGTGCCGGGCGAGCCGGCGCAGCACCGCGGGCACCGGGTCCGGGCGGGAGGCCGCCGCCGCGAGGCTCTGCTGGGCGTCGGTCACGCGGCGCAGCTCGGCCAGGCGGGCCTGCGCCATGAGCTGCCAGACCGCGCGGGCCACGCCCGAGAAGGTGGTCCGGGGCGGGACCTCGAGCAGCGGGAGGCGCTGCGCGTCGCAGGCCGCGATCAGGGCGGGCGGCACGGTGTCGTGCACCGGGGCCAGTCCGAAGCCGAGGGCCGCGCCGCCCGCCGCCACGATCCGGGAGACGTAGTCGTCGAAGTACGTGCCCGCCTCCGCCGCCCGCGGGATGTGCACCCCGGCCGTCAGCAGCAGCTCGCCGCCCAGCAGATACGGGTACGGGTCGGCCATCTCCGAGGTGTGCGCCGCGTGGATCACCAGGGACGGACCCGACGGGCCCGCGATCTGGCGCAGGGCGAGGTCCTCCCGGGACAGCAGGGCCGAGAGCGCGACCGGTGGCGTCGGTGGGACGGCTGGGGCGACCGGTTCCGGCATGGTGTGCGTTCCCTCCATCCAGCCCCGTTCGTATGGATGAAACGTACACTTCGCAGTCGCTTTCCGGCCACCTAGTGTCAAGTCGGACCGGCAGCCGCGGGTACGGGCGGATGTCCCCGCGGTGGGAACGCCTCGCGGGACGATCCCCCGAACTCGCGTCCGAACCGGTGGCGGCTCGCCAGTAGAGTTGTCCGGAAAGCAGTACAAGCGTGATGAAACGCTGGAAAGAAGGCATTTGACCATGAGCAGTAACGAGACGCCCCGCGGCCCCGTCGACTCCTCCCGCGTCCCGCGGTACGCCGGGCCCGCGACCTTCGCCCGGCTGCCCCGCCTCGACGAGGTCGGCACCGCCGACGTCGCCGTGGTGGGCGTGCCGTTCGACTCCGGTGTCTCGTACCGGCCGGGCGCCCGCTTCGGCGGCAACGCGATCCGCGAGGCGTCCCGGCTGCTGCGCCCCTACAACCCTGCGCAGGACGCCTCCCCGTTCGCCCTCGCGCAGGTCGCGGACGGCGGCGACATCGCCGTGAACCCGTTCAACATCAACGAGGCCGTGGAGACCATCGAGGCGGCGGCCGACGACCTGCTGGGCACGGGCGCCCGCCTGATGACCCTGGGCGGCGACCACACCATCGCGCTGCCGCTGCTGCGCTCGGTGGCGAAGAGGCACGGCCCGGTGGCTCTGCTCCACTTCGACGCCCACCTGGACACCTGGGACACCTACTTCGGCGCCGAGTACACCCACGGCACCCCGTTCCGCCGCGCGGTGGAGGAGGGCATCCTCGACACCGAGGCGCTCTCCCACGTTGGTACCCGGGGCCCGCTGTACGGCAAGCAGGACCTCACCGACGACGAGAAGATGGGCTTCGGCATCGTCACCTCGGCGGACGTCTACCGCCGCGGTGCCGACGAGGTGGCCGACCAGCTCCGCCAGCGCATCGGCGACCGTCCGCTGTACATCTCCATCGACATCGACTGCCTCGACCCGGCCCACGCCCCGGGCACCGGCACCCCGGAGGCGGGCGGCATGACCTCCCGCGAGCTCCTGGAGATCCTGCGCGGGCTGGCGTCCTGCAACCTGGTGTCGGCCGACGTGGTGGAGGTCGCCCCCGCGTACGACCACGCCGAGATCACCTCGGTGGCGGCCTCCCACACGGCGTACGAACTGACCACCCTCATGAGCCGCCGGATCGCGGCGGCCCGGAAGGACGCGTGAGCGAAGTGACCCACGACCACGATCCGGTGCTCCGCCCGACCGAGGCACAGATCTCGACCGCGCTGAACCCTCCCCCCGGGCGCACCGGCGGAGACCTGGTCGTGGAGACCCTGGCCGGGCTGGGCGCGACCACCGTCTTCGGCCTGCCCGGCCAGCACGCCCTCGGCGTGTTCGACGCCCTGCGCCGCTCGTCGCTGCGCTACGTCGGCCTGCGCGTGGAGAACAACGCGGGTTTCGCGGCCGACGCGTACGGCCGGATCACCGGTGAGGCGGCCCCGCTGCTGCTCTCCACCGGCCCGGGCGCGCTGACCTCGCTGGCCGCCCTGCAGGAGGCCGCCGCCGCCTCCGCCCCGGTGCTGGCGATCAGCAGCCAGATCCCCACCGCCGGCCTGGGCGGCGGCCGGCACGGCTACCTTCACGAACTCCCCGACCAGGCGGCCTCGTTCCGGGGCGTGGTCAAGTCGGTCCACACCGTCCGCACCCAGTCCCAGATCCCCTCCGCCGTCGCGGCGGCCTGGCAGTCGGCGCTGACGGCTCCGCACGGCCCGGTGTGGGTGGAGATCCCCCAGGACGTGCTGCTCGCCCCGACCGCGCTTCCGGTGGTCACGGCGCTGGACGCCACCCCGGACGACCTTCTCCCGCGCCCCGAACTGACCGCGGTGGCGGCCGACCTGCTGTCCCGCGCGGTCCGCCCGGCGGTCATCGCGGGCGGCGGGGTCGTACGGTCCGACGCGTCCGGGAAGCTGAGGGCGCTGGCGGAGAGGCTGGACGCCCCGGTGGCGACGACCTTCGGCGGCAAGGGCGCCTTCCCCTGGACCCATCCCCTCTCCCTGCGGTCCTGGCTCGAGGACCGTCACACCACCGACTTCCTGGAGGACGCCGACGTCCTCCTGGTCGTCGGCTCGGGCCTCGGCGAACTCTCCTCGAACTACCACACGTTCAAGCCGCGCGGCCGGGTGATCCAGATCGAGGCCGACCTCGGCAAACTGGAGTCCAACCACCCGGCACTCGGCATCCACGCGGACGCCCGCCTCGCCCTCCAGGCCCTGCTGGAGACGGTGGAGGAGCGGGCCGACCCGTCGGCGCCGGAGCGGGTGCGGGAACTGCTCGCCAAGGTCGAGGACCGGATCGCCGGCCAGGAACTCACCCTGGAGCAGGGCGTTCTGGCCGCGGTCCGCCGCGCCCTCCCCGCCGGCTCCCCGTCCTTCTGGGACATGACGATCCTGGCCTACTGGGCCTGGTCCGCCTTCGACCCCCGGGGCGCGAACACCATGCACTCCGCGCAGGGCGCCGGCGGCCTCGGCTACGGCTTCCCCGCCGCCCTCGGCGCCGCGGCGGCCGACCCCACCCGCCCCGTCCTGGCGGTGTCCGGCGACGGCGGCGCCCTGTACTCGATCGCCGAACTGGCCACGGCCCGCCAGTACGACCTGCCGGTCACCTGGCTGATCGTCGACGACGGCGGCTACGGCATCCTCCGCGAGTACATGAACGACGCCTTCGGCCGGGCCACGGCCACCGAGCTGACCCGCCCGGACTACGTGGCCCTGGCGGAGTCCTTCGGCGTACCGGGCGTCCTGACGACCCCGGAGACCCTGCAGGAGGACCTGGCGAAGGCGCTCGCGGCGCCGGGTCCGTCGGTGGTCGTACTCCCCGCGGTGCTGCGGATGTTCGCGCCGACCCACCTGGACTGACCGGTCGCGCCGGACGCCGGACGGCGGTGGACTTCCCCTTCGCGGGCGGAGGTTCACCGCCGTCGTGCGTTCACCAGATCGCGTCGACCCACTCCGGGTGGTCGATGAACGGGTTGCGGTTGTGCTGGTATGTGTCGTATATGACCTGGTTGCGCCTCTCCTCGAAGGCGCTCGGCGGGTCCTCGTCGTTCCACTGCTTGAGGACGGACAGCCTGCCGATGTACGGGTTGCTGCCGTTGCTGACCTTCTCGTTGGGCTCCAGGTCGGCGAAGCCGTCGCCCCCGTCGTAGCGGACCGCCATGTAGAGGATCATCCTGGCCACGTCGCCCTTGTCCGCGTCGCGCGGCTCGAAGGAGTCGGCGTCGGTGAGGCTGCCGCCCCCGCCGCTGACCGCGCTGCCGCCGTCGTCGAAGTCCTTGTTGCCGCGGATGCCGTTGACCTGGACGTCCGCGGGGCGCAGGTGGTGCAGGTCGGTGCCGGGGCCGGTCACCTCGCCGAAGTCACCGTGCGACTTGGCCCACACGTGCTCGCGGTTCCAGTCGCCGGTGCTGCCGCCGTTGAGGGACTTGGCGCGTGAGACGCCGCTGTACAGCAGGATCACGTTGCTGCTGTTGTCCGGGTCCTGGTCGGTGACCTTCAGCGCGTCCCAGACCGCCGAGTACGAGATCCTGCTCTGGCTGCTGACGATGGTGTGCAGCGAGGACTTGAGGCTCGCGCCCGTCTTGCCGACGGCGTTCCTGTAGTACGTGCTGTCGTACGAGGTCGTCGTCGCGCTTGCCGGGGTGGCGATCGCCGTGGGCAGGGTGAGGCCGACGAGCAGGGCCGAAACGGCCAGTGCCGGAGCCTTCCGGCGGGGCATGTGCGTCACGGTCATGTGGGGGCCGATCTACGCGGGTTGATTGAGCGGACAACCGCAGCGTGACATGAACATGCGCATCAAGGGGTGAAGCGGAGGTGACCGTTGTGTGTCGGGACCCGGCAGGCCGCCTGTCATGGGCGTCATGTGGCGCGGAGAAGCAATCAGTTCAGCAGGCCGGGGAACTTCTCGCGGTACTCGGCCAGTTGGGCGTCGTAACCCGCCCGGTGCTCCGCCAGCTCCTCGTCGTTGATGTTTCCCGGGGGCACCGGTCCGGCCGTCAGGAAGCCCGGTATGGAGCGGAATATCTCCGACGCGGCCTTCCAGTGCTCGCCGCCGCCGTACCGGCGAGCCGCCGTGAGCACCTCGTACAGGTCGCCCTTGACGCGCCTGACGCGGATCTCCGGGCTGTCCTTCGCGTTCGGCGCCGCGTCCGGGGTGATGAGTTCCCGGTCCACCCGGGCGAGGAGGCGCAGCACGGCCAGTGCCGCGAACAGGCGCCCGGACTGCTTCAGCTGACCTTCCGTCTCCGGCATGGCTGAAGCATTGCCACCCCCGTGACCGGCCACACGTACAACCGTCGCCCACCCCGGTGAGTCAACGCATGCATGACTTCCCGCACATCCGTACGCGCCGGCGCCCTGGCGGCCGCCCTCGGCGCCGTGGTGCTCATACCGGCGGTCGCCGCCACCCCGGCCGCGGCGGCGACCGCGCCCACCGTCAGCTGCACGTCCGCCAAGGCGGGCCTGGCCGACAAGCTGAAGAAGGACATCACCGCGGCGCTCGCGAACCGCAAGGGCAGCGTCGCGATCGGCCTGTACGACCGGTCCACGAAGACCACCTGCACCCTGCGCGCCACCACCTCCTACGACTCGGCCAGCACCGTCAAGGTCACCGTGCTCGCCACCCTGCTGTGGGACGCCAAGAAGCACAACCGGTACCTGACCGACCGTGAGGCCTCACTCGCCAAGGCCATGATCACCAAGTCGGACAACAGCGCGACCAGCACGCTCTGGAAGCAGCTCGGCATGACGAGGATCAAGGGCTTCCTGTCCGCCGCCGGGATGACCAGGACCGTCCCGGGCGCGAACGGCTACTGGGGACTGACCCAGGAGAACGTCACCGACGAGCAGAAGCTGCTCAAGCTCGTCACCGCCAGGAACAGCGTGCTGAGCGACAACTCCCGCGCCTACATCCGCAAGCTGATGAACCAGGTCGTCTCCTCGCAGCGCTGGGGCACGCCGGCCGGCGCTCCGTCCACGGTCACCGTGCACGTCAAGAACGGCTGGCTGCAGCGCGCCACGCACGGCTGGCGCGTGCACAGCCTCGGCACCTTCGACGGCGGCGGCCACGACTACATGATGTCCGTGCTGACGCAGGACAACAGCACCATGAGCTACGGCGTCACCACCATCCAGAACGTCGCCAGGGCCGTCCACAAGGACCTGGCGCCGACGACGTCCGCCGTGGCGCGCTACACCCCGACGAGCACGCCGAGCGAGGCCCGGGTCGCGGTGCCGCCGCGGGGCTGAAGCGGATCCGCCGCTCACGGGCGCGGTCCCGGCGCCCGGCCCCGTTCGCCGCGGGGGGATGAAATCCGCGCGCCCCGGCGTTGGTGCCTTCCGGTAGAGCAGGACGACAGGAAGGCACCGGCGTGGCAGCGCAACGGGGATGGGCACGGCGACTGGCGGGCTACGCCTGGCGGTACCCGAAGGACGTGGTCCTCGCCCTCGGCTCCTCCCTCGGCGGCATGGCCGTCATGGCCGTCGTCCCGCTGTTCACCAAGGTGATCATCGACGACGTGATCGGCTCCCACACCCGCTCCATGGCCGTGTGGGCCGGGGCCCTGCTCGGTGCGGCCGCCCTGGTCTACGTCTTCACCTACGTCCGCCGCTACTACGGCGGACGGCTCGCCCTGGACGTCCAGCACGACCTGCGGACCGAGATGTACGGCGCGATCACCCGTCTCGACGGCCGCCGCCAGGACGAGCTCTCCACCGGGCAGGTGGTCGGCCGGGCCACCAGCGACCTCCAGCTCATCCAGGGCCTGCTCTTCATGCTCCCGATGACCATCGGGAACGTCCTGCTCTTCCTGATCTCCCTGGTGATCATGGCGTGGCTGTCGCCGCCGCTGACCCTGGTCGCGCTGGCCGTGGCCCCCGCCCTGTACGCGATCGCCAAGCGCAGCCGCAGCAAGCTCCACCCCGCCACCTGGTACGCCCAGGCCCAGGCCGCCGCCGTGGCCGGCGTCGTGGACGGCGCGGTGAGCGGTGTCCGCGTGGTGAAGGGGTTCGGGCAGGAGGAGCAGGAGACCGGGAAGCTGCGTGAGGTCGGCCGCCGCCTCTTCGCGGGACGGCTGCGCACCATCCGGCTGAACAGCAGGTTCACCCCGGCCCTGCAGGCCGTGCCGGCCCTCGGCCAGGTCGCCATGCTGGCCCTCGGCGGCTGGCTGGCCGTGCGCGGCCACATCACGCTCGGCACCTTCGTGGCCTTCTCCACCTACCTCGCCCAGCTCGTCGGCCCGGTCCGCATGCTCGCCGTGGTGCTCACCGTCGGGCAGCAGGCCCGGGCCGGCACCGAGCGGGTGCTGGAGCTGATCGACACCGAGCCGACCATGAAGGACGGCACGAAGCCCCTCCCGGCCGACGCGCCCGCGACCGTCGAGTTCGACGACGTGTCGTTCGGATACGACCTCGCCCCCGGCGCGGCCCGCCCCGTCCTCGACGGCCTCAGCTTCGAGATCCGGTCCGGCGAGACCCTGGCCGTCGTCGGCTCCTCCGGCTCCGGCAAGTCCACCGTCTCCCTGCTCCTGCCGCGCTTCTACGACGTCACCCGGGGTGCCGTCCTCGTCGGCGGGCACGACGTGCGCGAACTGACCCTGGACTCGCTCAGGGCCGCGATCGGCCTGGTCCCCGAGGACTCGTTCCTCTTCTCCGACACCGTCCGCGCGAACATCGCCTACGGCCGCCCGGACGCCACCCAGGAGCAGGTCGAGGCCGCCGCCCGCGCCGCCCAGGCGGACCGCTTCATCGGCGAGCTGCCCGAGGGCTACGACACCAAGGTCGGCGAGCACGGCCTGACCCTCTCCGGCGGCCAGCGCCAGCGGGTCGCGCTCGCCCGCGCCCTGCTCACCGACCCCCGCCTGCTGGTCCTGGACGACGCCACCTCCGCCGTGGACGCCCGTGTGGAGCACGAGATCCACGAGGCGCTGAAGCACGTGATGGAGGGCCGTACGACCCTGCTCATCGCCCACCGCCGCTCCACCCTGAACCTCGCCGACCGCATCGCCGTCCTGGACGGCGGACGGCTCGCCGACCTCGGCACCCACGAGGAACTGCAGGAGCGCTGCGCCCTGTACCGCCGGCTGCTGACCGACCCCGACGAGCTGGGCGGCGTCTCCCCGGGCCGCACCGAGCCCGCCGAGCCGCGGGAGGACACCAGCCTGCGCGAGGAACTGGACGCCGAGTTCGACGCCGAGGCCGGCATCACCCCCCGGTTGTGGACGGGCGAGCGCCGGCCCAGGGACGAGGCCATGGCCGGCACCCCCGCCACCCCCGAACTCCTCGCCCAGGTCGAGGCGCTGCCCCCGGCCACCGACACCCCCGACGTCGACGAGGCCCGCGCGGTGCGCCCCGAGCGGTCGTACGGCCTGCGCCGCCTGCTGCACGGCTTCGGCCTGCCGCTGCTGGTCAGCCTGCTGCTGGTCGCCGTGGACGCGGGCATGGGCCTGCTGCTGCCGGTGCTGATCCGGCACGGCATCGACCAGGGCGTCAGCAGGGCGGCCCTGGGCGCGGTGTGGGCCGCGTCGCTGCTGGGCCTGCTCACGGTGCTGGTGCAGTGGGCCGCCCAGATCGGCGAGACCCGGATGACCGGCCGCACCGGCGAGCGCGTGCTGTACGCGCTGCGGCTGAAGATCTTCGCCCAGCTCCAGCGGCTCGGCCTCGACTACTACGAGCGCGAGCTGACCGGCCGGATCATGACCCGGATGACCACGGACGTCGACGCCCTGTCCACCTTCCTGCAGACCGGCCTGGTCACCGCGTTCGTCTCGGTCGTCACCTTCTTCGGCATCATGACCGCCCTGCTGGTGCTCGACGTGCAGCTCGCCCTGGTCGTCTTCGCCACCCTGCCCCCGCTGGTCGTCGCCACCTTCTTCTTCCGCCGGGCCAGCGTCACCGCGTACGAACTCGCCCGTGAGCGGGTGTCGCTGGTCAACGCCGACCTCCAGGAGTCGGTGGCCGGACTCAGGATCGTGCAGGCCTTCCGGCGCGAGGGGGACGGCGCGCGCCGGTTCGCCGAGCGCAGCGACAGCTACCGCGCCGCCCGCATCCGCGGCCAGTGGCTGATCTCGGTCTACTTCCCGTTCGTCCAGCTCCTGTCCTCGGTCGCCGCGGCCGCCGTGCTGATCACCGGTGCCGGCCGGGTGGAGGCGGCCACGCTGACCACCGGCGCGCTGGTGGCGTACCTGCTGTACATCGACCTGTTCTTCGCCCCGGTCCAGCAGCTCTCCCAGGTCTTCGACGGCTATCAGCAGGCCACCGTCTCCCTCGGCCGCATCCAGGAGCTGCTGCGCGAGCCGACCTCCACCGGCTCCGCCGACACGCCCCGCGAGGTCGGTTCCCTGCGCGGCGACATCGCCTTCGAGGACGTGAGCTTCGCCTACGGCACCGACGAGGCGGCGCTCACCGGCGTCGACCTCACGATCCCGGCCGGGCAGACGGTCGCCTTCGTCGGCGAGACGGGGGCGGGCAAGTCGACGCTGGTGAAGCTGGTGGCCCGGTTCTACGACCCCACCTCCGGCCGGGTCACGGCCGACGGCACGGATCTGCGGGCCCTGGACCTGACCTCGTACCGGCACCGCCTCGGGGTGGTCCCGCAGGAGGCGTACCTCTTCCCGGGCACCGTCCGGGACGCCATCGCCTACGGCCGCCCCGAGGCCACCGACGCCGAGGTCGAGGCCGCGGCGCGGGCGGTCGGCGCGCACGAGATGATCGCCACGCTCGACGGCGGCTACCTGCACGAGGTGGCCGAGCGCGGCCGCAACCTCTCGGCCGGCCAGCGCCAGCTCATCGCGCTCGCCCGCGCCGAACTGGTCGACCCGGACGTCCTGCTCCTCGACGAGGCCACGGCCGCCCTGGACCTGGCCACCGAGGCCCAGGTCAACCAGGCCACCGACCGGCTGGCCGGCCGTCGCACGACGCTGGTGGTCGCGCACCGGCTGACCACGGCCGCGCGCGCCGACCGGGTGGTGGTCATGGACCACGGCCGGGTCGCCGAGGACGGCACCCACGACGAACTCCTGGCCCTGGGCGGCCGGTACGCCGAGCTGTGGCGGACCTTCATCGGCCGGTCCGAACCGGAGGAGCCGGTCGGCGCCGTCCGCTGAGCACCCCGGAGCGAAGCACCCCGGCGGGCCGTCTCGCCGACGGCCGTGCAACCATCCGACACAGGTCGTGCGTCCGTACACGAGTACGGTCGTCGGTGACGTATGCCGGGGACGTACGACCGCGGTACGGGGAGGGACGACGATGGACTGTGGTGCCATACGCCGGCGCCTGGCGCTCGGCGCGGCCGCGCTGGCCGCCTCCGGCGCGCTCGCGCTCGCGGTGCCCGGCGCCGCCCAGGCGGCACCGGCCGGCTCCTGCGCCGGACGCGAGGTGCGCACCCTGCCGTTCAGCGCCGGAGTCGTGCACGTCTACAAGCGCAACGGCTACGTCTGCGTCGTCACCGTGGCCCGGCACCCCGGGGCCCGCCGCCTCATGTCGGTCAGCCTCCAGGCCCGCGGCAACCGGCCGGTCCTGGACACGGGCCGGTTCAAGCACCACGCCGGCCCGGTGACGGTGCACGCCGGGCAGCGCTGCGTGTGGGTGCGGGGCTCGGTGGGGCGCGCCTCGGTCAGCTCCGGCTGGTTCCTGTGCTGACCGCCGCGTCGCCGCGCCCCTGAATCCCCGACCGGCACGGCCAGGTAAACCGCAGATCCATCCAAACCGCACAACCCCCTCTGGTGCCACGGCAGTTGCTCCGCTAGCTTCCGGCGCACATCTGTCTCACAGGGGAGAGTGCGCATGCGCAAGGCGCTCAGATGGCTGCTGGCGCTCACGGTGTTCATAGGCACGCTGAGCACAGCGGGCGCGGCCACCGCCGCCCAGTCCGAGCCCGACATCAAGGACCGGTTCCTGGCGATACCCGGCATGAGCCTGGTCCAGGAGAAGCCGCACCCCGGCTACCGGTACTTCGTACTGAACTACACCCAGCCGGTCGACCACCGGCACCCGTCCGCGGGCACGTTCCAGCAGCGGATCACCGTGCTGCACAAGGACACCAGCCGCCCGACGGTCTTCTACACCGGCGGCTACAACGTCTCCACGACCCCGTCCCGCCGGGAACCCACCCAGATCGTGGACGGCAACCAGGTCTCCCTGGAGTACCGCTTCTTCACGCCGTCCCGGCCGGCGCCGGCCGACTGGTCCAAGCTGGACATCTGGCAGGCGGCCAGTGACCAGCACCGGGTCTACCGGGCCCTGAAGCCGGTCTACTCCGCCAACTGGCTCGCCACCGGCGGCTCCAAGGGCGGCATGACGGCCACCTACTTCGAGCGCTTCTACCCGCGCGACATGGACGGCGTGATCGCGTACGTCGCCCCCAACGACGTCGTCGACAAGGAGGACTCGGCGTACGACCGGTTCTTCGCGGGCGTCGGCTCCAAGGAGTGCCGGGACCGGCTGAACGCCGTCCAGCGGGAGGCACTGGTGCGCCGCGAACCGCTGGAGGAGAGGTACGCGCGGTACGCGGCCGACAGCGGCTACACCTTCGACACCATCGGAAGCCTGGACAAGGCCTACGAGGCGGTCGTCCTCGACTACGTCTGGGGCTTCTGGCAGTACAGCCTGCTGGAGGACTGCGACACGATCCCCGCCGACGCGGCGACCGCGACCGACGACGCGATCTGGGACTCGGTCGACACCGTCTCCGGCTTCTCCGCCTACACCGACCAGGGCCTGGAGAGGTACACGCCGTACTACTACCAGGCGGGCACCCAGCTCGGCGCGCCCACCATCCACTTCCCGTACATCGAGAAGAAGCTGATCCGCTACGGCTACCAGCCGCCGCGCAACTTCGTGCCCCGCTCCATCCCGATGCGCTTCCAGCCGGACGCGATGCGGGACGTGGACACCTGGGTCAGGCGGCACGCCCGGCACATGCTCTTCGTCTACGGCGAGAACGACCCCTGGGGTTCGGAGCGGTTCCGCGTCGGCCGGGGCGCCCGTGACTCGTACGTCTTCACCGCCCCCGGCATGAACCACGGTGCCAACGTGGCGGGCCTGGTGGCCGACCAGAGGGCGCTGGCCACGGCACGCATCCTGGAGTGGGCGGGCGTCGCGCCCGCGGCCGTCCAGGCGGACCCGTCCGCGGCGCGGCCCCTGGCCCGCCACGACGCGAAGCTGGACGTACGGGACGTGGAGCGCGAGCCCGCGCTGCGTCCCTGAGTCACCGGTGCCGGTCCCCCGACCCGTGGGGGACCGGCACCGCGGGGCGCCGGACGACCGGGTGCGGCGCCCCGTCCCGCCTCCGCCGGAGGCGGCGGAGCGGCACGCCGGTCGGGCCGGGCACGGCCTCACCCGGGCGTCCTGTGCGTTCCCTTGACGGAAAGAAACTTCCCGGATATTGGTGGCTCCTTGGAAGTTTCCTTCAGCGGTTCTCCTCCGGAAGGAGCACGCGTGCACGACAGCAGCACGGGAAGCACGGGAAACACCCCGCGGCCGTCCAGACGGACCGTTCTCGCCGCCACCGCGGGCATCACGGCCGCGCTGACCGTACCGGCCACCGCCCACGCCGCCGCCTCCGGCGACACCAGGCTGCGCGCCCTCATCTCCCGCATGTCCCTGGAGGAGAAGGTCGGCCAGCTCTTCGTGATGCGGGTCTACGGCCACTCCGCCACCGCCCCCGACCAGGCCGACGTCGACGCCAACCTCGCGGAGATCGGGGTGCGCACGGCCGCCGAGCTGATCGCGAAGTACCGGGTCGGCGGCATCATCTACTTCACCTGGGCCCACAACACCCGGGACCCGCACCAGATCGCCGACCTGTCCAACGGCATCCAGCAGGCCTCCCTCGGGCAGCCCCGGGGTCTGCCGGTTCTCATCGCCACCGACCAGGAGCACGGCATCGTCTGCCGGGTGGGCGCACCGGCCACGCTGTTCCCGGGCGCGATGGCGATCGGCGCGGGCGGCCGCCCCGCCGACGCCCACACCCTCGGCCGCGTCTCCGGCGCCGAACTGCGTGCCATGGGTATCAACCAGGACTACAGCCCCGACGCCGACGTGAACGTCAACCCGGCCAACCCGGTCATCGGCGTACGGTCCTTCGGGGCCGATCCCGAGGCGGTGGCCCGGCTGGTCGCCGCCGAGGTGAGGGGCTATCAGGCCGCCCGGGTCGCGGCGACCGCCAAGCACTTCCCCGGCCACGGGGACACCGCCGTCGACAGCCACACCGGCTTCCCGGTCATCACGCACAGCCGGGAGCTGTGGGAGCGGCTGGACGCGGTCCCCTTCCGGGCGGCGATCGCGGCGGGCATCGACTCGATCATGACCGCGCACCTGCAGTTCCCGGCCCTCGACGACGCCGGGGACCCGGCCACCCTCTCCCACCCCATCCTGACCGGCATCCTGCGCGGTGAACTCGGCTACGACGGCGTCGTGGTCACCGACTCGCTCGGCATGGAGGGAGTGCGCACCAAGTACGGCGACGACCGGGTGCCGGTGCTCGCCCTGAAGGCCGGTGCCGACCAGCTCCTCAACCCGCCGTCGCTGGACGTGGCGTGGCACGCGGTCCTCGGGGCCGTCCGGGACGGCGAGCTGACCGAGGCCCGCCTGGACGAGTCGATCCTGCGCATCCTGCGGCTGAAGGCCCGGCTCGGACTCCTCGACCGGCCGCCCTACGTCACCGGTGCCGGCGTCGACCGCACGGTGGGCACCAGGGCCCATCTCGCCGCCGCCGACCGGATCGCCGAGCGGACCACGACCCTGCTCGTCAACGACGACCGCGTCCTCCCGCTCGACCGCGACGACCGGCCCAGGGTCCTCGTCGTGGGCGCCGACCCGGCCTCCCCGTCCGGCACGACCGGCCCGCCCACCACCGTCCTGGCGGCCGCCCTCACCGAACTCGGTTTCACCGCAACCGCCCTGTCCACCGGCACCGCGCCCTCCGCGACGGCGATCGGCAGGGCGGTGACGGCCGCGCGGGACGCCGACGCGGTGGTCGTGGCCACGTACAACGTGACGGCGGGCAGCAGCCAGCGGACCCTGGTGGAGCAGTTGCTCGGCACCGGGAAACCGGTGGTGGCCGTCGCCGTCCGGAACCCCTACGACGTGGCTCGGCTTCCCGCGGTCAAGGCGTTCCTGGCGACCTATTCCTGGACCGACGTCGAACTGCGCGCCGCCGCACGGGTGATCGCCGGCCGGGTGGTGCCGCACGGCAGGCTCCCGGTGCCGGTGCAGCGGGCGGACGATCCGGACCGGGTGCTGTACCCCCTGGGGTACGGGCTGACGTACTAGGCGCACTGCGCGTGCTGCGTGTGCCGCATGTGCCGGAGGCGCGCGGCGTGTCGGGGGCGGACGCCCCGGCGGGCGGGACCACCGCCCGTGTCCGGCGTGGCCCGGGTCAGGTCGGCCACGCCAGGCGGGAGGCGTCCGGGGGAGCGGCCGTCCGCGTCCCGCGCGCCGGGAAGCCGCCGTTCGGCTCAGGGGGCCTCCGGCACGGTCGGTTCCGCGGCTCCTGCCCGCAGTTCGGGAGTCGCCGCCGCGACCGCCGCGACCGCGAGGACGCACATCAGACCGCCGCCCACCAGTGCCGTCGCCCCGGAACTGAAGCCCGCGAGCAGACCGCCGCGCACATTGCCGAGGCTGGGGCCCGCCTGCCCGACGATCTGCTCGGCCGCCGTGACCCGGCCCAGCAGCGCGTCCGGGGTGCGGGTCTGCACGATCGTGGAGCGGGAGACGACCGCGGTGGCGTCCGCCGCGCCCGCGAGGACGAGCAGGGCGAGACCGGCCCAGGGGCTGGTGGACACCCCGAACAGGACCAGTGCCACGCCCCAGGTGCCGGAGGCGCACAGCATCACCGTGCCCGGCCTGCCGAGCCGGGTCAGCGAGCCGGACAGGGCCGTCGCCGTGACGCCGCCCACCGCCAGGGCCGACAGGAACAGGCCGAGGGTGCGCGGGTCGTCGCCGAACCGCTCGGCGTTGACCAGTGGGAACAGGCTCACCGGGAAGGACAGCACGGTGGCGGCCAGGTCCGTGATCAGTGCTCCCCGCACCACCCGGTGCCCGGCCAGGAACCGCAGCCCGTCCAGTACCCCGCGCAGTCCCGCCCGCGACGGCTCGCCCTCCGGTGGCAGCGCGGGCAGCCCGAAGGCCCCGTGGAAGGCGAGTCCGAAGCTGAGCGCGTCCAGCAGGTAGCAGGCGCCGATGCCCAGCCGGCCCAGCAGCACACCGGCCAGAGCGGGGCCGAGCAGCATCATCGTCTGGCCGGTGACGAGGTTCAGGGCGAGCCCGGCGGGCACCTGCTCCGGGGGCAGCAGCCGGGGGACGAACACCCCGGCCGCCGGGGCGCCGAGCGCGCCGAACGACGACTGCACGGCGACCAGCGCGAGGACCGCCACCACCGGGACGTGCCCGGTGAACCCCTGCACGGCCAGCAGCAGCGAGCAGGCGGCCTGGCCCACGGTGGCCGCCAGATAGATCCGGCGCCGGTCTGCCCGGTCCACCCAGGCGCCCGCGAACAGCCCGAACACCACCAGCGGCAACGCCTGCGCCAGCCCGACCGCGCCGGTCCACGCGGTGCTGCGGGTCATGTCCCACACCTGGTACATGACCGTCACCATGGTCATGATCCCGCCGAGCACGGACACGGTCCGGCCGATCAGCAGCCGCCGGAAGACGGGCGAGGTGCGCAGCGGCGTCACGTCGACGAGCGAGCGGCTGAGCCTCACGGGAGCGAACGGGGACGCGCGGGCTGGGGAGTCACCGGGGGAGGCTAACCACCCCCCGTGGCCCCGGCCATCGAATTTCCCCGCGCCCGGCCGCCTGCCCCACGGCGCGGGACACCCACGTGTGCGGTGTGCCCGGGACCGGCCCGCCGCCGACGCCCGGCCCCGCCGCCGACGGCCCCGGGGCCGGAGGTGGGCCGCCCGGCGCGGGGCGTTCGCCCGGGGGCCGGCGGTGGAGCACGTGCGCCGGGCGGCCGTGGACAGGGTCCGGGCCGGTCAGGCCGCCTCGCCGAGCAGGCGTACGAGGTGCTCGCGGCCCGCGGTCAGCAGGCCGGGGAGCGGGGCGGCGGACTCGTGTCCGCGCTTGTCGTACTCCCAGCACAGCCAGCCGTCCCAGCCGTTGCGGCACAGGACGTCCACGCACTCGGTGAGCGGCAGGACGCCGGCGCCGAGCGGCAGCGGGCCGCTGTCCTCGGCCGAGGCGATGTCCTTGACCTGTACGTAGCCGAGGTGCGGGGCGAGCGCCGCGTAGCTGTCGACGGGCTGCTCGCCGCCCAGCCAGGTGTGCATCACGTCCCACAGCGCACCCACCTGCCGGTGCCCGACCGGGCCCAGCACACGGATCACGTCCGCGCCGGTGCGGTGCGAGTCGTGGGTCTCCAGCAGGATCCGGACGCCGAGCGCGGCGGCGTCCTCGGCGGCGGCACCGAGCCGCCGGGCCGCGAGGGCGTCGGACTCCTCGCGGGGCCGGTCCGGATCCGCGCCCGGGAAGACCCGGACGAAGGGGGCGCCCAGATCGTGGGCGAGCTGCAGGAGCAGTCGGATGTCGTCGAGGACGGGGGCGTCGTCGCCGGGCGCGGCGACGTGTGCGTATCCGGCCAGGCCGAGCAGTTCGATTCCGGTCGCTTTGAACAGTGCGGCCGTTTCCGCCTGCTCGGCGGGTGACAGTCCCGGGTGCACGGGCTCCTCGGGATGGGCGCGCAGTTCCACACCGTGGTAACCGTGCGCGGTCGCGAGCGCCAGGACGTCGGGGACGGGCAGGCCGGGGACACCGAGAGTGGAGAACGCCAGCTTCATGCTCGGACCCTACTCGCCGGGTGCCCGATCCGCGGAGATCCAACCGCCGCTCCCGGCCGACCGGATCCTGGCCGAAGGAGCGGTGCGGTCCCTCGGCGACGAGCACGAAGGCGAGCACGCAGACGAGCACGAGGCCGTGCTCCTGGTGGAGGCGCCGGGCACCGCCCGGCGTCGCTGGTCCACGGCGCCAGGCACCGGTGGCCGCCCGGCCGCACGGACGAAGCCGACGACGGAGCGCACCAGCCGGTCGCCGATCCGGCGCCCGCCCGGGCACCCCGGGACGCCGGGCCGCCGGGCCGCCGGACGCCCGTGAGGCGTCCGCCCGCCGGAAGGGGCGCGGGGAACGGACCGGGCGGCCCCCGCCGAACCGAACCCGCCGAACCGAACCCGCCGAACCGAACGCGCCGACCCGCACCCCCGACCCGCACTCCCCGAGCGGCGCCCCCCCACCGATCAGGCGCCCCGCGGAACCCCGGAGGAACCCCGCACCATCAGATCCCCCCGCACCGACGCGATCCCCCCGGGCGGAGCCTCCTCGCGGCCCATGGCGATACGCCCCGCCCGGGCCCCCGCCTCGGACAGCGGCAACCGCACCGTCGTCAGCGACGGCACCGCGTCGATGCTGAAGGGCAGGTCGTCGAAGCCGGCCACCGAGACGTCCGCGGGAATGCGCAGCCCGGACTCCCGCAGCGCGGCACACGCGCCCAGCGCGACGGAATCGTTCGCGGCGACGATCGCCGTCAGGGACGGGTCCCGGCGCAGCAGTTCCAGCGTGGCCTCGTGACCGGACCGGCGGTCGTAGCTGCCGTGGACCGTCCACCGCGGGTCATCCTCGATGCCGGCCGCCTCGAGCGCCGCGCGGTGCCCCTCCAGCCGGTGGCGGGTGGTGGTGCGCTCGTCGGGGCCCGCGAGGTAGCCGAGCCGCCGGTGCCCGAGGCCGACGAGGTGCTCCGTCAGGGCGCGGGCACCACCGCGGTTGTCGAAGGTCAGCGCGACGGATCCGGTGTCCGGCACGGGCGGCCGCCCGCACAGCACCACCCGGGTCCCGGCCTCGGCCAGCCTGCGCAGCTTGGCCGAGACCGCCGACGCGTGCGCCTCGTTCTCCACGGCTCCGCCGGTCAGCACCACCGCCGCGGCCCGCTGCCGCTGCAGCAGGGTGAGGTACGTCAGTTCCCGTTCGGGCGAGCCGCCGGTGTTGCACACGACCGCCAGCCGCTCACCGCCCGCCCGCCCGCCCGGCCCCCCGATCTCGGCCTGTATCGCGCTCGCCATGATCCCGAAGAACGGGTCCGCGATGTCGTTCACGAGGATGCCCACGAGGTCCGAGGTGGCCGCCGCGAGCGCGCTGGCGGGGCCGTTGAGGACGTAGTCCAGCTCGTCGACCGCCCGCAGCACCCGCTCCCGGGTGGACGCGGCCACCGGGTAGTTGCCGTTCAGCACGCGCGAAACCGTCGCGGGGGAGACCTGTGCGCGGGCCGCCACGTCCGCCAGGGTCACCGTCATCTCGTCGTCCTCCGGTCGCGCGGGGGGTCGCGCATTGGTGCTCGTACGTCCTGGTGCGCAGGCCGGGCACGGTCACGGTTCCGTCCGTGCCGAGCAGACCATAAGGCCAAGCAGGCGTTTTGTTCGCCCCCTCGAACAACTCGAAGAGGACACGGTCTGTCCGGACCCCTGCGCGCAGGCCGGCTCCACCGGACCCATCGGGGTCGAGCTGTTCGTCGAGGGGCTGTGGGTCCGGGGCGGCCGTGAGACGCCGGCCGGGCCGGCGGAGCGGGCCGGCGCCCAGGTATCCGGTGAAGGAAATTCCGGATCCCGTACAACCCTCCCCCCGCCTCCCGTGTCGAACTCTGCGTCCGGAACTCCGGGGGAGGGAACCCGGGGGGGATCGAGGGGTTCCGGCACGGAGGGGAAGGCCGAGGGGGTGGGGCCCGGGGGGG
>NZ_JALLIN010000089.1 GCF_023630175.1 Streptomyces cellostaticus | reverse complement strand
CCTGCGTCCAGGGACGCCCCCGGCAGAAGCCGACAAGCCGTCACATCCCGTTCTCAGCAGGCGAACCGCCCACCTCGGCACTTCTCAAAGACCCTGGTTGCCGGACGGCTCGTATCTCACCGAGATCTTCGACCGGAGCGACATCCACCACACCCGTCGTGGAGTGCCGGTACGTGCGGTGGAGTACACCATCGCCGGCCATGAGGGTGTCTACCGGCTCGTCACCACGATCCTCGACCCGGGCAAGGCCCCGGCAGCGGAACTGGCCGAACTCTACGCCCAGCGATGGGAGTTCGAGTCCACCCTGGACGAAATCAAGACCCACCTCGGCGGGTCGCACCTGGTACTGCGTTCGCAGCACCCCGACGGGGCCGAGCAGGAACTCTACGGCTTCCTGCTCGTCCACCACGCCATCCGGCACCTGATGCACCAGGCCGCACGACAAGCCGACCGGGACCCCGACCGGATCTCTTTCACCCGCTCACTGCGGGTTGTGCGCCGCCAGGTCACCGACCAGGCGGCGTTTTCCCCCCGGCAGACTCGCCCGCGCGGTCAAAGCCACCCACGCTGAACTCCTCGAACGCCTCCTGCCACGGCGACGCCGCCGAGCCAACCTCCGCGTCATCAAACGCAAAGTCGCCAGCTGGCCCCTCAAACGCGCCGCCCACCGCGTTACAGACCACCCGCGCGTCCCGGCCGTCACCATCATTGGCGCCACCAAAACCAAACGGGTCAAACGCATACCAAAGCCCTAAGTTACCGGTATTGAGGTTAGGAGAGAACACGGCGTGCTGTAAGCGTTCAGGGCGTGTGCGTCGAGGCTGAGGGTTTCATGGCACGCGGTCACGGCCGGCGGCCGGTAGTCGGGTCGCCCGGGGTGAGATTCGCCCGGGCGACCCGACTACCAGCCTCTTCCCGCTCGTACAACAATGCGGTCACTGCCGCGGCTAGGTCTGAGAAAGAGGTGACTGATCTAGCAAGTGTGCTGTCACGACCTGTTCGGACGTGGTAAAAACGCATACCTGCTGCGTGAGCGGCTTGTTGATCGGTATGGTGGTCGCCAACGAAAACAAGGTCGGTGACAGGCAAACCGAGATGACCTGCAGCACGGTGCAGCAGAGTGGGCTGCGGTTTGCGACAAGCACACTGATCGCGCGGCACGTGTGGACAGTAGAAGATCGGCCAAACGGCGCCGACATCACGTTGCAGCATGGAGTGTATTTCCATGAGGACCGAGGTTGTGAGAATTCCCCTACCAACGGCCGATTGATTAGTGACGATTGCCACTGGTATTCGTGCTGCCGCGAGGAGACGGCACGCGGAAAGGGCTCCTGGCAACCATCGAAAGTCAGCTGGATCAGTCACATATCCCGAAACCGGAGGATCATTTAACACCCCATCTCGGTCCAGAAGTACGCCGCTGACAGTCACTACTGACACCGGCGCCCTTCGCCAGCAAGCCAGCGTTCCCGACCTGACTCGCTAATGATGCAGCGTACGCCTGGAAAATCATGCTGGATGTACTGCGTGGCCACCAGAATCGCGTCCCATCCGGCTGGGTTACTGCCGGCCTTTTTGAGGTCGTCAGACCAGGTTCGCCAGTCGAGTTTCCTGTCGCTTTCGGCAGCTATAGAGAGCGCTTGGTCCGCACGGCGGGCGGCCTTAACGCCCGACTTACGGACAAGTGCTAGCTCCGTGCGAACGCGTCGTACCGCAGCAGCCACGTCAAAGGGGTACGAGGGGAACTGACTACACAGGTTCGATAGTGTAGCTGCCACATCATCACCGACTTGGCTCGACAATGCGGTGCTGATACGGCGGTAGATGCCCTGCAGTTGCCCGGGGTCGAACAAGATGCCAAGTTCTCGCACGATATCCGCTGGCTCGTCCGAACAGTGCACGAATACGATCATGCGATTCAGCGCATCAAGGTGCGACCGCAGGTGCTCTGGTCGGCGCTCCCACGGCAGGGAGGAACCCTTAAGACCAGCAAGTCGGACCGATCCGGGTAGACCAGTGTCGTCACGCTCGTCGACGAATAGGACCATGAGTGCGTCCGCCGCCGTGTGTAGCAGGTCGCCGAGCTGCAGACGGTCGAGTGTGGCGATGTTCCATTGGTAACGCCAGATTTCCCGAGTCCGGTGCCGGTCGTAGCGGAACGGCTGCGCGACTATGGGTTTAAAACCGTTGCGAGCCATATAATCCAGGACTGTCTCACCCTTGCGACCCAGAATGCATTCTGGCTTCAGAACAAGCATTGCGAGACGCTGTAGAGATTCCAGAACCCCTGCCCCAAGTTCAAGCGAGGCGGTTTCCCAGCTTTCTCGGAAATAACTCTCAATACTAAAGTAACGATACTTCTGTTCGACTGCCGTTAGCGCCTGCCAATCGCCGGTATGCTCAAGATAACCGAGGCCCCGCTCGCCGGGCAGCGTGTGTATTTTGGCCATTGACGTATTAGCCCTGGGATTCACGATAAATGCGGGTATGTAGATCTGACACGATGCGTGCTGTGACCGATTTGACGATCTCATCGTCCGACCCTTCGCACATCACGCGAACAACGTTCTCGATAGTCGACAGACGCACAGTCAGTCGTCCGTCGACGCGTGCAACCTTCTCTCGCTCCTCCGTTATGAGTTGGTTCAAACCTGTTGCCCGGTTAAGGAACTGTCGATCCGGCACCGGTATGTTGACGAGCTGTTGCGGCTGCCGGCACCAGACGCTAGTCAACTCGTGAAGCTTCTTCCCGCTGCGATGCATGATCTCAAGTAGCAATAGGCCGGACAGAATGCCGTCTCCTGTCGTCGCCCGCGCCAGGCTGATCACATGCCCGTTCTGTTCTCCGCCAAGCGCGTACCCTTCCGCAAGCATCGTGCGCAGGACCGGGCGGTCCCCGATGGGCGCCTCAATTACCTCAATCCCCCGTTCTGCAAGCGAAGTGCGCAGACCACCATTGGTCATTGGGGTGGTGACCAATCCGTTACAGGGCAACTGACCCTGTTCATGGGCGTCAACAGCGAAGATCGCCAAAAGATCGGCACCATCTACGATGTTCCCCAATTCGTCCACGGCAATCAGTCGGTCTGCGTCACCATCGTGCGAGAGGCCGATAGAGCTGATGTCGTTTGTGAGTGATTTCCGAAGATACTCAGGATTGGTCGCGCCGACGCCGCAGTTGATCTGATTTCCGCTGATGTCGCCAGCGATTTCAATCACTGTAGCGCCAGCCTGCCTGTACGCTGCAGGTGCGACAACGGCTGACGCGCCGTTCGCGCAATCCACCGTGATAGACATACCGTTGAGATCAGGAATTCCAGTTAGGAGATGGCTGATGTAGATCTCGCCAGCAATTCGACTATGATCTCGAATTCGACCAACTGATCGCCCTTGCAGGGGGGGCTGCGGCGCTGCGCCTTCGCGCACTAGCCCCTCGATTAGTCTCTCGTCAGCTTCGCTGTACTTGTATCCAGCGTGATCGAACAGCTTCAACCCGTTGTCCTCCAGCGGGTTGTGTGAAGCAGTAATAACCGCACCAGCGACTGCTCCGAAATGCTTGGTCAGATGGGCGACGGCGGCGGTAGGCAGGATACCGACCGTGATTGCGTCGGTCCCAGTACTACATAGGCCAGCGAGGAACGCTGCCTCGAGGAGGTCGCTGGAAGGCCGAGGATCTCGTCCAACTACCACCCGACGCGTGGTCGATGTCTCACCGGACAGGTGGACACCGAGTGCCCGCCCGAGGGCAGTCATCAGTTCGGGGGTCAGTACCGCATTGGCTACAGCACGCACCCCGTCGGTGCCGAACAAACGTGACATGTGTGCCTTCCTGACGGTGGTCACGCAAAGAACAGTGTGTGCATCACCGCTCCCCACGAGGCCAAAGCAAGCCGCTCTCGGAGTTTAGTGGCCATTGGTCATCCGAAGGCTGGCGTAGTGATCAACTGAGGGTGCCATGGTTAGGCGGACGAAATCAACGGTCGAGCTAGATAGCTCAGTTGGAGCGGGGTTTGGTGGCTGACCTGCGCGGCAGTTTGCCCGTCATGTCCTCGGGTTGCTCGAGGCGGCCCGTCGCGTGACGCCGCGGGTGCGCTGGGGTCCACGGGCCCGGAGTGCTGGCGGCTTTCTCCTTCCCGGTCCTACTCGTGATGTCGTGCTGTTTGGTCAGGCGGGTCTGAGGGTGAGGCCGGTCTCGGCGAGGCAGCCGTCTATGAGATGGGTGCGGTACTGGATGTGCCGTAAGCCGCGTCGGATGCGCTGGACGAGGGGTTCGGGAGCGTTGAAGGCGACGTTGGAGAGCCAGCTGCGTCGCAGGAGTGACCAGACCCCTACCCGGGCGCGAGGCCGGGGTCGGTCTTGGCCAGCAGGCGCAGGGTGTGCGGGAGTTCGCGGGCGAAGCGGCGGGCGTCGGAGACCAGATGGAAGTAGACCAGCACCTTCTTCAGGTTGTGCTCGGTCATGGTGCGCAGGACGGCCAGGTGCAGGGCGGTGGTGCGCAGCGCACCGTCGTCTGTCGCCTCCCGGGCGGCGGTGCCCGTGGGCGTGGTGCCGGGGGCGGGCAGGTTCAGGCGGCGTCGCAGGTCGGTGTCGGTGAGGGTGGGCACTACGATCCGGTAATCCGCAGCCCGGCCGTCGGCGACCGCCTGCGATCCGGAGCTGTTCTTCGCGCACGGCGAGCACACCCCCGCCCAGCGCGCCGGCATCTTCGCTTCCTTCGCCGCCGCCGACACCGCGATCCTCGCGAACTCGAAGCTGATCGCCGAAGGCGTTGACATCCCCTCCGTCGACGCGATCGTCTTCGCCGACCCCACCCGCAGCGTCATCCGCTGCGTCCAGGCCCTCGGCCGCGCCCTGCGCCTGGACGTCTCCGGCAAGACCGCCTCCCTGATCGTTCCCGTCTACATCCCGCCGGACACGGACGGCGAGAACATTTTGGGCAGCGCGTATGAGCCGGTGTGGGCGATCGCCTGCGCGCTGGCCAGCCACGACCACCGCATCCTCGAGCGCCTCCCCGACAAGGCCAACCGTCTCCCACGCGAGACCAGTGATGTCATCGCGCGGCGCTGGCACTTCGACTTCACCGTTCACCCCGAGCGCATCGCCCAGGCGATGGACCTGGTCTCCTTCGACCCCCGCGACCCGGCTGTCTCCCGCTCCCGCCGCCTCGGGCTCGCCGCCGCCCGTTCCTACCGCGACGAGCACGGCCACCTCGACGTGCCCGCCGACTACACCGACCCCACCGGCTACCGGCTCGGCACCTTCATCACCACCATGCGCGACGCCCGGACAGCCGGCCGCCTCGAGACCGACTGGACGGCCGAGCTCGACGCGCTCGGCATGATCTGGGACAAGCACGACGCCGCCTGGCGCGCCCGCCTCGCCGCAGCCGCCGACTACCACCGCGCCCACGGTCACCTCGCCGCCCCCGCCACTACCCCCGTCGGGGCCTGGCTCGCCGAACAACGCCACCTCGCCACCAAGAACGAACTCCACCCCGCCCGGGCGGAGGCCCTCACCGCCCTCGCTCCCGACTGGCGCCTGCCCCACGGTGCGGACTGGCACCGCAAATACCACCTGCTGCGCGCCCACCTCGCGACCGGCGCTGACCCTGGCACCCTCACCCGCGACACCCTCCTGGCCGGGGTGAAGATCGGCTCCTGGCTGCAACGCCAGCTCACCACCTGGCCCACCCTCACCCCCGGCCAGCAACAGCTGATGACCGCCCTCGGCCTCACCCCCGACACCAACCCCCTCGCCCCCGCACGCCGTACCCGCCGCACCTTCGAGGAGACCGTCCAGCTCCTGGAGCTCTTCCTGCACCGCGAAGGCCGCACCCCGGCCGCCCGCGAGACGATCCGCGTCGACGGCGACACCGTCAAGATCGGCGCCTGGCTCGCCAAAGCCCGCACCAAGCATCGTGCCAGACAGCTCCCCGAGACCCACGTACGCCTGGTGGCCGCCCTGTTCGAGGGGGACTGGACGGCCGAGGACGCCGTTCCGGCCGTCCTGGTGTAGGCCCCGCCCCGGCTGGTGCTGCCGCAGGGGACGAGACGCGCTGAGACGAGCGCCTGCAAGCCATCGGGCCCGGCCCTCCTGCCGGAGGGCCGGGCCCATGATGTGATTGGTGGTCGCGAGCAGTTCCTGTCAGAGCAGGCGTGTGATGTGCTGCTCCCACCGGTGCAGCCAGTCGCTGTGACCGTCCTCGCCGGGGGCAGGGACGTTCTGCAGTGCCTCTGGCAGGGTGATCTCCTCCGGCGCGCACGTGCCGTCGTCGAAGTAGCACGCCCATACGGCCTCGCGGGCGGCATTGATGACGACGGCACCCACGGCGCCGTCCTCGGTGAGGGCGCCTTCGTCCACGGCGGTGCGCCCGGTCTCGATCGCCTTGCTGCTGCTGCGGAGCACCTGGACGGCCACGCCGTGCGGACGGTGCTTGCCGGTCAGGAGGTAGAGCGCCCAGTAGGTGCCGACTGCCTCCGGCCACCGCTTGCGGGCGGCCTGACGGCTGATCCCTGCGGCTTCACCGAGGTCCGCGTAGGTAGCGGCAGCCCGGCCCGCCCGGGTGGCAGCGTCGGCAGCCAACTGCTTCGCCGCGTTGCCGACTTCCGTGGCGACCTCCAAGTACGTCAGGTGCATCGCCTTGGCGGCCGCGGAGGTCGGGGCCAGCGCGTTCGGGGTGGCGGGGCCCTCCTGCTCGCTGAAGCCCAGGAAGCTCATGCGCCTCTTCGTCTCACGCCACACCAGGTCACGCACCTGCGCCTGGAAAGCGACCCGTTCCTCGATGGCCTCGCTGTCGAGGTCCCACATATCAACCACTCGACAACTATAGATCACGTAGCCGCGTAGCGACAACTAAAGTTTCAAAAGATCGGTTTCGCTTTCCGTGGGTATGTAGAC
>NZ_JALLIN010000088.1 GCF_023630175.1 Streptomyces cellostaticus | reverse complement strand
TCTCCGACGCCTGCCTGGACGATGCCCTTGACGCTCGCGAGAACGTCGACGACCCCTGCGCCCTTCTTCTTCACGCCGAGGGTGAGATGCCCCCTGCCCAGCGGGTCAGCATGTCGATGGCCTCCGCACGGTCGGCGGGGGACAGTTCCGCGATCGCGGTGCTGTGGTTGGCGTCGGGCGCCCACAGGAGGCGGGAGTCTCTGACGCCGGGCCGGAAGGACTCGGCGACCGAGGGGTCCTGGGCGCCGTTGACGAACAGCAGCCGGCTGCCGTGGCGGTGGACCCAGCGGTCGATGTCCGGCATGGCGTCACGATCGAAAGGCATCGGGATGTCGCGCGGTACGAACGTTCGGGGCTCGCCGGCGTCCGGGTACCGCAGGAGTCCGGACAAGTGTCGGGTTGGGAAAGTGACATACCCCAACTGGGTGCCCAGTTGGTAGAAGTAGGGGATGTAGCGCTGCAGTGCCGTGTCGGCGTAGAGGGCCAGGCCCGTGATGTCGTCCAGCCACGTGTACAGCTCGTCGGCACTGCAGTCCGACCCGGGTATGGCGGCGCGGTCCGCGACGGTATTGCGCTGCCAGAACATGAACGGAGCTCGCAGGACGGCGATTTCGAGGGCCTTGTCGGCGCTGCCGACGACGCGGAACGAGGTGTTGCTCGCGGCGGCCCAGGACTCGTAGCGGGCGACCAGTTCGGAGCGGCGCAGCAGTGCCTGCCGCTGCACGGTCCGCAGGGCTTCACGGCACTCCGCGTTGCCCACTCGCTCCAGGAACCGCGCGTAGGCGGTGTCGTCACGGTCGTCGACGTTGTTCGGGGCCGAGTAGGCCACCGTGCCGTCCACGTCACCGGGGTGGAAGCGGCGGTGGTAGACGCTGGTCATGCCGCCTTTGCTGCTGCCGGTCGAGATCCACGCGCCGCGGTAGAGCCGGCGGAAGAGGCGGACGACGCGATGGTGGTCGTCGGCTGCCTGACGGATGGTCAGCAGGGAGTGATCGGCGTTCGCCGGGCGTGAGGTCCCGAAGAAGCGGTGCTCGACCTGAAGCTGGTTGCCGCCCAGCAGCATGGTCGGTTCAGCCCGCCGGGGCGTGAGCGATGCCTCATAGCCTGTGCTGAACAGGACGGTGGGGCGGTCGACGGAGGTGTGGAGCAAGGTCAAGCGCTGCTCGAAGGTCCCGGCCGCGGGGTTGGTGTGGTCGGACGGCTGGAGCAGGCCGAGGACGAAGAAGCGGTACCCCGCCTCGGCACCTTGACGTTCCTCGATCACCCTCAGTCCCGGCAGGGCCTGCAGGGCGGTCAGGATGTCGCCGCGGAGGCGAGTGCGGGACCTCCCCGCAGCAATCGCGGGTGCGGCCGCCGTTACGGCGAGGCCCGCGGTCGCCGCCGAGGTCAGAAGACGCCGTCTCGTCCACGTGTGCATGTGATTCCTCCTGTGCGGCGGCCGCCGCGACGGCACCGGGTACCCGAGCGGCGCGGCGGTCAGTTCCTCGTCCTGCTAGCCGCTCCAGTACAGCGCTCGGGCGCCGTAGCAAGATCCCCCGCACGGGGAGACCTTCTCCCCCGCGCGGGGGAGATCTTCCGCGAGCCTCTCTCCGGCTCGTGACGCGGTAGCTGCTTCGGGTCGTCGAGGGCCAGGTCGGCGCACGGAGACCGTCTGATGTTCCTCAATGCGAACGGAGAGGATATTGGTCAAGCGTCACGGCAAGGAGGTGGCCAGTGGGCACCGTGATCGGTGAGGTGACACCGCTCGCACTGGGCATCGCGCTGTCGCCATTCCCGGTCGTTCCGGCGATTCTCCTGCTGCTCACCCAGCGGGCCAGAGCGACTGCCGGCGCCTTCCTCACGGGGTGGGCGGTCGGAATCGCTGTTGTCACAGCCGTACTCGCCGTTCTCGCCACCGGTATCGAGGTGCGCGAGGGCACCCCTGCCTGGGCATCCTGGACCAAGGTCGGACTTGGCGCGGTCCTCGTCCTGGTCGCGCTGTGGCAGTGGCGCTCAGGGAGGAGGGGTGCCCCGGCCTGGATGCAGGCTCTGACCGACGCCACCCCGGCCAGAGCCTTGCGGCTGGGGCTGCCTGCTGTCGGCCGCCAACCTGACGATTCTCCTGCTGGCTGCGAGGGCTGGGCTGACCATCGGTGCCGATGAACCGGGCCCGTCGACACCGTCACCGCGGTATTGGTATTCACGGCTGTCGCCGCCGCCACCGTCGCGCTCCCGCTGCTGCTGCACCTCGTCGCGGACTGCCCGGCTGGTGCAGGCCGACGAGGACACCGTCCGGGACGTGATCCACCGTTTCGACGAGATCGGCCTGACCCGTCTGGACCCTCGATGGGCGGGGGGCCGTCCCCGCCTGCTCACGCCTGACGACGAGGACTTCGCCGTCCAGACGGCCACCACCCGCCCGGCCGAGCTCGGCCAGCCCTTCACTCGATGGTCGCTGCGCGAGCCGGCCACCTACCTGCGGAAAGTGCACGGCCGGGTCATCCGCATCGGCCGTGAGGCGTTACGGTGCCTGCTCGCCCGCCGCGGCGTCATCTTCCAGCGCACCAAGACATGGAAGGAATCCCCCGACCCGGACCGCGAGGCGAAGCGGGACCGGATCGAGGAGGTCCTTGACCGCTTCCCCGGCCGGTTCTTCGCCTCTGACGAGTTCGGCCCACTCGGAATCCGGCCCACCGCAGGCTCGTGGTGGGCGGCCGGCATAGGCGCAGCGGTCCTGCCAGAGGTGGACAACGCGCGCCAACGGGGTTGTTCGCCTAGCCCGCGCCGTGTGACCCGACTTCGGCCGACCGTCAGCAGCGGACAGCGTTGCATGGATGGGTGGGATCCGGCCCTTTGGGGTCTGGCCGGTGGGGGAACCGCCTCGGTGATGTCCTTCACCGCCGCTGTGGTGTCGGCCGGGTGCCGGTGGCCATGGAAGCGGACCCGAGGGAGGGCCCAAGGCGGTGACGTGTGGCCGCGCCTCTTCGTGGCGGCTGCCGAAGCGGTGCTGGGGACCTTGGTGGCGGCCGCCGCGCACGAGCAGATCAGCGGCCCCTGGCCTGCCTTCATCTTCGGCATCGGCGGCCAAGCAGCGATCCGCGGTCTGCGCTCCGGTGTCGAAGTCACCAATGCCAGGGACTCCGACCCCCATCTCACGGTCCTCCCACAGCCCGCGCTTCCGCTGCAGGAGCAGCCTGCCCCGGCCCGGAAGAGGTCCGTGAAGACGCTTCCTGACACCCTGCTCGGACGCGCCGCCCTCGCGGCCCGCCCAACCCGGCCCTGGCTGCGCGTCCGGGCCTCCGGCAGGTGGAAGCGCGTCCTGCTGGCCGCCGGAGCCAGGGAGGCACCCATGTTGAGACCCGGCGCAGACCTGACCCGCGCGAACCTGAACGACGCGAACCTTGTAGGAGTCGCGTGGACCGAGGGGGCTCTCCGGCCCGACGGGGACTTCGCCCTGCTGGTGCAGGTGCGCTCTGACCGGCTCGACGACGGCACGTGGCGTGTGCAGGGTTCCGGCAACAGCGGTGCAGACCTCGAAGTACCGCCCGTTCCCGTGTCTTAGCGGGCCCTGATATCTGCGGCGTCAGCCTCCAGAGGACCTGCTAGGTCGGCCGCCGGCCGCTGTTGGCGACCGGCTCGCCGCCCTGCTCGCTGCGGCACACGCGATTCGCGCGCACACCGAACCCATCCGGTAAGCCGACTCAGGCGGGAGGCTCCTCGTCGGCGCGGCCCCCGGCTCCAAGGGTCCGCCGCGGGGCCGGAGCCGTCGCCGTGGGTCCCCCGAGCACGCCTCGGGCGCGCATCTCGGTAACGTCCGGGAGGTGGACGCCAGGCAATGCGTCGAGGAGGTCGGCCTGGGCGGCGCGTATGGTGTGCGCGGCCTGGGGACCGGAGCCAAGGATGCGGCGAGCTGTCACACCGTCATCGTAGGGGCGGCGTCGCAGCCGGCAGTGCTCGATCCAGGCCGGCGGGCGCGCTCACGGCTGGAGTAAGGGCGGTGAGCCATGATCCGCGGTCTGGCAGAGAGCCCAGGTCACTCGACACGTCGTCAACCTGTTGACCTCGCCCGCCTCAACGCCGGTGTGACGTGCCTTGGCCGCATGGTGCGTGGCCTGGCCCACCGTGGGCGCGCCAGCGAGTAATTGTCAATATCTGTGGATCCGTTGGGACGCTCTTGCCTTGATCAGCTGCGTCGGAGCAGTCGTGCTGCGGTCTGGGCCGGAGTCTCGTCGCTGGTGTAGATCGTCCGTGTCGCGACCAGCTGGGTGCCGGGGTCGTCGAGCCAGTGGGCGAGGAAGTCGTGTCCGTCGATGATCCAGGATCGGCCCTTGTCCGCCGTGCAGCGTCGCCGTAGGACGGTCAGTGAGATCTCGCGCTGGGTGGACGGCAGGACGCGGACCACGTCATGGCAGCGACCCAGTGCGGTGCGAACCATGGCCAGGTGCTGGTGGCCGGTGTAGCTGGTGTGACCTGCACCCAGCGCGATCACGGTGTCAGGGTGGTCGGCGACAGCACATGCCACGGCGTGTGCTCGGGCCGGTTCCCACTCGGCCTCGGCCGCGAGGCGCCCGATGACGGCGATGCGAGCGCGGAGTTTGGCGATGCTCCATCCCACCTGCGCATAGAACCCGTCCGCGACGGCATCCAGATCGACGAACGCTCTTTGCGTCCTTGCCGCGATCTCCCGGCCGAGTGTGGTCTTTCCGGCGCCGGCCGGGCCGACCAGAACCATCCATGGTGCCTGTGCGGGCGCACACTGGTTCACGCGGCGGTCACCTCACCGCGTTCAACGAGCTGACCGCGCTCAACGCGGGCTCCAGCGCTGACGAAGGCGACGAGCTGAGGGGCATTGAACGTTGACTTCGGCCTCCAGCGCGGCGGCCAGTATCCGCCGCCCTCGCGAACGATCTCATCGATCAGGTAAGAGCCGTTGACGGTGGTGCCGTCGTCGTTCACTACGCTAAGCACGGGCGCGCCTTCCCGACCCGCGCGGCAACGCGGTCCTACTCGATACCAGTCGATCGATCACTCGGGAAGGTACGCCCTCCCGAGCCCGATCCACAGGATCTGGGCATTGCTCCCCGGATCGCCGGCCTCCCGACCCGACCCCAGAACATCGTCAACTCCGGCCCCGTGCACCCGCACGACCGCCGTCCCGGGGCCCGCTCCGCAGCCGGGCGAGCCGACCACCGCCCTCTCCGCGCCCCCGGCCTCGGCTTCTTCGGCGGTATGAAGACGGCTCCCTGGCCGGGAAAGCGATCCTCGAGGCGGCGATGGATGCCCGCCCGGCGCCTGGGGCTCCCCGCGTGGTACTCCCCGACCAGTTGCAGCGCGAGCCCGGCGGTGCACTCACCAGGCACGGTCCTCTCCAGCGTGATCAACCCGAGGTTCATCCCGCCCTGCCGGCCGACCCGACGGCGCCGCTCTGCGACCGTGCCGGAGGTGTACGACCCGCGGTTCCGAGCCGGGCACACCGGTGTTCCCGGCCTCGACGGACGTGGCCGTCGGACGGCAGCGGCCGCTTCCGTACCTGGTCCGACCTCGGGTTTTGGACGAACATGCGAATCATCGCGGGATGGGAGGCGACATTTTGTGCATGTATCCAATATTCGTGGCGCAGCTCACGGGGGTTTCATTTCGGCCACACGACGAGATGCCGCTGCCGTCACCAGTGAGACTTCGACGACGTGAACCGCCACGGACAGCCCTGAGGCCGCCGACGACATCGTCGGATCAGGGATGGCCAGGCCCTTCTCGTTCACCTACCTCTTGAAAGGCAAGGCAGAGATGGCACGTGTCGTCGCCCTACTCTCCGGTCGCGGAGAACGGAGCACCCACCCGGTCGACGAGGTTCTTCCGGCTGCCAAGCTCGCGCTCTACGGATTCCAGCACGTGCTGGCGTTCTACGCTGGCGCGGTGATCGTACCGATCATCGTGGGCGGTGCGCTGAAGCTCAGCACGGAACAACTGGTCTACCTGATCAACGCGGACTTGTTCACCTGTGGAATCGCGTCCATCATCCAGGCATGGGGGATCGGCCGGATCGGCGCACGGCTGCCCCTGATCCAGGGCGTGACCTTCACCGCCGTGTCGCCGATGATCGCCATCGGGCTCGGTGCCGGGGGCGGTACCGCAGCCCTGCTGGTGGTCTACGGCGCTGTCATCACGGCAGGTCTGGCGACCTTCGCCTTCGCCTGGCTGCCCGCCAAGGCGTTCAGGACGGTGATGCGGCTGTTCCCGCCTGTGGTGACGGGTACGGTCATCACGGTTCTCGGCATCGTGCTGGTTCCGGTGGGCCTGAACGACGCCGCCGGAGGGCTCGGCAGCCCGGATTTCGGTGACCCGAAGAACTTTGCCTACGCCGGTGGCACGATGCTCTTCATCCTCGTTCTGATGAGGGTCAGCAAGCAGTTCCTCTCCAGCATCGCGATCCTGCTCGGCCTGGTCGGTGGCACCGTCGCGGCCTACCTCCTCGGAGACGTGCACTTCGGGGACGTGGGCAGAGCGGACTGGATCGGGGTCACGACGCCGTTCCACTTCGGTATGCCGAAGTTCCAGTGGTTCCCAATCCTCCTCATGCTCATCGTCATGCTGATCACCATGGTCGAGACGACCGGCGACACCTACGCGGTCGGCGGCATCGTCGACAAGAAGGTCGACAGCGAAACCGTGGCACGTGCCCTGCGCGCCGACGGCGCGGCCACAGCCCTCGGCGGCATCCTCAACTCCTTCCCGTACGTGGCGTTCGCGGAGAACGTCGGGCTGGTTCGGATGACCAAGGTCAAGAGCCGGTTCGTTGTGGTCGCCGCCGGCGTTTTCATGATCGTCCTGGGGCTGCTGCCCAAGGCCGCCGCTGTTGTCGCCTCGATACCGAACGCAGTGCTTGGCGGAGCGGCGACCGTGATGTTCGCGATGGTCGCCCTGGCCGGCATCCAGACACTGGCCAAGGTCGACCTCAGAGAGGAGAAGAACGCGCTGGTCGTGGGTGTGTCCCTGGCCTTCGCCCTACTGCCGGCCACGGTTCCGGTGCTCTTCGAGAAGCACATGAACGCCGACCTCTCCTCCCTGCTGAACAGCGGTGTCACGCTCGGTGCGACGGCTGCCATCGTGCTGAACCTGATCTTCAACGGGCTGGCCAAGGATGAGGGGCCCGTGGCAGTCACCCCGACCGATTCGGGTCAGGCCGCGACCGAAGCCGTCTCCGCGCCGACCGCCTGACCCCTGCTACCTCCCAAGGGGTGCCCCGGCCGGGCCGCTGCCCGGCCGGGGTCACTGCCGTCGGCGTGCGACTCTTCCGCCCAGCCGCGGATGGCAGGAGCCAACTGCCCTGCTGGGGGGCTGAAGATTCCGGCATCCACGGATCAAACGCCAGCTCCGGGATGGGACGACGGGGGAAAACGACCTCTTGGCTCTGTCACGAGCCAGAAGCCGGGAAGTCTCCGAAGAAGCCGTAGACGCTCTCGATCCGGTCGGAGGCGCCGAGGGTGGTCACATCCATGCCATGCATCGCGCATTGCCCGTCGACCCGCACTTCCCAGAGGTACCGGCACATTCGATTGTGTCCGTCAACTCCGCTGACACGGTGATACGTGGCCGTCGGCACTTTCACGCGTGTGCCCCGAATCAGAGTCTCGAGCTCGTCGGGGCCCACGGTTGTGTTCGCCGGATCGATGAAGAGAACGTTCTCGGCCACGGACAGGTCAAGATGCCGACGGATGCGGCTGGGGTCTTGCTCGCTCCAGGCGGCCAGATACGAGGCGAAGGCTGCGGGTTCCCGGGTCATGGACACCCCTCCACTTACAGACAGCTTGCCGGTTTCCCGTGCAGACACGAGTTACCGACAGGCAGTCTGTAAAGTTGGGGGGGCATGGCGACCCAAGAAGAGCGCAGGCAGGCCACTCGGCGCAGGATCGTGATGGCGGCGCGGGACCTGTTGGCCGATGACGGCATCGAAGCGGCGACCACGGAAGCGCTT
>NZ_JALLIN010000087.1 GCF_023630175.1 Streptomyces cellostaticus | reverse complement strand
AGTCGCCCCATGAGAATCCTGCGTACGCCTGATGAACGCTTCGACGGCCTACCGGACTACCCCTTCGCCCCCTCCTACACCGAAGTGGCGGCGGGCGACGGCGCCGAGTCGCTGCGGGTGCACTATGTCGACGACGGCGACGGCTCCTCGGGCGAGACCGTGCTGCTCCTTCACGGGGAGCCGTCCTGGTCCTACCTCTACCGGCACATGATCCCGGTTCTCTCCGCAGCGGGCCACCGATGCGTCGCTCCCGACCTCATCGGCTTCGGCAGGTCGGACAAGCCGGCCCCGCGCTCGGAATACACCTACCAGCGTCACGTGGACTGGATGCGCGAAGCCCTGTTCGACCGCCTGGACCTGCGCGGCATCACTCTCGTGTGCCAGGACTGGGGCGGGCTCATCGGCCTGCGTCTGGTGGCGGAGTCGCCCGACCGCTTCGCTCGGGTCGTCGTCGCCAACACCTTCCTTCCCACCGGAGACCGCGAGCCCGGGGACGCCTTCCTCGCATGGCGCGAATTCAGCCAGAACACCGCCGAGTTCCGTGTGGGCGACATCGTCAACGGCGGATGCACGACCGATCTCGCGCCCGAGACCGTCGCCGCGTACGACGCCCCGTTCCCCGACGAGACGTTCAAGGAGGGCGCGCGGCAGTTCCCGCTGCTCGTACCCGTGTCCCCGGACGATCCTGCCGCCGAACCGAACCGCCGGGCCTGGCAGACCCTTCAGGGCTTCACCCCTCCCTTCCTCTGCTCGTTCAGTGACCAGGATCCGATCAGCCACGGCGCCGATCGCGTCTTTCGAAAGCTCGTTCCCGGCTGCCAGGGCCAGGAACACGCCGTGGTCAAGGGCGGAGGGCACTTCCTCCAGGAGGACCGGGGCGCCGAATTCGCAGAGATCGTGAACCGGTTCATCGCCACCACCTGATACCGCGCGGTGTCCTCCCCACCCTGGCCTGGCCGCGATCAGTGACGGTCTCGGACCGTCCGGCAGTCGTGCCCAGGCCCGGCCGGGGGGGGCGCAACACGGCGTGCGCCACTACGCCGGTGACCGCGCCCTGACCCGCTCCCCCGGTCGGGGGCGAGAAGTCGTCGCGGGTGCGGCGGCGTCGCCCACTGCGCAGTCGCGGTGCCCGGCTGCACTGGTCCCCGAGAACGATCAAGGGCCGGGTTCGGATGTCTCCGAACCCGGCCCTGACCTGCGACTGTCTCCAGTCGGGACGACAGGATTTGAACCTGCGACCCCTTGACCCCCAGTCAAGTGCGCTACCAAGCTGCGCCACGTCCCGGTGCCGTTTGACCTGGGGTTTCCCCGGTCGAAACGCGCAGGGAAACCATACCGCACTCGGGTCGGTGGTCGCGCATCCGTTATCGGTGACCAGGGACCGCGCGCCTCGGCGGAGCGAGTGCCCGGACCCCCGCCGAGCCACCGGCAGGGGCCGCGCTCAGGGGGCGCCGGGCGCACCCAGCCCGGGATGGGACTCCAGGAGCCGGGGCGGCGCGGCCTGGCGCCAGGAGTCGGTGAGGATGTCACGCAGCTCCGCCTCGTCGTCCAGTGCGGCGAGCCGCGCCCTGACCCAGGCGAACTGCGCCTCGTGGCCGGCGATCCAGAACTTCTCCGGTTCGGCCAGCACCAGTTCGTCGCGCTCCTCCTTCGGGCAGCGCACGGCGATGGAGGTCTCGTCCTCGGGGAGGGTCGCGAACATCTTCCCCGCCACCCGGAACGTGGGCATGCTCCAGGCGGTCTTCTCCGTGGTGTCCGGCAGGGACAGGGCGATACGGCGTACGTCTTCGGCATCCGGCATGCCACGCACGCTAGTGCTGCGACCGGAAAGGTTCACCGGCTCGCGGCGCCCGGCACGGCACCGCGCCGCGTCGTCGCATCACCCGAGCACGTCCGGTACGCGGACGACGCTCCGCCTTGCGCCGCACCGCACCGGACGCCGCGAGCCTTCCGGCAAACCCTTCCGGTCACAGCACTAGCCCCCGCCACCGACAGTCACCCGGCGGGCGGACCGACCCGCTTGTAGTAGAGCGTGGTCGGGCGCAGTTCGCCGGACGGGCTCACCGCGTAGTCGGGGATGGTGCCGGCCGGGGTCCAGCCGGCCGAGCAATACAGGTGCTCGGCGGGGCTGCCGGTCTCGGTGTCGAGGTGGAGCAGGGTGAGGCCGGCGGACACGGCCGCGTGCTCGGCGGTGGCGAGGAGCCTGCGGCCGAGGCCCTGTCCGCGCGCGGAGCGGTGCACCATGAGCTTGACGATCTCGGCGCGGTGGCGGCTGCTGGGCTTGTCCGGCAGCGCCAGGCCGACGGTACCCACCACCCGGTCGGCGCCGTCCACGGCCGCCCACACCGCCAGCCGTCCGGCCGCCACGGCGCCGGCCCGCTCCCGCCACCAGCCGGCAGCCTCGGCCGGCCGGAGCGGCGCGAGGAATCCGACCGAGGCTCCCCCATCCACGGTGTCGGCGAGCAGGCCGGCCAGTTCCTGGCACCGCTCGCGCATCCGGGCCTCGTTCCAGCGCAGCACCGTCATGGCCGCACCACCGCCAGCGCGTAGCGTGCCTCGCGGGGGCCGGGGCAGCGAAACCGCGTCGGGCCGAAGACCCGCATCCGCAGGCAGTCCCCGGTCCCGAGGGAGTGGGTCACGTCCTCGACGCTCACCACCATCGTGCCGTCGAGGACCCACAGGTGCTGTTCGAGGCCGGGCACCGGCGGCCGGTCGTACGCGATGTCGGCGCCCGGGGCGAGCCGGCCCTCCACCAGTTCGCCGCGCAGCCCGCCGTGCGGCGGGGAGACGGACCGCCGTGCGAAGCCGGCGGCGGGGTCCTGCCACAGCTGCTGGTCGGCCGCCCGGACCACCGGGGCCGGCTCCGCCTCGACCTCGCTGAGGAGCTGGGACATGGTGCGTCCGTAGACGTGGCAGAGGCGGTTGAGCAGGGAGGCGGTGGCACTGATCTCGGCACGCTCGGCCCGGGAGAGGGTGGACCTGCTCACCCCGCTGCGTTCGGCCAGCTCGCCCAGGGACCAGCCGTGCCCGGCGCGGAGTTCCGCCAGCCGGGCACCGATCCGGGCGTCGACGGGGTCGGGGGCTTCGGTTCTCATATCCGGGACGCTATCCCGGATATGAGACGGCCGGGTTACGGAAGGCTCACACCCGCGGCCCGCCCCAGGGCTTCCAGCACCGGCCGGATCAGCGGGTGTCCCTCGGCGCCCCGGCGGACCGCCGCGAAGACCCGGCGGGTGGGGGCCACACCGTCGACCGGCCGGACCACGACGCCGGCGAGGTCCATGCCGCGCAGGGCGGACCGGGGCACGAGGGCCACACCCGCGTCGGCCGCGGCGAGGGCCACCACGGCGCGGAAGTCGTCGGAGGAGTGTTCCAGCCGGGGCTGGAAGCCGGCGCTCTCACAGGCCAGGACGACCACTTCGTGGCAGGGATTGCCGGGGTACGGGCCGATCCACGGGTCCTTGGCCAGTTCGGCGAGCGGGACCTCGTCGGCGTCGGCCAGCCGATGGCCCACGGGGACGACGGCGTCGAAGGGCTCGGCGTACAGCGCCACGTGGGTCAGCCGGGGGTCGTCGGCGGCCGGGGCGCCCCGGTACTCCACGGCGACGGCGACATCCACCTGCCGGTCCAGCACCATCGGCAGGCTGGCGTCGCCCTCGGCGTCCTGGACCCGGATCCGTATGCCGGGCGCCGAGCAGCCCAGCCGGGCCACGGCGGGCGCCACCACTTCGGCGATGCCGGTGGCGAAGGCCGCCACGGTGACCGTGCCGGCCTCCCCCGAGCCGTAGGCGGCCAGCTCGGCCTCGGCCCGCTCGAGCTGGGCGAGGACGGCGTTCGTGTGGCTGAGCAGGATCTCGCCGGCCGGTGTGAGCCGCACCCCCTTGGCGCCCCGCTCGACCAGCCGGTGGCCGGTCTCCTGTTCCAGCGCGGTGAGTTGCTGGGACACGGCGGAGGGGGTGAGGTAGAGCGCGGCGGCCGCCGCCGTCACCGTGCGGTGGTCGGCCACCGCACGGAGGATGTGGAGCCGCCGCGCTTCGATCATGGGGTCCATTATCGCCCCATGTACGCGCCGGTCAGACCGCCAGCTCGGCGCGGGCGGCGACGAACGCCGCGACCGCCCGGTCCACGTCCTCGGTCGAGTGCGCGGCGGAGAGCTGGACGCGGATGCGGGCCTGGCCCTGCGGGACGACCGGGTACGAGAAGCCGATCACGTACACGCCCCGCTCCAGCAGCAGTTCGGCCATTCGGGCGGCCTCGGCCGCGTCACCGATCATGACGGGCGCGATGGCGTGGTCGCCGGGGAGGATGTCGAAGCCCTCCTCGGTCATCCGGCGGCGGAACAGGGCGGTGTTCTCGGCGAGCCGGACGCGCAGGTCGTCGGCGGACTCCAGCAGGTCGAGGACCTTGAGGGAGGAGGCGGCGATCACCGGCGCGAGGGTGTTGGAGAACAGGTAGGGGCGCGAGCGCTGGCGCAACAGGGCGACGATCTCGGCGCGGGCGGCGACATAGCCGCCGGAGGCGCCGCCGAGGGCCTTGCCGAGGGTGCCGGTGATGATGTCCACACGGTCCATCACGCCGTGCAGTTCCGGCGTGCCGCGGCCGGTGGGGCCGACGAAGCCGACGGCGTGGGAGTCGTCGACCATGACCATCGCGTCGTGGCGGTCGGCGAGGTCGCAGATCTCCGCGAGGGGCGCGAGGTAGCCGTCCATGGAGAAGACGCCGTCGGTGACGATGAGCTTGCGCCGGGCGCCGCCCTCGGTCGCCTCCTTCAGCCGTGCCTCCAGGTCCGCGAGGTCGCGGTTGGCGTAGCGGAAGCGGCGGGCCTTGGACAGGCGGATGCCGTCGATGATCGAGGCGTGGTTGAGGGCGTCGGAGATCACCGCGTCCTGCTCGCCGAGCAGGGTCTCGAAGACACCGCCGTTGGCGTCGAAGCAGGAGGAGTACAGGATGGTGTCCTCCTGGCCCAGGAAGGCCGAGAGGCGGGCCTCCAGCTCCTTGTGCACCTCCTGGGTGCCGCAGATGAAGCGGACCGAGGCCATGCCGTAGCCCCAGCGGTCGAGCGCCTCGTGGGCGGCGGCGACCACCTCGGGGTGGTCGGCGAGGCCGAGGTAGTTGTTGGCGCAGAAGTTGAGGACCTCGCCGGGGCGGCCGCCGGCGCTGACGTTGACGGTCGCGGACTGCGGGGTGTCGATGACCCGCTCGGGCTTGTGCAGACCGGCGGCACGGATCTCGTCGAGGGTGGCACGCAGGTCGTCGCGAACCGAGTTGAACATGAGGGACTCCATCAGGTGCGGGGGCGAGTGGGCCGAGGGGGCGCGCCGGTCTCCCGGCAGCGGCGGCGCGCCGGGAGGCGGACCGGGCCGGGGGTCAGGCGGTCCAGTCGAGGATGACCTTGCCGCCGGTGCCGGAGGCCGCGTCGGCGAAGGCCGCCTCGAAGTCGCGGTAGCCGTAGCGGCCGGTGATCACGGGGGCGAGGTCCAGGCCGCCCTCCAGCAGGACCGACATCGCGTACCAGGTCTCGAACATCTCACGGCCGTAGATGCCCTTGATGGTGATCATCGAGGTGACGACGCGGGCCCAGTCGACGGGGAAGTCCTCGGCGGGCAGGCCGAGCATGGCGATCCGGCCGCCGTGCGTCATGTTGGCGATCATGTCCCGCACGGCCTCGGGGCGGCCGGACATCTCCAGGCCGATGTCGAAGCCCTCCCGCAGCCCGAGTTCCCGCTGCCCGTCCGCGATGGTGGTCGCGCCGACGTTCAGGGCGAGGCTCACGCCGATCTTGCGGGCCAGTTCCAGGCGCTCCTCGCTGACGTCGGTGATGACGACGTTGCGGGCGCCGGCGTGCCGGGCCACCGCGGCGGCCATCAGGCCGATCGGGCCGGCGCCGGTGATCAGGACGTCCTCGCCGACCAGCGGGAACGACAGCGCGGTGTGCACGGCGTTGCCGAACGGGTCGAAGATCGCGGCGACGTCGAGGTCGACGGGGACGCGGTGCACCCAGACGTTGGACGCGGGCAGCGCGACGTACTCGGCGAAGGCGCCGTCCCGGCCGACGCCGAGGCCGACGGTGGCCCGGCACAGGTGGCGCCGCCCGGCGAGGCAGTTGCGGCACTTGCCGCACACCAGGTGGCCCTCGCCGCTGACCCGGTCGCCGACCCGGATGTCGCTGACGTCGCGGCCGGTCTCCACGACCTGCCCGACGAACTCGTGCCCCAGCACGAGCGGCGTACGGATCGCCTGCTGCGCCCAGCCGTCCCAGGCCCGGATGTGCAGGTCGGTGCCGCAGATACCGGTCCGCATGACCTTGATCAGCACATCACCGGGACCGATGGCGGGCTCCGGTACGTCCGTGAGCCAGAGCCCGGGCTCCGCCTTCTCCTTGACCAGCGCCTTCAACGCAACGGCTCCTGTGGGTGAGGCCCGGCCCGCGGGCACGCCGAAGGGGCCCGCACCGGGTCAGAGGGGTGGAATCACCCTGCAATCTGCCGTACGCGCGCGCCGGGGTCCATCGATCTTTTCTTAACCGCCGCCTCAGCTTTCCTTCACGCACCGGAGGGCACGGCCTCCGCCGCGCACCCCGATCCGGCGGGCTGCCGCTCAGAGGGGCAGCCCGTCCCGCGCCGATCCCTCCATGTGCGCGGCGAGTTCGGCGGCCAGTGTCTTGATCGTCTCCAGCCCGGTCCTGCCCCAGGGGCGCGGTGCGACGTCGGCGGCGCACACGGTGCCGAGCGCCATGCCGGAGCTGTCGAGGAGCGGGGCTCCGAGGTAGGAGCGGATGCCGTACTCGTCGACCACCGGGTTGCCCGCGAAGCGCGGGTAGTCGCGGACGTCATCCAGGACCAGGGCCTTGCGCCGGACCACCACATGGGGGCAGAAGCCGTGGTCGCGCGGCAGTACGCGGCCGACCGCGGGCCTGCTGCCGTCGTCCCGGACCACCGGAGCGGGCACCGGGGCGCGCAGGCCGGCGAAGAACTGGCGGTCCGCGCCGACGAAGTTGACCATGGCGTACGGCGCGCCGGTGAGCCGGGCGAGATGGTCCGCGAAGGCGTCGAGGGCGGGTTCGGGCCGCTCCCCGAGTCCCAGCCCGCGGAGTCTGGAGGTACGGGCGGGGGCCTCGGTGTCCTCGGGGGTGAGCAGCAGACCCCGGACCGGACGGGGCGGCTCGTAGCTCATGACCGGTCTCCGGCGCTGTGGACGTGCCTCATATGGCGGCTCCGTGGGCGGTATGGCTGGATCACATGTGGGCGCCGTGGCTCGGCGCGGGTGCCGGGGCGTGGGCGATGAGGTGGCGCACGAGGGTGAGCAGGGTCTGCACACCCGAGCTGGAGATGCGGGCGTCGCAGGGGACGACGGGGATGCCGGGATCCAGGTCGAGGGCGGCGCGCACCTCCTGCGGGTCGTAGCGGTAGCCGCCGTCGAACTCGTTGACGGCGACGATGAACGCGAGGCCGCGCTCCTCGAAGAAGTCCACCGCGGCGAAGCACTCCTGCAGGCGCCGGGTGTCGGCGAGGATGACCGCGCCGAGCGCCCCTTCCGACAGCTCGTCCCACATGAACCAGAACCGCTCCTGCCCCGGTGTGCCGAACAGGTAGAGCACATGCCGCGGATCGAGGGTGATCCGGCCGAAGTCCATGGCGACCGTCGTCTCGACCTTGTTCTCGATGCCGTCGAGGTTGTCGGTGGCGGCGCTGACGGTGGTGAGCAGTTCCTCGGTGCTGAGCGGGGCGATCTCGCTGACCGCTCCCACGAAGGTCGTCTTGCCGACCCCGAACCCGCCCGCCACCAGGATCTTGAGCGCGGTGGGGAACGGGTCAGAGCTGTCGTCGTAGTCCATCGAGCACTGCCTCCAGCAGGGAGCGGTCAGTGGGTGTGTGGTGGAAGACGGGAGGCTTGGTGGTCAGCGCCCCGCAGTCGACGAGGTCGGAGAGCAGCACCTTGGTGACCACCGCGGGCAGTTTCAGGTGCGCGGCGACCTCGGCGACCGGGACGGGCGCGCGGCACACCTCGAGCGCCTGGGCGTGCTCGGGGCCGAGGTAGCCGAGCGGGGTGACGCCGGTGGACATCACCTGCGACATCAGGTCGAGGGCGATGCTGGGCTCGGTGCGGCCGTTGCTGACCGTGAACGGGCGCACCAGCCGTCCGGCGGCGTCGTCGAGCCAGGGCCCGTCGCCGGCTGCGGCCACCCTCAAGGCCTCGTCGCCGTGGGTTCGGCGGCGTGGCGGGGCGCGGTCACCAGGTAGGGACGCACGCTCTTGACCAGCATCGCCATCTCGTAGCCCAGCACGGCGGCGTCGGCCTCGCGACCCGCCAGCACGGCGAGGCAGGTGCCGGATCCGGCCGTGGCGACGAACAGCAGCGTCGAGTCGAGTTCGACGACGACCTGCCGGACCTCGCCGCCGTCGCCGAACCGGATGCCCGCGCTGCGGCCGAGGGAGTACAGGCCGGAGGCCAGGGCCGCCATGTGGTCGGCACTGTCGGGATCGAGGCCGTGCACGGACCTCACCAGTCCGTCGCAGGACAGGAGCACCGCGCTGGAGGTGTGCGGTACGCGCTGCACGAGGCCGCTCAGCAGCCAGTCGAGGTCGGTTGCCTGGGCGGTCGGCGCATGGCTCGCCATGGTGGATCGACTCCTTGGGGTACGAGGACCAGCGGCAGCGCTGGAGGTGCTGGGGATGGGGCGGGCGGGGCCCGTGGTGCTGGGGACGCGGGTCATCCGGCCGGTGCGCTCCCGTCGGGGTGGCCGGTGCCGTCGGCCGCGGGCGAGTACGCGTGCTGCCGGACCACGGGCCGCGGATCCGTCTGCCCGGGCTCCTGCGTCTCGGCGAGTCCGATGCCGCGCCGGAAGGCGGCCATCAGCCCGGGGTCGTGGCCCGCGACGGCGTCGGCGTCCTGACGCGGGGCGGGACCCCCGCGCAGCTGCGGGACGATGTGCTCCTGGGCGCGACGGCGGGGCAGCCGGGGCTTGCCCATCGTGCCGCGTACGGCGCCGCCGCCGCGTGGGACGGGCAGGACACCCGCGTGGGACTCGACCACCGCCCGGTGCCCGGCGCCGATGCCCGGTGCGGCCTCGGCCGGGTTGGCCCGCTTGTCGCGCGCGGCCCGCACGGGGAGCGGCGCCGGT
>NZ_JALLIN010000086.1 GCF_023630175.1 Streptomyces cellostaticus | reverse complement strand
TCCTCGGTGCTGAGGTCCGCCTCGGGGAAGTGCCCAGGTGCGTCGGCGGACGGACTGGCGCCGCGGCCGGACATCGGGCCGTTCCCCGGTGGCGGGACGCCGTCCGGGGCGGCCCGGCCCGGACGGACGGAGGACGCCGGCCGGCCCGGCGCCGCGCGCCGGAGGCGCCGAACCGGCTTGCCGCACCGCGGAGTCGGGCGGGCGGCGCCCGCCGGACAGGTGGCCGAAGAGCGTCTGCGCCGCCCTCCATGATCGTGTCACACTGCTCCCGATCCCCCGGCCGACCGCGGGGGCCGGTCGAGCACAGGAGCAGAGCGTGACGGGGACCGAACCGGCCGCCCAGGCCATCATCGACACCACCCGGCCGCACCCGGCCAGGGTCTACGACTGGTTCCTCGGCGGCAAGGACAACTACCCCGTCGACGAACAACTCGGCCGGCGCATCGCGGAGATCGACGGCGGTGCTCCCCGCGCGGCGCTCGCCAACCGGGCCTTCATGCGGCGCGCCACCCGAGCGCTGGCCGCCGGCTCGGGCATCCGCCAGTTCCTGGACATCGGCACCGGGATACCCACCGAACCCAACCTGCACCAGGTCGCACAGTCCGTCGCGCCGGACGCCCGCGTCGTCTACGTGGACAACGACCCCATCGTGCTGGCGCACGCGCACGCGCTGCTGCGCGGCACCCCGCAGGGCGTGACCGAGTACCTCCAGGCCGATGCCCGCGACCCCCGGTCCATCCTCGAACAGGCCTCCCGCGTCCTGGACTTCGGCCGGCCCGTCGCCCTCTCCCTGATCGCCCTGCTGCACTTCGTCGCCGACGAGGACGGCGCCCACGACCTGGTCCGCACGCTGGTCGACGCGCTGGCCCCGGGCAGTTGCCTGGTGCTGTCGACCATGACGGCCGACTTCGAACCGGCCAACGTCCGGCGGGGCATCGCCGCCTACGCGGCGGGCGGGGTCACCCTGGTGGCCCGCTCGCGGGCCGAGGTCGGCGTGTTCTTCGAAGGACTCGAACTCCTGCCGCCCGGCATCGAGTCGGTCGCCCGCTGGCGCCCGGAGGAGGAGCCCGAAGGCGCCGCACCGGTCTCGCTGTACGGCGCGGTCGGGCTGAAGCGCTGACTCAGGCCCGCGGGAGCGGTATCCCGATCACCTCGGCCACGGTCCGCAGCACCCCGTTGTCGTTGTTGGCCGGGGCCAGCCGGCGGGCCCGGCGGACGACCTCCGGGTGGGCGTTGGCCATGGCGAAGGACCACTCGGCGGCGTCCAGCATCTCCAGGTCGTTGAGGTAGTCGCCGAACACCATCGTCTGCGCCGGCGTGATGCCCAGTTCGCGCTGGAGGCCGCGCAGGGCGGCGCCCTTGTTGGCGGTGCGGTTCATGACGTCGACCCAGTGCTCGCCGGACACGACGACCTGGTGCGTGGCGGCGAACGCCCCGAGGGCCGGGGCGGTGCTGTGCTCGGCCGAGCCGAAGTCGAACAGGGCGACCTTGATCACCTCGTCCTCGACGGCGGTGACGTCCTCGACGACGCGGTGCTCGACGTAGTACTTGCGCACCTCGGCCAGGAACGCCTCGTCGGACCGCTCGACGTACGCCGACCGCTTGCCGCAGACGACGGCGCCCACGTCCACGCCGTCCGCGGCGAGCCGCCGCACCGTACGGGCGACGTCCGCCGCGACGGCCGGCTCCAGCGGGTCCGAGCTCAGCTCCACCCCGTCGCGGACGACATAGGTGCCGTTCTCGGCGATGAACACCATCCCCTCGGCGACGTCCGCGAACTCCCGGGCCAGCGTGGCGTACTGGCGGCCGCTCGCCGGGCTGAAGAGCACGCCGCGGCGGCGCAGTTCGGCGAGCATCGGCCACAGGCCGTCGGGGACGCGCTTGGCGTCGTCCAGCAGCGTGCCGTCCAGGTCGGTGACGACGAGCCGGATGTCGGCGCGGGCGGTGACGGACGCGGGGACGTCGGCGAGGGACGCGGGCGTGGCGTGCATGTCCTGCTTCCGGATCGGGGAGGGGTACCGGTCCAGTGTTCCTCATGCGCCGCGGAACGCCGGAGGGTGCCCGGCCCGTCACGGTCCGGGGTTCCCGGGACAGCGCGATCAAGGAGCGACACAATGACGGCGGGCAACCGCACGTGAGAGGGGCGGATACGTGACCGAGGGGCTTTCCCCGACCGCTGGACCGGCGAGGCTGAACACCTCCGTGGCGCACAACGCGCGGGTCTGGAACTACTGGATCGGCGGCAAGGACAACTACGAGGTCGACCAGCGGGTCGGCGAGCACATCGCGGGGATGTTCCCGGTGATCCGGGCCGTCGCCCGGGCGGACCGGGACTTCCTCGGCCGGGCGGTGCGCCAGCTGGCCGCCGAGTGCGGGGTGCGCCAGTTCCTCGACGTCGGCACGGGCCTGCCGACGGTGGACAACACCCATGAGATCGCGCAGCGCGTCGCGCCCGAGTCCCGGATCGTGTACGTCGACAACGACCCGATCGTCCTGGTGCACGCCCGCTCGCTGCTCACCAGCTCCCCCGAGGGCGTCACCGACTACATCGACGCCGACGTGCACGACCCCGAGGCCATCGTGCGCGGCGCGGCCGGGACCCTCGACCTGGACCGGCCGGTCGCGGTGATGATGCTGGGCATCCTCAACTTCGTCCTGGACCTCGACGAGGCCCGGGACATCGTGCGGCGGATCATGGCGGCGGTGCCCTCCGGCAGCTTCCTGGTGCTCACCCACCCCACCTTCGACGCCGAGGTGGGCGGCGAGGGCAACATCGCCGCGATGGAGTTCTGGAACGCCAACGCCACCCCGCCGATCACCGCCCGCGGCCGCGCGGAGATCGCCACGTTCCTCGACGGTCTGGAGCTGCTGGAGCCGGGCCTGGTGCCGTGCTCGCGGTGGCGCGCCGAACCCGACGCCGCCGCGGTACCGCAGTTCGGCGGGGTCGCCGTGAAACCCTGAGCGGACCCGCGGACCGGAGCCGAGCCCGGACCCGCCGCCCCGGCCGGCCGGGGCCGAGCCCGTCGAGGAGGACGTATGACCACCCTTGCCGACCCGGTGCCCGGCGGACGGCCCGGCGACCTGGAGCGGGTCGCCGCGCTCACCGCCGGACTGACCACGCGGGGCGTGCACGGCGTCGTCCTCGCGTACGTGGACACCGCGGGCGTCGGCCGGGTGAAGACGATCCCGGTGGCCCGGCTGGAGGCGGCCGCGGCCTGGGGGGTCGGCATGTCGCCGGTCTTCGACACGTTCCTGGCCGACGACTCGATCGTCACCACCGACGTCCTCGGCTCCCCGGACGGCGACCTCAGGCTCTACCCCGACCTCGACCGGCTGGTGGCGCTGGCCGGGCAGCCCGGCTGGGCCTGGGCGCCCGTGGACCGCGTCACGCAGGAGGGCGAGCCCCACCCCGGCTGCTCGCGCACCTTCCTGCGCCGGATCGTCGCGCGGGCCGCCGGGGAACACGGCCTCGCCTTCCGGGCCGCCTTCGAGGTCGAGTGGGTGTTCGGGCTCGACGACGCGCCCGAGGGCGAGTTCGTCCCGGCGGTCGGCGGCCCGGCGTACGGCGCCGTCCGGCAGGTCGGGCTGAGCGACTGCACGGCCGACCTGTACGCCGCTCTCGCCGCCCAGGGCGTGGACGTCGACCAGATCCACCCCGAGTACGCGGCCGGGCAGTTCGAGGTCTCGGTGGGCGCGCTGGACCCGGTGGCCGCCGCCGACCGCAGCGTCCTGGTGCGCCAGACGATCCGCGCCGTGGCGCGACGGCACGGCCTGCGGGTGTCCTTCTCCCCCGCCGTCGTCGCGGAGGGCGTCGGCAACGGCGGCCATCTGCACCTGTCCTGCTGGCGCGAGGGGGTGAACCTGCACGCCGGCGGCGACGGCCGGTACGGCATGACGGCCGAGGCGGAGTCGTTCGCGGCCGGGGTGCTGGCGCACCTGCCCGCGCTGACGGCGGTGACGGCGCCCAGCCCGGCGAGCTATCTGCGGCTCAGGCCCTCCCAGTGGGCGGGGGTCTTCGCAGCGTGGGGGCGGGAGACCCGGGAGGCCGCGCTGCGGATGGTCACCGGCACCACGGGCCGCCGGGCCCAGGAGGCGAACATGGAGGTCAAGCCGGTCGACCTGGCCGCCAACCCGTATCTCGCGCTCGGCTGCGTGATCGCCGCCGGCCTGGACGGCCTGACGGCGTCCCGGGCGCTGCCGGAGGAGGTCACCGGGGATCCCGCCCGCTACGGCCCGGACGAGGCCGCGGCTCTCGGCGTGCGGCGCCTGCCGGTGTCGCTGGCGGGGGCCGTGGAGGAGTTCCGGACCGACCGGGTGCTGCGGGCCGCGCTGGGCCCGGTCCTGGCGGACGCGGTGACCGCCGTACGGCTCGGGGAGGCGGCGGCGGTGGCCGGTCTGGACGACGCGCGGGTCGCGGCGGCCTACCGCTGGACGTACTGAGCATGGCCGCACCCGGGCCGGTGCACGAGGCCCTGGCCGCTCTGCCGCTGGTGGACCACCACTGCCACGGTGCCGTCACGGCCGACCTCGCGCCCGCCGAGTTCGAGTCGCTGATCACCGAGGGCGAGGTCTGGCCCGGCATGTCGGCCTTCGACAGCCCGGTCGGTCTGGCGGTGCGCCGGCACTGCGCGCCCCTGCTGGACCTGCCCCGGCACGCGCCCCCCGCCGAGTACCTGGCCCGGCGCCGCGAGCTGGGCTGGCGCGAGGTCAACCGCCGCTTCCTGACCGCCGCCGGAGCCGGGGCGTTCTGCGTCGACACCGGCTACGCCCCGCACCCCGTCACCTCCCCCGCCGAGCTGGCCGAGGCCTCGGGAGCCCACGCCCACGAGGTGGTCCGGCTCGAACGGGTGGCCGAGGAGGTGGCGGCCCGGGGCGTCACGGCCGGCGGTTGGGCCGACGCGTTCCGGTCGGCCGCCGAGGAGGCGGTACGACGGCCCGGGGCGATCGCGGTGAAGTCGGTGGCCGCCTACCGCACCGGCTTCGCCCTCGCTCCCGAGCGGCCCGGGGGCGCCGAGGTGAGCCGGGCGGCCGGACAGTGGCTCGCGCGCGGCGGGCGCCTCGCCGATCCGGTCCTCGAACGGCATCTGCTGTGGACCGCGGTCGACCTGGGTCTGCCGCTGCAACTGCACTGCGGCTTCGGCGACGCCGACCTGCGGCTGCACCGGACCGACCCGGCCCTGCTCACGGACTGGCTGCGGCTGACCGCCGGGACCGTCCCGGTCCTGCTGCTGCACTGCTGGCCGTACCACCGCCAGGCCGCCTATCTGTCGGCGGTGTTCGAGCAGGTGCACCTGGACGTCGGTCTCGCCCTGCACTACACCGGGCCGGCCCGGTGCCGGGCGGTACTGGAGGAGGCGCTGGAGATCACCCCGTTCCGCAAACTGCTGTACAGCTCCGACGCCTACGGTGTGGCCGAGTTCCACCACCTGGGAGCCCTGTCCTTCCGGCGCGCCCTGGGCGCGCTGCTCCAGGACCGGGTGGACGCCGACGAGCTGAGCCTGCCCGACGCCCTGCGCATCGCGGCCTGGACGGGCCGCGACAACGCCCGCCGACTGTACGCACTGCCCACGAACCCACCGGCCCGCGACCGCAGCGAGCGCCCCACCCGGAAAGTATGATCAAGCAATGTCTGACATCACCGAAACCACGCCCGGCTGGCTGACCTCGGACGAGCTGGAGATGGCCAGGGCCCGGATGCCGATCCTGTACGTCGAGGCCGTACCCGTGCGCGTGGACGACAGCGGCGAAGTCACGAGCATCGGACTGCTGCTGCGCATCGGCCCGGACGGAACGGTGAGCCGGACCCTGGTGTCCGGCCGTGTCCTGCACCACGAGCGGGTGCGGGACGCGCTGCTGCGCCACCTGGAGAAGGACCTCGGCCCGGTCGCCCTGCCCCGGGTACCGGCCTCCCTGCAGCCGTTCACCGTCGCGGAGTACTTCCCCACGGCCGGCATCACGCCCTACCACGACCCGCGCCAGCACGCCGTGTCACTGGCGTACGTCGTGCCGGTGACCGGGGACTGCCGCCCCCGGCAGGACGCGCTCGACCTGGTCTGGTTCAGCCCGCAGGAGGCCGCCTCGGCGGCCCTGCAGGGCGAGATGCCGGGCGGGCACGGCGTGCTGCTGAAGCAGGCCCTGGCCCATGTGGGGCTGGTGTCCTGACGCCGGTGGCGGGTGCCGCGTCCGGCCGCGGCACCCGGGCCCGCTCCCGCTGAGGCCCGGGGCCGCCGATGCCACAATCGAAGGACGACACAGCCGCCACGGGGAATCGTGTCAGGAGGCCGGCATGCACCGCTCGATCCAGGGGCTGTCCGAGCCGGTCCGCCCCGCGGGCACCGGGACCGGACGCCGGACCACCGGGCGTGTGTGATGGCCGGGAACCGGGAGGACCGGCACCCCGGCCGGCAGCCCCTGCCCGACCTGCACTCGCGCCTGCGTTCCGAACTGGGACGGATCGACGAGCAACTGCGTGGCCTGCTGTCCGCCATGGACCGGCTGCAGGGCCTGCTGGACGCGGTGGTGGCCATCAGCCGCGAGGTGGAACTGCCCGCGGTGCTGCGCCGCATCGTGACGACCGCCATGGAGCTGGTCGGCGCCCGCTACGGAGCCCTCGGCGTGCTCAACCGGTCCGGGTCGGGCCTGCGGCAGTTCATCGCCGAGGGCCTGTCCGAGCCCGAGCGCCGGGCCCTGGACGCGTCCGGCCTGCCACGGGGCCTGGGCGTTCTCGGCCATCTGATCCGCTACCCGGAGCCGCTGCGGGTCGACGACATCACCGCGCACCGGTCCTCCGTCGGCTTTCCGGCCGGGCACCCGCCCATGCGGACACTGCTGGGTGTCGCCATCAGCGTCCGCGGCGAGATCTACGGCGACCTCTACCTCTCCGAGCGGCTCGACGGACGACCCTTCGACAAGCACGACGAGAACGTCGTCGTCGCCCTCGCCAGCGCCGCCGGCATCGCGATCGAGAACGTGCGCCTGTTCGAACGTATCCGGATCGACGCCGAGCAGTTCCAGCGGCTGCTGCTGCCCACCCTGCCGGACCTGCGGCCCTTCACCGCCGCCGCCATCTACCGGCCCGCCGCGGAGCCCAGCCAGCTCGGCGGGGACTGGTACGACGCCGTCCAGTTGCCCGACGACGTGGTGGCCGTCGTCATCGGTGACGTGGTCGGGCACGATCTGCGGGCGGCGGCCGCCATGGCCTCCACCCGCAACATGCTGCGCGCCCTGCTGTTCGACCACCGCAATCCGCCCGGCGCGGTCCTCACCCGGCTCGACCGGACCCTGGAGGCGATCACCGACAACCCGGTCACGACGACCACCCTGGCCCGCATCGAACCGGAGGAAGCCGGGTGGCGGCTGCGCTGGAGCACCGCCGGGCACGTCCCGCCGCTGCTGATCGCCCCGGGGCACCGGGCGGAACTGCTGTTCTCCGAGCCCGGACTGCCCCTCGGCGTGGACACCGGGCAGCCCCGGCCAGAGCACTCCCGGCTTCTGCCCCCGGGCGCCACGGTGGTCTTCTTCACGGACGGCCTCGTCGAGCATCCCGAGCACGCCATCGACGAGAGCCTGCGCCAACTCGCCGAGCTGGCCGCCGCACACGCCGCGCTGCCGCTGCCGGAGCTGGTCCAGGTACTGGCGGACCACCACCCCAGCGACGGTCACGACGACATGGCCGTCCTCGCGCTGCGCACCCCACCCGCCTGAGCGGCGCATCCGCGGCCCACCGTGCTGCCGGGCGCGACGCGTGGATCGGACGGATGATGGCTTCGAGGCGATGGCGAGCGGAGGTCGCCCGATGACTGTGGCGTGGCCGGAGCGGCTCCGGCACGGTGGCTCGGCCGCCCTGGAGGTCTGCGTCGTCGCGGCGCTCTACTACGGCTCGGCCAGGCTCGGCCTGCTCCAGCAACTGGTGCGCGGCCAGGTCACCCCCGTGTGGCCGCCGAGCGGCATCGCGGTGGCGGCACTGCTGCTGCGCGGCCCGCGGCTCTGGCCCGGCATCGCGCTCGGCGCGTTCCTGGTCAACGTCTCGCTGGGGCCGTCGGTCCCGGCGGTGGTCGCCATCATGGCCGGCAACACCCTGGCGCCCCTGTGCTCCTACGCGCTGCTGCGCCGCGCGGGGTTCCACGAGGAGCTGGACCGGCTGCGGGACGCGCTGGCGCTGATCTTCCTGGGCGCGTTCACCGGGATGCTGATCAGCGCGACGACGGGCAGCGCGGCCCTGGTGCTCTCCGGCGCGCTGGGCGGCGCCCACTTCTGGCCCACCTGGACGGTCTGGTGGACCGGTGACGCCACGGGTGTCCTGGTGGTCACCCCGGTCCTGCTGGTCCTGCGCAGGGCCCGCCGGCCGAGCGGGGTGCCGCCGGTCCGGTGGGCGGAGGGCGTGCTGCTCGCCGCGGCCGCGATCGGCATCGGGGTCCTGGAGGCCAGTGGCACGCCGCTGCTGTTCCTGGCCTTCCCGCTGCTGTTCTGGGCGGCCCTGCGCTTCCGACTGGCCGGGGCCGCCCCCTGCGTGGTGACCGTGTCGGCCTTCGCGATCTTCGCGGCCACGCGCAAGTCGGGTCCGTTCGCGGGACACGACCTGGCCGCCAACATGATCACCCTGCAGGCCTTCAACGGTTCCGCCGCCCTGACCGCGCTGCTGCTGGCGGCGATTCTCGGTGAGCGGGCCCAGACCCAGCGGGAGATCGAACTGGCCTGCGGGCAACTGGCCGACATGGTCGCCAAGATCACCGCCGGCGACCACCATCCGCTGCTCGCCCGGGGCCCGTCCGGGACGGCCGTCCCGGGCACCGGGAACGCCGTCGCGCACGAGGGCGGGACGGGGACGGCCGCCGGGGACGCCGCCGGACACCCCGAGACGGGCGGGTCACGGACGGAAGGGTCCCGGACACGGCAGAGGCCGTCTCCTCATCCCTGAGAAGACGGCCTCCGGCCATCGCGGGAAGCCGGTCGATCGGCGCCTCCCCCACAGCCCCGCGCCGGGCGGTCTCCGGGAGCCGGCATCGCACGACGAACCGCGTGACCGCCCAAGGACACGGCCACCGCGGCGGCCGCACCCAGCAGTGATCAGCCGTGGGAACGGCCGGGCCTGATCCACACATCGCGCGGGAGCGGGGCGCCCGGCCGCACTCGGGCCCTGGTGCCGCGACCGGACGGGTTCACCGGCTCGCGACGCCCGGCCCGGCACCTCGCCGCGCTGTCGCATCACCCGAGTACGTCCGGTACGCGGACGATGCTCCGCCTTGCGCCGCACCGCACCGGACGCCGCGAGCTTTCCGGCAAACCTC
>NZ_JALLIN010000085.1 GCF_023630175.1 Streptomyces cellostaticus | reverse complement strand
CCGAGTGCCCCGCCACGAAGTCGGGCTTCACCCCCCACGACTCCAGCAGCCGGAACAGCGCCACCTCCACCGCGAACAACGCCGGCTGCGCGAACTCCGTACGATCCAGCACCTCGCCGTCCGTACCGAACAACACGTCCAGCAGGGGAAGGTCCAGGCGGGCGCACACCGCGTCCAGCGCCTCCGCGAACACCGGGAACGCCTCGTACAACTCACGCCCCATACCCAGCCGCTGACTGCCCTGCCCCGTGAACAGGAACGCCAGGCCGCCGCCGACGACCGTGCCCCGCACCAGGCCCGGCACCTGCTCGCCCTCGGCGAGGGCACCCAGCAGGGAGGACAGTGAACCCGCGTCGGAGCCGTCCCCGAGGAGGACGGCCCGGTGCTCCAGGGCCGCGCGTGTGGTGGCCAGCGAGTAGCCGAGGTCGAGCGCACCGGAGTTCCCGGTGGCCGTCAGGACGGTGGCCGCGGTCGTGGTCAGCCGGTCCGCCTGGGCCCGGAGGGCAGCGCCGGTACGGGCGGAGACGAGCCATGGCAGCACCGGCAGGGTGCGCGTCGTGGGGGTGCTCGGGGGTACGAGGCCGCCCGGGGTCCCGTCGACGGGGTGGCGCGGTGCCTGTTCGAGGATCGCGTGCGCGTTGGTGCCGCTGTAGCCGAACGAGGAGACCCCGGCCCGGCGCGGGCGGCCGGTCTCCGGCCACGGGAGCGGCTCGGTGAGCAGGGAGACCGCACCTTCCGACCAGTCGACGTACGGCGTGGGCTCGTCGACGTGGAGGGTCTGCGGCAGCAGGCCGTGGCGCATCGCCATGACCATCTTGATGACGCCGGCCGCTCCGGCCACGGCCTGGGTGTGGCCGATGTTCGACTTCACGGAGCCCAGCCACAGCGGACGGTCGTCCGTACGCCCCTGGCCGTACGTGGCGAGCAGGGCCTGCGCCTCGATGGGGTCGCCGAGGGTGGTGCCGGTGCCGTGTGCCTCGACGGCGTCGACGTCGGTGGCCGACAGTCCGGCGTCGGCGAGCGCTTCGCGGATGACGCGCTGCTGGGAGGGGCCGTTCGGTGCCGTCAGGCCGTTGCTGGCGCCGTCCTGGTTCACGGCGGTGCCACGGACCAGGGCGAGCACCGGGTGGCCGTTGCGGCGGGCGTCGGACAGCCGCTCGACGAGCAGCATGCCGACGCCTTCCGACCAGCTCGTGCCGTCGGCGGAGGCGGCGAAGGCCTTGATGCGGCCGTCGGCGGCGAGGCCGCGCTGGCGGCTGAACTCGGTGAACGCTCCGGGGGTGGACATGACGGTCACGGCGCCCGCGAGGGCCATGGAGCACTCGCCGCGCCGCAGGGCCTGAGCCGCCAGGTGGAGGGTGACGAGGGAGGAGGAGCAGGCGGTGTCGACGGTGACCGCCGGGCCCTCCAGGCCGAAGGTGTAGGAGATCCGGCCGGAGACGACACTGGCCGCGGTGCCCGTGCCGAGGTGGCCTTCGAGTCCGTCGGAGTCGTTGAGCCAGAGCTGGAGGTAGTCCTGGGCGTTGGAGCCGACGAAGACGCCGGTGCGGCTGCCGCGCAGCTTCGCCGGGTCGATGCCGGCGCGTTCGAAGGTCTCCCAGGTGGTTTCGAGGAGGATCCGCTGCTGCGGGTCCATGGCCAGCGCTTCCCGGGGCGAGATGCCGAAGAACCCGGCGTCGAACTCGGCGACGTCGTGCAGGAACCCGCCTTCGCGGGCGTAGCTGGTGCCCTCGCGGTCGGGATCGTCGCTGTAGAGGGTGTCGAGGTCCCAGCCGCGGTCGGCGGGGAAGCCGGTGATGCCGTCGCCGCCCGTGCTGAGCAGGTTCCACAGGTCTTCGGGGCCGGTGATGCCGCCGGGGAAGCGGCAGCTCATCGCCACGATCGCGATGGGGTCGTCGGCCTCGTCGGCGGTCGCACGGCCCCGCGGGAGGGCGGGGGCGGTCGTACCGGCCGATCCGGCCGATCCGGCCGTGAGGTCGCCGATCAGTTCCTCGCGGAGGTATCCGGCGAGGGCGGTCGCGGTGGGGTAGTCGAACACCAGGGTGGCGGGCAGGCGGCGGCCGGTGGCGTCGCCGAGGAGGTTGCGCAGTTCGACGGCGGTCAGCGAGTCGAAGCCGAGCTCCTTGAAGGAACGGCCCGATTCGACGGCGGCCGCGCCGGAGTGGCCGAGGGCCGTGGCGACCTGCTTGCGCACCAGGTCGAGCAGGACGCGGTCCTGCTCGGCGGCGGACAGGCCGGCCAGCCGCTGCCGCAGACCGCTCTCGCCGCCGGCTCCGGCGGCGCCGCCGGCCGTACGCCGGGCGGGGACGCGTACGAGGCCGCGCAGCAGTGGTGACATCGTGCCGGCCCGGGCCTGGGCGCGCAGCGCGGTCGGGTCGAGGGGCATGAGGACCGGTGCGGCCTCGTCGAGCGTGTGGGCGAGGTCGAAGAGGTCGAGACCCTCGGCCGTGGTGAGCGGGGGCAGTCCGTTGCGGCGCATGCGGCTGAGGTCGGCCTCGTCGAGGCGGCCGGCCATGCCGGTGCCGTCGGCCCACAGGGCCCAGGCCATCGAGGTCGCCGGGAGGCCCTGGGCGCGACGGTGCTGGGCGAGGGCGTCCAGGAACACGTTCGCGGCGGCGTAGTTGCCCTGGCCGGGGCCGCCGAAGACGCCGCCGATGGAGGAGAAGAGGACGAACGCGGAGAGGTCGAGGTCGCGGGTCAGCTCGTGAAGGTTGCAGGCCGCGTCGACCTTGGGGTGCAGCACGGCGGAGAGCCGTTCGGGGGTGAGTGAGGTGAGTACGCCGTCGTCGAGGACGCCCGCGGTGTGGACGACCGCGCCGAGCGGGTGGTCGGCGGGTATCGCGTCCAGTACGGCGGCCAGGGCGTCGCGGTCGGCGACGTCGCAGGCCGCCCAGGTCACCGAGGCGCCCGATGCGGCCAGTTCGGCGCCGAGGCGCTGTGCCTCGGGGGTGGTGCCGCCGCGGCGGCCGACCAGCAGCAGGTGCCGTACGCCGTGTTCGGCGACGAGCCGGTGGGCAACCAGTCCGCCCAGCATGCCGCCGGCGCCGGTGATCAGTACGGTCGCGTCGGGCGCGTACCGGACGGTCCGGGTCTGGTCCCCGGTGGCGGCCGGTACCCGGGCGAGCCGCAGGGCGTACGGGGAGCCGTCGCGGAGGGCGAGTTGCGGCTCGCCGGCGTCGAGCAGGGCGGGCAGCGCCCCTACGGAAGCGTCGCGCCCGTCGGTGTCGACCAGCAGCAGCCGGTCGGGGTACTCGGACTGGACGGAGCGCAGCAGGCCCCACACGCCCGCGTGCACAGGGTCGGTGACCGTGTCGCCGTCGCCCGCCGCTACCGCGCCCCGGGTGACGACGACCAGGCGGGTGGCGGCGAACCGCTCCCCGGCGAAGAGCGTGTCGTCCATCCAGGTTTGGGTCAGGGCGAGGGCGTGGTGGGTGGCGTCGTGCACGGCACGGGCCGACAGGGCCGGTCCGTCGGCCCGGTACCCGGCGCCGGAGTCGGCGCCCGAGCCTCGGCCGGTGCCGTCGGCGGCCGGTCCGTAACCGGCCAGCACCACGTCCGGCACGTCCGCCCCGGCCTCGACGGCCGCCGCCAGCGCGGCGAGGTCGGCGTGCACCGTGACCTCGCCGACCAGGGCCTCCGGCAGCGCGTCCCTCAGGTGGGCCGCGGCACCCGCAGCGCCCAGCACCGCCCAACGGCGGGGCGTGACCACGGTGTCGGACCCGCCGGGCAGCGGGATCCACTCCGCCCGGAACACCGACTCGTGGAACGCGGTACGCGCCGCCCGCACCTGCTCCGCCGACACGGACCGCAGGACGAGCGAGTCGACGGTGGCGACCGGAGCACCGGCCGTGTCCGCGATCTCCAGCCGTATGCCGTTGGCGCCCGCCGGCACGAGGCGCACGCGCAGCGCCTCGGCGCCGGACGCGTGCAGGGACACCCCGCTCCAGGCGAACGGGAGCCGGCCCTCGCCCTCGGTCCCGCCCAGCACGCCGAGACCCAGCGCGTGCAGGGCCGCGTCCAGCAGGGCGGGGTGCAGCCCGAAGTCACGGGCCGTGGTATCGGGACCCTCGGGGAGGGCGACCTCGACGTAAACGCTCTCACCGAGCCGCCACGCCGCCGTCAGGCCACGGAACACCGGTCCGTAGCCCATGCCGACCTCGGCGAGGTCCGCGTACAGGCTCTCCGTCGGGATCGCCTCGGCACCCGCCGGGGGCCACTGGGTCGCCGCGAAGTCCGGCCGTGCCGCGCCCTGGGCGAGCACACCGGCGGCGTGCCGCGTCCACGGCTCGTCGGCCCCGCCGTCCTGTGTACGGGAGGAGAGAGTGAACGTCCTGCGTCCCGTGCCGTCCGCGTCCGGGGCGCCTACGTGGATCTGGAGCTGCACGCCACCGCGCGGGGGCAGCACCAGCGGTGCCTCCAGCGTCAGTTCCTCCAGGACGTCGCACCCGACCTGGTCCCCGGCGTGCACCGCCAGCTCGACGAAGGCGGTGCCCGGCAGCAGCACGGTGTCCATGATCGCGTGATCGGCCAGCCACGGGTGCGTGTCCAGACCCAGCCGAGCGGTGAGGAGGAGCCCCTCCGAGTCGGCGAGCGCCACCATCGCGCCGAGCAGCGGGTGCCCGGCCTTCTCCAGTCCGGCGGCCGTCACGTCACCGGCGCGGGAGCCCGGCTCGATCCAGTAGCGCTGCCGCTGGAAGGCGTACGTCGGCAGCTCGACCCGCCGGGCGCCCGTACCGGCGAAGAAGACGGACCAGTCGACGGCGACGCCCCGCACATGAGCCTGGGCGAGGACGGCCGTGACGGTCTCCGCCTCCGACCGCCCGGAGCGAAGAGCGGGCGCGAAGACCGCCGTGCCCGTATCACCGGTCAGGCAGTCCTGGGCGAGCGCCGACAGCACACCGTCCGGGCCCAACTCCAGGAACGTCGTGACACCGGCCGCCTCCAACGCACGAATCCCGTCCAGGAAGCGAACCGCGTCCCGGACATGACGTACCCAGAAGTCCGCCGAACCCATCTCGTCCGTCACCACGACGCCGGTCAGGTTCGACACCACGGCGATCCGAGGGAACTCGTACGCGATCGACTCCGCGACCGTACGGAAGTCCTCCAACATGCCGTCCATGTGCGGCGAGTGGAACGCATGGCTCACACTCAGCCGCTTGACCTTACGACCCTGCTCCTCGAAGTGAGCGGCGATCGCCACCGCGTCCGCCTCGTCACCCGCTACCACGACCGACTGCGGACCGTTGACCGCCGCAATACTCACCCGGTCCGTCAGCAGCGAAAGAACCTCGTCCTCCGACGCCTGCACCGCGACCATCACGCCACCGGACGGCAGCGCCTGCATCAACCGACCACGAGCCGCCACCAGCCGGCACGCGTCCTCCAACGAGAACACACCCGCCACATGCGCAGCGGCGATCTCACCGATCGAATGACCGGCCACGAAGTCGGGCTTCACACCCCAGGTCTCCAGCAGCCGGAACAGCGCCACCTCCACCGCGAACAACGCCGGCTGCGCGAACTCCGTACGGTCCAGCGCAGCTCGGTCGTCGCCGAACAGAACGTCCTTCAGCGGCAGATCAAGCCGCGCACAGACCGCGTCCAGCGCGTCCGCGAAGACCGGGTAGGTCTCGTACAACTCACGGCCCATACCCAGCCGCTGACTGCCCTGCCCCGTGAACAGGAACGCCACCTTGCCCGCCACCGGCGAACCCGTCACCACACCCGACGACGACGAACCGCCTTCCACCACGGCCGACAGCCCCGCCAGCAGACCCTCACGATCCGCCCCGAACACCACCGCCCGGTCCTCGAACGACGCACGACCCACCGCCAACGACAGACCCACGTCCACCGACCGCAACTCACGGTCCTGCTCGACACGGCCCAGGAGACGACGCGCCTGCTCCCGCAACGCCTCACCACCCTTCGCCGACAGCACCCACGGCACCACCGGCACCACCGGCGCCGAAGCAACAGGCGCCACAGCAGCCCCCGCCACCTCCACCGACTCCTCCACATCCGGAGCCTGCTCGATGATCGTATGGACGTTGGTGCCGCTCACGCCGAACGCGGAGACGCCGGCCCGGCGCGGGCGGCCGGTCTCCGGCCACCGCACCGGTTCGGTCAGCAGCGAGACGCCGCCCGTGGACCAGTCGACGTGCGAGGTCGGCTCGTCGACGTGCAGGGTCCGGGGCAGGACGCCGTGCCGTATGGCCATGACCATTTTGATGATGCCCGCGACACCGGCGGCGTTCTGGGTGTGGCCGATGTTCGACTTCAGCGAGCCGAGCCACAGCGGCGGGTGGTCCGCCGCACGTCCCTGGCCGTAGGTGGCGAGCAGGGCCTGGGCCTCGATGGGGTCGCCCAGGGTGGTGCCCGTGCCGTGGGCCTCGACGGCGTCGATGTCGGCGGGCGTCAGCCGGGCGCTCTCCAGGGCCTGGCGGATGACGCGCTGCTGGGCGGGGCCGTTGGGGGCCGTGAGCCCGTTGCTGGCGCCGTCCTGGTTGATCGCGGAGCCGCGCACGACGGCCAGGACCTGGTGGCCGTTGCGGCGGGCGTCGGAAAGGCGTTCCACGAGCAGGACGCCGACGCCCTCGGACCAGCCGGTGCCGTCGGCGGCCTCGGCGAAGGACTTGCAGCGGCCGTCGGGAGACAGGCCTCGCTGGCGGCTGAACTCGACGAACACGTCGGGGCCGGCGAGGACGGTGACGCCCCCGGCGAGCGCGAGCGAGCACTCGCCCTGACGCAGCGCCTGCACGGCCATGTGCAGGGCGACGGAGGAGGACGAGCAGGCGGTGTCGATGGTGGCGGCGGGGCCTTCGAGGCCGAAGAAGTAGGCGAGGCGGCCGGAGACGACGCTGGAGGCGGTTCCGGTGAGCAGGTGGCCCTCGACGCCGTCGGGGAGGTCGTGGTTGTGGGCCCCGTACGCGTTGGCGGAAGCGCCGACGAAGACTCCGGCCCGGCTGCCGCGCAGGGTGGCGGGGTCGATCCCGGCGCGTTCGAAGGCCTCCCAGGTGGTCTCCAGGAGCAGCCGCTGCTGCGGGTCCATGGCGAGTGCCTCGCGCGGCGAGATCCCGAAGAACGCAGGGTCGAAGTCGGCCGCGTCGTGCAGGAACCCGCCGTCGCGGGCGTAGGTGGTGCCGTCGTGGTCCGGGTCGGGGTCGTACAGCGACTCGATGTCCCAGCCCCGGTTCTCGGGGAAGCCCGTGATGGCGTCGCCGCCGGTCTCGACGAGTCTCCACAGCTCCTCCGGCGACCGGACGCCGCCGGGGAAGCGGCAGCTCATGCCGACGATCGCGATCGGTTCGCGCGAGGCGTCGGTGAGCTCCTGGTTCCGGCGACGCAGCCGCTCGGTTTCCTTGAGGGAGGCCCGCAGCGCTTCAACGACTTTTTCGTTGGGGGTTGTCATCACTTACTCCGCACTTCGGGCACGTCAGGATCGGTTGCTGTGGTGGTCGTCGCCGCCGTCGTCGAGGGCCAGGTCGAGGAGGTCCTGGAGGTCCATCGAGTCGATGGACTGCGCGTCGGCGGTGACGGTGGTGGTACTGGTGGCGGGCTCGCCGGGGCCGGCGAGCCGGAGGAGGCTGTCCAGCAGTCCGGCCTCGCGGATGCGCTGCAGCGGGATGCCGGTCAGGGTTCGGCGCAGCTCCGCTTCCTGCGGGTCGGTGTCGACGGGAGTGTCGGCCGGGTCGCCGGGCGCCTCGGGGAACAGGGTCAGCAGCAGGTGCCGGGCCAGCGCCTGCGGGTTGGGGTAGTCGAACACGAGGCTGGACGGCAGCCGCAGTCCGCACGCGGTGCCCAGCCGGTTGCGCAGGTCGACCGCGGTGAGGGAGTCGAACCCGAGGTCCTTGAAGGCCCGGTCGGGTGCGACCGCGTCGGCGGAGTCGTGCGCCAGGGCGGCTGCCGCGTGTTCGCGTACGAGGTCGAGGACGGCCGCCCGCCGGTCGTCCCCGGCCAGCTCGGTGAGCCGCCGGAGTGCCGCGGGAGGCGCGTCGGCCACCGCCGCGTCGCCGGACGCCGGGCCGGAGCCGCGCAGTGCCTCCCGGACCTCGGGCAGGTCGGCGATGAGCGGGCGGGGGCGCGCGGCCGCGAACACGGGCGCGAACCGCGCCCAGTCGACGTCCGCGACGGTCACCGCGGCGTCCCGGCCGGCGACGGCGCGTTCCAGTGCGAGCAGGTTCGTCTCCGGGTCCATGGGCGGCAGGCCGCGGCGGCGCAGTTGCTCCTCCGCGTCGCCCTCGGTCGCCATGCCCCCGTCGGCCCACGGGCCCCAGGCGATCGACGTCGCGGGGAGGCCGCGGGCCTTGCGGCGTTCGGCGAGCGCGTCGAGGAACGTGTTGGCCGCCGCGTAGGCGCCCTGGCCGCCACTGCCCCAGACACCGGCGATGGACGAGAACAGGACGAAGGCGTCGAGCGAGTCCGGCGTGTCGAACAGCGCGTCGAGGTGGACGGCGCCGGCCGTCTTCGCGGCCACCACCCGGGCGAAGCCGGGCAGGTCCGTGCCGGTGCCGGGCGGCTGGGAGATGCCGGCGGCGTGCACCACGGCCCGTACCGGGGTGCCCTCGTCGGCCAGGCGCGCGACCAGCGCCGCGAGCGCGTCCCGGTCGGCGACGTCGCAGGCGGCGAGCGTCACGGACGCGCCGCGCGCGGTGAGTTCGGCCTCCGTCTCGGCCGCGCCGGGCGCGTCGGCACCGCGGCGGCTGACGAGGACCAGCCGTTCGGCGCCCCGCTCGGCGAGCCGGCGCGCGACGTGGCGGCCGAGCGCTCCCGTACCGCCGGTGACGAGCACCGTGCCGCGCGGGGTCCAGGTCGCGGCCGGTGCCGTCTCCGGGGCGGTGCGCACCAGCCGTCGTACGAGGGTGCCGGAGGCGCGGACCGCGAACTGGTCCTCGTCGCCCGCGCCCGCGAGCAGCGCCATCAGGCGGCCCAGGGCGCGGTCGTCGCACTTCGTGGGCAGGTCGACGAGACCGCCCCAGTGCTCGGGGTGCTCCAGGGCGACGACCCGGCCCAGTCCCCAGACCTGCGCCTGGGTGGCGCCGCCGACTGCGTCGGAGGCTAGGGCGGCGGCCGCGTCACGGGTGACGCACCACAGCGGGGCGTCGACCGCCCCGGGCAGGGCGGAGGCGAGCGCGGAGCTGAGCGCCAGACCGACCGGGACGCCCGGGTGCTCCGGGTGCGGCCGTTCGTCGAGTGCCAGCAGGGAGAGGGCGCCCGTCGGCGAGCCGTCGACCGCGTCGCGGAGCCGCTCGTCCAGCCTCGCGCGCAGCGCGCCCGGGTCGCATGCGGCGACGTCGAGCACGAGCGGTACGACGTGGACGCCGGCGTCGCGCAGGCGGTCGGTCAGTGCCCGGACCCAGGGGTCGTCGGTGTGCGGTGCGGGTACGGCCACGAGCCAGGTGCCGGTGGGCGTGCCGCGGTGGGCGCCGGACCACGGCTGCCAGGTGACGCGGTACGAGCGGGCGGCCGCGCGAGCCAGCGCCTCCTGGTCGCGCCGCCATGCCGAGAGGGCCGGCAGTACGGCGCTGAGCGGCTGGTCGACGTCGATCGCCGACCCGCCGGTGAGCGAGGCGAGGTCCGCATGGTCGACCGCCTCCCAGAAGCGGGCGTCGGCATCGCTTCCGGCGGCGTTGGATCCGGAACCGCGCGGGGCGGCGGGCTCGG
>NZ_JALLIN010000084.1 GCF_023630175.1 Streptomyces cellostaticus | reverse complement strand
TGGAGGAGGCTCCCGGCGCGACCGCCGCCGAGGGGAAGGGTGGCGCGGACGCGGAGTTCTGGGCCGCCGTCGACACGGCGGACCTGTCCGCCCTGACCGCCACCCTGGGCGTCGACGCGGACCAGCCGCTGAGCGTCCTGCTGCCCGCCCTGTCCGCATGGCGGCGGCAGCGCCAGGAGCGGTCGGTCGTCGACGGCTGGCGGTACGGGGTCACCTGGAAGCCGCTGGCCGATCCGGTGGCGTCGCGACCGTCCGGTACCTGGCTCGTGGTGGCCCCGGCCGCCGTGGACGCACGTGGGACCGCGGTGTCCGAGGCGCTGGCCGCCTGCGGTGCGGACGTACGGGACGTGTCCGTGGACGTCGCCGACCTCGACCGGGCGGCGTTGGCCGGCCGGCTGCGCGAGGCGCTCGCGGGAGGCGGGGCCGACGGCGTGCTGTGCCTGCTGGCGTTCGCCGACGCCCCGCACCCCGCCCATCCGGCGGCGCCCGCCGGCCTCCTGCTGACCGCGACGCTGGTGCAGGCCCTCGGTGACGCGGGAGTCGCGGGCCCGCTGTGGTGCGCTACGGCGGGAGCGGTGGCGACCGCCCCGTCCGACCGGGTCGTGAGTGCCGCCCAGGCGCAGGTCTGGGGCCTGGGCCGGGTTGTCTCCCTGGAGCACCCCGAGCGCTGGGGCGGACTCGTCGACCTGCCCGCCACGCTGGACGGACGGACGGCCGAGCGGCTCCTGGCCGTGCTCGCGGGCGGCGCCGGCGACGAGGACCAGCTCGCCGTGCGGTCCGCGGGCCTGCTCGCCCGCCGGATCGGCCACGCCGCGCCGCGGACGGCGGCGGGCGTCGGTGCCGATACCGATACCGAGAGCGGGACCGGGACCGGGATCTGGACCGATGGTGACACCGGGACGGGCACCCCCGAGTGGCGTCCCCGCGGCACGGTCCTCGTCACCGGGGGTACGGGAGCGCTCGGCGGGCACGTCGCCCGCTGGCTCGCGTCCCGTGGCGCCGAGCACGTGGTCCTCGCCGGTCGGCGCGGGCCCCAGGCGCCCGGGGCCGACGCCCTGGTCGCCGAGATCACCGGGCTCGGCGCACGGGCCACGGCCGTCGCGTGCGACGTGACGGACCGGGCCGCCGTGGCCGACCTGCTGGCGAGCCTCACCGGCACCTCGGACGGAGGTGACGCCGGCCCCGCCCTCACCGCCGTGTTCCACACGGCGGGCGCCGGGCAGTTCGCGCCGCTGGACGAGACCGGCCCCGGGGCCGTGGCCGACGTCGTGGCCGCCAAGGTCGCGGGTGCCACGCATCTCGACGACCTGCTCGAGGGAACCGACCTGGACGCCTTCGTGCTCTTCTCGTCGATCGCCGGTGTCTGGGGCAGCGGCGGCCAAGCCGCCTACGCCGCGGCCAACGCCCACCTCGACGCCCTGGCACAGCAGCGCCGTACCCGCGGCCTGGCGGCCACCTCCGTGGCCTGGGGGCCGTGGGGCGGGGGCGGTCTCGTCGCCGACGACGAGGCGGCCGAGCAACTGCGCCGGCGCGGACTGCCCGTCATGGCACCGGAGCTGTCGATCGCCGCCCTCCAGCAGGCGCTGGACGGGGACGAGACGGCCGTCACGGTCGCCGACGTCGACTGGCGCCTGTTCGTCCCGGCCTACACCGCCGCGCGTCCGCGCCCGCTGATCGCCGACCTCCCCGAGGTGCGCGGAATGCTCGACGCCGAAAAGGACGGGGCGGACACCACGGCCGAGGAGGCGGGGAACCTCCGGGCCGAGCTGCGGGGGATGAGCGGGCCCGAGGCGGAGCGCACCGTGCTCCACCTGGTGCGCGCACAGGTCGCCGTCGTCCTCGGACACGACGGGGCGGCGACGATCGAGGCCGGGCGCGCCTTCAAGGAACTGGGCTTCGACTCCCTCACCGCGGTCGAGCTCCGCAACCGCCTCAACGCCGCCACCGGACTGAAACTGCCCGCCGCGCTGGTCTTCGACCACCCGACCCCCACCGCCCTGGCCACCCACATCAGGGCGGAACTCCTCGGCGAGGACACCACGCCCGGACTCCCCGCCCTCGCGGAGATCGACAAGCTGGAGTTCCTCCTCTCATCGGTCCCCGAGGACAGCACCGAACGCGCCCGCGTCACCGCACGGCTCGAATCGCTCCTGACGAACTGGCACAAGGCCGACCGGGCGGTCATCGGAGAGGACGAGGAATTCTCCATCGAATCGGCATCCGCCGACGACCTCTTCGACATCATCAACAACGAATTCGGAAAATCCTGATCTGATGACCGATCCGATGACCGACCCGCTCCCGGATCCGCAAACGGATCCGGTAACGCACCAGACGTACGCAAGCAATCAGCAATTCCCCAGGGGGTGACGTTTCAGTGGCCGGCGCTAACGAAGAAAAGCTTCTCGAAAACCTGAAGTGGATGACCACTGAGCTGCGGCGGGCCCGCCGCCGCCTCCAGGAGGTCGACGAGGAATCCCGGGAGCCCATCGCCATCGTCGCGATGAGCTGCCGGTTCCCCAACGGCGTACGATCGCCTGAGGACTTGTGGCGTCTGGTCGCCACGGGCGGCGACGCCATCACCGGATTCCCCGCCGACCGCGGTTGGGACGTCTCCTCGCTCGCCGACCCGGACCCCGACCGCCGGGGCACCTTCTACAACACCGGCGGCGGATTCCTCGAAGAAGCGACCGTCTTCGACCCCGAATTCTTCGGGATTTCGCCGCGCGAGGCCCTGGCGATGGACCCGCAGCAGCGCCAGCTCCTGGAAACCTCGTGGGAGGTCTTCGAGCGCGCGGGAATCGACCCCTCCGACGTACGGGGCAGCCGGACCGGCGTGTACGTCGGCGCGGGAGCCATGGGCTACGGCGCCGACCTCAAGGAGGCGCCCGCAGGCCTCGAAGGCCTGCTCCTGACAGGTGGCGCGACCAGCGTCCTGTCCGGCAGGGTCAGTTACGTCTTCGGCCTCGAAGGCCCCGCCGCCACGGTCGACACCGCCTGCTCCTCCTCCCTCGTCGCCCTGCACCTCGCCACTCAGGCCCTCCGCCAGGGAGAGTGCTCACTCGCCCTCGTCGGCGGCGTGTGCGTGATGCCCAACCCCGACGTGTTCGTGGAGTTCAGCCGCCAGCGCGGCCTGGCCGCCGACGGCCGCTGCAAGTCCTTCGCCGCCTCCGCCGACGGCACCGGCTGGTCCGAGGGCGTCGGCGTCCTGCTGGTGGAGCGGCTGTCCGACGCCCGCCGCAACGGCCACCCGGTCCTGGCCGTGGTCCGTGGCTCGGCCGTCAACCAGGACGGCGCCAGCAACGGCCTGACGGCCCCCAACGGCCCCGCCCAGCAGCGCGTCATCCGCCAGGCCCTGGAGAGCGCGAGGCTGTCGGCAGCCGAGATCGACGCCGTCGAAGCACACGGCACCGGCACCACCCTGGGCGACCCCATCGAAGCCCAGGCCCTCTTCGCCGCCTACGGCCAGGACCGCCCCGCCGACCGGCCACTGCGGCTGGGCTCGCTCAAGTCCAACATCGGCCACACCCAGGCCGCGGCCGGTCTCGCCGGCATCATCAAGATGGTCATGGCGATGCGCCACGGCGTGCTCCCGCAGACCCTCCACGTGGACGAGCCCACCCCCAACGTCGACTGGTCGGAAGGCGCCGTCTCGCTCCTCACCGAGCCGGCCCCCTGGCCCGAGACCGGCGCCCCGCGCCGCGCGGCCGTCTCCGCCTTCGGTGTGAGCGGCACCAACGCCCACACCATCATCGAGCAGGCCCCCGACGCGGAGGAGCCCGCGGAGGCCACCTCCGCCGCCGTGCCCCACGTACCGGCCGTCCTGCCCTGGACCCTCTCCGCCAGGAGCGCCGACGCCCTCCGCGACGGGGCCGCACGCCTGCTGGCCACGCACGGCCAGGGTCGGTCCACCGCACGCCCCCTCGACATCGCCCACTCGCTGGCCACCACACGCGCGGCCCTGGAGCACCGGGCCGTCCTCCTCGGGGACGGCTCCGACGCGCGCTCGCTGTCCTCCCTGCTGGGTGCCCTCGCCGAGGGCGAGCAGGTGCCGGGCCTGGTGCGGGGCACGGTCGTCGGCGGCGGCCTGGCGTTCCTGTTCACGGGGCAGGGCAGTCAGCGGCTGGGTATGGGTCGTGAGTTGTACGAGGCGTACCCGGTGTTCGCCCAGGCGCTGGACGCGGTGTGCGCCCACCTGGACCTTCCCCTGCTGGACGTGTTGTTCGGTACGGACGGCGAGGTGCTGGATCGGACGGAGTTCGCGCAGCCGGCGTTGTTCGCGGTGGAGGTGGCGCTGTTCCGGCTGCTGGAGAGCTGGGGCGTGAGGCCCGACTTCGTGGCCGGTCATTCGATCGGTGAGATCGCGGCTGCGCATGTGGCGGGTGTGTTCTCGTTGGAGGACGCGTGCACGCTGGTGGCCGCGCGTGGTCGGTTGATGCAGGCGCTGCCGTCCGGTGGCGTGATGGTCGCGGTGGAGGCGTCGGAGGACGAGGTTCTTCCGCTGCTCACCGAGCGGGTGAGCATTGCGGCGGTCAACGGTCCGCAGGCGGTCGTGGTCGCGGGTGACGAGGCGGACGCGGTGGCGATCGCCGCCCACTTCGAGGAGCAGGGTCGTAAGACCAAGCCTCTGAGCGTCAGTCACGCGTTCCATTCGCCGCACATGGACGGGATGCTGGACGCGTTCCGTACGGTCGCGGAGTCGATCGCGTACGAGACCCCTCGGATCGCCGTGGTGTCGAACCTGACCGGCGCCGCGGTGACGGACGAGATGGGCTCGGCGGACTTCTGGGTACGTCACGTCCGGGACGCGGTCCGCTTCCTGGACGGGATCCGTGCGCTGGAGGCGGCCGGTGTCACGACGTTCGTGGAGTTGGGCCCGGACGGTGTGCTGTCGGCGCTCGCCCAGGACTGCCTGACCGGCGGCGTGGACGCGGTCTTCGCGCCCGCCCTTCGTGGTGGGCGGTCGGAGGCGGAGACGGTCAACACCGCGCTGGCCCAGGCGTACGTCCGGGGCGCGGCCGTCGACTGGGAGGCGTACTTCTCCGGGACGGGCGCCCGGCGCGTCGACCTGCCCACGTACGCCTTCCAGCACGAGCGGTACTGGCTGGAGCCGAGCACGGCAGGGGCCGGTGACGTGAGCGGCGCCGGACTCGAACCGGCCGCGCACCCGCTGCTCGGCGCGGCCGTCGCACCGGCCGGTACCGACACCGTGCTGTTCACCGGCCGGCTCTCGCTCCGCAGCCACCCGTGGCTCGGCGGGCACGCCGTGGCCGGTACGGTCGTGCTTCCGGGCGCGGCCTTCGTCGAACTCGCCGTACGCGCCGGTGACGAGACCGGCTGCGGGCACGTCGAGGAGCTGGAGCTCGATGCCCCGCTCCGTCTGCCCTCCGAAGGCGCGGTGCGCCTCCAGGTGCTGGTCGACGCCCCCGACGGCCAGGGCCGCCGCACCCTCACGGTCTCCTCCCGGGCCGAGGCCGCTCCGGCGGACGCCCCCTGGGAGCGGCACGCCCGGGGCGTCCTCGCGCCCACCGCCCGCACCGCGTCCTTCGACCTGGCGCAGTGGCCGCCCGCCGGTGCCGAGGCCGTGGACGTCACGGACCTGTACGTCACCGACCCGGACGCCGCCGATCCGGACGGCGCCACGCTCCGGCGCGAGGCGCCGTTCCGCGCCGTGCAGGCCGTCTGGCTCCGTGGCGGCGAGCTCTTCGCCGAGGTCCGCCTCCCGGAGGACGACACCGAGGGGGCCGGCTTCGGCCTGCACCCCGCGCTGCTGGACGCCGCCGCGCACGCGGCCTTCGTGCGGGACGGCGACATCGGTACGGGCGCCGGGCTCGGGACCTGGTCGGACGTGACGCTGTACGCCGAGGGCGCGGGCGCCCTGCGTGTGCGGGTACGGAACACCGGCGAGGGCGCCGTCGCGCTGGACCTCGCCGACGACCTGGGCCGGCCGGTGGCGACGGTGGGCGGACTGGCCCGGCGGCCGTTCGGGACGGTGGAGCCCGGCACGGGCCCGGGCGCGTCGGCCGTGCGCCACGACTCGTTGTTCCAGCTCGACTGGGTGCCCCTGCCCCTGCCTCTGCCGCTGCCCTTGCCGCTGGCGGACGGTACGCCGGCCGACGGCACGGCCGAGCCTGCTTCCGGTGACGGGTGGGCGGTACTGGGCGACGCGGCCTTCGGCCCGGCCGCCCGGTACGCGGACCTGGCCGCGCTCGGCGAAGCGGTGGCCGCGGGTGCCCCCGTACCCGCGCACGTCCTCGCCCCCTTCATGGAGGCGCCGGCCGGTGACGGCCCGGAGGCCCTGCACGGGGCGACGCACCGGGCGCTCGCCCTCGTGCGTTCCTGGCTCGCCGACGAGCGGTTCGCCGCCTCGCGCCTCGTCGTCCTCACCCGCGGCGCGGTCGCCGGCCCGGACGAGGGCGTCGACGACCTGCCCCACGCCGCCGTCTGGGGCCTGATCCGCTCGGCGGAGACCGAGAACCCGGGGCGGTTCGTCCTCGCGGACCTCGACGCGCATGGAGCATCGGACCCTTCCGCCCACAGCACCCTCCTCGCCACCGCCCTGGCGTGCGACGAGCCCGAGCTGATGCTGAGGGACGGAGCCGTGCGCGTCCCCCGGCTGACCCGCAGCCGCACGCCCGCCCACCCCGCTTCCGAGTCCGGCCCCGCGTACCAGTCCCGCTCCGGCCTCGGCCCGGGGTCCGGCCCCGAGTCCCGCGACGGCGCCACGGCCATCGACCCGGACGGCACCGTCCTGATCACCGGAGGCTCCGGCACCCTCGCCGGCATCGCCGCCCGGCACCTCGTCACCACGCACGGCGTGCGCCACCTGCTGCTCCTGAGCCGCCGGGGCGCCGACGCCCCCGGCGCCCCCGCGCTCACCGAGGAACTGACCGTGCTCGGCGCCCGGGTCACCTGGGCCGCCTGCGACGCGGCCGACCGGGACGCCCTCGCGGCCGCGCTCGCGACGGTACCCGCCGAGCACCCGCTCACGGCGGTCGTCCACACGGCCGGGGTCCTGGACGACGGCGTCGTCGCCTCGCTCACCCCCGAGCGCCTCGACGCCGTCCTGCGCCCGAAGGCCGACGCCGCCCTGCACCTCCACGAGCTGACCCGCGACCTGCCCCTCTCGGCGTTCGTCCTGTACTCGGCCGTCGCCGGAACCCTCGGCAGCGCCGGACAGGCCAACTACGCAGCCGCCAACGTCTACCTCGACGCCCTCGCCCAGCACCGCCACGGCCAGGGCCTGCCCGCCACGTCCCTCGCATGGGGCATGTGGGCCGACGCCAGCGGCATGACCGGCGCGCTCGACGAGGCCCACCTGCGGCGCATGGAACAGCACGGCATGGGCGCCCTGTCCGCCGCCGAGGGCATGACCCTGCTCGACGCGGCGCTCACCGCCGGCCGGCCCGTCCTCGTCCCCGCCCGCCTCGACGTCACCGCCCTGCGCACCGCCGCCGGCCCCGAACCGGTCGCCCCGGTCTTCCGGCAGCTCGCCGGCACCGGCGGCCGCCGCACGGCACGCACCCGCGCCGGCGGCACCCCGCTCGCCGAGCGGCTGCACCGCCTCACCGCGCCCGAGCAGGACCGGGCGCTGCTCGACCTCGTACGCACCCACGTAGCAGCCGTACTCGGCCACGCCTCGGCCGAACGGGTCGACGCGGACAAGGCGTTCAAGGACCTCGGCTTCGACTCGCTGACCGCCGTCGACCTGCGCAACCGCCTGTCCGCCGCCACCGGCCTGCGGCTGGCCACCACGCTCGTCTTCGACCACCCGTCGCCCAGCGCCCTCGCACGGGAGCTGCGCACCGGACTCCTCGGCGACCCGCACGGCGCGCACGACCCGGCCACCGGCACGTCCAACGGCACAGCCGACGGGCTCGTCACCCGCGCGGGCGCGCTCTCCGGAACGCCCGCCGGGGGCCTCGCCGACGACCCCGTCGTGATCGTGGCCATGAGCTGTCGCTACCCCGGCGGCGTCCGCACCCCCGAGGAACTGTGGCGGCTCGTCGAGACCGGCGGCGACGCCATCTCCCCGTTCCCCGGCAACCGGGGCTGGGACATCGACGCGCTGTACACGGACGGCGACGGCCACGCCTTCGCGGGCGGCTTCCTGCACGACGCCGACACCTTCGACGCCGACTTCTTCGGCATCTCGCCGCGCGAGGCGCTCGCCATGGACCCGCAGCAGCGGCTGGTGCTCGAAACGGCCTGGGAGGCGATCGAACGCGCCGGCATCGCCCCGTCCGCCCTGCGCGGCAGCCGGGCCGGCGTCTTCGTCGGGGCGGCCTACAGTGGTTACGACGCCCAACTGGAACAGTCCGGCGCCGACGAGGTCCTCGGCCACGTGATGACCGGCAACGCGGGCAGCGTCCTGTCCGGCCGCGTCTCCTACGCCCTGGGCCTCGAAGGCCCGGCCGTCACCGTCGACACCGCCTGCTCGTCCTCGCTGGTGGCCCTGCACTGGGCCATTCAGGCGCTGCGCAACGGTGAGTGCACGATGGCGCTGGCCGGTGGCGTCACCGTGATGTCGACCCCGGGCACCTTCAGCGAGTTCAGCCACCAGGGCGGACTCTCGCCCGACGGGCGCATCAAGGCCTTCGCCGCTGCCGCCGACGGCACGGGCTGGGCCGAGGGCGTCGGGATGCTGCTCGTGGAGCGCCTGTCGGACGCCCGCCGCAACGGGCACCCGGTCCTGGCCGTGGTCCGCGGCTCGGCCGTCAACCAGGACGGCGCCAGCAACGGGCTCACCGCCCCCAACGGCCCCTCCCAACAGCGCGTCATCCGCGCCGCCCTGGCGAGCGGAGCGCTGACCCCCGCCGAGGTCGACGTCGTCGAGGCACACGGCACCGGCACCAGGCTGGGCGACCCGATCGAGGCGCAGGCGCTGCTCGCCACCTACGGGCAGGACCGGCCGGAGGGCCGGCCGCTGCTGCTCGGCTCCATCAAGTCGAACATCGGTCACACGCAGGCCGCCGCCGGTGTCGCGGGCGTCATCAAGATGGTCATGGCCATGCGCCACGGGGCGCTCCCGCAGACGCTGCACGTCGACGAGCCCACCCCGCACGTCGACTGGACGGCCGGGGACATCACCCTGCTGACCGAGCGGACGGAGTGGCCCCTTACCGACGACCGGCCGCGCCGGGCCGGAGTCTCGTCCTTCGGCATCAGCGGGACGAACGCCCACACCATCATCGAACAGGCCCCCGCACCCCTCCCCGCACCGCAGCCGCCGACGACCGGCGTGTCGGAGACCAGCGCGCCGGAGACCCTGCCCTTCGTCCTCTCGGCCAGGAACGCGGACGCCCTCCGCGCCCAGGCCGGCACGCTCCTGCCCGTGATCGAGTCCCCCGAGCGGCCCCGGCCGGTCGACCTCGCCCACTCCCTGGCGACCGGCCGGACGGCCCTCCACGAACGCGCGGCGATCGTCGCCGGCGACCACGAGGGCCTGACGCGCGCTCTGGAGGCGCTGGCGGCGGGTGAGCAGGCCCCGGGCCTGGTGCGCGGCACCGCCACCGGTGGCGGGTCGGCGTTCCTGTTCACCGGTCAGGGCAGTCAGCGGCTGGGTATGGGTCGTGAGTTGTACGAGGCGTACCCGGTGTTCGCGGAGGCGCTGGACGCGGTGTGTGCGCGGCTTGATCTGCCGCTGAAGGACGTTCTGTTCGGCGACGACCGAGCCGCGCTGGATCGTACGGAGTTCGCGCAGCCGGCGTTGTTCGCGGTGGAGGTGGCGCTGTTCCGGCTGCTGGAGTCGTGGGGCGTGAAGCCCGACTTCGTGGCCGGTCATTCGGTCGGTGAGATCGCGGCCGCGCATGTGGCCGGGGTGTTCTCGCTGGAGGACGCGTGCACGCTGGTTGCGGCGCGTGGGCGTCTGATGCAGGCGCTGCCGTCCGGTGGCGTGATGATCGCGGTGCAGGCGTCGGAGGACGAGGTCCTGCCGCTGCTGACGGACCGGGTGAGCATCGCGGCGGTCAACGGCCCACAGGCGGTCGTGGTGGCCGGTGACGAAGCGGACGCGGTGGCGATCGCCGCC
>NZ_JALLIN010000083.1 GCF_023630175.1 Streptomyces cellostaticus | reverse complement strand
AGAACGCTAGAAGGCCACCTCGGCCGTCTTCACCGTGCCGCCCTGACGGCCCGGCGCCCTGTGCCCCGCCCAGTAGAGGTTGGTGTGGGCGATCACCTGCTCCGGAGCGGGAGCGCCGTACTCGGTCAGGTCCTCCGTGGTGTGGGCGTCGGCGACCAGCGTCGCGTCGTAGCCCCGGACGATCGCGCCGTGCAGAGTCGAGCGGATGCACACGTCCGTCTGGGCGCCTGCGACGAGCAGCCGGCCCACCTTCCGCTCCGCCAGCACCTCCTCCAGACGGGTCTCCTCGAAGGAGTCGGCATAGCCCTTGGCGACCAGGGGCTCGGTGTCCCGGCGGACCAGCTCGGGGACGTAGGCCCAGCTCTCGCTGCCCTCCTCCAAGTGCTTGTCGGAGTGCTGCACCCAGATCACCGGGACATCCGCCGCGCGGGCCCGGCCGATCAGGGTGTCGATGTTGGCGATGACGCCGTCGCGGTCGTGGGCGCCGGCCACCACGCCGTTCTGGACGTCGATGACGAGCAGCGCCGTGTTGGGTCGTTCGGGAAGAGTGGTCATGGGGACACCGTAGGGCCCGGCACCGACAGCGGGCCGCGCTTATATCGGGTGAGGGCGGTGACGGGCGCGGCTACCGTGACCGCATGAGCACCCCGACCGGCGATGCCGATGCCTACGCCGTCCGCGCCATACGCCCCGACGAGTGGGAGGCCGTGAAGCAGCTACGGCTCGACGCGCTGCGGGACCCGGTCGCGCACATCGCCTTCCTCGAGACCTACGACGAGGCCCTGGCCCGGCCGGACTCCTTCTACCGGGAACGGGCGATCGGTTCCGGCGAAGGGTCCGGCACGGCGCGGCAGTTCATCGCCGAGACCCCCGGCGGGAGCTGGGCCGGTACGGTCACCGTGCTGCTCGAGCAGGCCGGGACGACGGACTGGGCCGGGTGTCCGGTCGAGCGGCGTCAGGGTCACGTGGTCGGGGTGTTCGTCCGGCCGGAGCACCGGGCCAACGGGCTGATCGGGATGCTGCTGGACGCCGGTGTCGCCTGGGCCTGGCGGCAGCGGGCCGAGCGGGTGCGGCTGTTCGTGCACGCGGACAACACGCGGGCCCAGGGTGCCTACCGCAAGGCGGGCTTCGGACCGAGCGGGCTGGTCGTGTCGTTCTCGAAGGACGAGGCCGAGAACGAGCTGGAGTTCGTACGGACGCGCTGACCGGCCCGCCGCGGCACCCTTCCGGCCCGGTCGGGTGCCGGGCGGTCGGCGCGCGGCGCGGCACAGCCCTGCCGGTGCGGGCGGACGCATGCCGTCGCCGCGTGCCCGCGGTGTCACGGCGCCGTCGAGGAACGGTGCTCCGGGACCGGTCGCGGGACGGTGTTCCCGGACCGGTGACAGGAAGACGTTCAGGCAGGCAGCTCCTGGTGCGGCCAGCGGGCCCTGGCCTGTTCGCGGGAGCGGAGCAACGCGTGGGTGGGCATCCCCTGGTCGGCTCCGGTGGCGAGCAGATCGGGGAGCTGGGGGATGGGGGCCACGGCCGCGATGTCGTCCAGGACCAGGGTCAGTGGTGGGTCGAGCCGACCGGAGGATGACCGTTCGGCCATGCGCCGGCCGTGCTCGACCACGCTGGAGACGAGGGCCGTCAGGAGGGGCATCGCTCCCGGATGGGTTCTGGGGTCCTCGATGGATTCACCGACCACATAAAGTGTTCCCCCTTCGTGCACGAGGGAATCCAAGGCGAGGGCATCGGTTCGGTTTGGAGTGCAGGCCTCGCGGATGTTGACCGTGGAGAGGGCGGACAACGCCCTGCCGATCAGCTCCTGTGCCATGTCCCGCCGTTCGGGATACGCGGTGAGGGAGGCCTCGAGTTCGCCCGCGGCGCCCGGGGCGGCCTTGGCGTGGGTGCGCAGGATGCGCACGGCGTCCTGGACCTGGATGCCCTGGGCCCAGCGGTGGACGTGGCGGACGGTGCGGGACTCCAGGGCGGCGGCGTGCAGACAGCTACGCAGCAGCGTGGTCGCGGTGTCGGCCACGGCCTGGTCGAGCCGGGCGGTGGGCCGGACCGGGCACAGGAGGCCGGTGGCCCTGCTCAGCGCCGTTTCCCTGTCCTCGCAGCCACTGGTGGGGGACCAGTGGAGCCGGGCCGGGGTGTCGCAGAGATGGGTGGGGTCGTAGAGGTGGACGGGGCCCAGTTTGGTTCTGGCGTCCTTGGTCTCCGCCCAGAGGGCGGGGTTCGAGGTGACCACCAGGGTCGGGCCCGGTGCGTCCTGGACGGCCTGGACCGCGGTGCTGTGCCTGGCCGGGGCGGCGCCGAAGCACACCCCGCCCGCGGCGCCGGGCGCCTCCGGGCCGGCCTGGGGAGCGCCGCCGCCCACGAGGTCTTCCACAGGCTGTGGAGCGGGCTCCGCGCGCGGAACCGGGACCTCGTGCCGCTGCTCTCGCAGCGCCTCGGGCACCGGAACGACGGCGGGCACCGTCGGCACCGTGGACACGGCAGGCACCGCGGGCGGGGCGGGAGCGGCGGGAGCGGGTGCCGTCCCCCGCGTGACGGCGCGCCGCGCCTTCCCGGCCCGCCATTTGGCCACCGTGCCCATCACGAACAGGGTGAGGACGAGCAGGATCATGAGCTGGCCGATGAACAGGCCCCAGAACAGGCCCCAGCCGGAGAGCTGGGCGGCGGGGGTGTCCGGCCAGGCGCCGGGCAGGTCGTGCGGCTCGCCGACGAGGTGGCGCATGGCCAGGGCCGTGCGGGTGAACGTCACGCCGTCCGGCCAGGCGCCGTGGGTGAACAGGGCCGCCAGACCGGTGGCCGTCCACACCAGCAGGGTCATGCCGAGGAGGAAGGCGAGTATGCCGATCAGCAGCCCGTCGGGGATTCCGCCCCGGCCCTCCCGATGGGTGTCACGGCGCTCGTCCGGTCTCACTCCCGCCTCCCCTACGCCACCGTCGATTCCGAGTCGCCCAGGTGCTGCTCCACGAAGGCCGCCGCCCGCTGCTCGGCCTCCAGCTCGGCGGCGCGCAGGGCGTCGTCGGCCGCCCGGTCGCTGGCGGACTCGGTCATCGCGCGGTCGGTGAAGACCAGCGGACGTTCGGTCTCCGTGATGAGGTGTTTGACCACCTGGACGTTGCCGTTGACATCCCAGACCGCGATGCCCGGGGTGAGGGAGGGGATGATCTCGACCGCCCAGCGCGGCAGGCCGAGGACCCGGCCCGTGGCTCTCGCCTCGTCGGCCTTCTGGGCGTAGACGGTCCTGGTCGACGCCATCTTCAGGATCGCCGCCGCCTCCTTCGCCGCCGCGCCGTCCACCACGTCGGACAGGTGGTGGACGACCGCCACGAAGGACAGGCCGAGCCGGCGCCCGAACTTCAGCAGCCGCTGGAAGAGCTGTGCCACGAACGGGCTGTTGATGATGTGCCAGGCCTCTTCCACCAGGAAGATGCGCTTCTTGCGGTCGGGGCGGATCCAGGTGTGCTCCAGCCACACGCCGACGATCGCCATCAGGATCGGCATGGCGATGGAGTTGCGGTCGATGTGGGACAGGTCGAACACGATCAGCGGGGCGTCCAGATCGATGCCGACCGTGGTCGGGCCGTCGAACATGCCCCGCAGGTCACCGTCGACCAGCCGGTCCAGGACCAGGGCGACGTCCAGGCCCCATGCGCGCACGTCCTCTACGGCGACGTTCATCGCCTCCGCGGACTCCGGTTCCGGGTGCCGCAGTTGCTCCACGATGTCGGTGAGGACCGGCTGGCGGTCGAGGATGGACTCGTTGACGTAGGAGTGGGCGACCTTGAGGGCGAAGCCGGAGCGCTCGTCCAGGCCGTGGCCCATCGCCACCTCGATGATGGTCCGGAGCAGCGCGAGCTGGCCCGTGGTGGTGATCGAGGGGTCCAGGGGGTTCAGCCGGATGCCGTGGTTCAGGGCCGCGGTCGGGTCCAGGCGGATGGGAGTTATCCCCAGCTCCTCCGCGATCAGGTTCCATTCGCCGACGCCGTCCTCGCCCTGGGCGTCCAGGACGACGACCTGGCGGTCCCGGAAGCGGAGCTGCCTGAGGACGTAGGTCTTCTCCAGGGCCGACTTGCCGTTGCCGGACTCGCCGAGCACCAGCCAGTGGGGGGCCGGCAACTGCTGGCCGTAGAGCTGGAAGGGGTCGTAGATGTAGCCCTTGCCGGAGTACACCTCGCGGCCGATGATGACGCCCGAGTCGCCGAGGCCGGGCGCGGCGGTGGGCAGGTAGACCGCCTGGGCCTGGCCCGTGGAGGTGCGCACCGGCAGCCGGGTCGTCTCGACCTTTCCGAACAGGAAGGACGTGAAGGCTTCTGTGAGAACGGACAGCGGGTCCCGCATCAGCGCATCAGCCCCTACCTTCGAATACCGGTGGCGAAGGGAAGTGTGTTCACGAAGGCCCGGTGGTGCTCGCGGTCGCACCACTCCAGCTTCAGGTACGACTTGCCCGCGGAGGCCCTTATGGTCCGCTTGTCGCGGTTGAGGGCCTCCGGGGACCGGGCGGAGACGGTGATGTAGCCGACCAGGTTGACGCCGGCCGCGCCGCTGGCGAGGTCTTCTCCTCGCTGGTCCAGGCGGTTGTGGGCGGCGATGTCGCGCGGGTCGACGGTGCGGTTCATCTTGGCGGCGCGGGAGGCCTCGGCCTCGTCGTTGGTCTTCTCGGTCAGCATGCGTTCGATGGCTACCTCGGTGGGCTCGAGATCCATCGTCACGGCGACCGTTCGGATGACGTCCGGGGTGTGCACCAGCAGGGGCGCGAGGAAGTTGACGCCGACGGGGGTCATCGGCCACTCCTTCACCCAGGCGGTGGCGTGGCACCAGGGGGCGCGGGTGGCGGACTCGCGGGTCTTGGCCTGGAGGTAGGTGGGCTCCATGGCGTCCAGTTCGGCCGGCCAGGCGTTGCGCTGGGTCATCGCCTGGATGTGGTCGATGGGGTGGTCCGGGTCGTACATGGAGTGGATGAGGGAGGCGAGTCTGCCCTGCCCGAGGGGCTGGCGGACGCGGATGTCGGCCTCCTGCAGCCGGGAGCAGATGTCGGTCAGCTCGCGGGCCATGACGACGGCGAGTCCGGAGTCCCGGTCGACCTTGCCGCCGTGCGCGCGGACGGCCTTGGCCATGGCGTGTGCCTCGGCGGCCAGTTCGCGGCCGTAGTGCATGCAGGCGACGAGGTAGGCGCGGTGCTGCTCGCTGCTGGTGGACACCATGGACTGGAGCTGGTCGTAGGACCGGGACAGCCAGTCGGGCGCCTTGTCGTCGCCGCGCAGGGTGACGTCCTTGGCGTGGGCGTCGGGGTCGGCGGGCAGGGTCCGGGCGAGCATCTGCAGCCGGGTGACGAAGCCGTCGCCGTTGGCGACGTGCTTGAGCAGTGTGCCGAAGCGGTCGACGAGGGCCTCCTGGTCCTCGGAGTCGCGCAGACCGACGCCGGGGCCCTCGATCTCGATGGCGGCGGTGACGGTCTTGCGGTCGGCGTGCAGCAGCACGGCGATCTCGTCGGGCCCGAACGGCGCGGCCAGCCAGGTGATCCGCCCGATGCCGGGCGGCGGTCCGACCTCGACCTCCCGCCCGTCCAGCCGGGTGCCGGCCTCGACCGCACCGGAGCGGTAGGTGGTGCCACGCTTGACGGTGCGCTTGTACGAGCGGTTGATCTCGAACCACTTGTAGAAGGTGCGGCGCTTGTAGGGCACGTAGACGGCGGCGAGCGCGAGCATCGGGAAGCCCGTCAGCAGCACGATCCGCAGGGACAGTACGGGGACGAGGAGGCCGCACATCATGCCGAGGAACGCACCGGCGACGATCAGCGCGATCTCGCCGGACTCGCGGTTCCGGCCGATGATCGCGTTCGGCCGGGCGCGGCCGATCAGATACGTACGGCGGGGCGTGACCGGATGGGACATGTGGGACTCGGTCGTCAACGCCCGTCACCTCCTGAACTGTTGCTGCTGTTGCGGGTGTTTGCGGCGTGCGGGGTGTTGACCGGGCTGGAGGCACGGGGCGCGGGCGCGGCGGAGGGGACCGCTCCGCCGCCGCCCTGTCCGGTGCGTCCGCTGTGCGCGGCGACTCCGCCGGAGGCGGGGTTGGCGGGGCGGGCGCCGGTGGAGCCGCCGCCGGAGCCGTTGTTGTCGGCGCGGGTGCTGTGCGTCTTGATGCCCTGGGCGACGAGGGTGGCCGGGGAACTGATCACCGCGGCGGCCTTGCCCTCGGCGCCCTGCATGATGCGGTTGCTGCGAGAGCCGGCGATCTCGTCACCGAAGCCGGGGACGAAGCGGTAGATCATCGCGCTGGCGAAGATGGCGAGCAGGATGATGGCGAGCCCGGAGACGACGGCGGAGAAGGCGTCCGGGCCGTTGTCGCCGGCCAGTGCGCCGGCCAGGCCGAGCACGATGACGATGACGGGCTTGACCAGGATGACGGCGATCATGATGCCCGCCCAGCGCCGTACGTGGCCCCACAGGTTCTTGTCGACCAGGCCGGCGTAGACGACGGTGCCGAGCAGGGCGCCGACGTAGAGCAGGGCGGCGCGGATGACCAGCTCCAGCCAGAGCACGCCGGCGGCGAGGATGCTGACCAGGGAGACGACGATCAGCATGATCGGGCCGCCGCCGATGCCGTCGCCCTTGTCCAGGGCGCCGGAGAAGGTGCCGAAGAACGTGTCGGTCTGGTCGCCGGTCGCCTTGGCGAGGACGTCCGTGACACCGTCGGCCGCGGAGACGACGGTGTAGAGGATCAGCGGGGTGAAGGCGGAGGCGAGCACCGTCAGCCACAGGAAGCCGACGGCCTCGGAGATGGCGGTGGTCAGCGGTACGCCGCGGACCGCGCGCTTGGCGACGGCGAGCAGCCAGAGCAGCAGGGTGAGGATCGTCGAGGCGGCGAAGACGACGGCGTACTGCTGGAGGAACTTGGGGTTCGTGAAGTCGACGTTCGCGGTCTCCTTCACGGCGTCACTGAGCTTGCCGATGGTCCAGGACGCGGCGTCCGCGCAGCCCTTGCCGAGGGAGGAGAGGGGGTCGAGGGTGGAGGTGAGGGGGTTGTCGGGGGTGGTGAGCCCCTTCTTCGAGCCGCCGCTGTCCTTCTCGCAGTACTGTTTGGCGGCGCCGTGGATCAGGTCGCAGGCGTCGTCGCTCTTCGTCGGCGAGGGCGACGGCGAGGGCGCGGCGAAGGCATGGGTCGCCAGGAGGACCGCTGTCGTCTGCATGGCCGTGACGGCGGCGGCCAGGGTGAGTACGCGGCGGCTAGCGGGCATAGGTGAACCCTCCGTACTCGTCGACGGCCTTCGAGATGTCTTCCGAGCTGGAGGCCTTGTCGTCGCCGGGAACGGGCGCCGGACCCTCCTGCTGCGAGTGCGCGATGATCTTCCAGTCCCCGGCGGTCCACTCGAGTTTCATGGTGATGGTGAACCAGCTGTTGGTGACCGGGTTGGTGGATTTGTCGCCCGCGAGGCCGAGGAGCCCGCTGCACCAGACCTCGACCGTGGCGGCGTCACTGGTCGCCTCGGTCGCCTTCGTCCCGATCGGGCTCGTACGCGAGACGAACGTGTAGCCCTTCGGTGCCGTGCCGTCCGCGTACAGGCCGAGACTCTGACTGAAGTCGGGTGTGTACGCCTTGTCCATCGCGGCCTTCGAACTCCTCACCGCGGAAGGGGTCATGATGGCCTGGAGGACGGAGTCGCGCTCGGTCTTGTTGAACATCTCCGCCGACCCCAGCGCCACCGCGTAGTTCGCGGCAGCGCTCTGCGCGCCCTGCTCCGTGTGGGCGAAGCCCGAGGGGATGTCGGCGGACCTGGTGTCGACCGGCTTCGTGCCGCTCGCCGCCGTGGACGCGGCCTTCGGCCGGATCGCCTTGTCGGCGGAGCCGTCCGCGGCGGAACCGTCTCCCCGGTTCGCGAAGGCGATCGCCGCGATGAGGAGGACCACCACGCCGACGACCGTGACCAGGCCCCGGGAGGAGGAGCGGCCCGTTCTGCGGGGCGCGCCGCCGTAGGGGTCGCCGCCGGGCAGGCGGGTACGGGTCTGGCCCGTCTCGGTGTAACCCTGCTCGTCTCCGGGACTCATGCCGGGTAGGCCCCCTCCACGTCGTGGACATACGACGGTAGCCGTGCTGGTTCCCGCGCGGACGCGGTGTGATGACTCGACATCAGGGAAACGCAACCTCAGCCGGTGGGCACGACGGGTGGGTGGGGTGGAGGGGACGACCGGGCCGGCCCGGCGGTGGAGGGGGCGTCAGACCGCCATGCCGTACACGATCGTGAACAGCGTGCCGAGGGAGCCGATGATGAACACCCCGGTGAGGCCCGCGATGATGAGGCCCTTGCCCTGTTCCGCGCTGAAGGTGTCCCGCAGGGCCGTCGCGCCGATCCGCTGTTTGGCCGCTCCCCAGACCGCGATGCCGAGGCAGAGCAGAATCGCCACGGCCATGACCACCTCGATCATCACCTTGGCCTCGTTGCCCAGACTGCCGAAGGGGCCCCAGTCCGGAGCGATCCCGCCGATGATGGTGTTGATGTCTCCCTTGTCGGCCGCAAAGAGCATGTAAGTCACCGCCCCTGGTGGGTAGTTCCGCAAGCCCCCTGCGGTGCGCAGAGGTCAGGCCCATTCTCGCTGACAACGCCGCGGTCGTATGTCGACTTGACGTCATTGGCCGACGGGTTTCGCATGAATGACCCGTACGGTAACTCTGTGTATCACGGCAGGTCACGCCGGGCAACGAAGTCGGAGCGGAACCTGTCGTGTGGTTCCGTCGTTGACCCCTTCTACGACTCCGCACGGGGTCTGGCGGCTGGTCGGGTGAGGCGTCGACACGATGTTCTCACGCCGGATCGGCCGCCCTCGGTCTCGGGCGCGGAGACGGTCACCCGGTGTGACGGCCCGGGGGGCGGGGGTGGCGGGGTGACAGTACGGTGGATGCGGTCGCGCGGCCCCCGTCCGGGGGTCTCGCGGGGCGGGTTCCGGTGTGGCCGGGGCGGTTCTCCCGGCGCGTGGCGGAGAGTGGGGGCCTGATGAAGCGCATCTCCCGAACCGTCCGTGCCCGGTTCACCTCGCGGCCCGCTCTCCTCGGTGCCGTGGTGCTGCTCGCGCTGACCTCCGCCTCCGTCGCGGCCGCCGACGCCGGGCCCGCGCCGCTCGGGGTCACCGTCGTGGCCGCGCGGACGGCGCGCACCGCGCGCGTGGGCGCGCTGTTCGCGGCCGACCGGGCCGGCGGACCGGCCGGCGGGCATTTCTGCACCGCCTCGGTCGTGCACAGCCCGCAGCGCGATCTGATCGTCACCGCGGCGCACTGCGTGGACGGGGCCGACGGCGATCTGGTGTTCGTGCCGGGATACCGGGACGGGAGGGCGCCGTACGGGGTGTGGAGGGTGGGGAAGCCGTTCGTTCCGGACGGATGGGCGAAGGCGCGGGACGAGGACAGTGACATCGCTCTCGCGCACCTGGAAGCGCTGGACGGCAGGAGGGTCGAGGACGTGGTCGGGGCCGGCCGGCTCCGGGCCGGGGTCGTCACCGGTGCCACCGCCGTGACGCTCACCGGCTACCCCGACTCCCGCGAGGTGCCCGTCAGCTGCACCAACTGGCCGGTCCGGCAGGGCCGTACCCAGCAGCGCGTCGACTGCCCGGACTTCCCGGGCGGCACCAGTGGCAGCCCCTGGACCGATCGCGACGGTCGGGTCGTCGGGGTGCTCGGCGGGTACGAGAGGGGCGGGAGCACGGCCGACGTCTCGTACAGCGCGGTGCTGCGCGGGCAGGCGTCGGCGCTGTACCGCAGGGCCACGGCGGTCTCCTGAGGGCGGGTCAGCCGTTGCGTCCGGCGGTCGTTCTCGCCGTTCCGCTGTGAAATGGCGCCACTTCGCTCCGATGAGGACCGGAACCGGTCCGGCATGGGGGAGAGTTGGACCGTGCGGAAGGTATGGGTGCTCGGTGGTGCGGCGGTCGGGCTCGGCATGGGCTTCGTCATGCTGCTGGTCGTCGGGGTGTACGTGGTCGCCGGAAACCTCGTCAACAACGCCGCGGGCAGCCGGGGGCTCGCCAAGGGCGCCGTACCGGCCGCCTACCGGCAACTCGTGCAGCAGTGGGGCAACCTGTGCCCCGCGCTGAGCCCGGCGCTGCTCGCCGCCCAGCTCTACCAGGAGAGCGGGTGGAACCCGACCGTCGTCAGCCCGGCGGACGCGCGCGGCATCGCCCAGTTCATCCCGAGCACCTGGGCGACCCACGGCATCGACGGCAACGGCGACGGCCGGCGGGACATCTGGGACCCGAGTGACGCGATTCCGTCGGCCGCGTCGTACGACTGCGAACTCGCCAAGTACGTCAGGGACGTTCCCGGGGACGTCTCCGACAACATGCTCGCCGCCTACAACGCGGGCGCCTACCGCGTCATCAGTTCGGGCGGGGTGCCGGCCATCGCCGAGACGCGGAACTACGTCAAGCGGATCCGCAGCCTGGAGGAGAGCTTCGCGGCGCCGGTCACCCGGCTCGACCCGAGCCGGCAGGCGGCGGGCGCCATCGCGTTCGCCCAGAGCAAGCTCGGCACGCCCTACCTCTGGGGCGGCACCGGCACCGCCGGCCAGGGAGGACGCTTCGACTGCTCGGGTCTGACCCAGGCCGCGTACGAGAAGGTCGGCATCACCCTGCCCCGGGTCGCCAACGACCAGTACAACGCCGGTCCGCACCCCGCTCGGGGCGAGCTGATGCCCGGCGACCTGGTCTTCTTCTCCGACGACCTCACCGACTCGCGGGCCATCCGGCACGTGGGTGTGTACGTCGGCGGCGGATACATGATCGACGCGCCGAGGACGGGGGCCGTGATCCGGTTCGACCCCGTCGACACGCCTGACTACTTCGGTGCCACCCGCGTGACCGAGGATGGCGCAAAAGCGCTCCCCACCAACGTGTGAACCGAGCGTGAACCTGCCCCCTGAGCTGCGGAGATGAGTCTCTCTTCGATAACGTCTCAGTGATCATTCGGTGGAGAGTGGAACGTATTGACGGGGGCCGTGCGTTCCTGTTGACGTAGCCGAGCGGACGTCAGTGCAGCGGATGCGGATCTACGAACCACGGGGAGCCGGAGCGACGCACACGAGGTGCGTCCGGGACTACGACGAAGGGGCCACAGCACCATGGCTGTACTCGCCGAATCCGGATCGAACCCCGACGTCGACCTGCTGTACGACATCAATGGCCTGGCCAAGGACGCGCCGCACTGGTTCGACCGGATCATGGAGTTCGTGGGCGAGTACGGGCTGCTGGTGGCCATGGTGCTGCTCGTGCTGGGGTGCTGGTGGTCCGTGCGGCGGCGCGGCGACGAGGAGGCGGCCTCCTCCGTCGCGGCGCTGGTCTGGGCCCCGCTGGCGGCCGGCGTCGCGGTCCTGGTGAACGTGCCGATACGGGGCTTCGTCGAGCGGCCGCGGCCCTTCGTGGACCACCGGGGGCTGGACGTCCTCGTCTCCGGGAAGACGGACTTCTCCTTCGTCAGCGACCACGCGACGATCACGATGGCACTGGGCGTCGGACTGTTCGTGGCCAACCGCCGCTTCGGCCTGGCCGGCATCGGGGTGGCGCTGCTCGAGGGGTTCTGCCGGATCTACATGGGCGTGCACTACCCGACGGACGTCGTCGGCGGATTCGCGCTGGGCACGGCGGTCGCACTGCTGCTGTCGCCGCCGGCCATGGCGCTGCTGACGCCGCTGATGAAGGCCGTCGAGCGGTCGCCGAGGGCGGGGTGGCTGGTACGGAGCCGTTCCGCGGGAGAGCGGGGAAGTGCCCTGCTGCCCGGTTCCCGCAGCGAGTTGACGGCCGAGGAACGGGATCTCGCGGCGTAGCCGCCGCTGACCCCGGCCGGGGAGAGGCTCGCTCGTCCACCCGTTCGCGGGGTGCGTGCCCCGGGCCCGGCGGTCCGGGTGCCCGGCAAGGGGCGTGGGGAAACGGCACGCCCGGTCGCGGGGTCCCGCGGCCGGGGGCGAGCCACGGCCGGGGCGACGGGGCGCAGCCCCGGTGCGCGGGAGGAGAGGACCAGCTAGAGCCCCTGCGCGTAGGAGAAGAAGCGGTCCGGGTCGTACCGCTTCTTCACCGTGCCCAGCCGCG
>NZ_JALLIN010000082.1 GCF_023630175.1 Streptomyces cellostaticus | reverse complement strand
GGCTGCTCGCCGCCTCCGGTGTCAGGGGCCGGCTACTCGCCGGTCGCGGCGGCGCCGACCGGGACCTCCATGAGGACGGTGCGCCGCGGGTTGGCCGTCTGGGCCGGGAGGTCGACGGAGTGCTCCGGCAGCTCCGGCGTCCGCAGTTCGTCGGCGTCCTCGAGGTGCGCCAGCGTCGTGCGCCGCGGGTTGGCTATGTTGCGGAACATCATCGTCGTCTTCACCGTTGTCATCCTGGGGCCGGGAGTGGGTTGACAGAGCATCTCATCGCGTAAAGCGCAAGGCTAAACATCGGATTCCCCGCCACGGACGCGAACTCCACAAGATCTCCATGTGAGTTTGCTCACCACCAGGTGGACATATGGACCAATTCAGACGCCCCTCCCTTGCGGGAGAAACGGACATTGCCCCCCTGAAGCTCTCATTCCGCTCCTGATCATGGCGACTGGGACACCTGGTGGCAGGCGCCGAGTCGCAGCGTTATGTCCGCTTTGCACGAGATCGACTCACACAGCTCGTAGCCCGACCCTCACCGTCCGTCACGTAGGTCACAGCTCGGCTCATGGCCCTTGTTGGAGATCCGGCACTGTGCTGGAATTCCACGGACCGCCGCGGGATCGAGCCGGCGCGCAGGGGGCGCAACACAGCGCCGAGTGGCGGCGAGAAGGGGGAACCAGCGCCGGGTCACTCAAGACCACCGGGGGGCGTATTCAGGGCGCTCTCCAAGACGCCGACACCGTGTCTCTCCGTTCACGCGGAGAGGCGCCTGGTCCAGAGGTTGCGACGCTAGTGCAGGGACGTTTCAAGAGGGATGGCAGCGCTTCGGCGGAGCCGGAGGCGAACGGCGGGACCGACCGCGGTTCCTCCCCCCAGCACGCCCAGAACCCGGGCCCGGCCCAGCCCGGCGACATCGGTGAGCGCCCCGGGCGCCCCGGCACGTCGTCCACGGCGGGTCCGGGCGGTTCGGCGAAGGCCCAGAACCCCACTCCGGCCACCAAGCCCAAGCCGGCCGGCAAGGGCCCGAACGGCCCCGGCTCGCGCATGGCCCTGCGCAACTGGCGCATCTCCACGCGCCTGGTGTCGCTGCTGGCCCTGCCCGTCGTCGCGGCGACGGCCCTGGGCACGCTGCGCATCAGCGACTCGATGGACGACATCCAGCAGCTCGACAACATGAAGCTGCTGACGGACATGACCAAGCAGGCGACCGAGCTGGCCATGGCGCTCCAGGACGAGCGCGACCAGTCCGCCGGCCCGCTGGCGCACGGCCTGAAGCCGACCGACTACACGGTCAAGGGCTACCAGGACAAGACCGACCGGGCCCGCGAGAACTTCCTCGACTCCTCCGAGGAGATCGACGCGGCGAGCAAGAACGGCAACCTCCAGGGCGTCCGCGACACCCTGGTGAGCCTCGCCAACCAGCTCGACGGCCTCGCCAAGATCCGCCAGGACGCCTACAAGTCGAAGAACAACTCGACGCAGACGGTCGAGGCCTACCACCGGCTGATCACCCAGCTCATCGACCTCTCCCAGTCCATGGCCGAGGCCTCCAGCAACCCGGAGATGATCTCGCGCACCCGCGCCCTGGCGGCCTTCTCCAGCGCCAAGGAGTACGCGTCGGTGCAGCGTGCCGTCATCGCGGCGGCCCTGACCTCCAGCAACACCTCCAAGGGTGAGCTGTCCAAGAACGACCAGCTCTACGGCGAGTCCGCCTATTCGAGCGAGAAGTCGCAGATCGCGATCTTCCGGAAGATCTACAGCAGCCAGAACCCGGACGAGCTGCTCAAGCCGATCGAGGACAGGAACCCGACGATCCAGGCGGCGGACCTGTACGCCAAGCGGGTGCTGGAGTCCCCCGGCGGCCTCAACGACCTGCCGGCTCGCTCCTACCGCGACTGGGTCGACGACAGCTCCACCAAGATCCAGCAGATGAAGAACATCGAGCACACCCTGCTCGAGGACATGGAGCAGAAGGCCCGCGAGCTGAAGTCGTCCTCCGAGCAGGAGGCGATCCTCTCCGGTGCGCTGATCCTCATCGTGCTCGGCGTCTCGCTGGTCGGCGCCTTCGTCGTGGCCCGGTCCATGATCCGCTCGCTGCGCCGGCTGCAGGACACGGCCACCAAGGTCGCCCAGGACCGGCTGCCCGAGCTGGTCAAGCAGCTCTCCGAGTCCGACCCGCAGGACGTGGACACGTCTGTGGAGTCGGTCGGTGTGCACTCCCGGGACGAGATCGGCCAGGTGGCCACGGCCTTCGACGACGTGCACCGCGAGGCGGTCCGGCTCGCCGCCGAGCAGGCCCTGCTGCGGGGCAACGTCAACGCGATGTTCACCAACCTGTCGCGTCGCTCCCAGGGCCTGATCCAGCGCCAGCTCTCGCTGATCTCCGAACTGGAGTCCCGCGAGGCCGACCCGGACCAGCTCTCCTCGCTGTTCAAGCTGGACCACCTCGCCACGCGTATGCGCCGTAACGGTGAGAACCTCCTCGTCCTCGCGGGTGAGGAGCCCGGCCGCCGGTGGACCCGTCCGGTCCCGCTGGTCGACGTGCTGCGTGCCGCCGCGTCCGAGGTGGAGCAGTACGAGCGCATCGAACTGGCCGCCGTCCCGACCACCGAGGTCGCCGGCCGCGTCGTCAACGACCTCGTGCACCTCCTCGCCGAGCTGCTCGAGAACGCCACGTCCTTCTCCTCGCCGCAGACCAAGGTCAAGGTCACCGGTCACGCGCTGCCCGACGGCCGGGTGCTGATCGAGATCCACGACACCGGTATCGGTCTCTCCCCCGAGGACCTCGCGGCGATCAACGAGCGCCTCGCCTCGCCGCCCACCGTGGACGTCTCGGTCTCCCGCCGCATGGGTCTGTTCGTGGTCGGCCGTCTGTCGCAGCGGCACGGCATCCGCATCCAGCTCCGCCCGTCCGACTCCGGTGGCACGACCGCGCTGGTCATGCTGCCCGTCGACGTCGCCCAGGGCGGCAAGAAGCCCGCTCCGGGCAAGCCCGGCGCGCCCGCCGCGAACGGTGGCCCCGCCGCCGCGCAGGCGGCGGCCGGTGTCGCCGCCGCCCGCCGCAACAGCAACGGTGGCGGCGGTCAGGGCGGTGCGCTCGGCGGTGCGCCGGCCGGCGGACGCCTCGGCGCCGGGCAGGGTCCGCGTGGCCAGGTCGGCTCCGCCCAGGGTCCGCGGGCCGCACTGCCCGGCACGGGCCAGGGAGGCCGTCCCGGTGCGCCGGGCGGACCGCGCGGTCCGCAGGGCCCGGGTGGCCCGCAGCAGGGCCGGCCGGCTCCGGCCGGGACCGGCGCGGGCGGCTTCGGCGGTCAGACGCCGGGCGCCGGGCAGGGCCCGCAGGCCGCGGGCGGCCCGCAGCAGGACATGTTCGGCGCGCGCGCTCCGATGGCTCAGCACGGTGGCGCCGGCGCCTCCGACCAGAGCCGCCAGCCCCAGCTTCCGCCGCGCGGCGGCCCCCGGGCCGAACTGCCCGGCGGCAACCCGCAGTCCGACCCCGCGGACTGGCGCGGCAACGCCCAGGCCCCGCTGTCGCACGCCTCGCTGGACGCCCCGCGCGGCCACGACGAGCAGGACGCCGCCCGGACTTCGGGCATGCCGCGCTTCGACGCCCGGCAGGGCCCGGGCTCCACGTCGGAGATACCGCGGGTCGACGCCCAGGGCCCGGGTTCCACGGGCGAGTTCCCCCGTCCCGACTTCGGGATGAACGGCGCCACCGGCCAGTTCGAGCGTCCCGGCACCGAGAACCCGCAGCAGACCGGCCAGTTCCAGCGTCCGGCCGCACCGCAAGACAACGGCCAGTACGGCCGGCAGGACGGCGACAGCCAGTTCGTCCGCCCCGACGTCTTCGGCACGTCGGGACCCGGGCAGCAGGACCCGCAGAGCACCGGCCGGTTCGCGGCTCCGCAGGCGTACGACGGTGACTCCACCGGCCGGCACGCGCTGCCCGGACGCCAGGGCCCGGCCGACACCGGCCAGTTCGAGCGTCCGCAGCCGGGTGCCCGCGCCGACTTCGGCGCGCCGCGTCCGCCCGCCCCGCAGCAGCAGCAGCAGCGTCCCGCCCGCCGCGAGCCGGAGGCGCTGCCGCCGGCCCCGGCCCCGGGCGACGGCCGCACCCCGCTGTACGACACGCTGGAGACCAACTGGTTCCACGGTCACCAGCAGGAGCGGCAGCCGGACAGCACCCCGGCCGCGGCGCCGCAGCAGCAGGCCCCGGCCCAGCAGCGTCCCGCCGCCAACGGTTCCTGGCGCACCTCGCCGAACGACGAACTCGTCCGGCAGGCGGAGCGCGTCCGGCAACCCGCGGCGGGCGGCGTCACCACCTCCGGCCTGCCGCGCCGGGTGCCCCGGGCGAACCTCGTCCCGGGCACGGCTCAGCAGCAACAGCACCAAGCCGGTCCGCAGGTCTCGCGTGCGCCTGACGACGTACGCGGCCGGCTGACCAATCTCCGTCGGGGCATCGCGCAGGGTCGTCAGGCCGGCAACGGCCAGACCGGCAGCTTCCCGAGCCCCACTCACCAGCAGGAGCGTTAGTTGAGTCCGATGAGCCAGGCGGCACAGAACCTGAACTGGTTGATCACCAACTTCGTGGACAACACCCCTGGGGTGTCGCACACGGTGGTGGTCTCCGCCGACGGCCTTCTGCTGGCCATGTCCGAGGGATTCCCGCGCGACCGCGCCGATCAGCTCGCGGCCGTCGCGTCCGGGCTGACCTCGCTGACCGCCGGGGCGTCCCGGATCTTCGAGGGCGGCAACGTCGCGCAGACGGTCGTCGAGATGGAGCGCGGGTTCCTCTTCCTCATGTCCGTCTCGGACGGGTCTTCCCTCGCGGTCCTGGCCCACCCCGAGTGCGACATCGGCCTGGTCGGCTACGAGATGGCACTGCTGGTCGACCGCGCAGGGGCGGTACTCACCCCGGATCTGCGCGCCGAACTCCAAGGAAGTCTGCTGCACTGACCGGCCCCGGCACCACCCACCTCACAAAAACACCGTCCGGCCGACACAATCCCCCCACCGGCCCCTTCCCACGGCTCGACTGACCGACATGCTGTCCCGCCCGGAGGATTCATGACCCCGCCCACCGCCTCTCATGATCCGTACGCGGAGCCGTACGAGGACGAGGGCGACCAGCCGCTGGTACGTCCGTACGCCATGACCGGCGGCCGGACCCGGCCGCGCTATCAGCTCGCCATAGAGGCGCTGATCAGCACCACGGCCGACCCGGCTGCGCTCATGGGACTGCTCCCGGAACACCAGCGCATCTGCCATCTCTGCCGTGAGGTCAAGTCGGTCGCGGAGGTGTCGGCGCTGCTGGCCATGCCGCTCGGCGTGGCCCGGATCCTGGTCGCCGACCTCGCGGAGGCCGGCATGGTCGCCATCCACCAGCCGGGTGGCGACGAGAACAACGGCGGCGCTCCGGACGTGACGCTGCTCGAAAGGGTGCTCAGTGGACTTCGCAAGCTCTGACGCGGGCCGGGCCACCACCTCCGCGAAGATCGTGGTGGCGGGCGGCTTCGGCGTGGGCAAGACCACGTTCGTCGGCGCCGTCTCGGAGATCAACCCGCTGCGCACGGAAGCCGTCATGACGTCCGCTTCGGCCGGCATCGACGACCTGACCCACACCGGTGACAAGACCACCACCACGGTGGCCATGGACTTCGGCCGTATCACCCTGGACCAGGACCTGATCCTGTACCTCTTCGGTACGCCCGGTCAGGACCGCTTCTGGTTCATGTGGGACGACCTGGTGCGCGGCGCGATCGGCGCGGTGGTGCTCGTGGACACCCGCCGTCTCGCCGACTGCTTCCCGGCGGTCGACTACTTCGAGAACAGCGGTCTGCCCTTCGTCATCGCCCTCAACGGTTTCGACGGACAGCAGCCCTACACCCCCGACGAAGTACGGGAAGCGCTGCAGATCGGTCCGGACGCCCCGATCATCACGACCGACGCCCGGCACCGCGCGGACGCCAAGAGCGCGCTGATCACGCTGGTGGAGCACGCGCTGATGGCCCGCCTGCGATAGCACCCAATCGGGACGCCCCGTACGGCAGTTGTCGTAGTGCAAGCGGAGCCGGCTGTGGCCTTTGACACGGTCGGCTCCGGTGTTCATAACAGTTCGGCAGAGGAATCGCCGTTCTTCACCACGCGACGCGTTCGCGCGGTGCCACTGTGCGCACGAGCGCCCCGCCTTTTGGCGGGGCTCGCTCTTTATGTCCGCTTTATCTAGGGCCTGCACCACTCGGAACCTCAGGTTCCGAGTGTTTGGAAGAGCGGATGCTGACGTGCTGGAATGCCTGAACTGCCCAATAGTCAAAGACGTACTGAGTGATCGATGACGAACCGGGCTCTGAGAGACTGCGGCACGACCAAGGTGCCGACCGCCGAGAGGTTGTTGGTCGAGTGAGGCGAAGCAAGAACGGTCCCGAGCCGTCGGCGCGGGGCAACTTCACCCCGCCGCCGCGCGCTGCGGTGCCCACCCCTGTGCCGGGTGCCGAGCCCTCGGCCGCTCCCCCGGCCGGCGGTGGCCGGTTCTCACCGCGCAACTGGCGGGTGCCGACCCGGCTGAACGCCATCCTGCTCATACCCGTGGCCGTCGGCCTCATCATGGGCGGCTTCCAGGTGAAGAGTTCGATCGACACCTGGAACGAGGCGCGGGACGCGGAGAACACCGCCCGTCTGGTGCGTGCCTCCCTCGGCTACGCCGACGCACTCGAGAACGAGCGCGACGTCACCGCCGCGCCCCTGCTGCTGGGCAACCAGGAGGCCGTCGTCACCGCGGCCCGCAAGCAGACGGACCAGGCGGCCGACGTCTTCCACGAGGCCGCGCGGAACGTTCCGGACAAGCCCGGTCTCAAGCGCCGTCTGCAGCTCTTCAAGAAGGCGGAGCCCAAGCTCCAGACGCTGCGCAAGGTCGCGTACACCAAGAAGGCGACCGGCGTCACGACCGAAGAGGGGTACGTCGAGGTCGCGCACCCCCTGATGGAGTTCGCCAACGAACTCGGTCTGGGCACCGGCAACATCACCTCCTACGGCCGTACCGTCTACGCCATGTCGCTCACCAAGGCGGCACTGTCGCTGGAGCGGTCCATCGGCATGCACCTGCTGGTCAAGCCCGGTCCGGACGACCCCAACCTGGCGACCCAGCGGGTCTCCCTGTCCTCGTACGCCTACCTGGAGCGCATCGCCCTCGAGGAGTACCTCGGCGGTGGCACCGACGAGGACGCCCAGAAGCTGACCGACGCGCAGGCGAAGATCAAGACGGACGGCGCCGCGCTCGTCGCGCAGGAGAAGCAGAAGGACTCGAAGTACGTCCCGCCGCCGGCCAAGCCGAACGCGATGGTCTCGGCGCTGGCGACGATGAAGGACACCACCCCGCTCACCCGTCAGGAGCTGGCGGCGGGCGGTGTGACGGCCCAGAACTGGTGGGCGGTCAACACCCTCAAGTACAAGGCGTACCGCCAGATCGAGTCGGACCTCGCCGACAAGGCCGTGACCGAGGCGTCCGGCATCGCCGACGACGCCAGGACCTCGGCCATCACCACGGGTGCCGTGGTCGTCGTGGCCCTGCTCCTCGCCTTCATCCTGGCCGGTGCCGTGGCCCGCCAGATGAGCCGCTCGATGCGCCAGCTCCGCAACGCCGCGTTCGGCATCGCCGAGCAGCGCCTGCCGATGCTGGTCGACCAGCTCTCCCGCACCGACCCGGGCCGGGTCGACACCCGGGTCGCCCCGATCCCGATCCACACCAAGGACGAGATCGGCGAGGTCGCCCGCGCCTTCGACCAGGTCCACCGCGAGGCGGTCCGGCTCGCCTCCGAGCAGGCCCTGCTGCGGGGCAACATCAACGCGATCTTCACCAACCTCTCCCGCCGCAACCAGTCCCTGATCGAGGGCCAGCTCACCCTGATCACCGACCTGGAGAACAACGAGGCGGACCCGGACCAGCTCGAGAACCTCTTCAGGCTGGACCACCTGGCCACCCGTATGCGCCGCAACGGCGAGAACCTCCTGGTCCTCGCCGGCGAGGAGCCCGGCCGCCGCTGGGACCAGCCCGTCCCGCTGGTCGACGTGCTGCGCGCCGCCTCCTCCGAGGTGGAGCAGTACGAGCGCATCGAGCTGTCCGGCGTACCGGAGGCCGAGATCCACGGCCGCGCCGTGACCGACCTCGTTCACCTGCTGGCCGAGCTGCTGGAGAACGCCACCACGTTCTCCTCGCCGCAGACCAAGGTGCGGGTCACCGCCACCCGGCTGCCCGACGGCCGGGTGATGGTCGAGATCCACGACAAGGGCATCGGCCTCACCGCCGAGGACTTCGCCGACATCAACCACAAGCTGGCCAACCCGCCCACCGTGGACGCCGCGATCTCCCAGCGCATGGGCCTGTTCGTGGTCGGCCGGCTGTCCGACCGGCACGGCATCCGGGTCCAGCTCCGTCCCTCCGGCGAGCAGGCCGGTACCACCTCGCTGGTCATGCTGCCGGACGCGATCACGCACGGCGGTGGCGGCGAAGCCCCGCTGGACCGCGAGGAGTTCACGGTCTCGCAGATCATCCCGGAGCAGCAGTTCCAGGGTGAGGACTTCAGCCAGGCGCAGCACCAGCCGATGCGCACCGCCGCCGAACTCGGCTTCGACGACAGCCGCTACGCGGAGGTCCCCGACGACCTGCGCGACCTGGACCCCGTGGGCCGCTCCCTGATGCGCGAGGAGCGCCGCGCCGCGCTGGAGGCCCAGTCGCACGGCGAGCCGCAGCAGGAGGCCGACGGGCGGCACGGCGGGTACGCGGACGAGTTCGAGGCCCGCGGTTACGACGGCGCCGCCGGCTTCGGCGAGCAGCCCGCCCAGCCCGCGCCCTACGACGGGCAGCAGGCCTACGGCGACCAGCAGCAGGCGTACGAGGAGCCGCGGGACACCGGGTACGAGCCGTCGTACGACGACCAGTACTACGCGCCGAACGGCGCCATGCCGCACGACGACGGCTTCGCCCCGAACGGCGGCGGCTACCCCGAGCCCGCGTATGCGGAACCGGCCCAGGAGGAGCAGGCACCCGCCCGGGGCAACCAGTCCGACGGGTTCGGCTCCTACGAGAGCCAGTCCTACCAGGACGACTGGCCTCAGCAGGACAGCTACCAGAACGGCTACCCGGCCCATTACGCTCCGGAAACGGAACCGCGGCCCGCTGACTCCGGTGACCGGAACGGCGTAGGCTTCGACCGTCCGGAATCGGCTTCCTCCGCCGCCCACCAGATGACCGACGCGGGTCTGCCGCGCCGCGGTTCCGCGGGCGGTCCCGGCGGCGCCGACGGTGCCGGGCGCGTGCAGCCGGAGGCACCGGCTCCCGCGGGGAACACCTCGGGGGGCAACGGCGACTGGCGTTCGGCCAACGACGAGCGCTGGCAGCAGGCTTCGCAGCTGCGCAAGCCCAAGGCCGGCGGAGTCACCGCCTCCGGTCTGCCCCGGCGGGTACCCAAGGCCAACCTGGTCGAAGGCACCGCCGAGAGCACCCCTCAGGGAGGCCCACAGGTCTCCCGCGCCCCGGAGGACGTCCGGGGCAGGCTGAGCAACCTGCGTCGAGGTGTCCAACGCGGACGCAGCGCAGGCAGTGAAACGAACGGCCAGGCCACTGGTAATCAGCACAGTGGTCCTGACAGCACCTACAACCAGGAGCGTTAGTGTGAGCCCGATGAGCCAGGCGGCACAGAACCTGAACTGGTTGATCACCAACTTCGTGGACAACACCCCGGGGGTGTCCCACACGGTGGTGGTCTCCGCCGACGGACTCCTTCTGGCGATGTCCGAAGGGTTCCCCCGCGACCGCGCGGACCAGCTCGCGGCCGTCGCCTCCGGTCTGACGTCTCTGACGGCAGGCGCCTCCCGCATCTTCGAGGGCGGCAGCGTGAACCAGACAGTTGTGGAGATGGAGCGGGGATTCCTCTTCATCATGTCCGTCTCCGACGGCTCCTCGCTCGCCGTTCTGGCCCATCCGGAAGCGGACATCGGCCTCATCGGGTACGAGATGGCCCTGCTGGTGGACCGCGCGGGCACGGTTCTCACCCCGGATCTCCGCGCGGAGCTCCAGGGAAGCCTTCTCAACTAAGAGACGAACGGTGCGTATTCGCCTCCCGGGGCCGTAAGGTTTCGGGACGCGGCTCCACACGTATGGGTGCCCCGCACAGTCGGAGGAGGAGAAAGTGGCAACACCCCCAGGCGGTTCGCATTCGGGCAACTGGTCGTACGGCCCTGCCCAGGGCCAGAGCGACGGTTCGGCGAACCGGTACGACTTCCCCTCCACCCCTGGTCACCGGCAGCCGTACGCTCCGCAGGGCCCCGGGCCGTCGCCGTACGACCAGCCGTCGGCCCCGCGGATCCAGCCGGTCCAGCCGCAGCGCCGCCCCGAACCGGCGCCGGCATCCGCATCGAACAACCCCCTGGTGCGTCCGTACGCCATGACCGGCGGCCGGACCCGCCCGCGCTACCAGCTCGCCATCGAGGCACTGGTGCACACCACCGCCGCTCCGCACCAGATGCAGGGCCAGTTGCCCGAGCATCAGCGGATCTGCAACCTGTGCCGGGAGATCAAGTCGGTGGCCGAGGTCTCGGCCCTGCTCACGATCCCCCTCGGCGTCGCCAGGATTCTCGTCGCCGACTTGGCGGAGGCGGGCCTGGTCGCCATCCATCAGCCCGGCGGCGACGAGAACGCCGGTGGCCAGCCAGACGTGACACTGCTCGAAAGGGTGCTCAGTGGACTTCGCAAGCTCTAGCGGCGGTCCTTCCCGCTCCACCACCTCCGCGAAGATCGTGGTGGCGGGCGGCTTCGGCGTGGGCAAGACCACGTTCGTCGGCGCCGTCTCGGAGATCAACCCGCTGCGCACGGAAGCCGTCATGACGTCCGCTTCGGCCGGCATCGACGACCTGACCCACACCGGTGACAAGACCACCACCACGGTGGCCATGGACTTCGGCCGTATCACCCTGGACCAGGACCTGATCCTGTACCTCTTCGGTACGCCCGGTCAGGACCGCTTCTGGTTCATGTGGGACGACCTGGTGCGCGGCGCGATCGGCGCCATCGTCCTGGTCGACACGCGCCGTCTCGCCGACTGCTTCCCCGCGGTCGACTACTTCGAGAACAGCGGCCTGCCCTTCGTCATCGCCCTCAACGGCTTCGACGGACAGCAGCCGTACAACCCGGACGAGGTGCGCGAGGCGCTCCAGATCGGCCCGGACACCCCGATCATCACGACCGACGCCCGGCACCGCGCGGACGCCAAGAGCGCGCTGATCACGCTGGTGGAGCACGCGCTGATGGCGCGTCTTCGCTAGGACCGGTCGCCGGACCCCGGTCGCCGGCGGGAGTTCGGCCACCGGGCCAGGGGGCAACCGACTTCGGCTCCCGTCCCTCCTCACGAGGGACGGGAGCTTCGTCGTGTACGGGGGCGTCCCGGTGGCCCGGCAGCTCCGGTCCGGCCCCCGGGACGCCCCCGACGGGGTGCGCACGTCGGCCGCGGCTCGGCGGCGGCCGCGCGGGCGGCTCCCCGCGCCGTCGCGCGCGGCGGCGGCCCGCACACACGACACGGGAAGGGCCCCTCCGAAAACGGAGGGGCCCTTCCCGTGTCGTGCTCGGGCGGCCCGGAGGGCCGGTGCCGGTCAGCCGTGCCAGCTGTGCGGGGCTCGGAAGCCGTGCTCACGCTCCAGCCGGCGCCAGCCGGCCTTGGCACGGCCGCGGTGCGCCGGGGCGGCCGGCTGGGCCGCCGCACGGGCCAGCAGGACGGCCGTGATGGCGGCGACTTCCTCGGGCTCGGCGTGGCCCTTCTCGACGCGGATGTCAGTGTTCATGAGTGTCAGTCTCCGTCAGTGAGGGGTCCGCGGGGTTGCCGCGACGGGTCCGCTCGATTACTGCGGGGGGTTGCCGTGCTTGCGGGAGGGCAGGTCGGCGTGCTTGGACTGCAGCATCGCCAGCGACTTGACCAGCACCTCGCGGGTCTCGGCGGGGTCGATCACGTCGTCGACCAGTCCGCGCTCGGCCGCGTAGTACGGGTGCATCAGCTCGGCCTTGTACTCCTTGACCATGTTCTGCCGCATGACCTCGGGGTCCTCGGCGTCGGCGATCTGGCGGCGGAAGATGACGTTGGCCGCGCCCTCGGCGCCCATCACGGCGATCTCGTTGGTGGGCCAGGCGTAGGTGAGGTCGGCACCGATCGACTGGGAGTCCATGACGATGTACGCACCTCCGTACGCCTTGCGCAGGATCAGCGAGATCCGCGGCACGGTGGCGTTGCAGTAGGCGTACAGCAGCTTCGCGCCGTGCCGGATGATTCCACCGTGCTCCTGATCGACGCCCGGAAGGAAGCCGGGTACGTCCAGAAGAGTGATGATCGGGATGT
>NZ_JALLIN010000081.1 GCF_023630175.1 Streptomyces cellostaticus | reverse complement strand
CCCCCCCCCCCCCCCACCGCACAGTCCGAAATCCCCCGAAGCCCACGGTTCCGAGCTGGTCGGAGCCGTGGGCTTCGGTGTGCCCGCCGATCGGCGGCGGGGGCACCGCTCAGTACGCCGTCCCGCCGGCAGCCCGTACCGCCCGCCGTGCGGCATCACTACGGTCCCGTGGGTGCGCGGGTGCGGGGGCCGGACGGCGCCGGCTACGACGCCCCGCCCATGGCCAGCGCGGTTCGTGCCAGCCCGCGCAGCCACGCGTGGGCGTGGTCGGTGTCGTAGCGCTGATGCCACGACAGGTACATCGGTGCCGACGGCAGTTCGAGCGGGAGAGGGAGCACGACCAGGCCGAGGTCGGCGACCGCCGGCCTCGTGGTGGCTTCGGGGACGCTGATCAGGAGATCGGAGCCGCGCGCGAACTCCAGCGCGGCCGCCTCCGTGGGCGCGGTCGCCACCACACGGCGGGTGAGGCCGAGCCGTGCGAGGGCGTCGTCCAGGGCATTGCCGAGGTTGCCGCGCCGCGATACGGCGACGTGCTCGGCTGCGGCGTACCGCTCGGCGGTGACGGTCCTGACGCGGGTGAGGGGGTGCCCCCGCCGCACGACGATGACGAGGGGGGTCTCGCCCACGTTCTCGGAACGGATGTCCGGTGCGCCCGGGCGGTTGGCGTTCGCCTCCAGGTCGACCTCGCCGCGCCGCAACTCGGGAGTGTCGACGCTCGATTCCGCCACGAAGCGCAGTCGCACGCCCGGCGCCTGTCCGCGCACCGCCGCGAGCAGCGCGGGACCGCTCAGGGCGACCAGGGAATCGTGCCAGCGGAGTGTGAAAGTGCGCTCCAGCGTCGCCAGATCGAGTTCACGGCTCGGCGCCAGCACCCCCTGGACCTGGTGCAGCAGTTCGTGCACCTGCTCCCGGACGGCGATCGCATACGGCGTCGGGGTCATCGTGCGGCCGGTGCGCACCAGGATCTGATCCCCGGTCGTGCGCCGGATCCGGCCCAGACTCCGGCTCATCGCGGGGGCGGTGACGTGCAGGCGCGCGGCCGCCCCGGCCACACTCCCCTCCTCCAGCAGCGCGTCGAGCGCGGCGAGCAGGTTCAAATCCAATTGCATGTGAGTAAACCTAGCCGTGCTTTACGTGCATTTGAAGTTAATCAAGGGGCTGTCTACCTTCGAGACGGGAGCGCAAGACGGAACCCACGGCTTGGCCCGACCCGCCCCATCACCCCTCCTCACACGGGAGTACCACCATGTCCGAAACGCTTCAGGCCACTGACGTCGCCGTCTCCGACGCCGACCTGCTCCACGAAACCGCCGTCGCCGTGCGCGCGGCCGGTGCGGCGCTGCGCGAGCGCTTCGGCGAGGTGGTCCGCTACGAGACCCGCGAGGAGCTGATGCGGGCGCTCGCCGCCAACGACGACACGGCGCTGGACATCCTGCGCCCCCGCCTCACGCGCCTGCGCCCGGACGCCGGCTGGGTGGAGGACGAACTGGACGGCGGGGCACTGCCGCCCGGCGAATGGTGGGTCGTGGATCCGGCCGAAGGCAACGTCAACCACCTGCACGCCCTGCCGGAGTGGGCGGTGACCGCCACCCTCGTGCGTGAGAACCAGCCGGTGCTCACCGCGGTCCACCTGCCGTTGACCGGCGAGACCTACACCGCGCTCACCGGCGCGGGCGCCCGCCTCGACGGCCGGCCGCTGCACGTCTCCCGGACCGCGGACCTCGGCCTCGGCATCGTGGCCACCAGCCAGGCCCGGCCGGACGAGGACGAGGAGGTCGTGCGGCGCGTCGGCTCCTCGATCACCGCGATGCTCTTCGACGCGCTCGTCGTCCGCACCGCCGTGCCCGCGACCCTGCACCTGCTGAACGTGGCCGCCGGCCGGGTCGACGCCTTCTGGCAGTTCGCCGGCGCCCGCGCGGACCTGCTGCCCGGGGCGCTGCTCGTCACCGAGGCCGGCGGACGGATCTCCGACGCCGAGGGCCGCCCCTGGACCCCGCGGAGCGAGAGCTTCCTGGCCGCCGCGCCCGGCGTCCACGCCGAGGCCGTCGCCACGCTCTCCCGCTGACCGCACACCACAACCCGCACGAACGGAAGGACCGGATCACCATGACCACGATCGCAGTTCTCGGAAACGGCCGCGTCGGCGGCAACCTGACCGCGGCCCTCACCCGGGCAGGGCACGACGTGACCGTGGCGGACCGCACTCCGGGCGCAGCCGCCGACGCCGCCCGGACAGCCCGGATCGTCATCAACGCCACCCCCGGTGCCGGCTCGCTGGACCGGCTCGCCGCCCTGCGCGAGGAACTGCGCGACAAGATCCTCGTCGACGTCTCCAACGCCACCGTCGACGGACCGGACGGCCTGCCGGGCGACCTGATCCATCCCGGCTCGAGCCTCGCCGAGCAACTCCAGGAAGCGCTCCCCGAAACGCGTGTCGTCAAGACGCTCAACACCATGCTCTTCCCGGTGATGACCGCGCCGGCCTCGCTCACCGAGGCGCCCGACGCCTTCCTCTCCGGCGACGACCCACAGGCCAAGCAGACCGTCCGTGACCTGCTCGTCGACCTCGGCTGGCGCAAGGAGTGGATCACTGATCTCGGCGGGATCCGGACCGCCCGCGCCACGGAGGCGGCGATCCTGTTCGTGCCGCACGTGATCCGGGCCGGCGGATTCGCGCCCTTCGCGATCTCGATCGCCCGCTGATCCGCACCCGACGCACCGCCCCCGCCGCGTCCGCAACGGATGCGACGCCGCGGCGCGGTGCCGGGCCGGACGCCGCGAGCCGGTGAACGCCCCCGGTCACAGCGCCAGGGGCTGTCCCGCGATCGACTCCAGCAGCGCCGCGGTCCCCTCGGGGTCGGCCAGTATGGCGTCATGTCCGCAGGCGATCTCCCGGATGTCCCAACCCGCCCGCACCGCACGGACGTAGGACCGGTCGAGACTCTCCAGCGGTGGCCGGGTGTGCCGGATGTAGGTGGCGGGAAGGGCCGCGAGCGGGGCGGGGTCGTAGTGCGCGGCATCGGTCTGGCACCGCAGCGGAAAGGCCGTCAGCCGCTCGCCCACGGGGGAACGCAGGTCGTCCGGGATGCCCCACTGTTCCAGGAACGCCGGTGCCGGTGGCAGGAACCACCCCTCGCCCTGCTCCCGGGCGGTCCGCCGGTAGCGGTCGGCGACCTCGGGCGGCTCCACGTCCAGCAGGCACTCCCCCGGCTCCACGAGGAAGGCCGCGAGGAACGTCAGCGAGGCCAGCCGGTCACCGACGGCTTCGGCGAGCGGCCCCGCGAGCACACCGGCGTAGCTGTGCAGCACCAGATGCACATCGGTGAGGTCCTCGAACCACAACAGTTCGGTGAGGTCACGTACATGGGTCGACAGACCGATCCCAGGAGTGAGCGCGTCCCGCCGTTCGCCCTGTCCGGTCAGGCTGGGTGCGAACACCTCGTGCCCGGCCGCGGCGAGTCTCCGGCGTACCGGGGACCAGCACCAGCCACCGTGCATCGCCCCGTGCACCAGCACGAATGTCGCCACCGCCCGCACCGCCCGCCCGTCCGTCCCGTGCCACCGCGGGTCAGCATACGAACGCCCGGCCCCGAGTACGCCGCGCCACCACCGCCCGGGCCCCGAGCGTGCCCCGAACGCACCCGTGCCACCCCGCCCGGGGGCCGGGCGGGTGCCGCCTGCCATGCGCCCTCCCCCGAGTCCGGGCAGCCACACGCGCCGGCTGCCGACCCGTGGAGCCTGACTACCGGGAGTTGACAGTGGGCGTGGTGGGAGGGGATGCGGGGGACGTCCGGCCTGCCGACGCCGACCGGCGACGACCGGGGACCGCACGCTTGTGGTGGATCAAGTGACGGTGTCGGGTGTCGGAGGAGGCCGCACCGGAGCGGATCGGACAGGTGTTGGACCTGGTGGATGAGGACACCGTTTGCGTGCGACGCCGTCGATTCGTCTTGGACGGGAAGCCTGTTCTCTTCGCGACGAGCTATCTACCCACGTCCGTGGTCGCAGGGTCAGCGATCACGCAGGAGGACACGCGCCCCGGCGGGACGTACGCCCGTCTCGCCGAACTCGGATACAAGCCGGTGCACTTCCGCGAAGAGCTCCGCAGCCGCATGCCCACCAAGGAAGAGGCAGAGCAGTTGAGGATGTCCGCCGGTACTCCGGTCATCCTTGTCCGCCGAACCGCATTCGCGGACGAAGGTCGCCCCGTAGAGGTCAACGAGATGACGATGCCTCCGGCGGGGGATCGGCCGGCACCGGGATGGAGGGGCGCCGTTCGCGACTACGGGTCCGAAGTGGCGTGCGCGGGGTGCTCCCATCCCGTCCACCGTCGACCCAGGCGAAGCCGAGCAGACGCGGCCCATGGGAGCTGGGGTAGTGATGGGTTGGGGCTGTTGGAGACGCTGCCACACAAGCAGTTGGTCAAACGGAGCATCACGGCCCGTGAGTTAAAGGCAAAGAATGCGCCCTGCGATCGAGTTTTTCAGGTGAGGATTTGCACTGATCATAGCCGCTTGGTCACGGTAGGGGCGGCACGCGAAACAGGTGATCCATCCAATCGTCCTGGCTATAAGTGAAATTGGGCCTCTCATTTGTCAGTGTCGTGTCGCATCATGGGCTTGGCCCGACAACGGTAGGGGCGCACTCAAACACTTTGGCGAGAGCGAGTGCGCCCCCGGAGAGAACCAGGGAGAAACCACGTTGTCCTACCCGATCCTCGGCGCCCGCCTTTCAATGGGCAGTTGTGGCGCTACTGACACTGTGCCACGAACCACCGACAACGCCCCATGGCTGGCAATCACGTCTGTCCTCGGCTGCGTGATCGGCATCGAACCCGTTACGGCAGCTCTCGACTCAGCGACCCGGTTGGTCACTGTGATCATCGTGCTGAATCTTGTTCGGCGAACCTTCGCGTTACCGCGTATCGCGTAGTGGTCAAGGGATCAATTGATGTCTGACACCGAGAGGATCACACAGGGGCGGTCGGTGCCGAACGTCAGCGGGCGGTCAACCAGCCTGTGAAGTGCGGTGACCGGCGTCACCGGCACCTCAGGATCGACCTGATAAGGATGAGGCCGCGGATCCATGCACGGGAGCGGCACACCCAGCAAAGGGTGTGCCGCTCCTGTCGTTCGCGATCTTCCGATGTGATCAAGACCGTCAGCCCTGAGTGCTAGAAACACCGGCATGACGTATAGATTCACGGCGCAGCTTGCTTCTGGGTTGGATGATCCCGATCAGGACGACTGCGTGATGGCAGGTGTGGCCGAGTCGGACGACGAGGAGGGGTTCTCCCTCTTGTTCATGTGCGACTTCGAGGAGCCCGACGCTCAGGAAGTGTCCTTGGGGATGGACACACACTGCCTTGTCACACCGGACCAGGGCACCGCCTACGGCTGCGTACGCACGGTGGAACTGGACGGTGATGTGCTTCGGGTGACATTGGATCCGTCGTCGTTGGCCGCACTCGGCTTGGCCGATCCCGTCGTCGAGGCCCTGCTGCGGGCGCCGGCGGCGGAGATGGCACGCATGCTAGAGGTGCTGCCGCGGATCTTGACGTACGGACGTCCCAATGCCCGCCCGAGACTTATCAACCTGTAGCGAGTGCAGCAGCGGAGTACATGAACCGCACTCGCCCTGCCCGTGCCCAGCCGTGCCCGATCGAGCGGGAAACCACGGGGAACATCGGGCACCCACAGCAACCGGGCACGAGAACGGCCCCCGACCGAACACACAGGTCAGGGGCCGCTTCTCACAGCTCAGCAAGCGGAGGCGGTGGGATTTGAACCCACGGTGACATCGCTGCCACGACGGTTTTCAAGACCGATCAGCACGCAGCCGCCACTCCTGGCCCGATACGGCCCTCAGGAGGGGCCCGAAGACTCCACCCGGCGGTGCAATCACCCGCCCGCGCTGACTGCTCCGAACTGCTGAGCAGAGCCGTGCCAGGAACGGTCCTCGGTTCACACCGGGACTCCCACCGGCCCAGCGGTGCCGGGCACCAGCTTGATCACGTAAGAGTGAAACGCCGAAACGAACGTACGCAAATCGAACCTGCTGCGGAATCTGTGAAGCGAGTCCCGGCGAGTACAGGGGCTCCCCCTCGACGAAGATTAAGGAGACCTCAGTGGTCATGCGCGCGATCAAGTACGGTCTCGTGGCTGCAGCGACTGCCACGATGCTCGTCGGCTCGGCCGGCTTTGCGACAGCTGACAGCTCGAAAACGATGAACATCGTCTACGGCCAGATCGTCACGCTTCCCGCGTCGCCCGGCAATGGCTACGCCGGTGATGCGGCAGCCTCCGCCAAGTGTCCGGCCGGGCAGGTCCTCACGGGCGGCGGAGCCGAGGTGAAGGCCGGGAATTCGTACGTCCAGCGCTACAACCTCGCGGCAAGCAGGCCGATCGGCTCGGAGACGTGGTGGGCCTACGCCACGAACAGTGACCCCAACAACCCGGGCACGCTCCAGGCCTTCGCGATCTGCGCGAAGGTGACCAACCTGGATGTGGTCCACACTCCCTGACGTGGCCGACGCACGGCGAAAGACACACTGTTCGCTGAGCTGATACGGACGCCGGGGTGCGTGCCCAACTGGGTGACAACGCCGACGAACAGCAGCGGACGAGTGCGGGCGCCTGCGGACCATCAGCGCAGGTGAAAAGCACACTGGCCCAGAGGAGAGCGCCCGCCCGAACTGCTGCGGGACGAAGGGGCCGCGCCCCAAAGGCCCGGCGAAGTCCGAGGACGGAGCCCGGGCCGTCGCTGGGCCGTCCAAGGTCAGCCGACGCCGACCGACAACGACCGAAGCCCACGGCATCTGAGCTGGTCAGAGCCGTGGGGCTTCGTCTGTCCCGCTGGCCAGCGAGAGTGCTGATCAGTACACCGGCTTGTCCGGTTCGATCTGGTTGACCCAGCCGATCACACCGCCGCCGACGTGCACGGCGTCGGAGAAGCCCGCGGACTTCAGGACCGCGAGGACTTCCGCACTGCGGACACCCGTCTTGCAATGCAGGACGATCTTCCTGTCCTGCGGCAGGCTCTCCAGGGCGGTGCCCATGAGGAACTCGTTCTTCGGGATCAGACGGGCGCCCGGGATGGAGACGATCTCGTACTCGTTCGGCTCGCGGACGTCGATGATCTCGATGCTCTCGCCGTCGTCGATCCACTCCTTGAGCTGCTTGGGAGTGATCGTGGAGTCGGCGGCCGCGGCCTGGGCCTCCTCGGACACGACGCCGCAGAACGCCTCGTAGTCGATGAGCTCGGTGACGGTCGGGTTCTCGCCGCAGACCGCGCAGTCCGGGTCCTTGCGGACCTTGACCTGGCGGTACTGCATCTCCAGGGCGTCGTAGATCATCAGGCGGCCGACCAGCGGCTCGCCGATTCCGGCGAGGAGCTTGATGGCCTCGTTGACCTGGATGGAGCCGATGGACGCGCACAGCACGCCGAGCACGCCGCCCTCGGCGCAGGAGGGGACCATGCCGGGCGGCGGGGGCTCCGGGTAGAGGCAGCGGTAGCAGGGGCCGTGCTCGGACCAGAAGACGGAGGCCTGGCCGTCGAAGCGGTAGATCGAACCCCACACGTACGGCTTGTTCAGCAGCACGCACGCGTCGTTGACCAGGTAGCGGGTCGCGAAGTTGTCCGTGCCGTCGACGATCAGGTCGTACTGGCTGAAGATGTCCATCACGTTGTCGGCCTCGAGCCGTTCCTCGTGAAGGATCACGTTCACGTACGGGTTGATGCCCTTGACGCTGTCGCGCGCGGACTCGGCCTTGGAGCGGCCGATGTCGGACTGGCTGTGGATGATCTGGCGCTGCAGGTTCGACTCGTCGACCTCGTCGAACTCCACGATGCCGAGCGTGCCGACGCCCGCGGCGGCCAGGTACATCAGTGCCGGCGAGCCCAGGCCGCCGGCACCCACACAGAGCACCTTGGCGTTCTTCAGCCGCTTCTGCCCGTCCATCCCCACGTCGGGGATGATCAGGTGGCGGGAGTACCGGCGGACCTCGTCTACGGTGAGCTCAGGGGCTGGCTCGACCAGGGGTGGCAGCGACACGGGGACTCCGTTGGTCGGTCGATCACTACGGTTGTTCTCCCCGTAACACTGCCACGGCCTTCTTCATTCCGAGACACCTGTTCCGATCCGCGAGACGATTTCGTCCCAGTAGCCGGGCATCGTCTCCCACGGGTCGGCCCGGCCGCCGCGGTCGGTGCGATCCGTGAGGTAGATCGTGCCCGCGCCCTGCCAGCGGGCGACGCGCAGCGCCTCCTCCAGATGACCGCGTGGCACGCCGTGCACGAAGTGGCAGAAGCGGTCGGGCGGATAGTCGGCGGTCCACTCGGGCGCCTGCGAGAAGCGGTAGCGGGACCAGGGGCCCGAGAACGTCACCAGTTGGTCGGCGTTCTCCGCGTACGCCGGGTGCGGGTGGCTGCCGTGGCCCAGGACGATGTGAGCGGCGTCACCGATCGCCCGCAGGGCGGTGACCGCCCGCCGAACCTCGGGGAGATGGCCGCGCCCGGTGGGGCACCGGTCGAGCAGGAAGCCCTCGACGCGGTACCACTCCAGGTGGCGGTGCGCGTCGGCGAGCAGGTCGCCGAGAGGGCGGATGCCCTGGGCCAGGTTCAGGTGTCCGAGGACCCGCACACCCCCGTTGCGCAGCCGGCCCACGGCTTCCAGGCAGTGCGGGTCGGGACGGCTGCCCGGTCCGGCGGCCACGTCGATCACCACCCAGTCGAGCGGTGTGCCGGGGCGGGCGAGTTCGGCCCACTGGGCCGGGGCCAGCAGCGGGTGGGCGTAACCGGGGATGCCCAGGCCGGTGCGGACGCCGGTGCCCGTGGTGCCCGCAGTGCCGCTGGTCAGATGCGGCATGCCGCCTCCATCCAGATGTCGGCGAGGGATTCCTCCAGATTGATCCGGGGACGCCAGCCGAGCCGGTCGCGGGCGGTGCGCACGTCGGCCTGCTGCCAGCCACCGCAGCCGTCCGGGTACGGGTAGGCGACCGGGGCCGCGTGCTCGGAGTCGGCGCGGGGGTGGCCGATGGCGCCGCGCAGCGGCCCGGGGGGCGCGTCGAGTTCGTGCAGGGCGCCTCCGTATCCGGCGACCCGGGCCAGGACGGCGGCGGCGTCGCGGAGGCGGACGGCGCGGCCGGAGCCGATGTTGATGACGCCCTGGGCCGCGGAGAGCGAGGCGGCGTGCACGGCGCGTGCGACGTCGCGGACGTCGATGAAGTCTCGCTGGACGCCGAGTCCGCCGAGCTTGAGTTCGCCGTCACCGGACTGCATGGCCCGGCGCATGGCCTCGGCGAGCCTGCCGAGCGGCGAGCCGGCCGGGGTACCGGGTCCGGCGGGCGAGAACACCCGCAGGACGACGGCGTCGAGGCCGGAGCCGAGGACCAGTTCGGTCGCGGCGAGTTTGCTGACGCCGTAGGGACCGCCGGGGCGGGGCACGGCGTCCTCGGCCGTGGAGGAGCCGGGCTGGCTGGGGCCGTACTCGGAACCGCAGCCGACCTGCACCAGCCGGGCGCCGCAGCCGCTGCGGCGCAGCGCCTCGCAGACGGTGGCGACGGCGACGGTGTTGTGCCGGACGAGGTCGCGGGCGCCGCCCCGGATGGCGCCCGCGCAGTTGACGACCACGCCGGGGTGCACCGCGTCCAGGAAGCGGGTGAGCGCTCCCGGACTGCCCGAGGCGAGGTCGAAGCGGACGTCGGCGTCGTCGCCGCGGCCGAGGGCGGTGAGCTGGACGGCCGGGTCGGCGAGCAGGCGGTCGGCGACGAAGCGGCCGATGTATCCGTTGGCTCCGATCAGCAGGACCCTCATCGGGCGGCTCCCGGAGTGTGCGCTCCGGCGGCTCCCAAGGCTCCGGACGCTCCGGGCGCTCCGTGTCGGGAGGTGGTCATCTGGTCTTCTCCTTCGAAGGGGTGATGCGGTGGCCTGCGGTGGGGGGCCGGACGCCGTGGCCGTGGCCGGGTGCCGCCGCGCGCTCGGGGTGAGTGGCGGCGGAGACGGTCGGGGCCGGTGGCGGAAGGTTCACTCAGGTGCTCCCGCCGGGGCGTGGGCCGAGGCCCGGGTGAGGGTGCGCAGCGCGTGGACCAGCAGGGCGAGCGCGGCGGCGCCGCAGGCCAGCGTCGGCACGGCGGCCGGGCCCCAGGCGCCCACCAGGGTGTCGACGGGCGCGGCGAGGGGGGCGCAGCCGGGCAGCCGGGCGGCCAGCAGCAGGGCGGGCGCCGCCGCCTCGGTGGCCGCGGCGGCGCCCAGGGCGAGCACCGGGCCGTGCCACCGGCGGTGCGCCACGAGGAGGCGGGCGAGCAGCAGGAGCGCGCCCAGGGCGAGGCCCCTCGGGTAGGCCGCGCTCTCGTGCAGAACCGTGCCGCACAGGGCGAGCAGGCCGGTGAGGGCGGCCAGGAACAGGAGGAGGACACCGGCCAGCAGCGGCCGGGCGGCGCTGGTGAAGTCCTCGAGTCCCCGGCTGCCGGCGAGCCTGCGGCGGGCCCCGGAGGCGAGGAGGTGGGCGCACCAGGCGGCCGGGGCGCAGGCCAGGGCGAGCGCGAGGACGGGTGCGGCGGTCATCGGCCAGGGCCCGTCGGGGGCGCCGGTGGGCAGGGCGTCGGGCCCGCCCGCGGCGATGGTCTCCAGGAGGCCGTCGCCGAACAGCGCGTAGCCGAGCAGCCAGAGGGTCCACGCGCGGACGCCGGCCGCCGTGCGCCAGGAGACCGGGCCGCGCACCGCGGCGAGGGGACCGCGGCGCAGGGCGGCGCGCGTCGCGGCGGCCAGGGCGAGGACACCGGCGGCGGCCACCAGCGGGCGGATCCGGCCGTGCGTGAGCCGCAGTCCGGTCAGGGCGGTCGCCGCGAGGGCTCCGGGCAGGAGGGTGAGCAGCACCCAGCCGGCCCGGACCCGTGGTGCCCGTCCGGGTTCGGGACGGGGAGGCGGTGCGCCGTCGCGGGGCACGCGCGCGTACAGCTCCTCGGCGAGCGAGAAGACGTCGCGGTGGCGGAACCTGGCGGCGGTCCGGTCGCTGACGCCGTGCGCCTCCAGTCCGGCGGCGATCTCCAGCGGGTCCACGGCCCGCTCGCACAGCTCGCGGTGACGGTGCAGCAGGGTCTTGACGGGGTCGGCGGTGCCGCGCCGGAAGGGGGTGGTGCGGGTCCCTCCGGGAGCGGCGCCCGCACTGCTCCGGGCCGGGGCCGGGGCCGGGGAAGCTGCGCCCGGGTCCGTGCGGTCCTCGGCGGCCGTCGCGGCGCCGGTGAGCCATCGCCGCGACGGCTCGTCCCAGGCCGTGCCGCCGGTGGGCGTCCCGGGGCGGTCGAGCCCGCTCGACCGGTCCATGGCGTTCGCTGCGTCCGCGCCGCCCGGCGCGCCGGCGCCGCTCCGGCCGTGCGTTCCGCTCGTTCCGGCCGTACCGCTCGGCGCGTCCGTGTCGTGCGGCGCGTCCGTGTCGTGCGGCCGGTGCATGACGTCCCTGTCGCCGCCGGTGTCCGGCGCCCAGCCGGGTCTCCTCGGGGCACCGCCCTCCGTGCCGCTCACCGTGCCCCCTCCGACGCCGCTCCCGAGATCATGTGGAGCGGGGCGACCGGTGCCCGGCCGGACGCTTCCCGGATGCGTTCCCGGGCCGTGGGGCCGGTCCAGCGGACGGGGACATGGGTCTCGGCCGGGGCGGCGAACGGCAACGGGTCACCGGCCGCGCCGAGGACGACCCGGCGCACCGGGCAGCGCGAGACGATCTCCAGGTAGATGGAGTCGAACGCCGTGATGTTCTGCGCGACGGTGAACAGTTCGAGCGCCCGGGCGCGCGCGGCGGCACCGAGGCGCTCACGACGCTCGGGGTCGCGCAGCAGCGCCACGCACGCCTCGGCGAGCGCCCGTGGGTTGCGCGGCGGTACGACGAGGCCGGTGCCGCCGATCACCTCCACCACCGCGCCGACGTCGGTGGACACCGTGGCGCGGCCGCTGAACATGGCCTCCACCAGGGTGTTCGGGAAGCCTTCCACGACGCTGGAGAGGACGACGACGACGGCGCCCGCGTACGCGTCGGGCAGGCTGGGCACCTCGGGGCCGCCGATCTCCTCGAAGGAGACCGGATTGTCGCCGACCGCGTGCGCGCCCTCCGCCTCGTCGGGGAAGAGCTGCGCGGCGAGCGCCCGGCAGTGGCCGAGGTAGGCCTCGCCCTCGGCACCCGTGGGCGTGCCGACGATCCGCAGCCGTGCCGCTGGTTCCGCCCTGCGGACCTCGGCGAAGGCGTGCAGCAGGGACACGAGGTCCTTGGCGGGCTCGACGCCTCCCACCCAGCCGAGCGTGTACGGATCGGCCCGGTCCGGGGACTCGCCGGCCTCGGTGAAACGGCCGGCGTCGATGCCGGGGTGCACGGTGCGGATCCGGTCGCGGTCGGCACCGCACCGTTCCTGCCAGCGGCGGGTGTGCGCGTTGCCGGGGGTGAGCAGGGTGGCACGCCGGTAGACCTCGCCGGCCAGCAGGCCGTGGAAGGCGGCGAGCAGGGCGCGTACGGCGGGGGCGGCGGCGTCGGGGCCGAGGGCCAGGTAGTGGGAGCGGAGCTGTACGCCGTACTCGGTGACCAGCAGGGGCACTTCGCACAGATGCCGGGCGAGCAGTCCGGGCAGGGCGGCCGTGCCGCCGGCGGTGGCGTGGCAGAGGTCGGCGGCGCCGAGGCCGTCGTCGCCGTACCAGTCCAGGGAGAGGGGGCGCAGGGCGCGGTCGAGGTGGGCGGCGACCGTGAGCAGGTCCGCGACGCGGGCCTCACGCGCCGTGCGCGGCGCGCGAGGCCCGCGACAGGCGCGCTCCAGGGTGCGCAGGGCCGCGTCGGAGCGGAGGGCGACGCTCAGTCCGCCCTCGTCCCGGGCGAGTCCGGCGAGGCCGTACAGCGCGTTGCCGAAACGGTCCGCCTGGTGGGCGGACCCGGTGCCGGCGGCCGGGTCCGAGGCGGCGCCGGGTCCGCCGCCGAGGGCCTCGACCAGTTCGCCGTAGCACTCGGCGAAGCGCCGGCGCGCGCGCCGGCCGGGAGTGACCCCGCCGCCCTCGGCCGTCCACGGCGGAGCGGTGCGCACCTGGCGTACCTGCGGCGGAAGCGGGATCCGGTCCGCGTCCCGCCGCTGCCGGCCGTGGCTGAGCGCGTAGACGTCGAACTCGTGCCGGGCGAGCCCGCGCACGAGCCGGTCGCACCAGAGCCCGGCGTCACCACCCACATACGGATAGCCACTCTCCGTAAGCAGTCCGATACGCACGTGTTCACCCCCGATCTCCGAGTGGGAAGCCGCCTTCGACCCGGCGGCTCACAGCGGGACGAACGTATGCGGACGGAGTGGTGGGGGGGG
>NZ_JALLIN010000080.1 GCF_023630175.1 Streptomyces cellostaticus | reverse complement strand
AGGCTGTCGGGATGCGCGACGCGTGCGGGCGACGTCGGCCCGGACCGGCCCGGTGCGGAGCCGGGGCGCGGCGCCGCGAGCGCGGGACCGGCCTGTATGAGGGTGCCGGTGAGCGCGGCGCAGACCACCAGGGCGGCCGGCGGCGCGAGTCTGTGTCTTGTTGCTCTCAAGAGAGTGTCCCCGTATTTCCCCGTGCTGATGTGGAGTTGTGCTGCTGAGCTGTGCTGTCGGGCGAAGGGGCCGCACCGGCTGGAGGCGAACTGGTCACGTCGGCCCACCTGTACGGCGTGGAGCACCCTGGCCCGGAGCGAGAGGGGCCTGTGTCAGCCGTGGACGAGCGGAGAGCCCGTCAGTTCCTTGGTGAAGGCCCCGTGCCCGTCGCCCTCGATGTCGTAGACGATCGTGGCGTCGGTCGACCAGAACAGCTCACCGTCGTAGACCGGCGACGGAGCGACGCAGTTGTTCGCGGGCTCGTCCAGGAACCAGGTGTAGTTGTCGTTGACGAGCTTGGTCAGGTCGCAGGTCTTGCTGGTGACGACGTGGTCCTCGCCGGTCTTGGTGAGACGCTCCTCCACCCGGCTCGTGATCTTGAAGCTGGTGAACCGCTTGGAGTTGTCGATGACCTGGTCGTCGAGGATCTGCCAGTACGTCATCGACCGCGTGGTGAGCTTGCCGTTGCGCAGGGCCGCGCTGTTCTCGACGTAGTACTCCGTCTGCGGCTTGCGGCCGGGGAACGCGACGTCGAACGTGGTGGTGGCCTTCGTCGTCGCGGCGGCGGCGGGGCCGGCGAGAAGCGCGCCGAGAGCGACGGCGGTTGAGGCGATTCCGACGGCGGTCAGCGTTCTGCGCATGGGTGTTCCTCACTGGTGGGTCCGGATTACGACCTCGTGGAGGTGCCGCCGCTTCCGCCGCGCCGACGCGGCACGCGCGTGCGCGAACCCGGCCGCGCCCACGCGCTCCCGTTCGCCCGGTGCGTGGGCGGGCAGGGGTGGGTGCGTGCGCTCTGCCGGCGAGTCGCGGATCGATGGTCCCCGTGGATGGTCGGCGCCCGCGCCGGACGGGTCGGGTCCGGTGCCTGAGATGGGCGCCCGTCACTGTAGGCACACGGGAAACAACGGCAGAAGGGCCGATTCCGACCGTGGCGCAAAGTCGCTCTGTGAAGCGGAGTCCGGGCCAACAGGCCCTGCCACTCGGTGATATGGCCGGTGAGACCGGTCAAGCACCCGGGAAGCGGAAGAAGATGTGAGCCACTCGTGAAGATCGGCAACGGCCGAAAATGGTGTGCTTCCTCATCGGGAGGCAGAGGGGAGGCGGCACGGGCCCTGTGACCGAATTCTCAGGGCCTCGGTCAACCGGGCGCGGCGCGGGCAGCCGGCCTCTCCCCGGAGGACGGCCGCACTCCGCGCGGAATCCGGTGCCGGGCACGGGCGGGGCGTTCCGGACGCCGCCGTTCGCCGGCGCCCCGCGGTTCCCCGTGCCCCGCACGGGGCACCGGGGCGCCGAGGGTGTCCACCAGGGCGACGGGCGGGCCGGCGAACGGGCGGCGCGAGCCGGCTCGGCCGCTTCGTCCGCCCGGCGCCGCTCAGGCCAGCGACAGGAAGAGCTTCTCCAGCCGTGTCCGCATCTGCTCCGGGTCCTCGCCGTCCTTGCGGCCCGCCTCCATGTCGGTGATGCACCTCTGCAGGCCGGTGGCGATGATCGCGAACCCGGCCCGGTCCAGTGCCCGGGACGCGGCGGCGAGCTGCGTGACGACCTCCTCGCAGTCCCGGCCCTCCTCGATCATCCGGATCACGCCCGAGATCTGGCCCTGCGCGCGGCGCAGACGGTTCAGGACGGACTTGAGTTCCGCACCCGCGAGATCCAGTTCCACGATCACTCCTCGAGAAATACCCCTAGGGGTACTGTACGTCCCGGTTCGGTACGCCGTCGACCACCGGGGTGCACAACAGCGACGGCCGCCCCTGTCATCCCGGTGCGCCCCGGGGACCGGAACCGGCTCTCACAGCTTGAGGCTGAACCAGGTGGTCTTGCCCTCGTCGGTGGGGCGTACGCCCCAGTCGTCGGCGAGCGCGCGGACGAGCAGCAGACCACGGCCGGACTCGTCGTCCTCCGCCGCGAGCCGGGGCTGGGGCAGATGCAGACCGCCGTCGCTGACCTCCACGGTCAGGGCGGTGTCCGTGCGGCGCACGTGCACGCCGATCGGGCCCTGGGCGTGCTGCACGGCGTTGGTGAGGATTTCGGAGAGCAGCAGGAGGGCGTCGTCCGCCGTGCGGGTGCAGTCCCAGGCGACGAGCGTCTTGCCCAGGAAGTCGCGGCCGGTCCGGACGGACTGGGCGGCGGCCGGCAGTTCCGTCGCCACCGTGGCCAGCGGAGCCGCGGGGAGCTGGGTCAGCAGCAGCGTGACATCGTCGTGCCCGTCCGCGCCGGGGAGCAGGGTGGACAGGACGTGGTCGGCGGCGGCCTCCAGGTCGGGCGGCGTGTCCGGCAGCTTGTCCAGGGCGGCGATCAGCTCGGTGAGCTGGTCCTCGATGTCGGTGCCCGGCGTCTCGACCAGCCCGTCCGTGTAGAGCACGAGGGTGGCGCCGGGCGCGACCGTGGTGCGGCACTGTTCGTAGATCACACCGCCGACTCCCAGCGGCGCGTTCACGGGTGCCGGGAGCACCCTGGCCTTCCGGCCCGGCGCGGTGACGAGGACCGGCAGATGGCCGGCGGAGCACATCGTCACCTCTCCGGTGTCGGCGGCGATCACCAGGTAGCAGCAGGTGACGAGCTGGTCCGGAACGTCGAGGTCGGCGACGACGCTCTCCAGCGTCTGCATGAGCTGCCGCGGCTGCACACCGGTCTTGGCCAGCGCGTGTGCGGCGGAGCGGAGTTGCCCCATGACGGCGGCGGCCTCGAGGCCGCGGCCCATGACGTCGCCGATCAGCACCCCCACCCGGCCGGCGCCCAGCGGGATCAGGTCGAACCAGTCGCCGCCCACCCCGGCGCCCTGGGTCGCCGGAAGGTAGCGGCTGGCGGTGGCGAGGCCCGGGATGGCGGGCGGTGTGCCCATGAGGCTGCGCTGCAGCGTCAGCGCGATGTGCCGCTGCTGCTCGTACAGCTCCGTCAGCTCGGCCTCGGCCCGCTTGCGGTCGCTGATGTCCCGGACGATCGCGCACGCCCCGACGACCTTGCCGTTGCGGCCCCGGGTCGGCCACAGGGTGACGTCCACGTCCAGCAGCTCCCCGGAGCGCGTGACCCGCAGCGTCTCGAAGTGCTCGACCTTCTCGCCCCGGCGCAGCCGCTTCAGGAGCGCCGTGATCTCGTCCCCGCGTTCGGGCGGCGCCAGCACGGACACGTGCCGCCCCAGCACCTCGTCCGCCGTGAACCCGTACAGCCGCTGGGCCGCGGCGTTCCAGTACGTGATGTGTCCGTCGAGGGTCTTGGCGAGGATGGCGTCCTGCGAGGACTCGACCAGCGCGGCGAGCTCGGTGATGCGCTCCTCGGCGGCCTTGCGTTCGCTGACGTCGCGTACGGCGGCGGAGACGAGGAGGCCGTCGGCGGTCTCGAGGGGGCTGAGGCTGATCTCGACGGGGAACTCGGTGCCGTCCTTGCGCAGTCCGTAGAGGTCGAGTCCGGCACCCATGGGGCGGACCTGCTGGTTGTGGGTGTAGGCGTCGCGGTGTTCGGTGTGGTGGCGGTGGAAGCGGCCGGGGACGAGGAGTTCGACGGGGTGGCCGAGCAGTTCCTCGCGGCGGTAGCCGAAGAGGGCTTCGGTCTGGGCGTTGACCAGGCGGATCAGGCCTTTGTCGTCCACGATGACCATCGCGTCCGGCGCCGCCTCCAGCAGGCCGCGGAACCTTTCCTCGGCGGCCTTGCGTTCGCTGACGTCGCGTACGGCGGCGGAGACGAGGAGGCCGTCGGCGGTCTCGAGGGGGCTGAGGCTGATCTCGACGGGGAACTCGGTGCCGTCCTTGCGCAGTCCGTAGAGGTCGAGTCCGGCACCCATGGGGCGGACCTGCTGGTTGTGGGTGTAGGCGTCGCGGTGTTCGGTGTGGTGGCGGTGGAAGCGGCCGGGGACGAGGAGTTCGACGGGGTGGCCGAGCAGTTCCTCGCGGCGGTAGCCGAAGAGGGCTTCGGTCTGGGCGTTGACCAGGCGGATCAGGCCCTTGTCGTCCACGATGACCATCGCGTCCGGCGCCGCCTCCAGCAGGCCGCGGAACTTCTCCTCGGCGGCTCCCGGACCCGTCGCCCGGCCCGGCGCCCCGCACCGGCAGGGCTGCGGCGGGACCACGCCGGCTGAGTCCAGTGGCCGTGCCGCGGCCAGGTCACTCGTCGTCATCGTTCCCCCAGGCTCGGTATGAGACGCGCCATTCCAGTGCAATCCGCACGGCCACGCGCCGACATGTCGCTTAGTGACACCACACCGCCCGAACCTGTCGTCCCGGATGGGCAGCTTGATCACTCCGTGCGCGCCCGGCCGATCATGGTGGCCCCGAAAGATCCGATGGGTCGCATCTGCAACCTCTTCACGGTCTTGGTGGGAAAAGGTCCGGAAGAACGTTCCGGCGGGCAGGTCCGCGGCCCGCGGGTCCCATGGTGAGCGATACGGCCGCCGGGAGGTCGCATGAACATCGAGGAAGCGCGTTGCGGCGGCCGGCGGCCGGCGCCGGGCACCCGGAACCACTCGGCGCCCTCCCGCCCCGCCCGGTTCACCGGGTGCTGTTCCGCCAGTCGTGGCACGACCTCGTCTTCCTGCACTGGGAGGCGGACCCCTTCGAGGTCGCGCGGCTGCTGCCGTCCGGAACCGCTCCCGATCTCCTCGACGGCCGCACCTACGTCGGCCTCGTCTTCTTCCGCATGTACGGCCTCGCCGTCGGGCGCACACCCCCACTGCCCCACCTGGGCACGTTCACCGAGGTCAATGTGCGCCTCTACAGCCGGGACGCGTGCGGGCGCCGAGGCGTGGTGTTCCGCTCGCTGGACTGCGACCGGCTGCTGCCCGTGCTCGTGGCCCGGGCGGGCTTCGGACTGCCGTACCGCTGGTCGCGCACGTCGCGCCGCTGGCACGGAAACCGGCTGTTGTACCGCACGCGCGGGCGCGGCAGCAGCCGCACCGACGCCCACGTCCGGATCGACGTGGCCCACGAGTCCGTGGCACCACGACCGCTGGACGAGTTCCTGACCTGCCGCTGGGGTCTGCACGAGCGGGTGCTCGGACACACGTACTACCTGCCCAACGCCCACCCGGCCTGGACGTTCCGGCGGTGCGGCCTGCTCGGCTGGGACGCGTCGGTGGTCGCGGCGGCCGGGCTCACACCCCCCGTGGACGAGCCGGTCAGCGTACTGTACGCCCCGGGAGTGCCGGTCCGCTTCGGACCGCCCGTGCGCCTCCCGCCGGGGCGCCCGGGGCACTGACCCGGAGTCCCGTCGTCCGGAACACCGTCCCGCATCCGGCCGGCGGGCCGGGCGTGCCCCCGGACGGCGTCGGGCCGGTCGGCGGTCCCGGTCCGGGCGAGGCGGGCCGCTCGGAAGGGCAACAGATCGATCTCTGTACACGACAGGGGCTGACACGGGGGTCCTGGTGCGCGGTACCGTGCGCGCTCGGCCTGATCTTCGTACTGTCCTGGGACACTTATGCCTGATCCATTCATACCGCTGGGCGACCAGCCGTCGTCGCCCATGCCCTCCCCTGTGACGGCGGAGCCGCGAGCCCGGTCCCTGAGGCGGCGTCTCGTGCTGTGGTCGGTGCTGCCGCCGGGTGTGGTCGCCGTGGCCGGCGCGGTGGCCACCGTACTGGTCGGCGACGGCCACCTGGACGGCGTGCATCCCGGCGCGGTCGCCGGCGGCGTGGTCCTCATCGGCACCATGGCGGCCGGGATCGCGGGCGGGCGGACGTCCGCGCAGGCGCGTGCGGTCACCGAGCACTGGGCGGAACTGTCCCGTGCGGCCGACCGGAACCGGGCCGAGCTGACCGAGCTGACCCGTGCCACAGCCGAGGGCAGGGCCGAACTGCGGTCGCTGTGCGGCCGGTTGCGGACGGGGGAGCCGACGGCGCCGCGCCGGCCGGAACCGCCCGCGCAGAAGGGGCCGGACGAACTCTCCCGACTGGGATCCGAGATCGCCGCTGCCCAGCGTGAGGCGGAGGCCGCCCTGCTGGAGTCCGCCGCCGGTGCGGGCGGCGCGGAACACGCCTCCCAACTGGCTCATTTCGAGGTGTTCGCCAACCTGGCACGTCGGCTGGAGTCCCTGGTGCACCGCGAGATCGGCCTGCTGGACAGCCTGGAGAACGAGGTCGAGGACCCCGATCTCCTGAAGGGGCTGTTCCGGGTGGACCACCTGTCCACCCGGATCCGCCGCTACGCCGAGAACCTGGCCGTGCTCGGCGGCGCGAACACCCACCGGCAGTGGACCCGCCCCGTCGGCCTGACCGACGTGCTGCGTTCCGCGGTGGCCGAGATCGACCAGTACGCCCGAGTCAAGCTGGTCCCTCCCATCGAGGGGACGGTCAGCGGCCACGCCGTGGTCGACGTGGTCCACCTGCTGGCCGAGCTGCTGGAGAACGCGACGGTCTTCTCACCGCCCCAGACCACGGTGCACGTGCGGGTGGAGCCCGTCGCCGCGGGGATGGCCGTCGAGGTCGAGGACCGGGGCCTCGGCCTGTCCGCTGCCGAGCGCGCCCGGATGAACACCGTTCTGGGCGCACCCGACAAGGTCGCCCTCGAGGAACTGCTGCAGGACGGCCGTATCGGCCTGTACGTGGTGTCCGTCCTGGCCCGGCGGCACGACATCGCGGTGCGGTTGCAGACCAACGTCTACGGGGGCACCCAGGCCGTCATGGTGCTGCCCAGCGCACTGCTCGGCACCCAGCCGGCGGCACCGCCGCCCGTGCACAACGCCGCCGGGTCCACCGACGAGGCGACGCACAGCCCCGCGGTGTCCGAGGCGGCGACAGCGACCGTGGTCGCGGACACGCCCATGCCCATGCCCATGCCCGAAGCCGAGGCCGACGTTGTAGCCGACGCCGACGCCGACGCCGACGCCGACGCCGACGCCCAGCCCTCCACGACGCACTCCGACGGCGAGGACGACCGTCCTCAGCTGCCGCAGCGCCGCCGTCAGGAACCTGCCGACCAACCGTCGCACCCCGTTCCCGGCCCAGGCGCCCGCGAGGACATCGCGCACGACCCGGGCCTGATGGCCGCCTTCCAGACGGGACTGCGCAGGGCCGAGGAAGCGGATACTCCCTGATGTCCGGGCCACCCCGCCGGCCCGGACCCCGTCCAGCAAGCCGTTTCCTTACGTCGAAGAGGAGTACACGATCGTGGCGAACGAAGACCTTTCCTGGCTGTTGACCGGCCTGGTGAACCGGGTGCCGCACACCCGAAGCGCCTTGCTGCTGTCCTCGGACGGCCTGGTGAAGGCGGCAGAGGGGCTCGACACCGACGCCGCGGACCAGTTGGCGGCCCTCGCCAGTGGGCTGTACTCGTTGGCGCGCAGCGCCGGCAGGCGCTTCGACGACGGTGGCGACGTGCGGCAGATAGTGACGGAACTCAGCACGTCGCTGCTGTTCGTCTCGTCCGCCGGACACGGCGCGGTCCTGGCGGTCCTGGCCGGGCGCGAGGCGGACGCGGCGGTACTGGGCTATGAGATGGCGATGATGGTCAAGAGCGTGCGCCCGCACCTGGCCACGCCGCCTCGGCATCCGGTGCGGTAGCCGATGACACCGGTCCACCCGGACGGCCCGCTGATGGACGAGGCGGTCGGGCGGCTGGTCCGTCCTTACACCGTGAGCGACGGCCGGACCCGGGCCACGTTCCACTTCACCCTGGTGACCACGGTGCGGGCCACCGGTGTCCAGACGGAGGGCGCCTTCGGCCTGGAGCACGCCCAGGTACTGGCACTGTGCGAGCAGCCTGTGAGCGTTGCCGAGGTCGCGGCTCGGATGCAGGTGCCCGCCGCCGTGGTCAAGGTGCTGCTGTCCGATTTGGCCGAGGGAGGGGCAGTGGTCGCGGGTGACACGCCCACAGCCCCCTCGGACCACTACGCACGACCCGATCGAGATCTCCTGGAAGCGATACGTGATGGCCTCCTCAGACGACTCTGACCCGGCGCCCGCCGAAACCCTGCCGGTGGGCATCAAGGTGCTGATCGCAGGCGGGTTCGGCGTGGGGAAGACCACCTTCGTCAACGCGCTCAGCGAGATCGAGCCGCTCAGTACCGAGGAGGTACTCACCGCGGTCAGCGCCGCCACGGACCGACTCGACGGAGTGGAGAACAAGGCCACGACCACGGTGGCCCTGGACTTCGGGCGGATCACGCTCAGTCCGTCCCACGTCCTGTACCTGTTCGGGACGCCCGGGCAGGAGCGCTTCTGGTTCATGTGGGACGAGCTCTCCGAGGGGGCGCTCGGGGCGATCGTCCTCGCCGACACACGCAGGCTGGAGCACTCGTTCGCGGCGGTGGACTTCTGCGAGCGGCGCGAGATGCCCTTCGTCGTCGCCGTCAACGAGTTCGACGGGGCCCACCGCTACCGTGCCGAGGAGGTGCGGACCGCACTGGACCTCAGGCAGGAGGTCCCGGTGGTGCTGTGCGACGCCCGCGTCCAGAGCTCGGGCACCAGAGTGCTGCTCGCACTGGTTCAGTATCTGCTCACGACAAGGAGTTCCCATGGCAGCGACACCGATCAATCCCTCCTCCGGGCCTGAATCAGTCATCGCCCTGCGCCATCTGCTCCTCCCACCGGCGGACCCGGAGGTACGGGCCCGGTCGGAGCGATTGCGCGAGTTGGGAATCGAAGCCCGTCCGGACGCGGAACTCGACGCCTTCGCACGGGAACTGGCGCGGCGTACCGGCGGCTGCTACGCCGGGGTCAACTTCTTCCTGGACGCCGACCGCCAGTACTTCGCCGGGTTGTACAGCGCCGCTCAGGACATCACGGTGCACTCGGGGCCGCCGTTGCTGGAGGAGCCGGTGCCGGGCCGCGTCATGCCGCGGGACATCGACATGGGTATCTGCCCGCACGTGGTCAAGCGCCGCAAGGCGCTGGTGCTGGAGGACATCCGGGACTTCCCCCGGTTCGCCGGTAACCCCGTGGTCGACGCGATCGGTGTCCACTCCTACCTGGGTGCGCCGCTGATAGACAGCACCGGTGTGGTGCTCGGCACGGTCTGTGTGGTCGACCAGGATCCGCAGCCCTGGGGGCGGAAGGGGCTGGAGACCATCAAGGCCATGGCCGGCGAACTGGTCGCGCGGCTCGAGGAGTCGGCACGGCATCGCGGCTGACCGGTGCCGCCGGACGTGACCTCAGGACGCGGGCGGCCGGAGGCCGCGCCGGCCGACGCGGGGCGGGACCTCCCGCGCCCGCTCCGGCCGGACACACCGAACGGTCGGGCTGTCCGCCGTGGGGCCGGACGGACACGTCGGCCTCGGAGCACCCGCGCGGGCCGGTGCCGGCCGGCGGCGATTCCGGCGCTCACCGCCGCGCTCGCGACACGAGCGACGGCGACGGTCCTCCCAGGCCGTCGGCGACCGGTGTCCACGTCCCCGGTCGCCCGATCGAGGACGGGGACACCGCCCCGGGTGCCCGCACCGGCGGGCACCCGGGGCCGGCCCGTCAGACCTCCACCAGCACCTGGTCCAGGCCCTTCCGCTTCAGGTCCGGCACCTGGCAGTCCGCCGCCGGATAGCCGACCGGGATCACCGCGAACGCCTTCTCGTTCTCGGGCCGTCCCAGCACCTCGGAGAGGAAGCGCATCGGACTCGGCGTGTGGATCAGCGCGGCCAGCCCCGACAGATGCAGGGCGGACAGCAGCATGCCGACCGCGATGCCCACGGACTCGTCCACGTAGTAGTGCTTCCGCCGGGCTCCGTCCTCACCCAGCCAGTACCGCTGCTGGAAGACGACGAGCAGCACCGGGGCGTCCGTGAGGTGCGTCTTCACCGCGTCCGTGCCCAGCGGGCGCAGCGCGGCGAGCCACTCCTCGCCGAGCCTGCCGTCGTACGAGGTCCGCTCCTCGCGCTCGGCTTCCTCGCGGATGCGCCTGCGGATCTCCGGGTCCCGGACCAGGACGAAGGTCCAGGGTTGCTGGTGGGCACCCGACGGTGCCGTGGCGGCGCAGGCGATGGCGTCCCGAACGACCTGCTCCGGCACGGGGTCGGAGGAGAACCGGCGCACCGTGCGCCGCTGCCGCATCAGGTCGCGCAGCTCGGCCGAGCGGCTCAGGGACTCCGCCGGCTCCATGCGCTCTGGGCGGTAGGGGACTGGGCGGTAGGGAGCGCCGTGGACGGGCTCCCAGCGTTCTTCGGTGGTGGCTGTCATGAGGGAGAGTCTGGTGTCCCCGGCCCCGCGATCCAACGGTCGGAAGGAGGGACTTGGGGGCAAGGACGCCCCAGGAGCACGCGGCCCTGTCCGGACCGGACGCTGGCATCCGCCGCTGTCCGGGTTCTGCGCCGGAGCCGGGGGCCACCCGCAGAGCGATGTCGGGATCACCGGACCGGATTCTCGGTGTCCTTGAGCAGCCTGATGGTCTCGGCCCGCGCCTGAACCATGCGGTGGGCCCACGCGGTGGTGCCGACCGGGATCTGCCGAGGGCTCTTCGCCGGGCGCGGCAGCGGTGTTCCGAGGACGCGTGCGTTCATCGCCGGGCGCACGCCGCCGAGCTCCTTCTCCGACTCGCTGAACAGCGACTCGGACGGAGTGCGACGGCGTCCGTGACCGTCAGATGTCCCGGAACGGACCAGTCAACGCCGGGATCAGCAGCGATGGACGGTCATCAGCCGCTGACCTGCGCGAATGCTCTTTCCGTTGTTTCAGGTCACGTCCGCTGGAGTGGTGTATCGACGGCCACTCGGTGATCTCGTCTTTGAGGCTATGCGGTGAGTTCGGTGGGCAGGACGATGTCGTCGGATTCTGACTCGATCGGGTGGAGCTGGGCCTTGGCGAGGAGCTCGCGGCCCATGTAGCGGCGGGCTTCGGTCCACTCGTCGTTCTGCTCGGCCAGGACCGCCCCGACGAGCCGGATGACGGCGGTGCGGTCGGGGAAGATGCCGACCACGTCGGTGCGGCTGCGGATCTCCTGGTTCAGCCGCTCCTGCGGGTTGTTCGACCAGATCTGCCGCCGGATCTCCCGCGGGAAGGCGGTGAAGGCGAGCAGGTCGTGCTGGGCGGCGTCCAAGTGGGCTGCGGCCTTGGGGAACTTGGCCTCCAGCGCGTCCAGGACGTGCCGCATCTGTGCTTGGACCGTGCGCCGATCAGGCGGTCGGCCGTGACTCGCGCGTCAACGTCTGACCTGGCGCAGGCGCAGGCTCACCCTCGGTGACCCTGGAGCGGCGTATCGCCGCCCGCCCCCAGACCGTCTTCTCCTTCTTCACCGACCGCGACAAGTGGCTCTCCTGGATGGGCGCGGACGGCAGCTTCACCTTCGAGCCCGGCGGCGCGTACACCACCAACGTGACCGGCGACAACCAGGCCGCCGGCACGTTCGTGGAGATCGACCCCTACCGCCGTGTCGTGTTCACTTGGGGCTGGGAACACGGCGGGATGCCCGACGTGCCACCCGGCTCCACCACCGTCACCATCGACCTCGAGCCCGACCAGGACGGCACCCTGCTGCGTCTGACCCACACGGGGCTGCCCACCCCCGAAGCCTGCAAGGCACACGAGGAGGGCTGGCAGCACTACACCCAGCGACTGGCCACCCGCGCCCGAGGCGGCGACCCCGGACCGGACGCCTGGCTGTAGGACCGGCAGCCACGTCGGTGACCTCCCTTACCGCCCCTCCGGGACGGCCGGGTCTGGCGTGTGCGCCAAGGTGCGGGGGCGGGGCACGGCAGCCGGCGGCCCGAGGCCGAGCCGCTTGCTCATATCGAGGCGGAACCTACCGCACGGGCTGTCGTTCGACCAGAACAAGGCGGTCAGGCCGCGCCGATCCTCGTCCGGCAGCTTCTTCGCCCACGCCGGCTCGGCCAGCGCCTGCTGCACCATCAGGGTGTCGACGTGCACGAGCGCGGACTGCAGCGTGAGCATCGCGCGGGACGCGGGACTGCTTCTTCATCAGCTTGGCCATGAACCGTTTCGCGGCCTTCGCGTCGCGCACGCCACGAGAATGTCCAGGACGGCGCCGTGCTGGTCAACGGCCCGTCACGGGCACTGCCGCGCGCCTGTTCCCGCTCATCAGGCGTCTCCTTGATCATCGGATCCGCCGTCCATTGGGTACTCCCCGAGAAGGATCCGCACCCTAATTCGAAGACCCTCACTGCCGCAATCGCCCGCCAACGCGCCGTTCGATCTCGCATGCGAACACCCATTCAGCTTTGCGGGCAGGCGGGCGGATCCATTCCGGGATTGGATAGATGCACAACCGACCTCGCCCTACCGGAAGGACGAATCAAGTGAAGGTGTCGCTGGCCTCATCGTCTACAGCAGTGGCCATTCTTACTGTCGCGCTCGGCGCGTCAGCAGCCGTCGCGGGTACTCAACACGACGGAGACCACGAATACCGTGTGGAAAAGATCACCCTCACCACCCAGAATTCCCAGGGAGGGTTCCCCAACAGCACTGCAGACCTTTACGACAAGAAGGGAAGGAAGGTCGGATTCGTCACGACCAACTGCGTCACGGTCGACTCGACCCCCGATCAGACCATCACATGCCACGGTGCCTACGTACTCGAGAAGGGGGAGATCACCTGGCAGAACGCGACTCGTGATCCTTCGCCGCCGTACTTCATCGCCATCACCGGTGGTACGGGCAGGTACTGCGATGCCAGCGGACAGATCCATGTGATCCGAACCGAGGCTGAAGAGGGGGGCGGCCTCTACGAACTGGAAGTCATCAGGGGGCGCGACTGCCGCTGAGCGGGTCTGTCCGGTGAACGGTGGTTCTGGAGTGTCAGAGGTTCAGCGGCGAGCGGCTGAGAGCCGTCCGTCGAAGGTGATGTCGAAGGCGTTGAGAGCGGCCTTCCATCGTTGGGTCCGGCGTTTGTGCCCCTGGCCGGTGGGGTCGAGACTCATGATGGCCATGTAGACGCACTTCAGGCCTGCTCGTTCGGGAAGTGTCCGCGGGCACGGACGGCCTTGCGGATCGGCGCGTTCATACTCGGCGGCTTGCTGCTCGGTCTGGCGGCGCGCGATTTCGCCAGGGACATGACGGGCCGGGCGGCAGAGAGACCGCAGTCGCCCACTGACCAGTTGACACAGGTTCAAAGCAGGAAAATCCGGCGATACTTCGGAATCCGCACGCGCTGCGTTATGGGCGCATTCTGGCTTGCCTGGTTGGGGCTCTTTTTCTACATCCGGGTCGCCGGAGGGACGATCTAGTCAAGCCCATTGCTTACGTGCACAGTTGAAGCGGCAGTTACTTCCCGCACTGGCTTCTCGAACGCCGACGCCGGGCCGAGCAGGCCCTGATCAGCGTCGTGGCCACCGCCTACCTGCTCGGCGTCAGCACGCGCCGGGTCGAGAAACTCGCCGAGTCCCTCGGCGTCACCCAGCTGTCGAAGTCCCAGGTCAGCGCGATGGCCAAGCACCTGGACGAGCAGGTCGCCGCCTTCCGCAACCGCCCCCTGGACGCCGGCCCGCACTCGTTCGTCTGGGTCGACGCGCTCACGCAGAAGGTCCGCGAGGGCGGCCGGATCATCAACGTCCACGCC
>NZ_JALLIN010000008.1 GCF_023630175.1 Streptomyces cellostaticus | reverse complement strand
CCGAGGCCGCGGGTTCCGCCGAGCCGGCGGAGGCCGCCGAGACCGTCGGCACCACCGAGGAACCCGCACCGCCCCGTACCCGCCGCCGGGCGACCCGCCGTGCGTCCGCGCCCGCCGGGGCCCCGGCCGAGGCGGAGGCCGTGGTGACCGCCGCCGAGACCCAGCCCGCGCAGACCGAGGCGAAGACGGCGGCGGCCGCGGAGTCCGAGGCCGCGACCGAAGCCGCCGCCCCGGCCCGCCCGCGTCGCCGTGCCACCCGGCGCGCCTCCGCGCCCGCCGGTGAGCCGAAGGCCCCCGAGGCCCCCGAGGCCGCCGAGGCCGCCCCCGCCGCTCAGGCCCCGGCCGCCGCCGAGACTCCCGCCGCGACGGAGGAGGCCGCCCCCGCCGGCCGTACCCGCCGCCGGGCGACCCGCCGTGCGTCCGCGCCCGAGGCGCCGAAGGCCGCCGACGAGAACGCCGAGACCGTCGTGACGGCCGCCGCCGAGGCGGAGGCCGTGGCGGAGGAGCCCCCGGCCGCCCCGGCCGCCGATGAGGCCGCTGCGCGCCGCACCCGCCGCCGCGCCACCCGCGGTGCCTCCGCGCCCGCCGGTGAGCCGCAGGCCACCGAGGCGACCGAGGCCACCGAGGTTCCCGCGACGGCTCCCGCCGCCGGGGCCGAGGCACCCGAGGCGCCGAAGGCCGCCGCCGAGGCCCCCGCCGAGGAGGCCGCCCCGCGTCGCCGTCGCCGGGTCGTCCGGCAGGCCGCGACCGGATTCGCCGCACCCGCGCAGACCGAGGCCGACGAGGCCGGTGCGCCGCGCCGCCCGGCCCGGCCCGCCGTGGCCGTGTTCCAGGCGCCGGTGTTCGCCGAGCCGCAGTTCCAGACCCCGCAGCGGGCCGCCGCCCAGGCCGCGGCCGAGGCCGCCGGCACGGAGGAGCCCGAGGAGGAGACCGGGGCGTCCGCGGACGAGCGCGCCGAGGCCGGCGCGCGCCGCCGCCGTCGCCGCCGGGGTGCCGCCGAGGAGACGCGGCCCGCGCAGGTGGAGGCGGAGGAGACCGAGGAGTCCGCCGAGGACCTCGCCGAGGGGGACGAGGGCGAGGAGGCCGAGGGCTCCGAGGAGTCCGGTTCGCGCCGCCGTCGCCGCCGTGGCGGCCGCCGTCGTCGTCGCGGTGACGCCGCCGAGGGCGAGGCCGGTGAGGGCGCGGACACCGACTCCGACGAACTGGCCGCCGAGCAGGCGGCACAGGACGCCGAGGACACCGCCGAGCAGGAGGACGAGGACGCGGAGGAGGCCCGGGACGAGGAGTCCGGGGGTTCCAGCTCCAGCCGCCGCCGGCGCCGTCGTCGCCGCCGCGCCGGCGAGAGCGGCGGCGAGGCCGAGCCGACCACCGACGACCCGGAGCGCACGGTCGTCAAGGTCCGCGAGCCCCGCAAGCCCGCCGAGCCGTCCGACGAGGTGCAGTCCATCAAGGGCTCGACCCGTCTGGAGGCCAAGAAGCAGCGCCGCCGCGAAGGCCGCGAGCAGGGCCGCCGCCGCGTCCCGATCATCACCGAGGCCGAGTTCCTGGCCCGCCGGGAGGCCGTCGAGCGCGTGATGGTGGTGCGCCAGCACGGCGAGCGCACCCAGATCGGCGTCCTCGAGGACGACGTGCTGGTCGAGCACTACGTCAACAAGGAGCAGTCGACCTCGTACGTCGGCAACGTCTACCTGGGCAAGGTCCAGAACGTGCTGCCGTCGATGGAGGCCGCCTTCATCGACATCGGCAAGGGCCGCAACGCGGTCCTCTACGCCGGTGAGGTCAACTTCGGGGCGCTCGGCATGGCCAACGGGCCGCGCCGCATCGAAGCCGCCCTGAAGTCCGGCCAGTCGGTGCTCGTCCAGGTGACGAAGGACCCGATCGGCCACAAGGGCGCCCGTCTGACCAGCCAGGTCTCCCTCCCGGGCCGCTACCTCGTGTACGTGCCCGAGGGCTCGATGACCGGCATCAGCCGCAAGCTGCCCGACACCGAGCGGGCCCGGCTGAAGACCATCCTCAAGAAGATCGTCCCCGAGGACGCGGGCGTCATCGTGCGCACCGCCGCCGAGGGCGCGAGCGAGGACGAGCTGCGCCGTGACGTCGAGCGGCTCCAGGCGCAGTGGGAGGAGATCCAGAAGAAGGCCAAGAGCGGCAACGCCCCGACGCTGCTCTACGGCGAGCCGGACATGACCGTCCGGGTCGTCCGCGACATCTTCAACGAGGACTTCTCCAAGGTCGTCGTCAGCGGCGACGAGGCGTGGCAGACCATCCACGGCTACGTCTCGCACGTGGCGCCCGACCTCGCCGAGCGGCTGTCGAAGTGGACCAGCGAGGTCGACGTCTTCGCCACCTACCGGATCGACGAGCAGCTCGCCAAGGCGCTGGACCGCAAGGTCTGGCTGCCGAGCGGCGGTTCGCTGGTGATCGACCGTACCGAGGCGATGGTCGTCGTCGACGTCAACACCGGCAAGTTCACCGGGCAGGGCGGCAACCTCGAGGAGACGGTCACCAGGAACAACCTGGAGGCGGCCGAGGAGATCGTGCGCCAGCTCCGGCTGCGCGACCTCGGCGGCATCATCGTCATCGACTTCATCGACATGGTGCTCGAGTCCAACCGGGACCTGGTGCTGCGGCGCCTGCTGGAGTGCCTGGGCCGGGACCGGACCAAGCACCAGGTGGCCGAGGTGACCTCGCTCGGCCTGGTGCAGATGACCCGCAAGCGGGTCGGCCAGGGGCTGCTGGAGTCCTTCTCCGAGACCTGCGTCCACTGCAACGGCCGCGGTGTCATCGTCCACATGGAGCAGCCGGCCGTGGCCGGCGGCGGCGGTGGCGGCAAGCGCAAGAAGCGCGGCCGCGGCGGTGACGCCCAGGAGCACGTGCACGAGACCGCCGCCGTGGCGGGGGAGAGCGGCGAGGCCGCCGAGCCCGAGGCGGAGACCGCCGTCGAGGTGGCCGCCGAGCTCGCCGAGCCCGTCGCGCTGCCCGGCCCGGACTTCACGCCGGACGAGGAGCTGTACAGCAGCGTCGCCGAGGCGGAGGCCGCGGCCGGCCGCGGCCGGTCCCGCCGCCGCGCGAGCCGCCGGGCCTCGGCGCCGGCGGGTGCGCCGAAGGCGGAGAGGGCCCCGAAGGCCGACAAGGCCGACAAGGCTCCGGAGACCGGGAGCGCTCCGCGGACGGAGGTGGCCCCGGCCGCCTCCGCGCCGACCGCCCAGGACGTCACCGCCGACGAGGCGGCGGCGCTCCCGGTGCGGCCCGAGCCTGCCGCCGAGGCGCTGGCCGAGCCGGCGGCCGCCGAGGACCAGACGGTCCCCGAGCCGCAGGCCGGGCCCGTGGCCGAGGAGGCCGCGCCCAAGGGGCGTACGCGCCGCCGGGCGACCCGGAAGGTGTCGGCGCCCGCCGGTTCCCCCGCGGGAGCCGAGGCCGCCGTGCTGACGGTGTCCGAGACCGAGCCCGCCGCCCCGGTGGAGGAGCCCGCGGCCGAGGCCCCGGCGCCGGCCGCGGAGGCGGAGGGCGCCGCCCCGGCCCGCCCGCGCCGCCGCGCCGTGCGCAAGGCCACCGCGCCGACCGCGTCCGCGGAGGCGGCCGTGACGGTCGTCCCGTCGGCCGCGCCGGAGGAGTCCACGGCCGCCGCCGCGACGGTGACCGGGGCCCCGGTGGCCGAGGAGGCCGTCGAGGAGGCGGCTCCGGCCAAGAAGACGGCCCGCAAGACCGCCAAGAAGGCCACGGCGAAGAAGGCGGCCACCAAGAAGACCGCGGCGAAGAAGACGGCCGCCAAGAAGACGACGGCCAAGAAGGCGGCCAAGACCGCCAAGACGGCCGCCGCCAAGACGGCGGCGAAGAAGACCGCCACGGTCCCCGCCGGCGACGAGGGCTGACGCCCTGGGGTGTGGGGCCGGTCCACGTGACCGGCCCCACACCCGCCGGGCCCGGTTTGACCCCTTCGGCCGTGGCCCCGTACCCTTGACCGTCGGCGTGTCGACTGGCACGCCACATCCCCGTAAACCTCTTCCTCCCGGGTACCTCGGTGGCCGGGAGAGGCTGTCCGTGTCCATGCCCGGGCGGCTGGACTGCGGGGGTGCCGTTCCCGAGCGAGAGAGTGAGATCCGCGTGTACGCCATCGTGCGCAGCGGTGGTCGCCAGCACAAGGTTGCTGTCGGCGACATCGTTGAGGTTGACAAGATTTCCACCGCCAAGGTTGGCGACACGGTCGAGCTCTCGACCCTGCTCGTTGTCGACGGCGACGCTGTGACCAGCGACCCGTGGGTGCTGGCCGGCATCAAGGTCCAGGCCGAGGTCGTGGACCACCACAAGGGCCAGAAGATCGACATTCTGCGCTACAAGAACAAGACGGGCTACCGCCGTCGCCAGGGCCACCGCCAGCAGTACACGGCGATCAAGGTCACTGAGATCCCCGCGGCTGCGAAGTAAGGGACTGAGGAGAAATGGCACACAAGAAGGGCGCATCGTCCACCCGGAACGGTCGCGACTCCAATGCCCAGCGGCTCGGCGTGAAGCGCTTCGGCGGTCAGGTCGTCAACGCTGGTGAGATCCTGGTCCGCCAGCGCGGCACCCACTTCCACCCGGGCGCCGGCGTCGGCCGTGGCGGCGACGACACGCTGTTCGCGCTGCAGCCCGGCGCGGTGGAGTTCGGTACCCACCGTGGCCGCAAGGTCGTGAACGTCGTTCCGGTCGCCTGACCCGAGCGTTCCGTTCGAACCTTTCGCGAGGCGGACCTCACTTCCCGGTCGGGAAGGCGGGTCCGCCTTTCGCGTGTTACGCAAGAGACATCACCGTAGTTCTGGAGGCATGAACCATGACCACCTTCGTGGACCGCGTCGAGCTGCATGTCGCCGCGGGTAACGGAGGCCACGGCTGTGCCTCCGTCCACCGTGAGAAGTTCAAGCCGCTCGGCGGCCCGGACGGCGGCAACGGCGGCCGCGGCGGCGACGTGATCCTGACCGTCGAGCAGTCGGTCACCACGTTGCTCGACTACCACCACTCCCCGCACCGCAAGGCCACCAACGGCAAGCCCGGCGAGGGCGGCAACCGCTCCGGCAAGGACGGCCAGGACCTGGTCCTGCCCGTGCCGGACGGCACCGTCGTCCTGGACAAGGCCGGGAACGTGCTCGCCGACCTGGTCGGCCAGGGCACCTCGTTCGTCGCCGCCCAGGGCGGCCGGGGCGGCCTCGGCAACGCGGCGCTGGCCTCCGCCCGCCGCAAGGCGCCCGGTTTCGCGCTGCTCGGCGAGCCGGGGGACCTGCGGGACATCGTCCTGGAGCTGAAGACGGTCGCGGACGTGGCCCTGGTGGGTTACCCGAGCGCCGGCAAGTCCTCGCTGATCTCGGTGCTCAGCGCGGCCAAGCCGAAGATCGCCGACTACCCGTTCACCACCCTGGTGCCCAACCTCGGTGTCGTCACGGCCGGTTCGACCGTCTACACCATCGCCGACGTGCCGGGCCTGATCCCGGGCGCCAGCCAGGGCAAGGGCCTGGGCCTGGAGTTCCTCCGCCACGTCGAGCGGTGCAGCGTGCTGGTGCACGTGCTGGACACCGCGACCCTCGAGTCCGATCGCGACCCGGTCTCCGACCTGGACATCATCGAGGAGGAGCTGAAGCAGTACGGCGGCCTCGACAACCGTCCCCGCATCGTCGTCCTGAACAAGGTCGACGTGCCGGACGGCAAGGACCTCGCCGAGATGGTCCGCCCCGACCTGGAGGAGCGCGGCTACCGCGTCTTCGAGGTGTCGGCGGTGGCCCACATCGGCCTGAAGGAGCTGACGTACGGGCTCGGCGAGCTGGTCGCCAGGGCACGGGCCGCACGGCCGAAGGAGGAGGCCACGCGGATCGTCATCCGGCCGAAGGCCGTGGACGACGCGGGCTTCACGGTCACCCGTGAGGAGGTCGGCGGCGAGCCGGTGTTCCGGGTGCGCGGTGAGAAGCCGGAGCGCTGGGTGCGCCAGACCGACTTCAACAACGACGAGGCCGTCGGCTACCTCGCGGACCGGCTCAACCGCCTCGGTGTCGAGGACCAGCTGATGAAGGCGGGCGCCCGCGTCGGCGACGGCGTGGCCATCGGGCCCGAGGAGAACGCGGTCGTCTTCGACTGGGAGCCGACCGCCATGGCCGGCGCCGAGATGCTGGGCCGGCGCGGTGAGGACCACCGCTTCGACGCCGCCCGGCCGGCCGCCCAGCGGCGGCGCGACCGGCAGGCCGAGCGGGACGAGGCGCTGCGCGAGTACGACGAGTTCGACCCGTTCGAGTAGGACCGGGCGGACGCGGGGCCGGGTGCGCCGGGAGAGGCCCCGGCGCCGGGCCGGCCGCCCCCGCCGCTCCCCGGTGAGCCGGACCGTGCGGCCCGGAGCGGGACTTCGGTCCCGTCCGGGCCGCACGGTCATGTCGCCGTGGCGACCGGGCGGTCCCGAGGCCGGGCCCCCGGCCTGAACTCACGCGCCGGACCCCTGGCCTGAACGTCAAGCGCCGGGAACCTTTCTGACTTCTCGTGACCCGCCGCGGCACCCCCACGTTGTCCCTGTGGAGCCGGTGCCGCGGCGGGTCTTCTGCTGTCCGCCAACTTGTCATGCACGCGAATGCTGCCGTTCGACGGCCGGGCGGTCCGGCCGTGGGAGCTTGCGAGGGTCCGCGAGTGAAGCCCAAGAGGTCCGTGTGGCAAGGGAGTCAGCCGAATGACCGGTGCAGCACCGCAGCCCGACCGGCGCCGCCTTCTGACCGCGGGCGCCGCCGTCCTCGGCGCCGCGGCCTCCGCCCAGCTCTGGCTGCCGGGCACCGCCCGCGCCGCCGCCACCCCGCTGCCCGACGGCGTGTTCACCCTCGGCGTGGCCTCCGGGGACCCGCTGCCCGACGGCGTCGTGCTGTGGACCCGGCTCGCCCCCGACCCGCTGAACGGCGGCGGGATGCCGGACACGACCGTCCCGGTGGAGTGGGAGCTGGCCGAGGACGGGCGGTTCGGCCGGACCGTCCGCCGGGGCACCGCCCAGGCCCGTCCCGAGTTCGGGCACAGTGTGCACGTGGACGTACGGGGGCTGCGCCCGGACCGCCGGTACTGGTACCGCTTCCGGGCGGGCGGGCAGCTCTCGCCCACCGGCCGCACCCGCACCGCGCCGCACCCCCACCGGCGCGGCGGTGCCCTGCGCGTCGCGCTCGCCTCCTGCCAGAACTGGCAGCACGGCTACTTCACGCCGTACGCCGACATGCTCGCCCAGGACCCGGACGTCGTCCTGTTCGTGGGCGACTACATCTACGAGTCCACGCCGTCCGCGACGGCCGTACGGCGGCACGAGGGCATCGGGGAGCCGTACACCCTCGCCGAGTACCGCAACCGCTACGCCCAGTACCGCACCGACCCCGGCCTCGCCGCGATGCACGCGAACGCCCCCTGGGTCGTCACCTTCGACGACCACGAGGTCGACAACGACTACGCCGGCGAGGTGCCGCAGGACCCCGGCAAGCAGTCGCACGACGCGTTCACGGCCCGGCTGGCCGCCGCGTACCGGGCCTACTACGAGCACATGCCGGTCCGCGCCACCGCCGTCCCGGACGGCCCGCACATCCAGATGTACCGCCGCCTGGACTTCGGGCGCCTGGCCCGGCTCAACGTGCTGGACACCCGGCAGTTCCGCAGCGACCAGGCCACGAGCCCGGCCGGTGCCGAGGATCCGTCGCTCACCATGCTCGGGGCCGCGCAGAAGCGGTGGCTGCTGGACGGGCTGCACGGCTCACCGGCCCGCTGGAACCTCGTCGCCTCGCAGATCATGATGGCCGAGACCGACCTGCTGCCCGGCGACGGCAAGCTCTGGTACTACGACGCCTGGGACGGCTACCAGGCCGAACGCAATGCCCTGCTGCGGGAGTTCGCGGGGGTCCGCAACCCGGTCGTGCTCAGCGGCGACCGGCACCTGACGATGATCAGCGACCTCAGGGAGGACTTCGCCGACCCCGGGTCCGCCGTCGTCGGCGCCGAGTTCGTCGGTACCTCCGTCTCCAGCAACGGCGACCAGGACCAGGCGGCCTTCCACGCCCAGTGGGACCCGCTGAAGGCGGACAACCCGCACTGGAAGGTGATCGACGCCCATCGCGGCTACCACCTCTTCGACATCGGCCGCTCCCATCTCGACGCCCAGGTCCGGATCGTCGACACGGTCCTGACGCCGCGGTCCGGCGCGCGCACCCTGGCGCGGCTGCGGGTGGAGTCGGACGAGCCCGGCGTCCGGACCGTGTGACGCGGGCCACCCGGGCGCGCCGTGGACCGGTGCGAGCGGGGCCCGGGGACTCATCCGGGTCCCAGGTTCCGCTCAGCCCGTCCTCAGGCAGGGCTCCTACCGTCCCTTGACCATGGAGACGGACCGCACGAGCGACATCCCCGCGCCACTGCCCGCGGGCACCCGGCTGCTGCACATCGGCCCGCACAAGACGGGGACCACCGCCGTCCAGGGCGCGCTGTTCGCGGCGCGCGAGCGGATGGGCGAGCACGGCGTGGCCTTCCCCGCGCACAGCAGGCACCCCATGGAGGCCGCCCTCGCCGCCTGCGGCCGGCCCGGGATGATGGGCGACACCGTGCCCACCGAGGGGCACTGGGCCCGGCTGCTGGAGCGGGTGCGGGCCACCGGGGCGAGCACCTCGGTCATCAGCAGCGAGTTCTTCGCCGACGCCCCCGACGACGCCACGATCGCCCGGATCGTCGGGCAGCTCGGCGGCGACCGCGTGCACGTCCTGGTCACCCTGCGCCCGCTGGCGAGGATCATGCCCTCGCAGTGGCAGCAGTACGTGCAGAACGGCCTGCGCATGGGATACGAGGACTGGCTGGAGCACATGCTGCGCAAGCCGCCGTACGACCGGCCCACCCCCAGCTTCTGGCGGCGTCACCGGCACGACCGGCTCGTGGCACGGTGGGCCCGGGCCGCCGGGCCCGGACGGGTCACCGTCGTCGTGGTGGACGACCGCGACCGCGGCGGGCTGAACCGCGCCTTCGAGGCACTGCTCGGACTGCCGGAGAATCTGCTGCGGCCGGTTCCGGACACCGTGAATCGATCCCTCACCCTGGCCGAGACCGAAATGCTGCGGAACCTCAACGTCGAATTCCGTGGCAATGGGCTGCCCGACGGGCTGTATTCCCGGCTGGTCCGCAACGGCGCCGTGACGCATATGAAGAACACCTACGAGCCCGCGCCCGCGGACGTGAGGATCGCCACCCCCCGCTGGGCGGCCGAGGCGGCGGCCGCGATCGGCGCCTCGGCGGCGGAGCGGATCGGGGCGCTCGGCGTCCGGGTCCTCGGCGACCCGGGCCCGCTGTCCACGGTGCCCGAGCAGCCGGTACCGTCGCCCCAGGAGCCCCGGCTCGCCCCGGAAGCGGCGGCTCGGGCACTGTACGGAGCACTCGCGGCGGCCGCCGCGGGGGGCGCGGGGACCGCCGGCGCGCGCGGGGTCCACCGGACGCCGTCGAGGGAGCTCCTCCGGGTCCTCGGGCACCGTGGCCTGAAACGGCTGCGGCGCCGCTGAACACCCCTCCCGACGGGGCCCGTGAGAGACCTGTGGACTTACTCACAGCAATTCCACGGAGGTTCGCGGAGGCCGTCGCCCAATCACCGGGGGCGCAAGGTGAATGACAGGTGGCGCGCACATATGCATGGGACGTCACTCACCTTGCACAGCGGTTACCCGAAGTGGGACCATTTCGAACGTTCCCTGTCGCCCCAAGGTAGGTCAGCCTGTGTCACAGCACATAGCCAAGCCCCGAACCACCGCAGTCGTCCTGGCCGGTGGCACCGGCCAGCGGGTGGGTCTTTCGATCCCCAAGCAGCTGCTGAAGATCGCCGGCAAGGCAGTCATCGAGCACACGCTGACCACTTTCGAGAACGCCGACTCGATCGACGACATCATTGTGCTGATGGCGCCCGGTTATGTGCCGGACGTCGAGAAGATCGTCGCCAAGGCCGGCCTCACCAAGGTCAAGAAGGTCATCGAGGGCGGCTCGACCCGGAACGAGACCACCGAGCGCGCGATTTCCGCCCTCGGTGAGGGCCTGGCCGAGGGCGAGGACAGCAACGTCCTCTTCCACGACGCCGTGCGCCCGCTGCTCTCGCAGCGCGTCATCGACGACTGCGTGACCGCGCTGGAGCGCTTCCAGGCCGTGGACGTGGCCATCCCGTCCGCGGACACGATCATCGTCACGCGCACGCACGGCGAGGACGGCGAGTTCATCACCGAGATCCCGGACCGCTCCCGGCTGCGCCGCGGCCAGACCCCGCAGGCCTTCAAGCTGTCCACGATCCGCCGCGCCTACGAGGTCGCCTCCGGCGACCCCAACTTCCAGGCCACGGACGACTGCTCCGTCGTGCTCAAGTACCTGCCGGACGTGCCGATCCACGTCGTCGCGGGTGACGAGTACAACATGAAGGTGACCCAGCCGGTCGACGTCTTCATCGCCGACAAGCTGTTCCAGCTCGCCTCGACGGCCGCCCCGGAGCAGAACGGCGAGGAGGCCTACCGCGAGCTGCTGACCGGCAGGACGGTCGTCATCTTCGGCGGCTCCTACGGCATCGGCAAGGACATCGCGGAACTCGCCGAGTCCTACGGTGCCTCCGTGTACGCGCTGGGCCGCTCCACCACCGGCACCCACGTGGAGAACCCGGAGGAGGTCGACGACGCGCTGTCCAAGGCGTACGCGGAGACCGGCCGGATCGACTACGTGGTCAACACCGCGGGCGTGCTGCGCATCGGCAAGCTCGCCGAGACCGACAACGCCACCATCGAGGAGGCGCTGAAGGTCAACTACCTGGCCCCGGTGCAGATCGCCCGCTCCTCCTACAAGTACCTGTCGGAGACCAAGGGCCAGCTCCTGCTCTACACCTCCAGCAGCTACACCCGAGGCCGTGCCGAGTACAGCCTCTACTCCTCCACCAAGGCCGCCATGGTGAACCTCACCCAGGCGCTGTCCGACGAGTGGGCGGCCGAGGGCATCCGCGTCAACTGCATCAACCCCGAGCGCACCGCCACCCCGATGCGCACCAAGGCGTTCGGCCAGGAGCCGGCCGGCTCGCTGCTCTCCTCCGAGGCGGTGGCCCGCACCTCCCTGGACGTGCTGCTGTCGGAGCTGACCGGCCACGTCATCGACGTCCGCCAGCAGGACCCGACCGCGGGCGCCGCCAAGGCCTCCGGTTTCGAGCAGGCTCTCGCCACGGTGCTGGACCGTCAGGACGGCGTGTAATAATCGCGGTAAATAGCTTTCGGGAATTCAGGCCTCTGCGCTCGCTCATTCACTGGGCGTTCGCAGAGGCCTGAGTCCGTACCTCTCCCAGTAATCGGTAAAGCCCGCGATTCCCGTGCAATTACGGCGATACCGAACAAAACCGGCACTCCCCCTCTCAGAGCAGGTTTCTCCGTGATATCCACCGCTATTCGCGTCGCCCGGGTGGGCAGCGCGGCCGAGCTGGCCGCGGCGGCCCTCATGATGCTGGGCTTCCCCTGCCTCATGCTGGCCGCGCTCCTTCCCAGCGTGTACGCCTTCGTGGTCGCGGCCGCCGTGACGTACCTGGCGGACCACTTTCTGCACCGCAAGGGCAGCTATCTGATCAACCGCCTGAGCAAGGTCCGGGCCGGTCTGTCGATCCGGTTCCTGATCCGGCAGCTTCTGCTCATCCTGCTGCTGGCCCGGATGTCCCTCGCGGACAACCTGGTCTTCTACGCGGCGGTCGCCTGCTTCATCGCCTTCTACGGCCTGCAGGCCCCGCACGGCGCGCTCGTGACGCTGATCCGCAACCGCCGCCGGATGCCGGTCGCCACCCGCAACATCGACCTGAAGTCCCGCATCCGCGTCCCGGACGCCCCGCCGCGCGGCCTGCTGCACCGCTCCGCGGAGAAGATGCTGCACCTCGACCTGTTCGCGGTCGCCGGCCTCCTGGTCTCCGCCGCGCTGGACGACGCCTTCGTCGGCTTCGTCGGCGCCGGGATCACCGTGGCCCTCGGCTGCCTGTACGTCGCGGTGCTGCTGCCGTACGTGCGCGGCCGGCGGATCCCGCCGAAGGCCGAGACCGTGCTCGCCGCCGTGGACGACTGGCTGGCCGCCCACAAGCCTGAGACGGTCCTGTACTTCTCCGGCTCCAAGGACTCCGCGTACCAGGTCAACATGTGGCTGGAGACGATGGAGCAGCTCGAGACCCGGCCGCTGATCATCCTGCGCGAGCGTGCCATCCTGAACAACCTCGCCCCCACCACCGTCCCCGTCATCTGCGTGCCCGGAGGGGTGCACCTGATGAACCTGGACCTGTCGACGGTGCGCGTCGCGCTCTACGCGGCCAACGTGGGCAAGAACATCCACCTGCTGCGGGTGCCCACCATGAAGCACGTCTTCATCGGGCACGGCGACAGCGACAAGCTGGCCAGCGTCAACCCGTACAGCAAGGTGTACGACGAGGTGTGGACCGCCGGCCGGGCGGGCCGCGACCGCTACGCCATCGCCGACGTCGGCGTCCGCGACGAGGACATCGTCGAGGTCGGCCGCCCGCAGCTCGCGCCGATCGCCACCTGGCAGGGCGGCCCCGAGGGTCCCCGCGCCGGAGCCGCCGACGGCCGCGTCCCGACCGTGCTGTACGCCCCCACCTGGGAGGGCTGGGACGGCAACCCCGGCAACACCTCGATCGTGCTGGCCGGCGAGAACATCGTGAGGAAGCTGGTCGAGGCCGACCCGCCGGTGCGTGTCCTGTACAAGCCGCACCCCTTCACCGGCACCGTCAGCGCCCAGGCCGGCGCCGCGCACCGGCGCGTCACCGCCCTGGTCGAGAAGGCCGCCGCCGGGCGCGCCGCCGACCCCCGCTTCACCACCGACACCGCCGCGCAGGAGCGGGCGCGGGCCGAACTGGCCCGGATCGAGGCCCGCCTCGCCGAGCTGGCCGGCGCCGGCGGGGACAAGGGCGACGAGGCCGAGGCCACCCGCGACGGGATCGTCGACGTCGAGCGGCACCGGGAGATCGCCGGGCTGCGGGCCGAGTGGAACGCCGCCTACTGGAACTCCTTCCCGGAGTACGAGCACAGGGTCATCACCGGTGCCGAGCCGCGCCTGTACGACTGCTTCAACGTCTCCGACGCGATGGTCTCCGACATCTCCTCGGTGGTCTCCGACTTCATCGCGAGCGGCAAGCCGTACGCGGTCACGGACTCCGGTGAGCTGGGCGCCGAGGAGTTCAAGCGGCAGAACACCGCCGTGCGCGCCGCGACGATCCTGTCCAACGGCGCGGCCGAGCTGGGCGGTCTGCTGGACGCGGTCCGCGACCCGTCCGCCGACCCGCTGGCCGCGGACCGCAAGGAGCTCAAGCAGTACCTGCTGGGCCCCGACGAGCCGACGTCGATCGACCAGTTCAACGCGGCGGTCGCCGATCTGGCCCGGAAGGCCGAGACCCGCAACGTCGGCCAGCAGTCGCGGGTGGGCGCGGCCAGCATCGACCCCGCGGAGGCGGCCGAGCTGACCACCGCGCTGCCGGCCCAGCGGAGCACCTCCGCCGGTGACACGGACGACGTGAACGCGGTCTGACGACCGCGCCGCCGCAAGGGCCTGCCCCGGAGCACTCCGGGGCAGGCCCTTTTTCACGTCTCCCTTACCGCTCCCCTGTCGCACGGATGAGCAGTCCTTACCGCTCGCGCGTACCTTCGGGTGCGGCCGCCGCGCCCCGTGTGGCGTGCCTCACTCATTACTCCGTGTCAGACAACCGCCTCCGACAGGACCCCGTCTAACAGGTTGCGAATGATGTGATTCGGGGGAAATGTCCTGTGAACAAGGGGGAACCGTGACCGTCGTGACGCAGCCTGATGTGACCGTAGTCATCGGGGCGTACGAAGCGATGCCGTATCTGGTGGAGTGCCTGGCGTCGGTCGAGGCGCAGACCATCGGCCCGGCCCGCATGGAGGTCATCGCGGTCGACGACGGCTCGACGGACGGCACGGGGGAGTACCTGGAGGAGTTCGCGGCCCGCGCGGAGATGCCGGTGACCGTCGTCCGCCAGGAGAACTCCGGCAGTCCCAGCGGCCCGCGCAACGTCGGCCTCGGCAAGGCCGCCGGACGCTACGTCTTCTTCCTCGACGCGGACGACCGGCTCGGGACCGAGGCCCTGGAGCGCATGGTCGCCATGGCCGACCGGAACGGCACCGACGTCGTCCTCGGCCGGGTCGAGGGGGTCAACCGCACGCCGCCGCGGTCCATGTTCGGCCGGACCCTGGACCGGACCGACGTCTTCTCCTCCAACATAAAGTTCACGCTGAGCGCGCAGAAGCTCTTCCGCCGCGCACTGCTGGAGCGGCACGGCATGCGGTTCGACGAGTCGCTGTGGACCGGCGAGGACGCGCTGTTCACCCTGGAGGCCTATCTGCGGGCGGACGGTGTCTCCGTGCTCGCCGATCACACCTGCTACTACCTGGTGGGCCGCGAGGACGGCAAGCACGTGACGAAGACCGGCAGCTACACGCTGCGCTTCGACTCCGCGCGCGCCCTGATGAAGCTGATCGCCGACATGGTCCCGGCCGGCCCCCGGCGCGACGACCTGATGGTCCGGCCCTTCCTCATCACCCTGCTGCCGCAGTTCGGGCCCAAGTTCCTCAAGGACGGCGAGGCGGTCCGCCGCAACAAGCTCGCGCTGGCGAAGCCGCTGCTGGACGCCTACTGGACGCCGGGGGTGGCCCGCCGCCTGAAGGTCCACGAGCGGCTGCGGCTGCACCTGGTGGCCGAGCAGCGGGCGGAGCCGCTGCTGGACGTCGTGGAGTTCGTGCGGGCCGGGAAGCAGGCCCCCGCGCTGCTGGAGAGGCGCGGCACCCGCCTGTACCTCGCCTACCCGCACTTCCGTTCCGAGGCCGCGGGCATCCCCGACGACGTGTACCTGGCCGAACCCCGGGAGGCCCGCGCCTTCCCGGGGTACCGCGGGCCGGCCGCCCGTTCCCTGCCGCGCAGGGCGCTGCGCAGGATCAGGCGGCTGCTGCCGAGCGCCGGGATCGGCGCGGCGGCGGCCTGAGGCCGATACCGCGCCCGCTACTTGCCCGAGTGCAGCGCCCGGCCCACCACCCGGCGGGCGCGCCGGTAGACGGAGGCCGCGGGCGCCGGGACGGCGTCCTTGACCCGCTTGGACCGGGCCAGCTCCCGCCGCAGCCGGTCGTTGTCCTTGGTCAGCTCGCCGACCTGGGTGTGCAGCCAGCCGAACCGGGTGGTGAGCGAGGACAGGTCCGCGTCGTTCCAGGGGCGCACGCCCGGCGGGAACGCCAGCGACCGCATCCGCTTCTCGAAGGCGGCGCCACCGTCGCCGTGCGTGAAGGTGTTCTGCAGCCCGTTCTTGTCCAGGAAGCCGATGAAGCGGTCGAAGCGCTCGGCGTGGTTTCCGGTCAGCCCGCTGAAGTCGGCCTGCTCGTACAGCCGGGCCGGGTCCGCCGCCTCGGGGTCCTTGGCGACCTTGTCCAGGCGCTGGTGCGGGATCTCGAAGTAGCGGCACAGCTCCAGCGTGCGCGAGTCGCCGCACAGCACCGTGGCGGGGGTGCCGGCGAGCAGCGCCGCGATGTTGCCGTGGATGCGGGAGCCGAAGGAGAAGTCGAACGGGCGCAGCTCGTCGATCCAGGTGATCGGGTCGACGTACACCCGCACCTTGTCCTCCCGGTACATCGGGTGGTCCGGGTGCGTCGGTATCGCGGTCACCGCGGCGTTCGGGTCCGACATGTCCCGCCAGTGGAGCTGGCGCGCGTCGGAGAGGTTCTGGCCGATGAAGCGCAGATTGGGGTACTGCTCGTGGGTGCGGCTGATGATCCGGCCCATGCCCTGCTTCTTCACCGCGCTGTGCGAGCCGTTGATCGCGATCCGCGACTCGGCGGTGAGGCCGTCGGCCTGCTTGCGCACGTCGAGGTCGCGCCCGTGCATGAACAGCGACGGGCAGCCGATGACCTCGATGTCCTTGAAGCCCATGTCCCGCAGGTACTGCTCGGTGAAGTCGCCGCGCACGCCGATCGAGGCGCTGCGCTCCAGTACCGCCGAGCAGAACGCGCGCACCGTCGGCTCGATCTGCTTCAGCCGCGTCGCGTCGTAGCCCACCCCGGTCTGCGCGCCCACGCCGAGCACCACGACGGGGATGCGCAGCTTCGAGATGAGGCGGGTCAGCCGCTGCAGCGCCACCTCGAAGGACGGACGGAAGGCGTTGGCGAGCGGCACGACGAACGCGTCGTACTCCGCGTTGATGCGCGCCGCCGCGGCCACCTCGGTGCGTCCGCCGTTCGAGAACACCTCGGTGTCCGGCGTCTCGAGGATCTTGTGCGCGGCGTCCTGGAAGATCAGGTTGCCGGAGTTGGTGGCGATGACGTCCTGGTGGAGGGCCTGCTCCACGGAGAAGACGTCATAGGGGCTCTTGCCCGATCGGAGCAGGATGCGCTTGGGGTGGGGAACAGTAGGTGACACGACGGTCAATTTAAGTTGGTGAAGGATTTAATTTCTATAGGCAACGGGTACAACCTTTTTGCCGTACGCGAACCGTGAGCGAACGGTTACCGTCCGCCTGTCCGGGGGCTGGACCGGCGCGCACCGCCCGGCCCCCTTCGCGTAGATTGCCGCACAGGCGGCGACCGCCGCTCGGGCGGCCGGTACGGGGCGAGGGGACAGCAGGCAAGGTGACCGAGGCAAGGCAGGCCGTGGGCGCGGCCCGCAGGATCGTAGTCAAGGTGGGCTCCTCCTCGCTGACCACCGCCGCGGGCGGTCTGGACGCGGACCGCGTCGACGCGCTCGTCGACGTCCTCGCCAAGGTGCGCAGCGGAGGGGAGCGGGAGATCGTACTGGTCTCCTCCGGAGCCATCGCGGCCGGACTCGCCCCCCTGGGGCTGCGCCGCCGCCCCAGGGACCTGGCGCGCCAGCAGGCCGCCGCGAGCGTCGGGCAGGGCCTGCTCGTCGCCCGCTACACCGCATCCCTCGCCCGCTACGGCGTCCGTGTCGGCCAGGTGCTGCTCACCAGCGACGACATGAGCCGCCGCGCCCACCACCGCAACGCCTCCCGCACACTGGACAAGCTGCTGGCGATGGGCGCCCTGCCGGTGGTCAACGAGAACGACACCGTCGCCACCGACGAGATCCGCTTCGGTGACAACGACCGCCTCGCCGCCCTGGTCGCCCACCTCGTCCACGCCGACCTGCTGGTGCTGCTCTCCGACGTCGACGGCGTCTACGACGGCGACCCGAGCCGGCCGGGCACCTCGCGGATTGCGGAGGTGCGCGGGCCGGGGGACCTCGCCGAGGTCGAGATCGGCAGTGCGGGCAGGGCCGGGGTCGGCACCGGCGGCATGGTCACGAAGGTCGAGGCCGCCCAGATCGCCGCCGCCGCGGGCATCCCCGTGGTGCTGACCAGTGCCGTCCACGCGGCGGAGGCGCTGGCCGGCGGCGACACCGGCACCTACTTCCACCCCAGCGGCAAGCGCTCCGCCGACCGGCTGCTCTGGCTCCAGCACGCCTCCACCCCGCAGGGCTCTCTCACCCTCGACGACGGCGCCGTCCGCGCCGTCGTGGAGCGGCGCACCTCGCTGCTGCCGGCGGGCATCGCCGCCGTGGACGGGGATTTCGCCGCCGGCGACCCCGTCGAACTGCGGGACGCGCGGGGGCGCGCGGTGGCCCGCGGGCTCGTCAACTTCGACGCCAAGGAGATTCCCCTGCTGATCGGACGTTCGACCCGGGAGCTGGCGCGCGAGCTGGGCCCGGCGTACGAACGCGAGGTCGTGCACAGGGACGACCTGGTGCTGCTCCACTCGACGCGCCCCCGGGGCCACCAGCGGAACGGGGCGTACGGGACGCCTCCGGTGGGGGACGTTCCGTAAAACCGCCACACGGAGCCCTGAGGCCTGCTCAACTTTCTCCCGGGGACATGTTGATGGGACACGTTCCGTCAAGGGTCATGCGAGAAGGAGGCCGTCGTGAGACGAGCGCGCCCCGGGACGGCGTCCCGCGGTGCTCTGACGAGCGTCGCGGCCGGAGAGACCTACGAGCCGCACGAGGGACCCAGGGACCTGCCCAGGCTGTGGCACGTCACCCTCAGCGTCTCCGGGGCGGAGGTGCCGCTGCCCGACCTGCGGCGCGCCCTTGAGCAGCTCGCCCACGACCACCCCTTCCTGCTGACCAGCAGATACGCCGGCGACCACGCGGAGATCCGCTACTGGGAGGAGGCCCGCGACCTCCATGACGCGGCCGCGGTCGCGCTGCGGCTGTGGGGCGAGCACCGGCAGAGCGCCGGACTGCCGGCCTGGGAGATCGTCGGCCTCGAGGTGATCGACCGCGAGACGTACCACCAGCGCATCGCCGCGGGGTACGGCCCCGCGCCCGCGACCCCGGTGGGCGTGCACCCGTTCTGAGCGGCCTCCGGCGCGCCGGGGAGCCCGGCCCCACGGTGCGGTCCCACGCCGGGCGCACCCGTTTTGCCCCGTCTCGCGGTGTGGGACGACGGCTGAACGGCCCGGTGCCGCGCACTACCCTTCCCCCATGACCACGCTCTCGCCGTACGACTCCATGTCCCCGGTCACCCGGGCCGCCTACCGGGCCAAGGCCGCCGCCGCAGGTCTCGCGCCGCTCCCGCGCGCCGTGAAGGACGACGCGCTGCTCGCCATCGCCGACGCCCTGGAGGTCCGCACCGGCGAGATCGTCGAGGCCAACGCCAGGGACGTGGCCAAGGCCCGGGAGAACGGCACCAGCGAGTCCGTGGTCGACCGGCTCACCCTCACCCCCGAGCGCGTCCGCGCCATCGCCGCGGACGTCCGTGACGTCGCGAAGCTGCCCGACCCGGTCGGCGAGGTGGTGCGCGGCTCCACCCTCCCCAACGGCATCGACCTGCGCCAGGTCCGTGTCCCGCTCGGTGTGGTCGGCATCATCTACGAGGCCCGGCCGAACGTCACCGTGGACGCCGCCGCGCTGTGCCTGAAGTCCGGCAACGCCGTCCTGCTGCGCGGCTCGGCCTCCGCCTACGAGTCCAACACCGCCCTCGTCCGGGTGATCCGGGACGCCGTCGGCGGTGCCGGGCTGCCCGCGGACGCCGCCCAGCTCGTGCCCGGCGAGAGCCGTGACTCCGTCCGCGAACTGATGCGTGCCCGCGGGCTCGTCGACGTGCTCATCCCGCGTGGCGGCGCCTCCCTGATCCGGACCGTGGTGAGCGAGTCCGTGGTGCCGGTCATCGAGACCGGCACCGGGAACTGCCACGTCTACGTCGACGCGCAGGCCGACATCGACATGGCGATCGAGATCCTGATCAACTCCAAGGCCCAGCGGGTCAGCGTCTGCAACGCCGCCGAGACCCTCCTGGTGCACCGGGACATCGCCGCCGAGTTCCTGCCGCGGGCCCTCGACGCCCTCGCCGAGGCCGGAGTCACCGTGCACGCCGACGAGCGGGTCATGGCCCACGCCGCGGACTCCAAGGCCACCGTGGTCGAGGCGACCCCGGAGGACTGGGAGACCGAGTACCTGTCGTACGACATCGCCGCCGCCGTCGTCGACTCCCTCGACAAGGCCGTCGAGCACATCCGGCTGTGGACCTCCGGGCACACCGAGGCGATCGTGACCACCTCCCAGCAGGCGGCCCGCCGCTTCACCCAACTCGTCGACTCCACCACCGTCGCCGTGAACGCCTCCACCCGGTTCACCGACGGCGGCCAGTTCGGCTTCGGCGCGGAGATCGGCATCTCCACCCAGAAGCTGCACGCCCGCGGCCCCATGGGCCTGCCGGAGCTCACCAGCACGAAGTACATCGTCACCGGCGACGGGCACGTACGCCGCTGACCGGGCCGCCGGCCCACCGGCGCCGGGCCTGGCGGAAAGCCGTCTCGGCAGGTGGATGAATTTCCGTACCGTCTGCCCAAATTGACCCCCCAGGTCTACTCTGGATCCGTGCCGGAGGACGTGGGGGGCACGCCGTTCCCGGACGGCTGGGAGCCCGACGACGACCACGACCGCGGGGTGTCGGACGAAGAGTTCGCCTCCGTGGTCTTCGACGAGGCCTTCGTCCGGGCGGCCGTGGTGCACGAGCCGTCCGCCGTCGAACGCCTCCTGGCCGCTGCCCGGGCCAGGGCCGAGGCCTCCGAGGCGGAAGCCCGCCGCGCGCACGCCGGAGGCGACCGCTACGACGACGCCTACGGCCCCGAGGGCACCGGATTCGGTCATGATCAGGACGACGACGAGTTCGACGACGACCGGTCCCGCGACGACCACCACGGCGCCTCCTGGCCCTGCGGCGGGCAGATCCGCTGGCACCGGCCCGTCGCCTGGGTGCTCGCGCTGGTGATGGGCGTCGGCATGGTCGCGCTGGCCTTCGCCGCCGTCTACCGGGGCGCCTCCTCCGGCACCCGCGACCGGATGCCGTCACCCGCGTCCACCGGCCTGGAGCAGGGAGCTGAGGGCCGCCCCTCCGCCCCCTCCGACACCGCGCCCCCCGCGGTCCCGGTGGTCCCCCGGTCGCCCTGAGAGCCGGCCCCGCGTTCCTGGCGAGAACCTGCCAGAAGTTGTCGCACACCGGTGCGTTTACCGGAGCCCCCCGGGACCCACCCTGAAAGTATGGGCGGGCCTGGAGACCCACCGGAGGGGACACCCGAGGGCGGCCCCGCAGGTGGCGAGGACGAGTACCGATCCGTCGTGTTCGACGAGTCGTTCGTCCGCGCTGCCCGCCTGCAGGAGTACTCGGCGCAGGAGCGCATGACCGACCACGCGCCCGCCGTACGCCGCCGCCCGCCCCTGCGCCGCGGCCTGACCCGGCAGGTCCTGCTCCTCCTGCTGCTGATCGCCGTCGCCCTCGGCACCGCGGTCTACATGGGCGTCCGCCACCCCTACGACTCCTCGCGGGTCCGGTCCGTCGCCGAGCCCCTGCGGATGACCGTCGTCCCCCTGGTCCCGCAGGACGAGGTGCCCGGGGCCGCCGACGCCGAGTACCTGTACGCGCACAGCCCGGCCGCCCGGTTCGAGGTCGGTGCCGAGGGGATCCCGCTGCCCGCCTCCCGCAGCACCGCGCACTTCTCGGACAGCCAGGTCACCGAGGCCCTGAGCATCGCCAGGAACTACCTGGTCCGCTCCTCCCTGGACCCCGATGTCCTCACCGGCCGCCAGGTCCGCCCGGTCCGGGCCCTCGTCGACTCCGACCAGCTCGACCAGTTCGACCGGAGCTTCGACCACCCCGCGGCGGACGGCCGCCACGCCCCCACCGGCTGGCTGGTGCGCATCGATCCCTCCCGGGCGCGTCTGGCCGACGACCGGATCCGCGCCCAGGGCACCCTGCGGGTCGCCGAGCACGACGCCGCCACGCTGGAGATCGGCGCCGACGCGGTCCTCGCCTACGCCCTGCGCCCGGCCGGTGCCACCGCCGACGCCGCCGTGTCCCTCTTCACCGTCCGCCGTGAGCTGACCTTCCGCTTCACCCGGGACGACCTGCGCGTGGGACAGGTCCGGCTGGCGGGCTCCCACACCCAGGCGGGCCCGCTGTCCTGCGCCGAGGACGCCACCTCGTACCTGCGCCCCCTGCTGTCCGGCCAGACCGCCCGGAGCGGCGGCCCGGCGGGCACCGACCCCTACATGGCGGACAGCCCCGCGGCGCTCTGCGGCACGCTGGCCGCCGAGGCCCAGCCGAAGGTCTGACGCCGCGGGCGGGTCGCCCGCGGCCCGGGGCGGGTGTCCGGCTACTGCCCGTCCTGCCCTTCCTGCCCGTCCTGCTCGGACGCGCCCCGCGGGCCGTCCTGCGGCCCGTCCGCACGACCGTCCCGCGGGCCGTCCTTCGGCGGGGCCGGGCTACGGAAGCCGTCGAAACCGCGGCGGACCCGGCCGCCGAAGTCCCCGGCGCCGCCCGCGAGGTCCGTGACCAGCTTCATCAGCGGGTCCTTGGAGGTCCGCACATCGCCGGCGTAGCTCGCGGCGGACTCACGGAAGGAGCCGCTCACCGAGGTGTCCTTGTCCTCGCTGCGCCGCGGGTAGTGGCCGTCCATCAGGCGCTGGTAGTCCCGGGACCCGGCCCACTTCTTCAGCTCCGCGGCCCGGATGGTGGCGAAGGGGTGCGAGCGGGGCAGCACATTCAGGATCTTCAGCACCGAGTCGCGCAGATCGCCGCCGGCCTCGTACTCCTCGGCCTGCTCCAGGAACGCGTCCACGTTCATCTCGTGCAGGTGGTTGCCGCCCGCGATCTTCATCAGGCCGCGCATGGAGGACCGCAGGTCCTGCCCGACCAGCAGCCCGGCCCGGTCCGCCGACAGCTCCGACTTGCGGAACCACTCCCGCAGCGCGGTCACGAGCGCCATGACCGCTATGTTGCCCAGCGGGATCCAGGAGACCTTCAGGGCGAGCGTCGTCAGGAACAGCAGGATCGTGCGGTACACCGAGTGACCGGACAGGGCGTGCCCCACCTCGTGCCCGACGACCGCCCGCATCTCCTCCTCGTCGAGCAGCTCGACGAGGCCGGTGGTGACCACGATGACCGGCTCGTCCAGACCGATGCACATCGCGTTCGGCTGCGGGTCCTGCGTGACGTACATCGGCGGGACCTTCTCCAGGTCCAGGATGTAGCAGGCGTCCAGCAGCATGCCGTGCAGGTGCGCGAACTGCCGCTCCGAGACACGCACCGAGTCGGACAGGAACAGCAGCCTCAGGCTCCGCTCCGGCAGCAGCCCGCTGAGCGCCTTGAACACGGTGTCGAAACCGCTCAGCTTGCGCAGTGCCACCAGCGCCGACCGGTCGGCCGGATGCTCGTAGGCGCGCGAGGAGATCCCCGGGAAGCGCCTGCGCTGCCTGCCAGGCACCCGCTCGTGCCCGGTGTGCTCACGGCCGTCGTCGGACATGTCTTCCCCCATGTGCGTGTCAGTGCCACTGTCGCCCCCGAGGCGGGAGCCAGCCTAGGCGGAGATACCGTGGAAGGGCAGTACAGCGAAGGAGACCACGTCATGGAGTACCGCCCCGGGGCCACCTGGCTGACCGAGGCCGCCGGCACCGCGGTCCAGCAGCACGGATCGGGCAACCTGCTCCGGATCGTTCTGATCGTGATGTTCCTGGGCTGCGCACTGACCGCATGGCTCCTGCTGCGCGGCTACAAGCAGAAGGACGACTGACGGGCCGCGGAAGTTCCCCGCCCGGGGCGCGCTCGGCGCCTCCCCGTCCGCCGCGACGGCGGTGCCGGGGTGATCGCCGCCGGGCCGCCCGCTTACGATGAGCCGACATCTTCATCCCGCCCACACGCGATAGGTCCTGCCGATGAGCCTCCATCTCGCCGCCGCCCAGCTCGTCACCCTCGCCGCCGAGGGCGAGGAGCACGGCGGCAACCACAACAGCCTGAACCCGGCGGTCACCGGCGGCGGTGCGCTGATCGTCCTGCTGCTCCTGCTGTGGATCACCACCCGCTTCAACCGCGACCGCTGAACCGGGACCCCGTCCCCGGCCAGGGCCCTCGGACCGGGCCGGTAGGGTCTGCACGCATGGAAGAGCAGGACATGCCCACCGGTCCGGTGCGCCCGGTGCCACACCCGGGCAACGGCCCCGCCCACACGGGCAAGCGCCGTCTCGGCGTCATGGGCGGAACGTTCGACCCGATCCACCACGGGCACCTCGTGGCGGCCAGCGAGGTCGCCGCCCAGTTCCAGCTCGACGAGGTGGTGTTCGTGCCCACCGGCCAGCCGTGGCAGAAGTCCCACGGCAAGGTCTCCCCGGCCGAGGACCGCTACCTGATGACGGTCATCGCCACCGCCGAGAACCCGCAGTTCTCCGTCAGCCGGATCGACCTCGACCGGGGCGGCCCCACCTACACCGTCGACACGCTGCGCGACCTGAGGGCCCTCAACCCCGACACCGACCTGTTCTTCATCACCGGCGCCGACGCCCTCGGCCAGATCCTCACCTGGCGGGACTCCGAGGAACTGTTCTCCCTCGCGCACTTCATCGGCGTCACCCGCCCCGGTCACCACCTGACCGACCAGGGCCTGCCGGAGGGCGGTGTCTCGCTCGTCGAGGTTCCCGCCCTCGCCATCTCCTCGACGGACTGCCGTGCGAGAGTCGCCAAGGGCGACCCCATCTGGTACATGGTGCCGGACGGAGTCGTGCGTTACATCGACAAGCGCGAGCTGTACCGCGGCGAGTGAGCCGAGAGGGGCACCGGTGAACGACCGATACGACGCGGATGACGCCGCCCGGGGCGCCGCCCCGTACGAACTCGTCGGCTACGACGAGTACGGGCAGCCCGTGTACCGGCAGATCCCGGCGCAGCAGGCGCCACAGCCGTCCTACGACCCGTACGCCCAGCAGGGCTACGGCTACGACCCGTACCCCGCGGGCACCCGGGAGCCGCGGTCCTACGACGCCTACGACGCCTACGGCACCGGCGGGCAGCAGCCCGCCACGCCCGCCTACGACCCGTACGGCTCCCCGGCCCCGTACGACACCTACGACACCTACGGCACCTCCGCCCCCGACACCTCCGCCCCGTACGACCCCTACGGGCAGGCGGCGGGCGGGCAGCACCACCGGGTCGCCGAGCAGACCGCCCACATCCCGCAGCAGGCGGGCCCGGGCGGAACCACCGCCCCTCGGGAGCCCGAGGCCCCCGGGCCCCGGGCCGCCCCCGGGGAGCCGGACGGCGGCGACGAGCAGTTCGCCTTCGTCGAGGAACCCGACGCCGACTCCGAGGACGTCATCGACTGGCTGGCGTTCACGGAGAACCGCACCGAGCGCCGCGAGGAGGCCCGCCGCCGTGCCCGCGGCCGGGCCATCGCCCTCCTCGTGGTCCTCGCCCTCGTCGCCGTGAGCGGCGCCGGCTACCTCTGGTACGCCGGGAAGCTGCCCGGCCTGTCCTCCTCCGGCACCGAGAACGGCACGGCCACGCCGGTGGGCGCCCAGAAGCGCGACGTCATCGTCGTCCACCTGCACAACACCGGGAAGGCCGGCACCTCCACGGCACTGCTGGTCGACAACACCACCACCAAGCAGGGCACCACCGTGCTGCTGCCCAACTCCCTGGCGCTGAGCGGCGACGACGGCTCCACCACGACGCTCGCCGAGTCCGTCGACGACGACGGCGCCTCCGGCACCCGCGAAGAACTCGACACCGTCCTCGGGACCAGCATCCAGGGCACCTGGCGGCTGGACACGCCCTACCTGCAGAACCTCGTCGACCTGGTCGGCAACATCGACGTGGACACCGACGCCGACGTGCCCGACCCGGACGCCGGGAAGAAGGGCTCCGCCCCCCTGGTCCACCGGGGCCGGGCGCAGACCCTCAGCGGCAGGATGGCCGTCGCCTACGCCACCTACCGCGCGTCCGGCGAGTCCCAGAACGCTCAGCTCGAGCGGTTCGGGCAGGTCATGCGGGGCGTGCTGCGCAAGCTCTCCTCCGAGCCCGCGGCCGCCACCACCACCGTGCGGACCCTGGCGCAGATCCTCGACCCGCCGCTGACCGACAAGGATCTCGGCACCTTCCTCGCGGGCCTCGCCGACCTCGCCAAGGGCGGCGACTACCGGACGGCCCTGCTGCCCGTGCGGGCCGACGGCACCCTGAGCGCCGCGACCGGCGACAGCGTGGTCAAGGACGTCCTCGGCGGCACCGCCAAGAGCCCCGACGCCGGATCGGCGGTGCGGGTCTCGGTCCAGAACGCCACCGGTGTGAAGGACGACACGGAGAAGGCCCGCGTCGTGCTCCTGAACGGCGGCTTCACCTTCCTCGAGGGCGGCACCGCGTCCGGCGCCCGCACCACCTCCCAGGTGCTCTACGCCGACGCCGCCGACAAGGCGGACGCCGCCGAGGTCGCCAAGACGCTGGGCCTGCCGGCCGGCTCCGTGGCCAAGGGCACCGTGTCCTCCGGCGCCGACGTCTCGGTCGTCCTCGGCGGGGACTACCGGCCCGCCTCCTCGTGACCCCGGGCGGAGCACCCCGCGCGATGCCGCAATCGCGTGGGGTGCGCGAGGCGGTCCGTGAGACCCTTGAGGTCAACAGACCGCCGACCGAAAGCCGCGTAGTGACCGCCACCGACCGTTCCCTCGACCTCATCAACACCGCCGCCCAGGCCGCGGCCGACAAGCTCGCCCACGACGTCATCGCCTACGACGTCAGCGACGTGCTGTCGATCACGGACGCATTCCTGCTGGCCTCCGCGCCGAACGACCGCCAGGTCCGGGCGATCGTCGACGAGATCGAGGAGCGCCTGCAGAAGGAACTCGGCGCCAAGCCCGTACGCCGCGAGGGCGACCGCGAGTCCCGCTGGATCCTGCTCGACTACGTCGACATCGTCGTCCACGTCCAGCACAGCGAGGAGCGGGTCTTCTACGCCCTGGAGCGGCTGTGGAAGGACTGCCCCGAGCTCGAACTGCCCGCCGACGCCAGGGCCACCCGCGGCAAGGCCGAGGAGCACGCCAAGCTGCAGGCCGAGGAGCCGGACGGGGACTGGCGATGAGCGCCACCGGCGAAGTGACCGATCACAGGGGCCGGGGCCGCCGCGTCATCCTGTGGCGGCACGGCCAGACCTCGTGGAACGTCGAGCGCCGCTTCCAGGGCAGCACGGACGTCGAGCTGACCGAGACCGGCGTCGGCCAGGCCCGCCGCGCCGCCCGGCTGCTCGCCTCGCTGAGGCCCGACGCGATCGTCTCCTCCGACCTGCTCCGGGCCGCGAACACGGCCGCCGAGCTGGCCGCCCTCACCGGGCTCGACGTCACCCGGGACGAGGGTCTGCGCGAGACCTACGCGGGCGTCTGGCAGGGGCTGACGCACGACGAGATCATCACCCGCCACGGCGAGGAGTACGCCGCCTGGAAGCGCGGCGAGGCGGTCCGCCGCGGCGGCGGTGAGCTGGAGACCGAGGTCGCCGACCGGGCCGCTCCCGTCGTGCTGCGGCACGCCGACAAGCTGCCCGAGGACGGCACCCTCGTGGTGGTCAGCCACGGCGGCACCATCCGCACCACCATCGGTCGGCTCCTGGGCCTCGAGGCCCAGCACTGGGAGAGCCTCGGCGGCCTGTCCAACTGCTGCTGGTCCGTCCTCGGCGAGGGCGCCCGCGGCTGGCGCCTGCTGGAGCACAACGCGGGCACCCTCCCGGAGCCCGTCCTCGGCGACGACGACTGAGCGGCCCTCCGGCCCGCCGTTCCCCACCCGGGGACCCGGATTTCACTTTCCGGCAGGTCACAGGCTAAAGTTCTTCTTGTTCGCCCCGCCGAGCGGGGCGAAACACCATGCGGCTCGCCGCGTGGGACAAGGGGCTATAGCTCAGTTGGTAGAGCGCCTGCATGGCATGCAGGAGGTCAGGAGTTCAATTCTCCTTAGCTCCACGGATCGACACTCTGCCGAGTTGTCAGAGATCGATGATGAGGATCCCGTCCCCCACAGGGGGCGGGATCCTCTGTGTTCCGGCGACTGTTCCGGACGGCCGGCCCTCGCGTTGTTACCGGCTCGTCCGGCTGACCCGGCGGGGCGGTGTTGGGCAGACTGGTCCCGTACCGGCTTGAGTCACCCGGGGGCCTGCGGGCGTATACCTCCACGGAGGCGTTCCCGGTGGGCGCGCGGGTACCGCCGGCCAGGCCGCGGCGGGCGCCGTGTCCGGACCGGTACCGAGGCGTCGCTGACCGTATTGGCCCGGCCGTGGCAGAATCAAACGGCCGGAAGGGGGCGCGGCCCGACGGGAGGAGTAGCGATGCCTGCGAGCATCCTTGGGGAGGTCGGCCACCTCCTCGATGCTGCGTCGATACGGGAGAAGGCCACCCGGATCAGCTGCCCTTCCTGCGGTTCCGGGCATGTGGCGCAGGTCCTCGGCGACAACGGCGGAATCTCCTACGTGTGCACGGCCTGCGGCCACAGCTGGAGCTGATCGATGGGTGCACACAGGCGGAAGTGCGACTGGTGCGGCAGTGGTACGCCGATCGTCCGCGACATGGAGCCGGTCAATCCCGACTACCAGTACTGGTGCGAGGAATGCGCGCGGGCGCTGATCATAAAAGGCGACCCGATCGAGACCTACCGCGAGCTGGAGGGCGAGCCGATCTACGGCCGCCTGCTGGAGGAGCACTGCACGCTCAAGAGGTTCTACTCCTTCGTCACGGCTTGACGTAACGCCGACCCCCGACGTCGCCCCGGCAACGATGTCGCGGCGCGGGCCGCCACCAGGAACAGCGCGGCGGCCCCCGCGTAGAGGGCCGACAGCGCCATCTGCGCGCCGCTCTGGTGCAGTTCGGGCCGTGCCGGGCCGTGCGGCACCCACCAGGGGGCGTACGAGCAGAACACCAGGGCCGCGCCCAGGGCCGCCGCCCGGTGTCCGCGCGACCACAGCAGCAGCACCACGGGTACGCACCACACCCAGTGGTGCGTCCACGACACCGGGCTGACCAGCAGTGCGGTGACCGCGCAGCAGCACACCGCCCAGGCCCGCATCCCGCGCAGCTCCGCCGCCACCGCCACGGCGAGCCCCGCGGCGGCCACCACGGCCGCGCAGGCCGTCCAGACGGCGCCGGGGTCCGCGGTGTGCAGCAGTCGCGCCAGAACGCCGCGCAGGGCCTGGTCGGCGGTGTCCTCGGCGTGCCCGACCCGGTCCGAGCGGAACACCGTGTCCGTCCAGAACCGCCAGGAGTCCTTCGGCAGGGCGGCCGCCGCGAGCAGGGTGGCGCCGGTGAACGTGATCGCCGCCCCTCGCGCGTGACGCAGCCACGGCTCCCCGTCGCCGCCCCGCAGCCGGGCCGCGATCCCCGTGGCGAGCAGGAACACCAGGAACAGCGCCGGCGTCAGCTTCACCGCGGCGGCCAGCCCGAGCCCCGCACCGGGCCGGCGGCCGCGGCCGCCGGCCCGGTGCGGGGCCAGGTCCCACAGCACCACCGTGGCCAGCAGCAGGTTGACCTGGCCGTAGCGCAGGGTCGTCCACACCGGCTCGCACCAGACGGCCACCGCCGCGACCCACCAGACGGTCTGCGCGCGCGTGTGCCCGGCCAGCGTCAGGGACAGCCGCACGAACACCAGCAGCAGGACCAGGTTCCCGGCCGTGGCCAGCGTGCGCAGGACCGCGGTGCCCGGCAGCGTCAACGCCGTGAACAGCAGGGCCGCGAAGGGGGGATAGGTGGTGGGCAGGTGCGCGGCGGTCGCCCGCAGCGCGTACAGGTCGCCGCCCGCGCGGACGGTGGCCCCCTCGGCCCGGTACACCATCAGGTCGATCATCGACACGTGCGCGGCCCGCTGGGCCAGCCAGAACACCGTGAACGACACCAGGCACGCGCCCGCCGCCACCGGCGGACGGCGCCGGGCTCCGGGGGGCGCGATCAGGGTCACGAAAGCAGACATTAGCTCTCATATGGCGCCAAGCGGGAAACGATTTGGTGCTGCACCCCCGGGACCGTGTAATGTTGGCGTCGCCGCCGGGGAGACCGGGCGGAACAAGGCGAGGGGCTATAGCTCAGTTGGTAGAGCGCCTGCATGGCATGCAGGAGGTCAGGAGTTCAATTCTCCTTAGCTCCACAGAAATCGAAGGCGGACCGTCCGAACGGATGGTCCGCCTTCGACGTGTCTCCTGCCACGTTTCCCGTCGCGGACGTGTTCGCCGTCCCGCCCGGCCCGTACGCCCGCGCGTGTGCGCGTCGACCGGCGTGCGAAGGGCGCCCGGTCCGGACGCCCTTCGCACGTGGCCGTTGGTGTCAGCGCCCGAGCGCCCGCCGGCCGCGGCCCTGGGAGAGGACGGGCAGGTTGCGTGACGGCGCCTGGCCGCGGGTGTCCTCCTCGATGCGCAGCGCCAGGGCGGGGCAGCGGCGCACCGCGCGCAGCGCCTTCGCCTCGGCGTAGCGCGGCACCTGAGCCTGCGCCACCGTCGGGAAGCCGTCCGCGCCGAGCTCGAAGACCTCGGGGAGGATGTCGGCGCAGAGACCGTGGCCCCGGCAGAGCGTCCAGTCGACGTAGATCTTCTGGCGGCTGCCGCCGGCCTCCTCGGGCTCGGCGCCGCCCGGGAGGCCGGCGGGGGCCCTGCCCCCCTCGAAGAGCGGCAGCACGCCCTCCACGGGCCGTCCGCAGCCGTTGCCGAGGACGTGCGCGGCCAGGTCGTCGGTGAACGCCTTGATGGTCGACTCCAGGAACATCGCGGAGCCGTCGGGGTGCGAACACGCCCCGCGCCGCTTCACGTTCTTCGCGACCTGCTTCAGTGCCTCCAGGGCGGCCGGTCCGCCGCCGTTCAGGATGTCCTCCAGGCCGCGCGCGGCGGCGGGCAGTCCGAGGTAGCAGGGGCCGCACTGGCCGGCGCTCTCCTCGGCCAGCCACTGGGCGACCCGCAGCGACTCGCCCAGCGGGCAGGTCTCCTGGCTGATCGGCAGGATCGCGCCCGCGCCCAGCGAACCGCCCACCGCGTTCAGCGAGTTGCGGGAGACGATCGCCTCGTTGACGGTCGCCGCGTCGATCCACTTGCCGTGGTAGCCGCCGGTCAGCACGCCCTGCGGCACCGGCGGGGCGCCGGCGAGCTGCAGGACGTAGCGCAGCGGCACCCCGGTGGGGACCTCGAGCACCATCGGCCGGGCGACCGCCCCGGACACGGTGAGCATGACGGTGCCCGGCTCGTCGTACAGGCCGGTGTTGCCGTAGCGCTCGGGGCCGATGCGGGCGGCGATGGCGAGCTGCGCGAACGTCTCCGCGTTGGACAGCAGCGTGGGCGCGCCGCCGACGCCGCTCTGCGAGGCGCTGATCTTGCGGCCGGGCGGGATCGCCGGGCCGCCGTCGACCGAGCGGATCAGCGACGCGGCGGCGCCGGTGACCATCCGGACCGGGTTGCGCTGCACCCACGCGCGCAGCGCCGACCTGCGGCTGTTGCTCAGGCCTCGTTCGGCCAGCGCCGCCTCCATGGAGCGCTGGGTGGACTCCCTGGTGACGCCGATCACGAGCGTGCGCGCGCCGAGCGCCTCCGCGCACAGCAGGGCGCCGTCCAGGATGAGGTGCGGGGCGCGGTTGATGAGCACCGTGTCCTTGCGGCAGGCCGGCTCGTCCTCACTGCCGTTGACGACGACGACCGGGCGCACCCCGCGCTTGATCGCCGACTCGGCGACCGAGCGCAGCTTCTTGTGGAACGGGAAGCCCGCGCCGCCGCGGCCCTTGAGGCCGATGCGCTCGGCGAGCTGGGCGAGCTGTTCGCCGCCCAGCGGGTCCAGCGGCCCGTGCACCTTCAGGTGCATGGGCAGGTCGAGCCGCTCGACAAGGTCGAAGCCCGAGGTCAGCTGCGGAAGGCCGACCACGCGGACCTCCGGGACGTCGGGCAGGGCCTCGTTCACCTATAGCCTCCGGAAGGCGTGTTCCAAGGTTCGCCCGAACCCGGCGTGCCGTACGCGCCGGGGGTTGTTTCGGTGGCGGGACCGCTGTTGAACGTGTCACCCGAGTTGTACGTCCCATAGGGGGCGTTCGTCTCACCGGTGTCGTACATGTCACGTCCGCCGTAGCCGCCGGTGCCGGGATTGTCGTAGGCCGGGATGTTGTATCCGGTGTCCTGGAGCGGGTCGTACGCCGACGGCGGGGCCTCACCGACCGGCGGCGGGGACGGGATCGGCCAGCTTCCCGAGGTGCTCGACGGGCCGTCCACGCGCGGCATCGCCTCCGTGGCCTGCATGTCCAGCGGCAGGTCCATGCGCGCGGTCCGGTCGGCCGCGTACGGCTGCTGGGGGCGGCCCGGCGTGGACACCGCGCGATAGGCGGCCGCGAAGCCGGAGCCGGGCTCGGCGGCCGGGGCGGCGGGGGAGGGCTGGTACAGCGGCGCGGTCCCGGGGCCGCCCGGCGCGTCGGCGGGCGACGGCCTCGGCTCGCGCCGGGAGTCGAAACCCGGCAGGGCGGACTCGGCGGCCCGCGTGCGGCTCGCGTCCAGCTCGTCGAACCCGCGCCGCTCCGAGGAGCCGAGGACGGCGACGAGCCGGTCGGCGACCTTGCGCTTGACGGGGCGCGGGGCGGAGCGCAGCGCCAGCGCGCCCATCACGCCGAGCAGGGAGAGGCTGTACAGGATCACGAAGATCGGCTTGGCCGGGCGACCCGCGTAGAGCCCGTGCACCAGCGCCGCGCACCAGGCCGGATAGGCCAGCATGTGCATCGCCCGCCAGCGGGCGGCGACCGGGGCGGGTGCGGCGAAGTTGCTGCGCAGGGCGCCGGTGACGCCCACGAACACCATCAGCAGGCCCGCGAGCGAGCCCAGTCCGATCAGGCCGGCGCTTCCGGTGACGCCGAGCGAGAACGGGACGATCGCGGCGATGAGCTGGGTGTGGTCCAGCGCGATCTTGGTCGTGATGTGCAGCAGCAGGAACGCGATGGAGGCGACCGCGGTCGTCCGGTGCACCGCCTGGCCGATGATCCGCTGGCGTGTGTTCAGGAAGATCCGGTCCTGGGCGAACAGGCCCCAGATCACCGAACAGCTCAGCGAGACCAGGGAGAGGACGCCCGCTCCGAAGTTCAGGAACTCCTGGAACTGGCTTCCTCCGACCAGCACGACCACGGGTATGAGCAGCAGGGCGACGGCGGACGCCACCCCATAGGCCGACCGGCCCGGTTTGGGGAGCGAGCTGTTACTACGACGAGGGTTCATGGGGGCAACTCCGAGCAGTTCCGGGAAAGCGGTCCCGCTGCCGAACTCTAAGTGGCGCCATACCGATCAGTAGGAGCTTTGAGTTATTGCGTTGTTATCAAATGACAATGCGACTGGGACGGTGTCCCTTAGTGGCTGTTACGCGAAGTATTCTCTGACCTTGGTTCAGTTGCGGGCGGGTTCGTGTCATGTCCACCAGGCATACGGAAGCGCGTCGCGGCTTGCTCAAGGGCTGCGGTACCCTAGCGCCATGCGTGCCGTACGCCTTCTGCTTAGCGGGCCGCGCTGATCAGTACCGACCCACCGGTCGAACCGTGTGGTCGGCATCGGCGCGGCGTCCCCTCCTGTGCGAGGGGATTTTTCGTTTCCTGAGTGTCACAGCCGCAGGCAGCCGCAGGCAGAGACGATCGATGGAGCTTTGAGGACCATGAGCGAGACGAACCCCGCTGCCACCGCCGAGGTGGCCGCGCCGCACCGCTACACGGCCGCCATGGCGGCCGAGATCGAGGCACGCTGGCAGGACTTCTGGGACGCCGACGACACCTATGCGGCGCCGAACCCCAAGGGCGACCTGGCGGGCGACCCCGAGCTGGCCGCCCGTCCCAAGAAGTTCATCATGGACATGTTCCCGTATCCCTCGGGCGCCGGCCTGCACGTCGGTCACCCCCTGGGCTACATCGCCACCGACGTCCACGCCCGGTTCCAGCGGATGACCGGCCACAACGTCCTGCACACCCTGGGCTTCGACGCCTTCGGCCTGCCCGCCGAGCAGTACGCCGTGCAGACCGGCACGCATCCGCGCGTGTCCACCGAGGCGAACATCGAGAACATGAAGGCCCAGCTGCGCCGGCTGGGCCTGGGCCACGACAAGCGCCGGTCGTTCGCCACGATCGACCCGGAGTACTACAAGTGGACCCAGTGGATCTTCCTGCAGATCTTCAACTCCTGGTACGACGACGAGGCCGGGGCGGCGCGCCCGATCTCCGAGCTGGTCGCCCGCTTCGAGTCCGGTGAGCGCGCGGTGCCCGGCGGGCGCCCCTGGCGCGAGCTGAGCGCCGTCGAGCGCGCCGAGGTGCTGGGCGAGTACCGCCTGGCCTACGCCTCCGACGCGCCGGTCAACTGGTGCCCCGGCCTGGGCACCGTGCTGGCCAACGAGGAGGTCACCGCCGACGGCCGCTCCGAGCGCGGCAACTACCCGGTGTTCAAGGCCAAGCTGCGCCAGTGGAACATGCGCATCACCGCCTACGCCGACCGGCTGCTGGACGACCTGGAGGCGCTGGACTGGCCCGAGGCCATCAAGCTGCAGCAGCGCAACTGGATCGGCCGCTCCGAGGGCGCCCGTGTCGACTTCCCGATCGACGGCGAGCGCATCACCGTCTTCACCACCCGCCCCGACACCCTGTTCGGCGCGACCTACATGGTGCTGGCCCCCGAGCACCCGCTGGTCGAGAAGTTCACCCCGCAGGCCTGGCCCGAGGGCACCCACCAGGTGTGGACCGGCGGCCACGCCACGCCCGCCGAGGCCGTCGCCGCCTACCGCGCGCAGGCCGCCGCCAAGTCGGACGTCGAGCGGCAGGCCGAGGCCAAGGACAAGACCGGTGTCTTCATCGGCGCGTACGCCACCAACCCGGTCAACGGCGAGCAGGTCCCCGTCTTCGTCGCCGACTACGTCCTGATGGGCTACGGCACCGGCGCGATCATGGCCGTCCCGGCGGGCGACCAGCGCGACTTCGAGTTCGCGCGCGCCTTCGAACTGCCGATCCACTGCGTCGTCGAGCCCACCGACGGCCGCGGCACGGACACCTCCACCTGGGAGGACGCCTTCGCGTCGTACGACGCGAAGGTCATCAACTCCGCCAACGACGAGATCTCCCTCGACGGCCTGGGCGTCACCGAGGCCAAGGCGCGCATCACCGCATGGCTGGAACGCCGGGGCATCGGCGCGGGCACCGTGAACTTCCGCCTGCGCGACTGGCTGTTCAGCCGCCAGCGCTACTGGGGCGAGCCCTTCCCGATCGTCTACGACGAGGACGGCGTCGCCCACGCGCTGCCCGAGTCGATGCTGCCGCTGGAGCTGCCGGAGGTCGAGGACTACAGCCCGCGCACCTTCGACCCGGACGACGCCGACACCCAGCCCGAGACCCCGCTGTCGCGCAACGAGGAGTGGGTCAACGTCACCCTGGACCTGGGCGACGGGCCGAAGAAGTACCGGCGCGAGACCAACACCATGCCCAACTGGGCCGGTTCCTGCTGGTACGAGTTCCGCTACCTGGACCCGCACAACGACCGGCAGCTCGTCGACCCGGAGATCGAGCGGTACTGGATGGGCCCCCGCGAGGGCCTGCCGCACGGCGGCGTCGACCTGTACGTCGGCGGCGCCGAGCACGCCGTGCTGCACCTGCTGTACGCGCGCTTCTGGTCCAAGGTCCTGTTCGACCTGGGGCACGTCTCCTCCGCGGAGCCGTTCCACAAGCTGTTCAACCAGGGCATGATCCAGGCCTACGTCTACCGCGACAGCCGCGGCATCGCGGTACCCGCCGCCGAGGTCGAGGAGCGCGACGGCGCGTACTACCACCAGGGCGAGAAGGTCACCCGCCTGCTGGGCAAGATGGGCAAGTCCCTGAAGAACGCGGTGACTCCGGACGAGATCGCCGCCGAGTACGGTGCCGACACGCTGCGCCTGTACGAGATGGCGATGGGCCCGCTGGACGTGTCCCGGCCGTGGGACACGCGCGCGGTGGTCGGTCAGTTCCGGCTGCTGCAGCGGCTGTGGCGCAACATCGTCGACGAGAGCACCGGCGAGGTCACCGTCACCGACGCCGAACCCGGCGAGGAGACGCTCCGCGCCCTGCACAAGGCGATCGACGGCGTGCGCCAGGACCTGGAGGGGCTGCGCTTCAACACCGCCATCGCCAAGGTGACCGAGCTGAACAACCACCTGACCAAGGCCGGCGGCGAGCTGCCCCGCTCGGTCGCCGAGCCGCTGGTGCTGCTGGTCGCCCCGCTCGCCCCGCACGTCGCCGAGGAGCTGTGGCGCAAGCTGGGCCACACCGACTCGGTCGTCCACCGGGACTTCCCGGTCGCCGACCCGCGGTACGTGGTGGACGAGACCGTGACCTGTGTCGTGCAGATCAAGGGCAAGGTCAAGGCGCGTCTGGAGGTGTCGCCCGGCATCTCCGACGAGGAGCTGGAGAAGGCGGCCCTGGCGGACGAGAGGGTCGTCGCCGCGCTGGACGGCGCGGCCATCCGCAAGGTGATCGTGCGGGCGCCCAAGCTGGTCAACATCGTTCCGGCGTGAGGGCGTGAGCGCGTGAGCGCGTGAGCACGCCCCAGGGCCCGGGGACCGGACACCTCGGGGTGGTCCCCTACGGGCAGGTTCGGGGTTTCTCCGGAACCCCGGGCCCGCCCGCTGCGTTTACGGTGGAGAGCACAGCGGCGCACGCCGCACCCGGCCCGGGAGGAACGGCATGGAAACAGTGATCACCGTGTTCGCCCTGCTGTTCCTGGTCTTCGTGGCCCTCGGCGTGTACGCGACGGTCAAGGCCGTCGGCGCCGCCAAGCGCGGCGTGGACCGCACGATCGCGCAGGCCCGCCGCACGGTCGAGGACCACACCCTGCGCGCCAGATCCATCGCGCAGGTCGGCCCGGCCGCCGAGATCGCCCAGCTGCGGCTCACGCTGCGCAGCTCGATGCGCGCCACCCAGGACGCGCTGCACGCGGGCGTGGCCGAGGACGAGTCGCTCCGGGAGTCCCTCGGCCTCTTCCAGCGACTCAGCGCCCACGGGCAGGAGCTGGACGCCGACCTCAAGCGCCTGGAGTCCGAGCCGGACCGGACGACGCTCGCCGCGCACCTTCCCGGACTGCGTCGCCGCACGGAGCGGATCACCCACTCCGCGGACTCGCTCCGCTGGGCGGCCCGTGACCGGTCCCACCGTTTCGCCGAGGACGACCTGGACGCGCTCAGCGCACAGATCGACATCGAGACGGGCGCCCTGCGGCACTGGACGGACACCGAGCCCCAGCAGGCGCGGGCGTGGCAGGACGCCCCCGCGGCGCCCGACGGCACCGCCGGGGGGCAGCCCGGGCGCGACCCGCGGGCGTCCCGCTCCGGCGAGACGCCCGCACCGGCCTCGCTCACCCCGCCACCGCCGCGACAGGCCCACCCCTGGCAGAAGAACCCGCGCCCCGAGAGCACCACTTGACCGGACCGCCCCGGGACCGGCGGACAGGGGCCGGTCTGCCGCACGGGCACCCCGGCAGGTAACCTCCAGCTCATGTCCCGCCATGTCGCGATCGTCACCGATTCAACGGCCTACCTGCCGCCACGGACGATGGAGCGCCACGGCATCACCGCGGTGCCCCTGACCGTGGTCCTCGGTGACCAGGCACTCGAAGAGGGCACCGAGATCTCGACCCGATCCCTCGCCCAGGCGCTGCAGAAACGGCGTCCGGTCACCACCTCCCGGCCCAGCCCGCAGACGTTCGCGGAGACCTACCGCAGGGTCGCCGAGTCCGGCGCCGGCGCCATCGTCTCCCTGCACCTGTCCGCCGAGCTGTCCGGCACCTACGACGCGGCGGTCGTCGCGGCGCGCGAGGCGCCGGTCGCGGTGCGGGTCGTGGACACCGGGATGATCGCGATGGCCCTGGGCTTCTGCGCCCTGGCCGCCGCCGAGGCGGCGGAGGCGGGCGCCGGCGTGGACGAGGCCGTCACCGCCGCGGAGAAGCGGGCCGCCGGCACCTCCGCCTACTTCTACGTCGACACGCTCGACTACCTGCGCCGCGGCGGGCGTATCGGCGCCGCCCAGGCCCTGCTCGGTTCCGCCCTGGCCGTCAAGCCGCTGCTCCAGCTACGCGGCGGGCGCATCGAACCCCTGGAAAAGGTCCGCACGGCGACCCGGGCGATCGCTCGCCTGGAGGAGATCGCCGCCGACCGGGCGGGCGGTGCCGAGGTGGACATCGCCGTCCACCACCTCGCCGCGCCCGACCGGGCGTCCGCCCTCGCCGAGCGGCTGCGAACCCGGGTGCCCCGGCTGGCCGACCTGCACGTCAGCGAGGTCGGCGCGGTGATCGGCGCGCACACCGGGCCCGGGCTGCTGGGCGCGGTCGTCTCGCCGCGCTGAGCCGGCTCGGTCCGGCGCTGCGGTCGCACCGGATGTGATCACCCGGGCGGGTGGTGGAGTTGTCCACAACGGGGCGGCCGTCCACGGGAATTGACCAAGATCATCGCGAGTCGGCGCGATGCCCGAACCTCGTCGCATGGCACTTCGACCGCGTTCACGCACCGCCACCCCGACCAGTGGACCGGGCCGCGGCCCCGCCTCCGACGGCCGCGTCCGCCGCCCCGCCGACCGCCCCCGCGTCCGGCACCGCGCGCCCGCGCCGGCCGAGGACCTGCGCCGCCGCGCGGAACTCCTCTTCGGTGAACACGCCGTGCACTGGCCGGAATCGGGCAACGCCCCGCCGGACACCCGACCTCCCGCGCAGACGGGGGGTGCGACCGGACCGGCGCCGGGACCGCGGTCGCCGGGCACGGCAGCGGCCGCTCCGGCCGGAACGAGCGAAGCGGCTGCCGCGGCCCACGACGCCGGCCCGGCCGGTGTCCACGGGACGCGACCGCCGCCCGCCACGGGCCGCTTCGAGCCGGAGGCACGGTCCGCGCCGGGCCTGCGGGAGCGGACCGGGCTCGTGCTGCGGGAGCGGCTGCCGGTCTGGCTGCAGGCGCGGTGCGGGGTGGAGCGGCGGGGCGTCGTCGCGCTGGCCGTGGTGCTCGTGGCGGCCGCCGTGTTCGCCGTCCAGCACTTCTGGTCGGGCCGCACGCAGACGGTGAGCGCTCCGCGGGTGGTGCGTGCCGAGGCGCCTTACGGGGGCAAGGAGGAGAACCCGAAGTCGGGCCGGTCCACCGGCGTCCCCGCGGTGAACACGTCAGCCGCGGACGCCCCGACGGCGCCCGCGGTGGAGATCGTCGTGGACGTCGGTGGCAAGGTCCGCAGGCCCGGAATCCAGCGGCTTCCGGCGGGTTCCCGGGTGGCCGACGCGCTGCGCGCGGCGGGCGGGGTGCGGCCGGGGGTGAGCACCGAGGGGCTCAACCGGGCCCGTTTCCTGGTGGACGGCGAGCAGGTGCTGGTCGGCGCTCCCGCGGGGACGGCGGCTGTCCCGCCCGCCCCCGGCAACGGCGCGGGCGCCGTGGCGGCGGGCCCGGGCCCCGCGGCCCCGGTCTCCCTCAGCACGGCGACCGTGGACCAGCTCGACACCCTGCCCGGGGTCGGTCCGGTGCTGGCCCGGCACATCATCGACTACCGCACCCGGCACGGCGGTTTCCGCTCGGTGGACGAACTGCGACAGGTCGACGGCATCGGCGACCGCCGATTCGCCGACCTGCGCGCCATGGTGCGGCCATGAGCGGGGGAGAGGCCGGAGCGGGGCGACCGGGCCCCACGCGGGAAGCCCACGGGGAGCGGCGCGGGAGCGGCCACCCGGGCGAGCCCGAGGCCCCGGCCGACCTGCGCCTGGTGCCGTCCGCTCTCGCCGCCTGGGGGACGGCCGCCGTGGTGCTCGGCGCCTCGCCGGCCTGGAGTGCCGTCCTCACGGTCGGCTGCGGCATCGCCGGGGCCGCGCTGCTGTCGACGCGTCGACGGGCCGGTCCCGGCCGGCTCGCCGGGTCCCGCGCCCCGGTCGCCGCGGTGCTCCTGTGCGTGGCGGCGGCCGCCGCCTCCGCCGGGTTGCACGGAGCGGACGTTCGGCGGGGCCCCGTGCCGGAGTCGGCACGGCGTTTCGCCGCCGTGACCGCCGAGGTCGAGCTGAGCGGCGACCCGTGGCTCAGCAGGCCGCGGGTGCGGGGCGACCACGCGGCGCCGGTGGCGGTGCTGGCCCGGGCGGAGGTGCGGCGCGTCGAGCGGGACGACGGGAGGACCACGCGGACGCGGAGCCCGGTCCTGTTGGTCGTGGACCGGGACGTCCCGGCGCCGAGGCCGCCCCCCGGCGAGGCGGCGCGCACGGCGCCGGGGCCGGGCGAGGCGCGCCGCGCCTGGCTCGGGCTGCTGCCGTCCACCCGGCTGCGGGTGACCGCCCGGCTGGCACCCGCCCTGACCGGAGGGGACCGCACGGCGGCCGTGCTCCGCGTGCGCGGTGATCCGGAGCCGGAGATCGTGGCGGGGCCGAGCGGTCCGCAGCGGCTGGCGGGCCGGCTCAGGGCCGGGCTGCGGGAGGCGACCGGGGAACTGCCCGCGGACGCCCGGGCGCTGCTGCCCGGGCTGGTCGTCGGCGACACCTCACGGATCACGCCGGAACTCGACGAGGCCTTCAAGGAGACGGACCTCACGCACCTGCTCGCCGTCTCGGGCAGCAACCTCACGATCCTGCTCGCCCTGCTCCTCGGCCCACCCGGGCTGGCCCAGCGCGCCGAGCGCCGCGGACTCGCCCCGCGTCTGGGACTTCCGCTGCGGGCGACCGCGGTGCCGGCGGCAGGGCTCACGCTCGGCTTCGTGATCGTGTGCCGGCCGGACCCCAGCGTGCTGCGGGCCGCGGCCTGCGGCTCGGTCGCCCTTCTCGCCCTGGCCACCGGACGCCGCCGATCCATGCTCCCCGCCCTCGCCACGGCCGTACTGCTGCTGGTGCTGTACGACCCCTGGCTGGCCCGCAGCCACGGGTTCCTGCTCTCCGTACTGGCCACCGGTGCGCTGTTGCTGCTGGCACCCGGCTGGAGCGAGGCCCTGCGGCGGCGCCGGGTGCCGGCCCGGCTCGCCGAGGCGCTGGCCGCGGCCGCCACCGCACAGGCCGTGTGCGCGCCGGTCGTGGCGCTGCTGTCGGCCCGGGTGAGCCTGGTGGCGGTGCCCTGCAACCTGCTGGCCGAGGTGGCGGTCGCCCCGGCCACGGTGCTGGGGTTCGCGGCGCTGGCCGTCGCGCCGGTGGCGATGCCCGGGGCCGAGGCGCTGGCGTGGTGCGCCGGCCTGCCCGCCGGATGGATCGCGTGGATCGCGCGGACCGGCGCGGCACTGCCCGGCGCGGGAGTGGACTGGCCGGCGAGCCGGACCGGGGCGCTGCTGCTCGCGGCGGTCGTCGCGGCCGTCCCGCCGGTCGGACGGCGGCTGCTGAGGCACCCCTGGTGGTGTGCCGCGGCAGCCGTGCTGCTCCTGCTGGCCTTGGTCCGGCCGGCGCCGCTGACCCGGGTGATCACAGGCTGGCCGCCCCCGGGCTGGCGGTACGCGATGTGCGACGTCGGGCAGGGTGACGCCACCGTGCTGGCGGCCGGTGACGGGGCCGGAGTGGTGGTGGACGCCGGACCGGATCCGGAACGGGTGGACCACTGCCTGCGGGCGCTCGGCGTCACCCGGGTCCCGCTGCTGGTCCTGACCCATTTCCACGCCGACCACGTCACCGGTCTGCCCGGTGTGCTGCGGGGCCGCTCGGTGGCCGCGATCGAGACCACGTACTACGCGCAACCCGCCGACCAGGCCGAGTTCGTCAGAAGGGAGGCGGCGCGACGGAACATCCCGCTCAGTACGGCGGCGGCCGGGGAGGAGCGGCGCAGCGGGGCGCTGAGCTGGCGAGTGCTGTGGCCGCCCGCGGCGCCAGGCCCGGGCCTGGCACCGGCACCGGAACCAGACGGCCCGAACGATGCCAGCGTCGTCCTGCTCGTGCGCTCCGGCGGGCTGCGGCTGCTGCTGCTCGGTGACCTCGAACCCCCGGCCCAGCAGGCCCTGTCGCGGTCCCCGGACGCGGCCGAACTCGCGGGTGTGGACGTGCTGAAGGTGGCCCACCACGGCTCGGCGTACCAGGACCCGTACCTGATACGGCTGGCCGCCCCGCGGGTGGCGCTCGTCTCCACCGGTGCCGGCAACCCCTACGGCCACCCGGCACCGGCGACCGTGGCCGCGCTGCGGGCCGGTGGGGCCGTGGTGCTGCGCACCGACCGGGACGGGGCGCTCGCGGTCGTCGGTGACGGCGGGACGCGGGGGGAGGTGCGGGTGACGGGAGACTGAGCGGCGGGTGTTCGCCCAGACTGGGCGCATGAACTCAGCCCAGGCGGACGCCTACCTCCGCCGCATCGGGGCCGCGCGCCCGCAGCACCCCACCGCCGAGGCGCTGCGCGAGCTGCACCTGCGCCATCTGCGGACCGTCCCCTTCGAGAACCTCTCCATCCATCTGGGCGAGGAGATCGTCCTGGAGGAGGAGCGGTTGCTGGACAAGGTGGTCGGACGTCGGCGGGGCGGCTTCTGCTACGAACTGAACGGCGCCTTCGGGGCGTTGCTGGCCGCCCTCGGCTACGAGGTCGCGTTGCTGGCGGGCCGGGTGTACGGGGAGGAGGGGCGCCTCGGCATCCCGTACGACCATCTCGCGCTGCGGGTGCGCGCGGCGGACGGCACCGACTGGCTCGCGGATGTCGGGTTCGGGGCGCACAGCCACTTTCCGCTGGCGGCGGCCGAGCGCGGTGAGCAGCCGGACCCCGGCGGGACGTTCCGGGTGACGGAGTCCGGTCCCGACCCGGCCGGCGTGACCGGTGCGGGGCCGGCGACCGGGGGCGCGGACCTGGACGTGCTCCGGGACGGGCGGCCGCGGTACCGGCTGGAGCAGCGGCCGCGGGCGCTCGGTGACTTCGCGGGCGGCGCCTGGTGGCACAGCACCTCGCCCCGTTCGCACTTCACCCGGTCCCTGGTGTGCTCGCGGGTGACCGGGGACGGCGGGCGGATCACCCTCAGCGGACGCGCGCTGACGATCACGGCACCCGGCGGGAGGAAGGAGACCCGGGAGGCGGCGACGGACGAGGAGGTGCTGGCGTTGTACCGGGAGGAGTTCGGGATCGGGCCCGCCGCCGTGCCGACGGTGCGGCAGCGGAGCGGTGCCGGCTGAACGGGCCCGTCCCCGGTGCCCGAGAATGTGCCCGTGAACGATGTGAGACATGTGCTGGTGCTGCCCGACCGCGACGCCGCCGAGGAGGTGGCCGAGGCGCTCGCGGAGCACTTCGGCGTCGACGAGGTTCCTCGGCCGGTGCGGGACGCCCTGGCCGGCGAGGACGACGCCGAGGACGCCCAGTGGCTGCTGGCACTGCGCGACGAGGCGGGCCGGCTCGACCCCGCCGAGCTGGACGCGTTCGCGGGCCGGTGGGACGGCTGGCGCGAGGAGCCCTGACCGCCGCCCCGCCGCCCCGCCGCCTTGACCCCGGAGCCCCGGAGCCCCGCCGCCCCGGAGCCCCGCCGCCCGGGTCGGGCCGGGGTCGGGCCGGGGCCCGCGGGCCGGTCGCTGTCAGTGCCGCGTGGGATGCTGTAGGCGATGGCCAGAAAGACTGCGAATGACGAGCCTCTCGCCCCGGTGACCCTCGCCGTGGGCCAGGAGGACCTGCTGCTCGACCGTGCCGTGCAGGAGGTGGTGGCCGCCGCCCGGGCCGCCGACGCCGACACCGACGTACGGGACCTGGCGCCGGACCAGTTGCAGCCCGGCACGCTCGCCGAACTGACGAGCCCCTCGCTCTTCGCCGAGCGCAAGGTCGTGGTCGTACGCAACGCGCAGGATCTCCCCGCCGACACCGTCAAGGACGTGAAGGCGTACCTCGGGTCGCCCGCGGAGGAGATCACCCTCGTGCTGCTGCACGCGGGCGGCGCCAAGGGCAAGGGGCTGCTGGACGCGGCGCGCAAGGCGGGCGCGCGGGAGGTGGCCTGCCCGAAGATGACCAAGCCCGCGGACCGGCTGGCCTTCGTACGGGGGGAGTTCCGCTCGTTCGGCCGGTCGGCGACGCCGGAGGCCTGCCAGGCGCTCTGCGACGCCATCGGCAGCGATCTGCGGGAGCTGGCCTCCGCGGTGTCGCAGCTCGTCGCCGACGTCGAGAGGACGATCGACGAGGCGGTCGTCGGCCGGTACTACACCGGGCGGGCCGAGGCCTCCAGCTTCACGGTCGCCGACCGGGCCGTGGAGGGGCGGACGGCGGAGGCGCTGGAAGCGCTCCGGTGGTCGCTGGCGACCGGCGTGGCCCCGGTGCTCATCACCAGCGCGCTCGCCCAGGGAGTGCGGGCGATCGGCAAGCTCTCCTCGGCCCGCGGTGGCCGGCCCGCGGACCTCGCGCGGGAGCTGGGCATGCCGCCCTGGAAGATCGACCGGGTGCGCCAGCAGATGCGGGGCTGGACACCGGACGCAGTGGCCGTGGCGCTGCGCGCGGTCGCCGAGGCCGACGCGGGTGTGAAGGGCGGCGGCGACGACCCCGAGTACGCGCTGGAGAAGGCGGTCGTGACCATCGCCCGGGCCGCGCGCTCCCGAGGCCGGGGCTGACGGCGGGGGCCGTACTCCGCCGTCGCGGCACCCTCTGATCGAGTCGCCCGGCGGCGGTCGGCGAGGAGAATCGTAGGTGTCCGCCGTCCGTCGCAGACACACGGGAAGATGGCGATCGCCATGGCTGAGCACCCGCACGCGACCCTCGTCCGCGAGGCCTACGCGGCCTTCCTCCGCGCCGATCTGGACGCCCTGCGCGGGCTGATGACGGCGGACGTCACCCACCACGTGCCTGGCAGCCACGCGCTCTCGGGCGACTTCAAGGGCCAGGACGCGGTGATCGGCATGTACCGCCGCCTCTTCCAGGAGACCGGTGGCAGCTTCCGCGCCGAGCTGCGTCATGTGTTCGTCGACGGCCGGGGCCATGCCGTGGCCCTGCACCGCATCACCGCCGAGCGCGAGGGCAGAAGCCACCGTGCGGACGGATGCCTCGTCCTGCGTGTCGTCGGCGACAGGATCACCGACATCGACGAGTGCGTCGACGACGTGGACGAGGAGAACCGGTTCTGGGGCTGAGGCCCGCGGCATGCCGAAGGCCCCGCCGCCCGCCCTGGGGAAGGGAGAGCGCCGGGGCCTTCGGATCACAACGGGGGATCCGCACCCGCGTGGCGAACGCAGGCCGCGTACGGATCCGGGGTGCCGGACGGGAGCGGATGAGAGAGGGCCCGCTCTGGGTCCTTCCGGCGGTCAGATCACAAAGGAGGTTCAGCCCTGGAGGGACGCGACCTTGGAAGCGAGCGCCGACTTCTTGTTGGCGGCCTGGTTCTTGTGGATGACGCCCTTGGAGACGGCCTTGTCGAGCGCACGCGCGGCAGCGCGCTGCAGCTCGGTGGCCTTCTCGGTGTCACCCGCGGCAGCGGCCTCACGGGCCTTGCGGATCGCGGTCTTCAGGGAGGACTTGACGGCCTTGTTGCGCAGCCGGGCCTTCTCGTTGGTCTTGATCCGCTTGATCTGGGACTTGATGTTCGCCACGAAGGAGCCTTTTCAGGTTCTGGTGCGGGGCCGTTGGGGTCCCGCGCCGGTGATCCAAAATTTCCTGGTAGTGCCTCGTGCTGAGAGGGCATGAGGCACAGCCATCTACAGTACCAGTGGCCCTGCGAGCGGCCCAAAACGGTCTCCGGTCCCTCCGCGTGGGACCATGGAGACTACGTATCGATCCGACCCGAGGCATAAGGCGCCTCAAGAGACAGGACCCTGCGTGCCCGCGACCCCTAACCATGTGCCCGAGCCGAGCCGCACCGACCCGGCCCTGATCCGCAACTTCTGCATCATCGCGCACATCGACCACGGCAAGTCCACGCTCGCCGACCGGATGCTCCAGCTGACCGGTGTGGTCGAGCAGCGGCAGATGCGTGCTCAGTACCTCGACCGGATGGACATCGAGCGCGAGCGCGGCATCACGATCAAGTCCCAGGCGGTGCGTCTGCCCTGGGCCCCGACCGAGGGCCCCGACCAGGGCACGGCCCACATCCTCAACATGATCGACACTCCGGGGCACGTCGACTTCACCTACGAGGTGTCGCGGTCACTGGCCGCCTGTGAGGGGACCATCCTCCTCGTCGACGCCGCCCAGGGCATCGAGGCGCAGACCCTCGCCAACCTCTACCTGGCGATGGAGAACGACCTCACGATCATCCCCGTGCTGAACAAGATCGACCTGCCGGCCGCGCAGCCGGAGAAGTTCGCCGAGGAGCTGGCGAACCTGGTCGGCTGCGACCCGGACGACGTCCTCAAGGTCTCCGCCAAGACCGGTCTGGGCGTCGACGCCCTGCTGAACAAGGTGGTCAGGGAGATCCCGGCGCCGGTCGGGGTCGCCGACGCCCCCGCCCGCGCGATGATCTTCGACTCGGTCTACGACTCCTACCGCGGTGTCGTGACGTACGTCCGTGTCATCGACGGCCAGCTCAACAAGCGCGAGCGCATCCGCATGATGTCGACGGGCGCCACGCACGAGCTGCTGGAGATCGGGACCAACTCGCCCGAGATGCTCCCCGCCGACGGCCTCGGCGTGGGTGAGGTGGGCTACCTGATCACCGGTGTGAAGGACGTCCGCCAGTCCAAGGTCGGTGACACCGTCACCAGCCAGGCCAAGGGCGCCACGGAGCCGCTCGGCGGCTACAAGGACCCCAAGCCCATGGTCTTCTCGGGCCTGTATCCGCTGGACGGCTCCGACTACCCCGAGCTGCGCGAGGCCCTGGACAAGCTGCAGCTCAACGACGCCGCGCTGGTCTACGAGCCGGAGACGTCCGCCGCCCTCGGCTTCGGTTTCCGCGTCGGTTTCCTCGGCCTGCTGCACCTGGACGTGATCCGCGAGCGGCTGGAGCGCGAGTTCGGGCTGGACCTGATCGCCACCGCCCCCAACGTGGTCTACCGCGTGCTCATGGAGGACGGCACCGAGCACACGGTCACCAACCCCAGCGAGTTCCCCGAAGGCAAGATCAACGAGGTCTACGAGCCCGTCGTGCGCGCCACCATCCTGGCGCCCACCGAGTTCATCGGCTCGATCATGGAGCTGTGCCAGACCCGGCGCGGCACCCTGCTCGGCATGGACTACCTCTCGGAGGACCGGGTCGAGATCCGCTACACGCTGCCGCTCGCGGAGATCGTCTTCGACTTCTTCGACCAGCTGAAGTCCAAGACCCGCGGCTACGCCTCGCTGGACTACGAGCCCACCGGCGAGCAGACGTCGAGCCTGGTCAAGGTCGACATCCTGCTGCACGGCGACAAGGTGGACGCCTTCTCGGCGATCACCCACAAGGACGCGGCCTACGCGTACGGCGTGCGGCTCGTCGCCAAGCTGCGCGAGCTCATCCCGCGGCAGGCCTTCGAGGTGCCCATCCAGGCCGCCATCGGCTCCCGGGTCATCGCCCGCGAGACCATCCGCGCCATCCGCAAGGACGTCCTCGCCAAGTGCTACGGCGGCGACATCTCCCGCAAGCGGAAGCTGCTGGAGAAGCAGAAGGAAGGCAAGAAGCGGATGAAGATGGTGGGTTCCGTGGAGGTTCCGCAGGAGGCCTTCATCGCCGTCCTGTCCAGCGATGACAGCGCGGGGTCGGGCAAGGGCAAGAAGTAACCGGAGGTTACAGCCGGTCACATGCGCAAAACGGACACCGAGGGGCTCGTCGTGCGAAAGCGCGGCGGGCCCCTGTGCGCGCGTGGCACCGCGCCGCGGGGAAAGTGACAGGCCGGTGCCCCTTACGCAGCGGCCGGTCGCCCCTTACCCTGATGCCTGCTCGATAGTTACTCGCGAGTTAAACAACGAGTCCCAATCCCACCGTGAGTCAACCCAGCCGCACCTGAGCCAGCCGCACCGTCGCGGGCCCCGGAGGATGTCGTGAGCGACACACAGACCCTGATCGAGAACCGTCCGCCGTCCGTGGCGGCCCTCTTCCTGGAGCGCGTGGCGGCCACACCGGACGCCGAGGCCTACCGCCATCCCGTGCCCCCGGCCTCCGGGGAGGGTCCCGACGACTGGAGGTCGCTGACCTGGGGCGAGGCGGCCGAGCGGGTCTACGCCATCGCCGCCGGCCTCATCGAACTGGGCCTCCAGCCGGAGCAGCGGGTGGCGCTCGCCGCCTCCACCCGGGTCGAGTGGATCCTCGCCGACCTCGGCATCATGTGCGCGGGCGGTGCCACCACCACGATCTACCCGCAGACCAACGCCGACGAGTCGGCGTTCATCCTCTCGGACTCCGACAGCAGGGTGCTGATCGCCGAGGACGCGGCCCAGCTCGCCAAGGCCGTGGAGAAGCGCGCCGAGCTGCCCGCGCTGACCAAGGTCGTCGTCATCGACCCGGCCGGCGTCGAGACCGACGACTGGGTGACCACCCTCGCCGAGCTGGAGCAGCGCGGCGCCGCCCATCTGGAGAAGCACCCCGAGCTGATCAAGGAGCGGGTCGGTGCGATCACCGGGGACCAGCTCGCCACCCTGATCTACACCTCGGGCACCACCGGCCGCCCCAAGGGCGTGCGCCTGCCGCACGACAACTGGGCGTACATGGCCAAGGCGATCGCCGCGACCGGTCTGGTCGACGGGAACGACGTGCAGTACCTGTGGCTGCCGCTGGCGCACGTCTTCGGCAAGGTGCTCACCTCGGGGCAGATCGAGGTCGGGCACGTCACCGCGGTCGACGGCCGGGTCGACAAGATCATCGAGAATCTCCCGGTGGTGCGGCCGACGTACATGGCGGCCGTGCCGCGCATCTTCGAGAAGGTGTACAACGGCGTCGCGGCCAAGGCCCGCGAGGGCGGTGCGGCCAAGTACAAGATCTTCCAGTGGGCCGCCGAGGTGGCCCGCGAGTACGCCAAGGTCTCGCAGGACAACTTCCGCCGCACCGGCGCCCACTCGGTGCCGTTCGGCCTGGCCTCCAAGCACAAGGTCGCCGACACCCTCGTCTACGGCAAGCTCCGCGAGGCCTTCGGCGGGCGGCTGCGCGCCTGTGTCTCCGGCGCCTCCGCGCTGGCCCCCGAGATCGGCTTCTTCTTCGCCGGCGCCGGCATCCACATCCTGGAGGGCTACGGCCTCACCGAGTCCTCCGCGGCCTCCTTCGTCAACCCCGGCGAGGCCTACCGCACCGGCACCGTCGGCAAGCCCCTGCCCGGCACCGAGGTCCGCATCGCCGACGACGGCGAGATCCTGCTGCGCGGCCCCGGCATCATGGACGGCTACCACCAGCAGCCCGAGAAGACCGCCGAGGTGCTGGAGTCCGACGGCTGGTTCCACACCGGTGACATCGGCGAGCTGTCCCCCGACGGCTACCTGCGGATCACCGACCGCAAGAAGGACCTCATCAAGACCTCCGGCGGCAAGTACGTCGCCCCGGCCGAGGTCGAGGGCCAGTTCAAGGCGGTGTGCCCGTACGTCTCCAACATCCTGGTGCACGGCGCCGACCGGAACTACTGCACCGCCCTCATCGCCCTCGACGAGGCCGCCATCCTGCAGTGGGCCAAGGACAACGGACTCGACGGCAGGTCGTACGCCGAGGTGGTGGCCGCGCCGCAGACCGTCGAGATGGTCGACGGCTACGTCAAGGAGCTCAACGAGGGCCTGCAGCGCTGGCAGACCATCAAGAAGTACCGGCTGCTGCCCCGTGACCTCGATGTGGAGCACGGCGAGATCACGCCGAGCCTGAAGCTGAAGCGGCCCGTCGTGGAGCGGGAGTACAAGCACCTCATCGACGAGATGTACGCGGGAACCCGTGAATCCTGACGCCGCCGAAGCGTGAGGACGGCGGGGGCCGCGCCCGGTGCGGTCCCCGCCCCCTTACGACTCGCGCCGCTTCCCGTCCGGAACTGACCGTCTTCCTGCGCCTCGGTAGCACAGTTCTCACGCGTTGCCGCCCGCTTCGGTGACTCACCGCTTAGGCTCGCGTCCGGTCTGTCACCCTGGCCGCATGGACATGGCGGCCATACCGACGCAACGGGAGAACGACGCCCCCGCCCCGACGGTGCGCGGGCACGCCGGCCTGCCGGGCAGTCCGCTCGCCCCGGGCTCCGCCCGCGCCCTGGTGCGCGCCGCGCTCGCCGACGTCCCCCAGGCGCCCCGGCGGTTCGTGGACGACGCCATGGCCGTCGTCAGCGAACTCGTCACCAACGCCGTCGTCCACGCGGGCACCGACATCGACGTGGACTGGCGTCTGGAGGCGTCCGGAGCCCTCGTCGTCGAGGTCGGCGACCGCCATCCGTGCCGCGCCCCGCGCGATCCCGGTGCCGGCGAGGCACCGCACGAGACGCAGGAGTACGGGCGCGGGCTGCGCCTGGTCGCCACCCTCGCGGAGACCTGGGGCGTCACCTACCGCCGGGACGGCAAGACCGTCTGGGCGCGGCTGCGGCCCGGCGGCGAACCCCTGGACCCGTCCGCCCCCGACCTGGGCGTCGCCGAGGTCCTCGCCCCGCGGCCGCAGGGAGCCGGACGCGACCGGGACTGGCTCGGCCGGGGCGCGCTCTCCTTCCTCGCCGAGGCCTCCGACCTGCTGGCCGGACAGCTCGACGAGAACCTGGTCGCCGCCCTCACCGGCCGGCTGATCGTGCCCCGGCTCGCCGACTGGTGCGCGGTCTGGCTGGAGGACGAGGCGACCGTACGCGGCGGCGACGGCCTCGTACCCGCCCGGGTGTGGGTGGCGGACGAGGACCGCGCCGAGGAACTGCACCTCGCCCTGGAGAAGCAACCGCCCCGGCCACCGGAGTGCCTGCGCCCCGACCCGGAGCCCTACCCGTGGCCCGGCGAGGCGCTCGGCACCCACGGCACGGCCCTCGCCTTCCGCCTCATGGCCGGCGGCCGCCCGCTCGGCACCCTGGTCCTCGGGCGGTGCGGACAGCCCCGGTTCCCCGATGAGGTGACCGGTCTGGTGGAGGACCTGAGCCGCCGGGTGGCCCTCGCCATCGGCGCGGCCCGCCAGTACGCCCGGCAGGCCACCATCAGCGCCGTCCTGCAGCGCGGGCTGCTGCCCGGGGCGGTGGCCGAGATCCCCGGCATGAGCAGCGCCCTCGTCTACGAACCCCGCGACAAGGGCGGCCCGAGCGGCGACTTCTACGACCTGTTCCCGGCGGGCGACGGCCGCTGGTGCTTCGCCGTGGGCGACGTCCAGGGCAAGGGCCCGGAGGCGGCCGTCGTGATCGGGCTCGCCCGGCCGTGGCTGCGCCTGCTGGCCCGCGAGGGGTACCGGGTCGCCGACGTCCTGGACCGGCTCAACCAGCTCCTCCTCGACGACGCCACCGAGGCCGCCGACGCCGCCGCCCGCACGCTGGTCGCGGCCGGCGGCCGCCCCGTGGCCGCCGGGGACGGACCGCAGACACGCTTCCTGTCCCTGCTCTACGGCGAGCTGACGCCCCACGCCGACGGCGGCGTCCGCTGCACCCTCGCCTCCGCCGGGCACCCCCTGCCACTGCTGCTGCGCCCCGACGGCGAGGTGCGCACCGCGGCCCGCCCGCAGACCCTGCTCGGCGTGGTGGAGGACGAGACCTACACCAGCGAGACCGTCGAGCTGCGGCCCGGCGACAGCATGCTGTGCGTCACCGACGGCGTCACCGAGCGGCGCTCCGGCTCCCGCCAGTTCGACGACGGCGACGGGCTCGCCCGGGCCCTGTCCGGCTGCGCGGGCCTGAACGCCGAGGAGATAGCCGAGCGGATCCGCCGCCTCGTGCACGACTTCGGCGGGGGCCGGCCCGAGGACGACCTGGCCCTGCTGGTGCTCCAGGCGGGGTGAGTCCCGCCGTACGGGACAATGGGGGGCATGCCTTCCGCACTCCCCGACGGTGAGCCCGTCCCCGACGACGGCGCGCTGCCCGCCTCCGCGCTCGCCGGGGCCGCCGGCCGCCCCCTAGGGTTCTACCTGCACGTCCCGTACTGCGCGACCCGCTGCGGCTACTGCGACTTCAACACGTACACCGCCACCGAGCTGCGCGGCACCGGCGGTGTGCTCGCGTCCCGGGACAACTACGCGGACACCCTGACGGACGAGATCCGGCTGGCGCGGAAGGTCCTGGGCGACGACCCCCGCCAGGTCCGTACCGTCTTCGTGGGCGGCGGCACGCCCACCCTGCTGGCCGCGGCCGACCTGGTGCGGGCGCTGGCGGCGATCCGCGACGAGTTCGGTCTCGCGCCGGACGCGGAGATCACGACCGAGGCGAACCCGGAGTCGGTCGACCCGGCGTACCTCGCCACCCTCCGGGAGGGCGGCTTCAACCGGATCTCGTTCGGCATGCAGAGCGCGCGGCAGCACGTGCTGCGCGTGCTCGACCGCACGCACACCCCCGGACGCCCCGAGGCATGTGTGGCCGAGGCCCGGGCGGCCGGCTTCGAGCATGTCAACCTGGACCTGATCTACGGCACTCCCGGGGAGAGCGACGACGACTGGCGGGCCTCGCTCGACGCGGCGGTCGGCGCGGGCCCCGACCACGTCAGCGCCTATGCCCTGATCGTGGAGGAGGGCACCCAGCTCGCCCGGCGCATCCGCCGCGGCGAGGTCCCGGCGACGGACGACGACGTCCACGCGGACCGCTACCTGATCGCCGAGGAGACGCTGTCCGCCGCGGGCTTCGAGTGGTACGAGGTCTCCAACTGGGCCACGTCCCGGTCCGGGCGCTGTCTGCACAACGAGCTGTACTGGCGGGGCGCCGACTGGTGGGGAGCGGGTCCCGGGGCCCACTCGCACGTGGGCGGGGTCCGCTGGTGGAACGTCAAGCACCCGGGCGCCTACGCGGCGGCACTGGCCGCGGGCCGTTCCCCGGGCGCGGGCCGCGAACTGCTCTCGGACGAGGACCGGCGGGTGGAGCGGGTCCTGCTGGAGCTGCGGCTGCGGGAGGGCGCCCCCCTGTCGCTGCTGCGTCGGGAGGGCCTGGCGGCCTCAGGACGCGCCCTGTCCGACGGCCTCCTCCAGGCGGGCCCGTACGACGAGGGGCGCGCCGTCCTGACCCTGCGCGGCCGCCTGCTGGCGGACGCGGTGGTGCGGGACCTGGTGGACTGATCCCGCCGGAGGGCGAACCGGCGGGAAGCCGGGATCGCGTCCCTGACGTGGTTCGTGGGCTGCCGCCGACGGTGCGCGGCGGACGGGGCCCGCCGGGACAGGCCTGGCGGCGGACCACCGGAGCAGGCGGACGCGTAGGTTCGGCGACCTCGTGCCACCGCCGGCCGTCGGCATCGATCTCGACACGCGCCGCTTCGGCGCCTTCCGCCGCTCCCCGCTACGCCGTGACGAAGTCGATCAGTTCCTCCACGCGGCCCAGCAGCTCCGGCTCCAGGTCCTTGTAGGACCGCACCCGGGACAGGATCCGCTGCCAGGCCGCGCCCGTGTTCTCCGGCCAGCCCAGGGACCGGCACACGCCGGTCTTCCAGTCCTGGCCGTGCGGGACGCGGGGCCAGGACCGGATGCCCAGCGAGGCGGGCTTCACCGCCTCCCAGACGTCGATGTACGGGTGGCCGACGACCAGCGCGTGCTCGCTCGTCACCGACTCGGCGATGCGCCACTCCTTCGTGCCCGGCACCAGGTGGTCCACCAGGACACCCAGCCGCGCGTCGGGGCCGGGCGCGAACTCCGCCACGATCGACGGCAGGTCGTCCACGCCCTCCAGGTACTCCACCACCACGCCCTCGACGCGCAGGTCGTCGCCCCACACCTTCTCGACCAGCTCGGCGTCGTGCCGGCCCTCGACGTAGATGCGGCCGGCGCGGGCCACGCGCGCGCGTGCGCCGGGAACGGCCACCGAACCGGACGCCGTGCGGGTGGGCCGTGCCGGACCCGACGACGGCCGCACCAGGGTCACCACCCTGCCCTCCAGCAGGAAACCGCGCGGTTCCAGCGGGAACACCCGGTGCTTGCCGAAGCGGTCCTCCAGCGTCACCGTGCCCGCCTCGCAGCGGACCACCGCCCCGCAGAACCCGGTACCGGGCTCCTCGACCACCAGCCCCGGCTGGGCCGCGACCTCGGGCACGGGCCGGGGCTTCTTCCACGGCGGGGTCAGATCGGAGGTGTACTGGCGCATTCGCACGACGATAGGAGAACCGGCGGGTCCGTGCTCATGACACGCCGAAGCGAGCCGCGAGCTCTTCGCGCTGACGCCGTACGAACGCCGCGTCCACCACCGCTCCGTGGCCGGGTACGTACAGCGCGTCCTCGCCGCCGAGGGACAGCAGGTGGTCGAGCGCGTCCGGCCAGCGGGACGGCACCGCGTCCGGGCCCGCCTGCGGTTCCCCCGACTCCTCCACCAGATCGCCGCAGAAGACGACCTCCGGGTCGCCCGGCACCAGCACCGCCAGATCGTGGGCCGTGTGGCCGGGACCCACGTTGGCCAGCAGCACCTGGCGCCCGCCGCCCAGGTCCAGGGTCCACTCCCCGCAGACCAGGTGCCGGGGCCGCGCCGGCGCGTCCACCGCCTCGTCGGCGTCCGGCACCGGCAGGCCGTTCCTGATGGCGTCCAGGCGCAGCTCCTCGCGCCCGCGCGCCAGCACCGCGTCCATGCCGACCGCCGCGTACACCTCGGCCCCGGCCAGGGCGGACGCCCCGAAGACGTGGTCGAAGTGGGGATGGGTGAGCGCGAGATGGGTCACACGGTGCCCCGCGAGCCGCTGCGCCTGCTCCCGCAGCCGCGCACCCTCGGCGAGGCTCGACCCGGCGTCCACCATCAGGGCCGTACCCGCCCCCAGCACCAGGCCCGCGGTGCAGTCCCAGCCGGGCAGCCGGCAGCGCCCGACCCCGCCGGCCAACCGCTCCCACCCCAGCTCTTCCCAAGTCACGGTCATGACGCGACGCTAGCGGTAGGACGGGGTACGGCGGGGCCGACCTTGCCCGGGGAGTACCCCACGGCCGTACACTGGCCGGGGAACGCTGGCACTCGGGCACATCGAGTGCCAGGCGGACGAACCGAAGGGCCGAGCGGAAGACATGCTGGAGGTGCGCGCGGATGCTGAGTGAACGCAGGCTTCAGGTGCTGCGCGCCATCGTCCAGGACTACGTGGGCACCGAGGAGCCGGTCGGCTCCAAGGCACTCACCGAGCGGCACGGCCTCGGCGTGTCCCCGGCGACCGTGCGCAACGACATGGCCGCCCTGGAGGACGAGGGGTACATCGCCCAGCCGCACACCAGCGCCGGGCGCATCCCCACCGACAAGGGCTACCGGCTGTTCGTGGACAAGCTCGCGGGCGTCAAGCCGATGACGGGGCCCGAGCGCCGGGCGATCCAGAACTTCCTCGAGGGCGCCGTCGACCTCGACGACGTCGTCGCCCGCACGGTGCGGCTGCTCGCGCAGCTCACCCGGCAGGTCGCCGTCGTGCAGTACCCGTCCCTGACCCGGTCCACCGTGCGGCACGTGGAGCTGCTCTCGCTCGCCCCCGCGCGCGTGATGCTCGTGCTGATCACGGACACCGGCCGGGTCGAGCAGCGGATGGTGGACTGCCCGGCGCCGTTCGGGGAGACTGCCCTCGCCGACCTCAGGGCGAGGCTCAACAGCCGGGTCGCGGGACGCCGGTTCACCGACGTGCCGCGTCTGGTCGAGGACCTGCCCGACGCGTTCGAGCACGAGGATCGCGGTACGGTCTCCACAGTGCTCTCCACTCTGCTGGAGACACTGGTCGAGGAGAACGAGGAGCGGCTGATGATCGGCGGCACCGCCAATCTCACCCGCTTCGGACATGACTTTCCCCTCACGATCCGGCCCGTCCTGGAGGCCCTCGAGGAGCAGGTCGTGCTCCTCAAGCTCCTCGGCGAGGCGAAGGATCCGGGCGTGATGGTGCGCATCGGGCACGAGAACGCACACGAGGGACTCAACTCCACGTCCGTCGTGTCGGTCGGCTACGGTTCGGGCGGCGAGGCGGTTGCCAAGCTCGGCGTGGTCGGACCGACCCGCATGGATTACCCGGGAACGATGGGAGCGGTACGCGCAGTGGCACGGTACGTCGGACAGATCCTGGCGGAGTCGTAAGTGGCCACGGACTACTACGCCGTTCTCGGCGTGCGCCGCGACGCGTCGCAGGATGAGATCAAGAAGGCGTTCCGTCGGCTCGCGCGCGAGCTGCACCCGGACGTCAACCCCGATCCGAAGACCCAGGAGCGGTTCAAGGAGATCAACGCCGCTTACGAGGTGCTGTCGGACCCGCAGAAGAAGCAGGTCTACGACCTCGGCGGCGACCCGCTCTCCCAGTCGGGCGGCGCGGGCGCGGGCGGGTTCGGGGCCGGTGGCTTCGGCAACTTCTCCGACATCATGGACGCGTTCTTCGGCACGGCGTCGCAGCGCGGGCCGCGCTCGCGCACCCGGCGCGGCCAGGACGCGATGATCCGGATCGACGTCGAGCTGGACGAGGCGGCCTTCGGCACGACCAAGGACATCCAGGTCGACACCGCGGTCGTCTGCAACACCTGCAGCGGCGAGGGCGCGGCTCCGGGCACGACCGCCCAGACATGTGACATGTGCCGCGGCCGCGGCGAGGTGTCGCAGGTCACCCGGTCCTTCCTGGGCCAGGTCATGACCTCGCGGCCCTGCCCCCAGTGCCAGGGCTTCGGTACGGTCGTGCCGACCCCGTGCCCCGAGTGCGCGGGCGACGGCCGGGTGCGCTCCCGCCGCACCCTCACCGTGAAGATCCCGGCCGGTGTCGACAACGGCACCCGGATCCAGCTCGCCGGCGAGGGCGAGGTCGGCCCCGGCGGCGGTCCGGCCGGTGACCTGTACGTCGAGATCCACGAGCTGCCGCACTCGACCTTCCAGCGGCGCGGCGACGACCTGCACTGCACGGTCACCATCCCGATGACCGCGGCGGCGCTCGGCACCAAGGTCCCGCTGGAGACGCTGGACGGCCTGGAGGAGGTCGACATCCGGCCGGGCACCCAGTCCGGCCAGTCGATCCCGCTGCACAACCGGGGCGTCACGCATCTGCGCGGCGGCGGCCGGGGCGACCTGATCGTGCACGTCGAGGTCACCACCCCGACCAAGCTGGATCCCGAGCAGGAGCGGTTGCTGCGCGAACTGGCGAAGCTCCGGGGCGAGGAGCGTCCCCAGGGGCAGTTCCAGCCGGGGCAGCAGGGTCTGTTCTCCCGGTTGAAGGACGCGTTCAACGGGCGCTGAGGGCCGAAGGGGCAGTGCCTCCCCGGCCCCGCCGGGGGCCGTCGCCCCCGGAGCCCGGCCCCGGTCCACCCGCCGGCCGGTGCGGTGGGCCGGAGCCGTGGGCCGGAAAGTGGCATGTGCCATGAGGAAGACCCGATTCGGTGCTCCCCCCGGGACGTGACAACATGCGGGCATGTCCTCCGCGCTGACCGATCTCTTCCCCCGGCCGATCGTGCAGGCTCCCATGGCGGGCGGGATCTCCGTACCCCAGCTCGCCGCGGCCGTGTCCGAGGCGGGCGGGCTCGGATTCCTCGCCGCCGGTTACAAGACCGCCGACGGCATGTACCAGGAGATCAAGCAGCTACGGGGACTCACCGGCCGGCCCTTCGGCGTGAACCTCCTCATGCCGCAGCCCGAGTACGCGGAGTCCGGCACCGTCGAGGTCTACACCCACCAGCTCGCCGGAGAGGCCGCCTGGTACGAGACCGAGCTGGGCGACCCGGACAGCGGCCGGGACGACGGCTACGACGCCAAGCTCGCCGTACTGCTCGACGACCCGGTGCCGGTGGTCTCCTTCCACTTCGGTGTCCCGGCGCGCGAGGCCATCGACTCCCTGCGCCGCGCCGGGACGATCACCCTGGTCGCCGCCACCACGCCGGAGGAGGCGCGTGCCGTCGAGCGGGCCGGGGCGGACGCGGTGATCGCGCAGGGCGTCGAGGCCGGCGGCCACCAGGGAGCCCACCGGGACGTCCCCGAGAACGACGGCTCGGGCATCGGCCTGCTGTCGCTGCTCGCACAGATCCGCGAGGCCGTGCGCATCCCGGTCGTCGCCACCGGCGGCATCATGCGCGGCGGCCAGATCGCCGCCGCCCTCGCGGCGGGCGCGAGCGCCGCCCAGCTCGGCACGGCGTTCCTCGCCACCCCGGAGTCCGGCGCCCACGCCCTGCACAAGCAGGCCCTGACCAACCCCCTCTTCGCCCGCACCGAGCTGACCCGGGCCTTCTCCGGCCGCCCCGCGCGCGGCCTGGTCAACCGCTTCCTGCGCGAGCACGGCCGCTACGCCCCCGCCGCCTACCCCGAGGTCCACCACGTGACGGTGCCGCTGCGCAGGGCCGCCGCCCGGGCCGGTGACGCGCAGGGCATGGCGCTGTGGGCCGGCCAGGGACACCGGCTGGCCCGGGAGCTGCCTGCCGGGCGGTTGGTGGAGGTGCTGACGGCCGAACTCGTCGCGGCCCGGACAGCGTTGTCGGCCGGGGGTGACGCGCGATGACCGCGCCGGTGTTCGTCGTCGACTCGCTGGAGGGCGTGGGCCCCGGCTCGGTCATCGACGTGGAGGGCCCCGAGGGGCGGCACGCGGTGTCGGTGCGGCGGTTGCAGCCCGGCGAGGAGGTCGTGATCACCGACGGCCGGGGCCGTGGGGCGTCCGGGGTCGTGCTCAGCACCTCGGGGAAGGACCACCTGGTGGTCGAGCCCCGCGCCTTCCCGGTGGAGCCCGAACCCAGCCCGCGCGTCACCGTGGTCCAGGCCCTCCCCAAGGGCGACCGCGGCGAGCTGGCCGTGGAGATGATGACCGAGACCGGCGTCGACGCGATCGTGCCGTGGCAGGCCGCGCGCTGCATCACCCAGTGGAAGGGCGACCGCGGGCAGAAGGCACTCGCCAAGTGGCGCGCCACCGCCCGCGAGGCCGGCAAGCAGTCCCGCCGCCTGCGCTTTCCCGAGGTCGCGGACGCGGCGACGACCAAGCAGGTCGCCGCCCTGCTCGCGGCGGCCGACTTCGCCGCCGTGCTCCACTCCGACTTCGAGCACGACAGCGTCCCCCTCGCCGCCGCCGAACTCCCGGCACAGGGTGAGATCGTGCTGGTCGTGGGACCCGAAGGAGGCGTGGCCCGCGACGAGTTGGCGCTCTTCGAGGAGTCAGGCGCCAAGCCGTGCGTGCTGGGGCCCACCGTGCTGCGCACGTCCACCGCCGGCACCGCCGCGGCGGCCCTCCTGCTGGGCCGCACCGGCCGCTGGTCCTGACCACCGAGGAGACACCATGGAACTCGCCCAAGTCCGGCTCTTCGTCACCGACTTCGCCGCCTGCTACCGCTTCTACGCCGACGTCCTCGGTCTCAGGCCGCAGTCCGGCACCGGTGCGGGGCCGTACGAGAAGTTCAGCCCGCACGCCGGCTCGGCCGGGATCGCCCTGCAGGACCGCGCCATGATGGCCGGGGTACTGGCGGAGCTGGGCGAGACCGCCACCGGGCACCGCTCCCTGGTCGTGCTGCGGGTGGACGACCTCGACGCGTACTGCGCGGAGATCACGGCCCGGGGCGCGACCGTGCTGCACGGGCCGGCCCCGATGACCGAGCGCATGCGCGTGGCCCACATCAAGGACCCGGAGGGCAACGTGGTGGAACTCCAGGAATGGCTGCTCCTGCGCACCTGACGGCGGGGAGCGCGTTCGGACCGGGCGAAGGCCCCGGGCCGCCGCTGCCCGATCGGGTGAGTGGCCGTATGCGGCCTTCCGTCCTGGGAGCGGTGGTGGCACGCTGCCCTCCATGGGGGCATCGAGGCGGATTCGGCGCCGACCGCGGGCCGTGCGCGGCGCGGCCGTGGCGGGGCTCGTGGTGATGGGCGCGGGCGCGGTGGTGGCGTGCCAGCCGGGCGACCTGAGCGCGGCCGCGGCCGCGTACACCACCGACAGCACCGCGACCGCCGAGCTGAAGCGGCGCCACGTGGACGTGAGCTGGCTCACCTGCACCGGCGACTACGGCGGCAGGAGTGGCCGGGCGTCCGGGAGTTCACCCTCGCCGACGGAGAGCACCGTCGTGTCCGTCGACTGCCAGGGGCAGACCGAGGACGGGCGGAGGATCACGGTCACGGGGAAGGTGACCCGGGCCGTCGACGGGGCCTGTGTGCGCGGGGACCTGACGGCCAGGGTCGGCGGCCGGCAGGTCTTCCGGGTCAGCGGGCTGGGCGACTGCGACGCCACGCCCGGTCCGACGTACCGGCCGCCCGACCAGCGGGGCGGGCAGCCGACCGTCACGGTGACGGTGACGCGGACCATCTGGTGTGTGAAGGACCCGAGTTGCCGGCCCGTGGAGGGCAAGTGATCGGAACCGCGAGCGAGGGGCGCCGGTCGCTGCGTACAGTGACGGGGTGACTCAGGCGGCTTCGACGGCATCCTCCGGCTACCTCCGATTCCCGCACCCGCACGGCGACCTGGTGACCTTCGTCGCCGAGGACGACGTCTGGCTGGCCCCCCTCGACGGCGGCCGCGCCTGGCGGGTCAGCGCCGACAACGTCCCCGTGAACCATCCCCGCCTCTCGCCCGACGGCACCGCCGTCGCCTGGACCTCCACCCGCGACGGCGCCCCCGAGGTGCACCTCGCCCCGGTGGCCGGCGGCCCCGCCAGGCGGCTGACGCACTGGGGGAGTTGGCGGACCCAGGTGCGCGGCTGGACCCCACGGGGCGAGGTGCTCGCGCTCAGCACCCAGGGCCGGGCGAGTCTGCGCCGCAGCTGGGCCCGGGCCGTTCCGCTCGACGGGGGACCGGCCGCCACCCTGCCGTACGGGCCGGTCGGCGACGTCGCCTACGGCCCGCACACCGTGCTGTTGTCCGCCCCGATGGGCCGCGAGGCCGCCTGGTGGAAGCGCTACCGGGGCGGTACCGCGGGCAAGCTGTGGATCGACCGGGACGGCGACGGCGAGTTCGTCCGGCTGCACGAGGAGCTGGACGGCAACATCGAGTACCCGCTGTGGGCCGGCGACCGGATCGCCTTCCTCTCCGACCACGAGGGCACCGGCGCGCTGTACTCCTCCCTCGCCGACGGCTCCGACCTGCGCCGGCACACCGCGCTCGAGGGTTTCTACGCCCGGCACGCCGCCACCGACGGAACCCGGGTCGTCTTCTCCCGCGCCGGTGAACTGTGGCTGCTCGACGACCTCGACGGCGCCGAACCGCGCCGGCTGGACATCCGCCTCGGCGGACCGCGGGTGGACCTCCAGCCGTTCCCGGTGAACGCCTCCCACTGGTTCGGCACCGCCGCCCCCGACCACACCGCGCGCGGCAGCGCGGTCGCCGTGCGCGGCGCCGTCCACTGGGTCACCCACCGCTCCGGGCCCGCCCGCGCGCTCGCCGCCCAGCCGGGCGTACGGACCAGGCTGCCGCGCACCTTCCGCGCCGAGGGCGAGGAATGGGTGGTGTGGGTGACGGACGCCGAGGGCGAGGACGCCCTGGAGTTCGCGCCCGCCACCGGCGCCGCCCCCGGCACGCCCCCGCGCCGGCTCGCCGCCGGGCGGCTCGGCCGCGTCCTGGAACTGGCCATGGCACACGACGGCAGCCGGGCCGCCGTCGCCGCGCACGACGGGCGGCTGCTGCTGGTCGAGCGGGAGACCGGCGAGGTGCGCGAGGTGACCCGCAGCGAGCACGGCCACGTCCACGGGCTCGCCTTCTCACCCGACTCCGGCTGGCTGGCCTGGGCCCATCCCGGCCCCGAACCCCTCTCCCAGCTCCGTCTCGCCAACACCACCGACCTGTCGGTCACCGAGGCGACCCCACTGCGCTTCCAGGACTACGCGCCCGCCTTCACCCTGGACGGCAAGCACCTCGCCTTCCTCTCCAGCCGCTCCTTCGACCCGGTCTACGACGAGCACGTCTTCGACCTGGCCTTCGTGGAGGGCGTACGCCCGCACCTGATCACCCTCGCCGCGACCACCCCGTCCCCGTTCGGGCCGCAGCGGCACGGCCGGCCCTTCGGCACCCCCGACAAGGAGGAGACGCCGGACAGCGAGGGCACCCCGGTGACCCGGATCGACCTCGACGGGCTCGCCGACCGCATCGTGCCCTTCCCGGTCGAGGCCGCCCGCTACTCCAACCTGCGCGCGGCCAGGGACGGGGTGCTCTGGCTGCGCCACCCGGTGCGCGGCGTCCTCGGCGCCGGCCGCGCCACGCCCGACGCCCCCGACCCGAAGACGCGGCTCGAACGCTACGACCTCGCCCAGCGTCGGCTGGAGCACCTCGCCGCCGACGCCGACCACTTCGAGGTCAGCGGCGACGGCAGGAGGGTGCTGCTGTGGAGCGACGGCCGGCTCCGGGTGGTACCCGCCGACCGGCACGCCTCCGACGACGAGGACAGCGACTCGAACATCGCCGTCGACCTGACCCGGATCCGGCAGACCGTCGACCCGGTCGCCGAATGGCGGCAGATGTACGACGAGACGGGCCGCATCATGCGGGACAACTTCTGGCGCGCCGACATGGGAGGCGTCGACTGGGACGGAGTCCTCGACCGCTACCGTCCCGTGCTGGACCGTCTCGCCACCCATGACGACCTGGTGGACCTGCTGTGGGAGGTGCAGGGCGAACTCGGCACCTCGCACGCCTACGTCACCCCGCGCGGCGGCTTCGGCGACGGTGCCCGGCAGGGACTGCTCGGCGCCGACATCTCCCGCCACGAGGACGGCGGCTGGCGCGTCGACCGCGTCCTGCCCTCGGAGACCTCCGACCCCAACGCCCGCTCCCCGCTGGCCGCACCCGGCGTCGCCGTGCGCCCCGGGGACGCGATCGTCGCGGTCGCCGGGCTGCCGGTCGACCCGGTGGCCGGCCCCGGGCCGCTGCTGACCGGCACGGCCGGCAAGCCCGTCGAGCTGACCGTGTCGCCGGCCGGCGGCGGCGATCTGCGCCATGTGGTCGTGGTGCCGCTCGCCGACGAGGAGCCCCTGCGCTACCACGCCTGGGTCGCCGGGCGCCGCGCCCACGTCCACGAGCGGTCCGGCGGCCGGCTCGGCTATCTGCACGTGCCCGACATGCAGGCGCCCGGCTGGGCCCAGATCCACCGCGACCTGAGGATCGAGGTGGCCCGCGAGGGACTGGTCGTCGACGTCCGCGAGAACCGCGGCGGCCACACCTCCCAACTCGTCGTGGAGAAGCTGGCCCGGCGGATCGTCGGCTGGGACCTGCCCCGCGGGATGCGGCCCGAGAGCTACCCGAGGGACGCCCCGCGCGGACCCGTCGTCGCCGTCGCCAACGAGTTCTCCGGCTCCGACGGGGACATCGTCAACGCCGCCATCCGCGCGCTCGGCATCGGCCCCGTCGTCGGCACCCGCACCTGGGGCGGGGTCATCGGCATCGACAGCCGCTACCGCCTGGTCGACGGCACCCTGATCACCCAGCCGAAGTACGCGTTCTGGCTGGAGGGCGCCGGGTGGGGCGTGGAGAACCACGGCGTCGACCCCGACGTGGAGGTCGTGCAGCGCCCGCAGGACCACGTGGCGGGCCGGGACGTCCAACTGGACGAGGCGATCCGGCTGGCCCTGGAGGCTCTGGAGGCGACCCCCGCCAAGACGCCGCCCGAACTGCCGTGACCGGATTGCTCGGCACCCCCGATACGATGCCCCGGTACTGATCACCGGCGTCAGGAGGCACACCCATGGCAGGGGAACCGCAGGACGACTGCCTGTTCTGCAAGATCGTCGCGGGGGCCATCCCGGCGACGGTCGTCCGCGAGACCGAGACCACCGTGGCCTTCCGGGACATAAACCCGCAGGCCCCCACCCACGTCCTGGTGATCCCCAAGGCCCACTACGAGAACGCGGCCGAACTCGCCGCCGGGGCCCCGCGGCTCGCCGCCGACGTGCTCGCCGAGACGCGCGCCGTCGCCGACGAGGAGAAGCTGGACAGCTACCGCGTCGTCTTCAACACCGGCAGCGGCGCCGGCCAGACCGTCTGGCACGCCCACGCGCACGTCCTCGGCGGCCGTGGCCTGGAATGGCCTCCCGGATAACCGGTCATGTCCGTCCGCGAGTTCGTCGTCCTCGGCACCGCCAGCCAGGTACCGACCCGGCACCGCAACCACAACGGCTACCTGCTGCGCTGGGACGGCGAGGGCATCCTGTTCGATCCCGGCGAGGGCACCCAGCGGCAGATGCTGCGCGCCGGGGTCGCCGCCCACGACCTGAACCGGATCTGTGTCACGCACTTCCACGGCGACCACTCCCTCGGGCTGGCCGGAGTGATCCAGCGGATCAACCTCGACCAGGTGCCGCACCCGGTGACCGCGCACTACCCGCGTTCCGGCCGGCGCTTCTTCGACCGGCTGCGGTACGCGACCGCCTACCGGGAGACGGTCCGCCTCACCGAGGCACCGGTCGCGGCCGACGGCGTCCTCGCCCAGACCCCGGCGTACACGCTCGAGGCCCGGAAGCTGTCCCACCCCGTCGAGTCCTACGGCTACCGGCTGACCGAGCCCGACGGGCGCCGGATGCTGCCCGGCCGGCTCGCCGCGCACGGCATCGCCGGCCCGGACGTCGGCCGCCTGCAGCGCGAGGGCCGGCTCGGGGACGTGGCACTGGAGGACGTCAGCGAGGTGCGGCGCGGGCAGCGGTTCGCGTTCGTCATGGACACCCGGCTGTGCGACGGGGCGCACGCGCTCGCCGAGGGCTGCGACCTGCTCGTCATCGAGTCCACGTTCCTCGACGAGGACGCCGCCCTGGCCGCGGACCACGGCCATCTGACGGCGGGACAGGCGGCGGCCGTGGCACGCGACGCCGGTGTGCGGCACCTCGTCCTCACCCACTTCAGCCAGCGCTACCCGGACCCCGGCGAGTTCGAGCGGCAGGCACGGTCGGCCGGCTTCGAGGGCGAGCTGACCGTGGCCCACGACCTGCTGCGGGTGCCGGTTCCGAAACGGAGATGAAACCGCCGTACGATGCGTTGATGCCCCTCCCCAAAGCAGAACTGCACCTGCACATCGAAGGCACTCTCGAGCCCGAGCTGGCGTTCGAGCTGGCCGCCCGCAACGGTGTCGAGCTGCCCTACGCCGACACCGAACAGCTCCGTGAGGCATACCGGTTCGAGGACCTGCAGTCCTTCCTGAACCTGTACTACGAGCTGATGGCCGTCCTGCGCACCGAGCAGGACTTCGCGGACCTGGCCGACGCCTACCTCGCCCGCGCCGCCGCGCAGGGCGTCCGGCACGCGGAGATCTTCTTCGACCCGCAGGCCCACCTCGCCCGGGGACTGGGCATGGGCACCGTCGTGGAGGGGCTGTGGCGGGCGCTCGGCCGCAGTGAGGAGAAGCACGGCGTCTCCACCAGGCTGATCATGTGCTTCCTGCGTGACGAATCCGCCGAGTCGGCGCTGGAGACCCTTCGGGCGGCCGGGCCCTACCTGGACCGGATCACCGGCGTCGGCCTCGACTCCGCCGAGGTCGGCCACCCGCCGGTGAAGTTCCGGGAGGTGTACGAGGCCGCCGCCGCGCTCGGGCTGCGCCGCGTGGCGCACGCCGGTGAGGAGGGGCCGCCGGAGTACATCACCGAGGCCCTGGACGTCCTCGGTGTGGAGCGCGTCGACCACGGCCTGCGCTGCATGGAGGACCCGGCGCTGGTCGAGCGGCTGGTCCGGGACCGCGTCCCGCTGACTCTGTGTCCGCTGTCCAACGTCCGGCTGCGCACGGTGGACGTGCTCGCCGGGCACCCGCTGCCCGCGATGCTGGACGCCGGGCTGCGGTGCACCGTCAACTCCGACGACCCCGCCTACTTCGGCGGGTACGCGGGCGACAACTTCGACGCGGTGCGCTCGGAACTGGGCCTCGGTGACGAACGCCTCCGGGAACTGGCCCGCAACTCCTTCCTCGCCTCCTTCCTGGAGGACGACGAGGAGCGCCGGGCCCGCTACCTCGCCGAGGTGGAGGCCTACGAGTTCGGGTAGGCGGCGGCGGTGTCGTACGCCCCCCGCGCGGCCGGGGCCGGGGTCTCCACCCGGATCTCCACCACGGGCAGCGGCAGCCGCCCCGCGCGCAGGGCCACCAGCGTCATCGGCACCGCGATCGCCAGCAGTCCGGCGGCCAGGACCCGGCCCATGACCGGGAAGCCCGCCCCCGCCGCCAGCACGCTCCCGGTCAGCGGGCCCGCCGCCGTACCCAGCGACGCCGCCGAGCCGACCAGCACCGCCCAGCGGCCGCGCGGGTCCAGGGACGCGGCCAGGCCGATGACGTACGAGAGCACGACCGGGTAGAGCAGGTTCCAGGAGATCTCGCCCGCCGCGAAGGCCGTGAGGCCGTCCGCCGAGGCGCTGAGGGCGACGCAGCCGGCGATGAGCGCCGTGCCCACGCCGATCGGCACCGCCCGGCCGAGGCGCGGCCCGAGCGCACCGGCGCCCACCACGCCGACCAGTCCGGCGCCGAGCGCGACGGCGAACACCGCGCCGACGGTGACCTCGGTCAGGTGGGCCTGCCCGAGACCGATGCGTCCGCTGACGCCCCACAGCGCGTTCTGCGCCAGTGACCAGCAGGGCATGGCCGCGGCGAGCAGCAGTCCGGCCCGCAGGTGGGGCAGCCGGGCGCCGGGCCCGGCCGGACGGCGGGCCGGGGCCGCCGCGCCGGTCAGCCGTCCGGTGAACGGCCACACCGCGAGCGCGGTCAGGGCGATCGCGGCGAACGGCAGGCCGTGGCCGGGGCCGAGGTGGGGGATCGTCAGATAGAGCGCACCGGCGAGCGCGGAGACGCCCAGCAGGCCGAACGTGGTGGCCCGGTGCGGGTCGCGCTGTGCGGCGATGCCGCTGCTGGCGACCGCCGTGACCGTGCCGGAGCCGAACCCGCCGAGGAGGGCGCCCACGACGACGGCCGGTACGGCGTCGCTGAGCGCGGCCCCGCCGTACCCGAGGAAGGCGAGTGCGAGGCCGAGGCGGGCCAGGGAGCGGGCGCCGGCCCGCTCGACGCGGGAGGCCAGCGCGAAGCCGGCGGCCGCCGAACTCAGCAGCAGGGCACTGCCGATGGCCCCGGCCTGGGTGGTGGTGAGCGGAAGCCCGGTGTCCAGCCTGCCGACGGTGGTCGGCAGCAGATACGGGGCGAGGTACCCGGCCGTGAAAAGGGCGACGAGGGGCCAGGGCATGGTGCGGGGGGCGGACACGGGCGTTCCCAGGGCAGGCGAAGGAGCGGCTCGAGAGCCGGGGGAGAGGGGAGGGCGACGGCCGTCGACGGACGGGAACGCGCGAGCAAGTTGTATCAATCACCTGGTTCCAGAAGAAGTTCGGGCCAGGTGATCTGGATCACTTTTGCGTTTGCCTCAAATGATCACGGGTAGGAGCGTTCCCCAACTGAGGTCCTGACCGTCGGCCCACCGCCCGGCTTCCGGGGCGTCATCGGCGACGGACGTTCACCTATACAGACTTTGTTCTCCTACATGACCAACCGGTGTGCCGGGTCGGCGCCCACACCGTCGCCGGAGTCCCCGCCCGCCCGTCCGCGGCGCACACCTTCACCCCGACAGCGCCGGCGCCTTCCTCGCCGCGCCGCGGGAGGGCGGCCGCGCAGCGATCCCGGAGCCGCCGGGGCTTCCAACTCGCCTCGCTGGCCTGTCCTCCTGGCCGAACGGTGCGACCGCGCCCCCGGGCGCGCGATACCCCGGTGAAGGCGGCGGCCCGGTCGCCCGGGGAGCGCGCCGACCCGGTCCGCGCCCGCTCACCGGCCCCGCACCCGCCGCCCTCGCCGCCCGCCCCGGCCGGGTGGCTCGCCGAGCGCTCGGTCACGGACGTGAACGTCCGCTTCGCCCTCGACCGCGCCGTGGACCACAGCCGGGTCCGGGACGGCGTGGACGCCGGCGGACCGCGACGACGCGGCTCGCCGACCCCGGGTGGCAGGCGCCGGCCGCACTCCGCCGGTGACGCCCCGACGCCCCCGCGCGAGCGGCCGTGCCCCCGGGGTGAAGTGGTGCACACTGGCCAGATCCGCACCAGCTCAGGGAGCACCCGTGACCCCGTCCCGCACGATCGCCGGAGAGGAACCCGAGCACCTCACACAGGCAGCGCGCCGCCAGGCCCAGGTCGACCCGCTCGCCGCCCTCCGCGCGCCCGGCGACCCACCCTGGGACGTGTACCTCACGGGCACCGTCTTCCTCGACATCGTCTTCACCGGCCTGGACTCGGCACCCGTGCGCGGCACCGAGTCCTGGGCCCGGGGGATGGGCTCCAGCCCCGGCGGGGTCGCCAACATGGCCACCGCGCTCGCCCGGCTCGGTCTGCGGACCTCCCTCGCGGCGGCCTTCGGCGACGACCACTACGGCGAGTACTGCTGGGACGCCCTCGCCCAGGGGGAGGGCATCGACCTCGCGCTCTCCCGGACCGTGCCCGGCTGGCACTCGCCGGTCACCGTCTCCATGGCGTACGAGGGGGAGCGGACGATGGTCTCCCACGGCCACGAGCCGCCCCCGGAGGAACCGGCGCCCGACCTCCCGCCCCGCGCGCGGGCCGCCGTCGCCTCGCTGGTCCCCGGCGAGCGCGCCCCCTGGATCGCGGCGGCCGCACGCGCCGGCACCCGGATCTTCGCCGACGTCGGCTGGGACGAGACCGGAGCCTGGGACCTGGCCCAGCTCCCCGACCTCGGGCACTGCGAGGCGTTCCTGCCCAACGCGGCGGAGGCGATGCGGTACACCGGGGCCGACTGCCCGCGCGCCGCCGCGCACGCGCTGACCGAGCTGGTCCCGGTCGCGGTCGTCACCCTCGGCGCGGAGGGGGCGTACGCCGTGGACCGGCGCACCCGGGAGACCGCGGAGGTCCCGGCGATCGCGGTGGAGGCACTGGACCCCACCGGGGCCGGGGACGTCTTCGTCGCCGGGTTCGTCACGGGGACCCTGGCGGGCCGGCCGCTCGCCGACCGGCTCGCCCTCGCCGGGCTCACCGCGGCCCTGTCCGTGCAGGAGTTCGGAGGCTCGCTGTCGGCGCCCGGGTGGTCCGAGATCGGGGCGTGGTGGCGCCGCGTCCAGTCGGTACCGGGCCAGAACCCCGAGGCGCTGCGCCGGTACGGCTTCCTCGACGGGCTCGTGCCCGAGGAACTGGACCGGCCGTGGCCGCTGCGCCGGGCGGTGCCGACGATCGGGTTCGGGCGTTCGGCCTGACGGCGCGGGCAGGTCCCGGCCGGGAGGCGCGCGGTGCGCCCCCTCGCGGAAAAGCCCTACAGCGTTGTCGGTGGCCCGTCGTACTCTGGACAGTGCGAGGCCGCCCTCAGCTACGCGGCCGTGACGAGGAGGAACCGCAGGCCTTGAGCGCCGGCCCATGACTCAGACACCCCAAGCTCACATCCCCGCGCGGGAGCAGGCGCGAGCACAGCTCACCGTCCCCGCCCAGCACCCCATGGTGACCGTGCTGGGTTCCGGCGACTCCCTCCTGCGCGTGATCGAGAAGGCCTTCCCGGCAGCCGACATACACGTCCGGGGCAATGAGATCAGCGCGGTCGGCGACCCCGCGGACGTCGCCCTGATCTCGCGCGTGTTCGACGAGATGATGCTGGTGCTCCGCACCGGGCAGCCGATGACGGAGGACGCAGTGGAACGCTCGATCGCCATGCTCAAGGCGAGCGAGAACGGGACGAGCGACGGCCCGGAGACCCCGGCCGAGGTGCTGACGCAGAACATCCTGTCCTCGCGCGGCCGGACGATCCGGCCCAAGACGCTCAACCAGAAGCGCTACGTCGACGCGATCGACAAGCACACGATCGTCTTCGGCATCGGCCCCGCCGGTACCGGCAAGACCTACCTGGCCATGGCCAAGGCGGTCCAGGCCCTGCAGTCCAAGCAGGTCAACCGCATCATCCTCACCCGCCCGGCGGTGGAGGCGGGCGAGCGCCTCGGGTTCCTGCCCGGCACGCTCTACGAGAAGATCGACCCCTACCTGCGCCCGCTGTACGACGCGCTGCACGACATGCTCGACCCGGACTCCATCCCGCGCCTGATGGCCGCCGGGACCATCGAGGTCGCGCCGCTGGCGTACATGCGCGGACGCACGCTCAACGACGCCTTCATCATCCTGGACGAGGCCCAGAACACCTCGCCCGAGCAGATGAAGATGTTCCTCACCCGGCTCGGCTTCGACTCGAAGATCGTCATCACCGGTGACGTCACCCAGGTCGACCTGCCGAACGGGACCAGGAGCGGTCTGCGCCAGGTGCAGGAGATCCTGGAGGGCGTCGAGGACGTCCACTTCTCCCGGCTGTCGTCGCAGGATGTCGTACGGCACAAGCTGGTGGGCCGTATCGTCGACGCGTACGAGATGTACGACAGCAAGCACGGCACCGAGAACGGCTCCCACCCGGGCGGCCGCGGCAGGACCGGCGCCAAGGGTTCCAAGGGGAAGTAGACCAGCACGCCCATGTCGATCGACGTCAACAACGAGTCCGGCACCGAGGTCGACGAGCAGGCGATCCTCGACATCGCCCGCTACGCGCTCGCTCGGATGCGCATCCACCCGCTCTCCGAGCTCTCGGTGATCGTCGTGGACGCCGACGCCATGGAGCAGTTGCACATCCAGTGGATGGACCTGCCCGGGCCCACCGATGTCATGTCGTTCCCGATGGACGAACTGCGGCCGCCCTCGAAGGACGACGACGAGCCGCCGCAGGGGCTGCTCGGCGACATCGTGCTGTGCCCGGAGGTCGCCGAGAAGCAGGGTGAAGAGGCGCCGACGCAGCACTCCATGGACGAGGAACTCCAGCTCCTCACCGTCCACGGAGTGCTGCACCTGCTCGGGTACGACCACGAGGAACCCGACGAGAAGGCCGAGATGTTCGGGCTCCAGGCCGCCATCGTCGACGGATGGCGGTCCGAGCGGGGACTGACCGGGCCGTCCCCGGCGCCCACCGTCTCGTAGGCGGGTCGGTCCACGCATGAATCCGCAGATCGTGATCGGCGCGATCGCGCTGGTCGTCGTCGCCTGGCTGGCCGCCTGCGCCGAGGCGGGCATCGCACGCGTCTCCAGCTTCCGGGCCGAGGAGGCCGTGAAGTCCGGCCGGCGCGGCAGCGCCCGGCTGGCCCAGGTCGCCGCCGACCCCACCCGCTACCTGAACGTGGCCCTGCTGGTCCGCGTCGCCTGCGAGATGGCCGCCGCGGCCCTGGTGACGTACGCGTGCCTGCAGGAGTTCGCCGTCACCTGGCAGGCCCTGCTGGCCGCCATCGGCGTCATGGTGCTGGTGTCGTACGTCGCCGTCGGCGTCTCGCCGCGCACCATCGGCCGCCAGCACCCGCTCAACACGGCGACGGCCGCCGCGTACGTGCTGCTGCCGCTGGCCCGGATCATGGGCCCCGTCCCCTCGCTGCTGATCCTCATCGGCAACGCGCTCACCCCCGGCAAGGGCTTCCGCCGAGGCCCCTTCGCCTCCGAGGCGGAGCTGCGCGCGATGGTGGACCTCGCCGAGCAGGAGTCGCTGATCGAGGACGAGGAGCGCCGCATGGTGCACTCGGTCTTCGAGCTCGGCGACACCCTGGTGCGCGAGGTGATGGTGCCGCGCACCGACCTGGTGGTCATCGAGCGCTACAAGACCATCCGGCAGGCGCTCACCCTCGCCCTGCGCTCAGGCTTCTCCCGCATCCCGGTCACCGGCGAGAGCGAGGACGACATCGTCGGCATCGTGTATCTGAAGGACCTGGTCCGCAAGACGCACATCAGCCGTGACGCCGAGAACGACCTGGTGTCCACGGCCATGCGCCCGGCCGTGTTCGTCCCCGACACCAAGAACGCCGGCGACCTGCTGCGCGAGATGCAGAAGGAGCGCAACCACGTCGCCGTCGTCATCGACGAGTACGGCGGCACCGCCGGGATCGTCACCATCGAGGACATCCTCGAGGAGATCGTCGGCGAGATCACCGACGAGTACGACCGGGAACTCCCGCCCGTGGAGGACCTCGGTGGCGACCGGCACCGGGTCACCGCGCGCCTGGACATCACCGATCTCGGCGAGCTGTACGGCCTGGAGGAGTACGACGACGAGGACGTGGAGACCGTCGGCGGGCTGCTCGCCAAGGCGCTCGGCCGCGTCCCCATCGCGGGCGCGTCCGCCGAGGTCGAACTCCCCGACGAGCGCAGGCTGCGGCTGACCGCGGAGGCGGCGGCCGGACGCCGGAACAAGATCGTGACGGTGCTGGTGGAGCCGGCCGGCAAGTCCGCGCAGGAGGAGGCACCCGAGTGAGCCCCGAGGAGCTGCGCGCCTTCTGCCTGTCCTTCGACGCGGTGGTGGAGGACTTCCCGTTCAACCCGGAGACCTCCGTCTTCAAGGTCCTCGGCAAGATGTTCGCCCTGACGAACCTGGGCGCGCGGCCCCTGACGGTGAATCTCAAGTGCGACCCGGAGGACGCGGTCCGGCTGCGCGGGGAGCACGCGGGGCTGATCGTCCCCGGCTGGCACATGAACAAGCGCCACTGGAACACCGTGACCGCGGACGGCGGTCTGCCCGACCGCCAGGTCCGGGAACTGGTCGAGGACTCCTACGACCTGGTCGTCGCGGGGCTGCCGAGGGCGGAGCGGCTGCGGCTGGACCGGCCGTAAACGCCTTGCGGCGACCCGCTGACGCCATGTCAGAATCGCGCATGACTGTTCGATATCCGCGCCCCCTGCGCCCCGGTGACCGTGTCGGCGTGACCTCTCCGTCCAGCGGAGTGGCCAAGGAGCACCGGGGGCGGCTCGACGTGGCGATCCGGGACCTCGAAGCGCGCGGCCTCGAGGTCGTCGTCGGCCGGTGCATGGACGGCTCGAGCCACGTCAGCGCCCCGGCCGCCGAACGCGCCGCCGAACTGACCGGGATGCTCACCGATCCCACCATCCGGGCCGTGGTGCCGCCGTGGGGCGGGGAGACCGCCGTCGACCTGCTGCCGCTGCTCGACTTCGCGGCGATCGGCCGGGCCGAACCGACCTGGGTCGTCGGCTGGTCCGACATCTCGACGATCATCACCCCGCTGACCCTCCTCACCGGTGTCGCCACCGTGCACGGCAACAACCTGATGGACACGCCGTACCGGACGCCCGACGGCCTGCTGTCCTGGCTGGACGTCGTGACCGCCCCGCAGGGGCGGCCGCTCGCCCAGACCCCGCCCGGCCGCCACCGAGCCACCGGCTGGGACGACTACGCCCTCCACCCGGAGATCCGCGACCTCACCCTGGACACGGCCGGCACCTGGACCCGGCTCGACGGCACCGGTGACGTGGACGTCGAGGGCCGGCTGATCGGCGGCTGCATCGAGACCCTGGTCAACGTCGCGGGCACGCGCCTGCTGGACACCCGGTCCTTCGCGGGCGGCGACGACCTGCTCGTCTACGTCGAGGCGTGCGAGGACAACGCCTACAGCATCTGCCGCAATCTGCACGGCATGCGGCTCGCCGGCTTCTTCGACCGCGCCGCCGCCGTCCTCGTGGGACGCACCAAGGCCCCCGACGGCCGCACCCTCACCCAGACCGAGGCCGTCCTCGACGCCCTCGGCCCGCTCGGGGTGCCGATCGTCGCCGACGTCGAGTGCGGGCACGTGCCGCCCTACCTGGCGCTGGTGAACGGCGCGCGCGGCCGTGTGGTGCACACGGCCACGCGGAGCGAGATCGTGCAGACCCTGGACTGATCCCGGCCCGGGACCGGGCCGGCGGCCGTGGCGGACACGCGGCGAATGCCGGGCCGGGGGACGCCGGGCACCCCGTGGCGGGATGAGCCCACGGTGGCTTCGTATGCTCAGGGCATGACCGACAGCAACGCGCTTGACCCCGAGGACCGCAAGATCGTCACGCTGGCCCGCTCCGTGCGCGCCCGCAACGGTGTGCCCGAGGGGGCGGCCGTACGGGACGAGACCGGGCGCACCTACGCCGCCGGGTCGGTGGGGCTGCCCTCGCTGCGGCTGAGCGCCCTGCGGACCGCCGTCGCCATGGCCGTGGCCTCGGGCGCGCGGTCGCTGGAGGCGGCGGCCGTGGTGAGCGAGGCCGCCGAGGTCGCCCCGGAGGACCGGGCCGCCGTGGCCGACCTCGGCGGGGCCGGGACGCCGGTGCTGCTCGCCGGCCCCGACGGGGAGGTGCGGCGGACGGTCCCGGCGGGCACCGCCGGGTAGCGGGCGGCGCTGCCCGTCAGAGGGCGTCCGGGCCGCGCTCGCCGGTGCGTACCCGCACGACGGTCTCCACGGGCAGCGCCCAGACCTTGCCGTCCCCGATCTTCCCCGTCTGCGCGGCCCTGACGATCGCGTCGATCGCGTCGTCCGCCGCCGCGTCCTCCACCACGACCTCGATGCGCACCTTCGGCACCAGGTCGACCCGGTACTCGGCGCCCCGGTAGACCTCGGTGTGGCCGCGCTGCCGGCCGTACCCGCTCGCCTCGGTGACGGTCAGGCCGTGCACGCCCAACTCCTGCAGGGCGGTCTTGACCTCGTCCAGACGGTACGGCTTGACGATCGCGGTGATGAGCTTCATGCCTGGCTCTCGACCTTCCGGGTGGGGGCCTGCCGGCCGGGGACGAGGGAATGGGTGACCGGGGCGCCATGACCCAGGACCCCGTGATCGTAAGCCGTCTCGGCGTGCACCGTAAGATCCAGGCCGGTGTGCTCCTGCTCCTCGCTCGCCCGGAAGCCCAGCGCCCGGTCGATCAGCTTGCCGAGGCCGTAGGTCACCCCGAAGGCGTAGGCCCCGACGGCCGCCACGGCCAGCAGTTGCCGGCCCAGCGGGAGCAGCCCGCCGCCGTGGAACAGGCCCTCGGCGCCGCCCGTCATCGCCTTCTCGGCGAACAGGCCGATCAGCAGGGTGCCGATGACGCCGCCGACCAGGTGGACGCCGACCACGTCCAGCGAGTCGTCGTAGTTCAGCCGGAACTTCCAGCTCACCGCGTAGGAGCAGACGACACCGGCCGCGAGCCCCACCACCAGCGAGCCCAGCAGGGAGACCGTGCCGCAGGACGGGGTGATCGCGACCAGGCCGGCCACCGCGCCGGAGGCCGCGCCCAGGGTGGTCGGGTGGCCGTCGCGCCGCTGCTCGACGAAGAGCCAGCCCAGCAGTCCGGTGCAGCCCGCCGCGAGCGTGTTGAGGAAGGCCGCCGCGGCGAGGCCGTTCGCGCCGAGTGCGGAGCCCGCGTTGAAGCCGAACCAGCCGAACCAGAGCAGACCGGCGCCGAGCAGCACCATGGGCAGGTTGTGCGGGCGCATGGAGTCCTTCCTGAACCCCAGCCGCGGTCCGAGCACCAGGCACAGGGCGAGCCCGGAGGCGCCGGAGGTGATCTCCACGGGCAGGCCGCCGGCGAAGTCGAGCGCCCCGAGCCGGTCCACGATCCAGCCACCGGGACCCCACACCCAGTGGGTCACGGGAACGTATACGGCAAGCGTCCAGACCGGCACGAACACCAGCCAGGCGGAGAACCTCGTGCGGTCCGCCACCGCGCCGCTGACCAATGCCGCGGTGATGATCGCGAAGGTGAGCTGGAAGGTGGCGAAGAGCAGCGTGGGAACGGTGCCGTGCACGCTGCCCGGGCCGATCCCCGCCATGCCGGCGTGCCCCAGGCCGCCGATCAGCCCGCCGAAGACGTCGTCCCCGAAGGCGAGGGAGTAGCCGGCCGCCAGCCAGACCACCGTCACCAGGGCGATCGACACGAAGCTCATCATCAGCATGTTGAGGACGCTCTTCGTGCGCACCATGCCGCCGTAGAAGAGGGCCAGGCCCGGGGTCATCAGCAGGACGAGGGCGGTGGCGGCGAGGAGCCAGGCGGTGTCGCCGGTGTCGACGTGGGCTGCAGCGAGGGTCACGGGCGTCTCCAACGGTGTGGGGGCTCGTCAGAGGGTCACGGCTCGGCATTTCCGGTTGCGTACGGGTGTGTTTCCGTCACGTTTCGTTGCGTGGCGGTTTCGTCAAGCTCACATCAAGAGACGGTGGCGGCGGTTGGTACGGCGCGGCCTTGCGGATCAGGGACAATGAACGCCATGAGCGTTCGTACCCAGTCATCCGAGCCGTCGGGCGAGACCGTCCACCGCGCCGGCTTCGCCTGCTTCGTGGGCCGCCCCAACGCGGGCAAGTCCACCCTCACGAACGCTCTGGTCGGGCAGAAGGTGGCGATCACCGCCAACCAGCCGCAGACCACGCGGCACACGGTGCGCGGGATCGTGCACCGCCCCGACGCCCAGTTGATCCTGGTGGACACCCCGGGGCTGCACAAGCCGCGCACCCTGCTCGGCGAGCGGCTGAACGACGTCGTGCGGACGACGTGGGCCGAGGTCGACGTGATCGGCTTCTGCCTGCCGGCGAACGAGAAGATCGGTCCCGGCGACCGCTTCATCGCCAAGGAGCTGGCCGGGATCCGCAAGACCCCGAAGGTCGCCATCGTCACCAAGACCGACCTGGTGGACTCCAAGACACTGGCCGAGCAGCTCATCGCGATCGACCAGCTCGGCAAGGACCTGGGCATCGAGTGGGCGGAGATCGTCCCGGTGTCGGCCGTCGGCGCCAAGCAGGTGGACCTCCTGGCCGACCTGCTGATCCCGCTGCTTCCCGAGGGGCCGGCCCTCTATCCCGAGGGCGACCTCACCGACGAGCCCGAGCAGGTGATGATCGCGGAGCTCATCCGCGAGGCGGCCCTGGAGGGCGTCCGCGACGAGCTGCCGCACTCCATCGCGGTGGTCGTGGAGGAGATGCTCCCGCGCGAGGACCGCCCGGCGGACCGGCCGCTGCTGGACATCCACGCCAACCTCTTCATCGAGCGGCCGAGCCAGAAGGGCATCATCATCGGCCCCAAGGGCAAGCGGCTGAAGGACGTCGGCATCAAGTCCCGCAAGCAGATCGAGGCGCTGCTGGGCACGCCGGTCTTCCTGGACCTGCACGTCAAGGTGGCGAAGGACTGGCAGCGGGACCCCAAGCAGCTCCGCCGGCTGGGCTTCTGAACGACGCCCCCGGACGGGCTCACGGGCTCGACGGGGCCATGTCCTGCAGCCCCACCACCCTCAGCAGCCGCAGCCTCTCGTACGACTCCGAGCCCGGGCGTGCCGTGTGGATGATGAGCTGCTGATGGCGGTCGTGGCTCAGCATCACCTCGCAGTCCAGTTCCAGCAGGCCCACCACCGGATGCACGAAGCGCTTCGTGGACGGGCGGCGCAGGGACACCTCGTGGGCCTCCCACAGCCGGGCGAACTCCTCGCTGGCCGAACGCAGTTCGGCCGCCAGGGCGGCCGGTTCCGGGTCGTCGGGGCGGGCCGCGGCCACCGCGCGGAGGTTGGCCACGTGGTCGAAGGCGTGCCCTTGGCGGTCCTCGGGCGGGAAGAGGTCACGGGCCGAGGGGTCCAGGAAGAACCGCCGCGTCAGGTTCCGCTCGCGCGGCGGTCGGGCGAGCGCGTCCCCGACCAGCGCTCTGGCCAGGGCGTTCTGCGCCAGCACCGTGCCGCAGTCCGTCACCACCTGGGCCGGTGAGTCGTACAGCCGGTCCAGGACCAGCAGGAGCCCCCGACGCACGTGCGCAGAGCCCGGGCCCCGCCTCGGGGGCTCCTCGCCCACCAGGTGGTGGAGGTGGTCCCGTTCGTCGTCGGTCAGCCGCAGGGCGCGTGCCAGCGCCGTCAGGGTCTGGCGGGACGGACGGGGGCCGCGGCGCTGTTCCAGCCGGGTGTAGTAGTCGACGGACATCCCGGCCAGTTGGGCCACCTCCTCCCGGCGCAGTCCCGGGGTACGGCGGCGGGTGCCGGGGGCGAGGCCCACGTCGGACGGCTCCAGACGGGCCCGGCCGCGGCGCAGGAAGTCGGCGAGTTCGGCTCGGTTCACCCTCCCAGGCTGCGGCAGTCGGGCGGCGTTATCCAGGGACCGCCGATCCCCCGATCGGGAGGTCTCTCCCGGTATCGCCGGACGCGGCCGAGGCTGGTGGCACCGAACGAGAGGAACCCAGCCATGCTGACCTTGATCACCGGTGCGACCGGACAGGTGGGACGCGGATTCGTCCCCCGGCTGCTCGCCCAGTCCCGGCCGGACGAGCGGATCCGTGTGCTCGTGCGTGACGAGTCCCGTGCCGCCGATCTGGCCGACCGCGGCGCCGAGGTCGTCGTCGGCGACCTTCGCGACACCGACGTGCTCGGCAAGGCCCTCGCCGGGGCCGACGCCGTGGTCAACGTCGCCGCCTCGTTCCGCGGTGTGCCGGACGAGGAGGTGTGGGCGGTCAACCGGGACGCCGCGGTGGAACTCGGCCGGGCGGCGGTCGCGTCCGGGGTCCGGCGATTCGTGCAGACCGGCACGATCCTGTCGTACGGCACCGGGCGCGGCCGGCCGCACGTCGAGGACGACCCCACGGTGCCGGGCGGCCCGCTGTGGATGACGTACCCGGAGTCCAAGCTCGAGGCCGAGCGCGGGCTGCTGGCGCTGGACGGGCTGGACGTGCGGGTGGGCCGGCTCGCCTTCGTCTACGGCGAGGGCGACCCGCACCTGCCCGGCATCACCCGCTGGACCGCGAGCCAGCCGGCCACCAAACGGCACCACCTCGTGCACGTGGCCGACGTCGCGCAGGGCCTGACGCGGCTGCTCCACGCCCCCGGGGCGGGCGGCCGGACCTACAACATCGCCGACGACGCCCCGGTCACGGTCCTGGAGATCCACCAGCTCCTCGGCGTCCAGCCGCCCGCGGACGGCCCCGACCCCGATCCCTGGTACGGGCTCGCCTCCACCGACCGCATCCGCCGCGAGCTGGGCTACCGTCCCCGGTTCCCGACCCTGTGGAGCGCCCGGGACGCGGGCGCCCTGTGACACTCACCGCACGCCCCTGATCCGTCCCGCCGGCACCGCCCCCGCCCGACCGATCGCGGCCTACACCAGGTGCAGCACCCGGTGGCCGCCCAGGTACGTCACGATCGGCGCGGCGAGGGCGGGCGCCGCGACCCGCGGCAGCGCACTGGCCGCGTTGAGCACGCCGAGATCCAGCAGGATCTGCGGCGGGCCGAACCGGCCCACCCGGATCGCCCCGTCGGCCAGTGCGAGAGCCGCCGTCCAGCCCGGGCGGACCGGCTCGACGGGCTCGGCCCGGGCGGCCGGCGCGGCGGTCATCTCTGTGTCCGCAGCACCTCCCGGAACCAGTGGTAGGAGGCCTTGGGGGTGCGCTCCAGCGTCGCGTGGTCCACGTGCACCAGACCGAAGCGGCGCGCGTACCCCTCCGCCCACTCGAAGTTGTCCATCAGCGACCAGACGAAGTACCCGCGCACGTCGACGCCCGCCTCGAGCGCCGTGTGCAGGGCGCGGATGTGGGCGTCCAGGTAGGCGATCCGGTCCTGGTCGTCGACGCCCTCGTAGGAGCATCCGTTCTCGGTGATGACGATCGGCGGGAGCCGGTCGCCGTACCGGTCGCGGAAGCCGGTCAGCAGCTCCGTCAGCCCCTCGGGGACCACCGGCCAGCCGAAGTCCGTCGTCGCGCGGCCCTCGATCTCCCGCACCGAGAAGGGGAGTTCGGCGGGCATGTCGATACCGCCGAACCCGGTCGGGGTGCCCTGCGGGGCGCCCACCCTGGCCGGCGCGTAGTAGTTGACGCCGTACCAGTCGACCGGAGCGGAGATCACCGGCAGGTCGGACGCCACGTCCCCCGGCATCAGCTCGCCGATGCCCTCCGGGTACGTGCCCAGCAGGACCGGATCGGCGAACAGCCGGTTGAGCAGCAGGTCGTAGAAGCCCGCCGCCTCCCGGTCGGCCGGGTCCCCGGAGGCCGGCCAGGTCGGGCCGTGGGAGTTGGCGATGCCGATGTCCGTCGCCCCGGCCGCGCGCAGGGCCCCCACCGCGAGGCCGTGGGCGAGGAGCTGGTGGTGCGCGACGGGCAGCGCGTCGAACAGCAGTCTCCGGCCGGGGGCGTGCACGCCGAGGGCGTGGCCCAGCAGGGTGTGCTCGGCCGGCTCGTTGAGCGTGATCCACTTGGTGACCCGGTCGCCCAGCCGCCCGGCGACGACGGACACGTAGTCGGCGAACCGGGCGGCCGTGTCCCGCTCCAGCCAGTCCAGGCCCGCGGGCAGGTCCCAGTGGAAGAGGGTGGGCACCGGCCGCACGCCCGCCGCGCACAGTTCGTCCACCAGCCGGTCGTAGAAGCCGAGGCCGCCGGGCGAGTTCACCCGGGGCCACGACACGGAGAAGCGGTAGGCGTCCACGCCCAGACCGGCCAGCAGCGCCACGTCGTCCCGGTAGCGGTGGTAGTGGTCGCAGGCCACCGCCGCCGTCGAGCCGTCCTTCACCCGGCCGGGCCCGGCCGTGAACACGTCCCACACGGAGGGTTCCCGCTCGTCGGCCGCCCCCTCGATCTGGTGGGCCGAGGTCGACACCCCCCACAGGAAGCCGGCCGGGAAGCGGGGGATCGCCTTGCCTGTGTCAGTCGCCATGGCCCGGATCATCCGTACCGCCGGTAACGGAAGTCAACGCCCCGGCGCGAAGCTGCGCGCGGCGCCCTGGGCGCGCTGTCCCTAGGCCCCCTCCTTCAGCACCTTGGTGATCAACTCCCGCTGTTCCTCGGTCAGTCGGGGGTCGGCCGCGTAGACCGTGCGGCCGTCGACCGTGATCTCGTAGGCGAAGCCGTCCGGTACCCCGTCCGGTGGCGTGGGCCTGCCCGAGGCCAGGACCCGTTCGGCGAGGGACCGCCACTCCCGGTCGTCGGGCCGGGTCGAGGTGTCCACCTCGGCCCGGCGCTCGATGCCCGCGAAGCCGCCCGTGCGCCGTACCTGAATACGCATGGGTGCCTGTCTAGTACGGATCTACGGCGTCCGCACCCCCACCTGCTCCCAGGCCTTGCGCACGGCCTCGAGCTCGTCGCCGGCGCCGTACCGCTCGCGGGCCGCCTTGACGGTCAGCGTGGCGAAGTCCCCGAACGAAGCCTGCTGCTCCAGCTCGCCACCGGTCATCACGTCGTACCAGAGCTGACCCGCCTTCTCCCACGCGTGGCCGCCCATGGCGGTGGCGACCAGGTAGAACGCGTGGTTGGGGATGCCGGAGTTGATGTGCACACCGCCGTTGTCGCGGCCGGTGCGGACGTAGTGCTCCATGGTCGCCGGCTGCGGGTCCCGGCCCAGGTTCGGGTCGTCGTACGCCGTACCCGGAGCCTTCATCGAGCGCAGGGCGGTGCCCCGCACGCGCGGGGCCAGCAGGCCCGCGCCGATCAGCCAGTCGGCCTCGGCCGCGGTCTGGCCGAGGCTGTACTGCTTGATCAGTGAGCCGAAGACGTCGGACAGCGACTCGTTGAGCGCGCCGGGCTGACCGAAGTAGGTGAGGTTGGCGGTGTGCTGGGTGACGCCGTGGGTCAGCTCGTGGCCGATGACGTCGACCGGGATGGTGAAGTCCAGGAAGATCTCGTCGTCCCCGTCACCGAACACCATCTGCTCGCCGTTCCAGAAGGCGTTGTCGTAGTCGGTGCCGAAGTGCACGCTGGCGTCCAGCGGCAGACCCTCGCCGTCGATGGAGTCACGGCCGTATGCCTTCAGATACAGCTCGAAGGTGGCGCCGAGGCCCGCGTAGGCGCGGTTGACCGAGGCGTCCGCGCCGGGCTCGGCGCCCTCCTCGCGGACCCTGGCGCCGGGCAGGTCCTGCCGGTGCCGGGCGTCGTAGACCGTCCGGTGCGGCCGGCCGGCGGTGGCGCCGGCGGGCGGGGCGACCGCGGGCGCGCCGAGCACCGTGGTCAGGCGGCGCCTGGTGCGCTGGAGGGCGTCGTGCTCCAGGGACCTGCGGGCGGGACCGGAGACCGCGGAGTCCTCGGCCTGCGCGAGCCGGTCGAGGACGTGCGGCGGGACGATCGTGCAGAAGACGGGCTCGAAGCCCCCGTTGGTGGTCATACTCGGCACCATCGCACTGTGTGATGTGACTGTCACCAGTCGCAACCATGATTGGTGAAATACCCGGACATCCGTCGTCGCGCTACGTCACCGAGTGGTAGGAGACGGGTGTCGCCGAGTGGGGTTGCACACCTTATGTCCGAATAATTCGGGCGGTCCCGCATACTGGGACAGGCCCGCGCATCCGGTGCGGCCTCGGCTAGGCTGCGGAGCATCATGCGTTTCGGGCTGCTTCTCCTTAGCTGCCGCGGCGAGGGCCTGTAGACAAGGCCGACCCCCTCCCCGCGGTGCTCTGGCGTTGCGTCGTCGGCCGTCCACTCGGACATCCGGACACCCTGAGGAGCCCACGCATCATGGCCAACCGCCAGCAGCCCAGTTCCATGCCGATCCACAAGTACGGCCGCTACGAGCAGGTCGGCATTCCGGACCGCACCTGGCCGGAGAAGCGGATCACCGTCGCCCCCCGCTGGCTCTCCACCGACCTGCGCGACGGCAACCAGGCCCTGATCGACCCGATGTCGCCCGAGCGCAAGCGCCGGATGTTCGACCAGCTCGTGGCGATGGGCTACAAGGAGATCGAGGTCGGCTTCCCCGCCTCCGGCCAGACCGACTTCGACTTCGTGCGCTCGATCGTCGAGGAGGAGGGCGCGATCCCCGAGGACGTGACGATCTCCGTCCTGACCCAGGCCCGCGAGGACCTGATCGAGCGGACCGTGGAGTCCCTGAAGGGCGCCAGGCGGGCCACCGTCCACCTGTACAACGCGACCGCCCCGGTGTTCCGCCGGGTCGTCTTCCGCGGCTCCAAGGACGACATCAAGCAGATCGCCGTCGACGGCACCCGCCTGGTGGTCGAGTACGCCGAGAAACTGCTGGGCCCGGAGACGGAGTTCGGCTACCAGTACTCCCCGGAGATCTTCACCGACACCGAGCTGGACTTCGCGCTGGAGGTCTGCGAGGCGGTGATGGACGTCTACCAGCCGGGCCCGGGCCGCGAGATCATCCTCAACCTGCCCGCCACGGTGGAGCGCTCGACCCCGTCCACGCACGCCGACCGGTTCGAGTGGATGCACCGCAACCTGTCCCGGCGGGAGTACGTCTGCCTGTCCGTCCACCCGCACAACGACCGCGGCACGGCCGTCGCCGCCGCCGAGCTGGCGCTGATGGCCGGCGCCGACCGCGTCGAGGGCTGCCTGTTCGGCCAGGGCGAGCGCACCGGCAACGTCGACCTGGTCACCCTGGGCATGAACCTGTTCTCGCAGGGCGTCGACCCGCAGATCGACTTCTCCGACATCGACGAGATCCGTCGCACGTGGGAGTACTGCAACCAGATGGAGGTCCACCCGCGCCACCCGTACGTGGGCGACCTGGTCTACACGTCCTTCTCCGGCTCCCACCAGGACGCCATCAAGAAGGGCTTCGACGCCATGGAGGCCGACGCGAAGGCCAGGGGCGTCACCGTCGACGACATCGAGTGGGCGGTGCCGTACCTGCCCATCGACCCCAAGGACGTAGGCCGGTCCTACGAGGCGGTCATCCGCGTCAACTCGCAGTCCGGCAAGGGCGGTGTCTCCTACGTCCTGAAGAACGACCACAAGCTGGACCTGCCGCGCCGGATGCAGATCGAGTTCTCCAGGCTCATCCAGGCCAAGACGGACGCCGAGGGCGGCGAGATCACGCCGAAGGACATCTGGGCGGCCTTCCGGGACGAGTACCTGCCGAACCCGGAGAACCCGTGGGGCCGCATCCAGGTCCGCACGGGCCAGTCGACCACGGACACCGACGGCGTGGACACGCTGACCGTGGAGGCGACCGTCGACGGCCAGGACACCGTCCTGACCGGCTCCGGCAACGGCCCGATCTCCGCCTTCTTCGACGCCCTGCAGTCCATCGGCATCGACGTACGCCTGCTGGACTACCAGGAGCACACGATGAGCGAGGGCGCCTCCGCGCAGGCCGCCTCGTACATCGAGTGCGCGATCGACGACAAGGTCCTGTGGGGCATCGGCATCGACGCGAACACGACGCGTGCGTCGCTGAAGGCCGTCGTCTCCGCGGTGAACCGGGCGGCCCGCTGACCCCTCCGACCGGGCACTTCCGTTCCCCGGCCGCCGTACCCGGCGGCCGGGGAACGTCGTGTATCGGCCATCGCGCCGGGCAGGTCACGGAAAGGTCTCGTACGGGGTACTGACTCAGCCTCCGGGATGTGGCTAACATCACGCAAGCGCTGCGATGTTGCCGCGCGGTTACGGAGGTGCGACGTGCTGCCAGTACGGGGACGAGACGGCCGTGCCGCCAGGGCTGCGCGCATCCTGGGCACCCGCACCGCGTGGACCCCCGTCGGGGACGGCGAGTTCTACTGCCCGGGCTGCGGGGGCGACCGCAACTACCAGCGGCTCTCCGGCCGCCGCCGACTCACCCTCCTCGGGGTGCCCCTGCTGCCGCGCGGAGCCACCGGACCCGTCGTGGAGTGCGCCGCCTGCGGCCACCACTACGGCACCGAGGTCCTCGACCACCCCACCACCCGCCGCTTCTCCGCGATGCTCCGCGACGCGGTGCACACCGTCGCCCTCGCCGTCCTCGCCGCGGGCGGCACCGCCTCCCGCACGGCCCTGGAGACGGCCGCCTGCACCGTCCGCGCCGCCGGCGTCCAGGAGTGCACCGAGGACCGGCTGGCCGCCCTGGTCGAGGCACTCGCCGCCGACACCGGCCGGGTCCTCGGCGGCCCGTGCGGCGCGAGCCTCGCCATAGAGCTGCACGAGGCCCTGGACCCGCTCGCCCCGCACCTCGCCCCGGCCGGCCGCGAGTCCCTGTTCCTCGGCGCCGCCCGCATCGCCCTGGCGGACGGCCCCTACACACCCGCCGAACGCGACGCCCTCACCACCGTCGGCACCGCCCTCACCATCTGCGCCGACGACGTCAACAGGCTGCTGGCGGCCGCGCGCACGCCGTCGTAGGGTCCAGGTCCGAGCGGGCCGGCCGGCGCACCGACCGCCTCGGCCACCGTTTCACGCACGATGGCGCCAGGGGGAGAGCTGGTGGGCAGCCGAGCGGTACTCGTCGCGGTCGAGAGGTACGAGGCCGGAAGCGCGTGGGAGCTGGACGGACCCGTGCGCGACGTTCTGGCCCACCGCGCCTGGCTCATGGAACAGGGGCTCGCCCCCGGAGCGATTACGGTGCTCGCGGCGCCCCTGCCGCACAGCCGTGACCTGCTGACGGACCACGGCGTCGACTGGCGCGCGGCCACCCGGGAGAACGTCCACCGGGTTCTGTTCCGCGAGGTGGCCGACGAGTCCGGGGACTGGCTCTTCGTGGCCTGGTCCGGGCACGGGCTCATCGACATGGACGGACACCGGCGCCTGCCGTACCTCGACGCCACTGTCGGGGACCTGCGCAGTCTGGATCTGGAGGCCGCGCTCGCCGCGTTCCGCTCGGACGTGGCACCCGGGTATCCGCGGCAGCTCTGGGTGATCGACACCTGCCAGACCTTCGTCGACGCCACCGCGTCGGCCTACGCCCTGCGCCCCGATCCGGTGCCCCGGGGCCGGCTGCGGCAGGTGTCCGGGCAGCGGGCGCTGTTCGCCTGCGGGCCCGGCGGAACCACCGCCAACCGCCCCGGCGAGGAACCCCGGGAACCGCGCGGCCCGGCGTATGGCGCGCGGCTCGCGCGTGCCGCGGGCCCCTTCAGCGCCGCCGTCCTCGATCTGCTGCGGGCCCACCCGGGATGGGCGACCGACACCGAACCTCTGGCCGCGGCGCTACGGCAGGAGTTCCGCGCCGGCGCGCACCGCAGGTCGGGGGCGCGGTCGCCCACCTCGCTCTGGTTCGACGACGCCGGCCGGTCGAGCCGTACCGAGGTCACCCGCGCCCGCGCGCGACGGCGTCTGACGATCGCGGAGCAGCGCAGGCTGTACGAGGCGCTGGCCGTCGTACCGGTGATGCGGGACCCGGGACTGAGGGCCGCCGTCATCACCCGCCTTCCTCCCGAGATCTGCTCGTCGGTGCCCCGTTCCCCGGTCATGCGGATCGAGATCCTGGAACTCCTCGGAACGTGCACGCTGTTCGAGAACGGTCTGGGCCATCTCTGGGGCGCCATTTCGCTGTTGGACGCCGGCACCGAAGCGCGCGACGACCTGGAGGCCGTACTGGGGGAGTTCCCGGAGTGGTACAGCGGCGCACCGGAGGACAGCGAACGATGGAGCTGAACCAGGCGCGCTCTCACAGGTACAGCGGGTCGAGATCAGCGTTGGCCCGCCCCCAGGCCTGAGCCCGCAGACACTGCGGATGCCCGGCTCCCAGCGACTCCTCGATCCGCTCGGCCGCCTGGCGGTGCAGCTCGGCCGCCTCGTCCGACAGACCCAGCGCACGCAGGCTCGTCGCGAGATTCGCCTGTGCGGTAAGAGTGAGCGGATGCGTCTCGCCGCGGTGCTCCCGCAGCCGAGCCAGGACCTGGGCGTCCAGGGAACGCGCGCGGTCCGGGTCGCCCAGCGCGAAGTGGACGCCGGCCAGGTTCATCTCGGTCAGCGTGGTGAAGGGATGGCCCGCGCCCAGCGTGTCGGCCAGTTGTGCCAGGGCCTGCTCGAGAAACGGCCCGGCCCGGTCCGGTTCGTACAGCCCCAGCAGTGTCACCGCGCGGTTGACCACGGCGCAGAGCGTGTGCGGATGCCGGGGGCCGAAGACGGCCTCAAGGACCCCGAGCGTGCGATCGCTGAGCAGGACCGAGTCCCGCGACCAGCCCGCGTGCCGCAGGTCGACGGCGTGGTTGACGGCGGCGCGCAGCGCGTCGGGGTGCTCCGCGCCGAAGCGGCGGGTGAGCGCATCGAGGGCGTCGTCCGAGTTTCGTTCCGCCTCGGCGACCCGCCCGGCCCTGCGCAGGACGACCGCCAGCCGCGTGACCGCGAGAGCCGTCTCCGGGTGGTCCTCGCCGAACACGGCGCGGACCCGCTCCACGTGCGTCTCGGACAAGGACAGCGCCTGTGCGTACTGGCCCAGTTCCAGGCGGTCGAGCGCCACCGAGGCCAGCGCGCTCAGCGTCAGGGGGTGATCGTCTCCGTACATCTCCGCCGCCCGCGACTGCGTTTCCTCGGACACCTCCAGGGCCCGTGCGAAGTCGCCGCCTGCCCGCAGACTCACCGCGAGAGCCGACGCGCACTCCAGGGTGAAGGGATCCGTGTCGCCGAATTCCCGCGCGGACCGTGCGTGGATGTCCGTGTCCAGCCGCAGCGCGCCGCCCAGGTCGCCACGTGCGCGCAGGTCACCGGCGGCCAGACGCTGAACGCGGAGATATCCCTCCTCGTCCGCTCCCGCCTCCTCCAGGACTGCGACCATACGGGCGGTGAGCCGTGCGGCATCCTCGTGGCGTCCCGCGCTCCGCAGCACCTGGTGCAGGTGCTGACCGAGGAACAGCACCTGGACCTCCGCCTCTCCGAACCGCTCCCGCCAGTGCGCGTACACCCTCTCGGTGAAGTCTAGAGAGGCATCGTGCGCGCCCCAGTGAAACAGGAACAAGGCCATCTCGTAGGCCAGTTGCCGCACGAAGCCGTCGGACGACTCCCAGGCCCGTGAGGCGAGCACGTGGGGGTACAGCGCCTGGAAGGACGGCCAGCGGCCCGGATCGGCCGGCCCTCCCGGCAGGTTGTCGGCGAGCAGCAGGTGGGCGGCGTGCCGGAAAAGCTCCTGCTCGGCCGGGGTCATGCGGTTGCGCAGCACAGTCTGGACGAGCCGGTGGAGCTGGACCGAGTCCGCGCGGTAGTCGATGCGGGCGAGCGAATAGCCATTGATCTCCCGAAGGGCCCTGCCGAGCCGGAGGGGGTCGCCCAGGACGGCGTCGAGCTCCGCCGTGACGTGCTGCCGGCCGCGCTGCTGGAGGAACGACCGGGGGATCGGATCCGCGGCCAGGAACGAGCACAGTCTCAGCAGGTGCAGGGCTTCGGGGCTGCTCGTCTCCAGGCGGTTGAGGGAGATGTCCCAAGCCCTGGCGACCGCCTCGGGGTACGAGGCCGAGGGGTCGGACATCTCCAGGATCTCGGCGCGCTGCTGCTCGAAGATCTCCACGTACTCGTCCACCGACATACCGGTCTCCGCGACCCAGGCCGATGCCTGCTCCACGGCCAGGGGCAGGTCCCCGAGGAGTTCCGCGATCCGGTCGGCCTCCTGCTCGGTGGTCCCGGGGCCGCTGTGCCGGAACAGCTGGACGCTCTCCTGGCGGGTGAATACGTCCACTTCCACCGAGTGGGCCAAGGCGCCCCAGCGCGGGTTGCGCGAGGTGACGATCACGGAGCCCGGGCCGTTCGGCAGATAGGGCCGGACGAGGGACGGGTCCTCCGCGTTGTCGAAGACCAGCAGCCACCGGCGGAACGGCTGGCCGGTACGGAGGGCCTCCAGCACGAGAGGCACGGCTCTCGTGGTATCCGCGTGCTCGGTCAGTCCCATTCTCTGGGCCAGGTCGGTGAACGCCGCTCTCATCCGGGTCTCGTCCTCGGCGGGCAGCCACCACACCAGGTCGTACTCGGAGGCGTGCCGGTACACGTACTCCAGGGCGAGCTGGGACTTGCCCACGCCGCCCATCCCGTGCAGCGCGTGCGGCAGTACCGCCGCCACCGGGTCCGAACCCAGCCCCGTCTCCAGTGCGTCGAGCAGTTCGCGACGGCCGGTGAACCGGGGGTTGCGCGGCGGCACATACCCCCAGACGGCAGGTCGGGGGACGTAGGGCTTCCCTCCGGGAACGAAGGGCTTCCGGACGGGCCGGCCGCCGTCGTTCTGACGGGTATCGGACGGGCCGGGTGCGGCGTTCCCTCGTGCGGTCTCCTCTTCCCCGTCGGCTTCCCCCTCGGCGTCCGAGGCATCGCCCGCCCCCTGCACGGCCATCGGAGCGGCGTCCACGGACGTCGCCGCCCCGGACGAGCGCTCATGCCTCACCGTGCCGTCCTCCACGGCGTCCAGTGCGCTCGCCCGACGCGCGTGCGGACCGCTCAGGGCGTGCAGCACCGAGCGTTCCACCGACCGGAAGTCCTGGTCGGCGTCATCGGCCTGGACGACGAAGGACCGCTCCCCCTTGAGATAGCGGAGCAGGTCCCGGGCCGCGGCACTGCGCGGCGCGAGTAGTTCGGCCGTCTGCTCGATCACCTGCTCGGTGGCGCTCCGCGTGCCGTGGGCAAGCAACTCCTCCCGTACGCCAGGCCCGAACCGGTACACACAACGGCCGTTGTCGTACCACAGCACCGGCGAGACGAGCCCGGCGAGCAGGAACTCGGCCATGTGCTCGGCGCGGGTGCCGGGAAGGGTGCGCCGCTGGACCTCGGTCATCGTCGACAGCTCGAGCCGCACGGCCGCCATGCGCGTGGCGAGCTGGAAGGCCTCCGGGGAGGCCCAGCCGCGGAAGGCGGCGACCTTCTCGAAGGCCGTCGCCGCCCGTGGTACGGACGCGGGCTCGGCCGGGGCGGAGCCCGTGAGGACGGCGCCGAGCACCAGCTCGCGCGGGCCGTCCCCGGCGACGAACCGGGACCAGGGCCCCAGCCAGGACGGGTGCGGCTCCAGCACCGGTACCGGCACGGTGTCCTCGGGGCGGGAACGCGACCACAGCAGGGCGGAGACCGCCTCGGCCGGTTCCCAGCCGGGCCGCCACTGTGCCGCCCGCCCGCCCGCGGCACGCAGCCTGACCAAGTAGGGGTGGAGTCCGGTGCGGTGCCACAGGCGCTGGGGCAGCATGTGCAGCGCCGCCACCGGCTGCCGCCGGCCCCACAGCGCGAGCAGCCGCTGGGCCGCTCCCGAACGCCAGGCGGGAGCAGTCCCGTCGGTGAGGACGAGTACAGCGGTCCGTCCGGCGGGATCGACGAGGCTGCGGGGCGAGACCCGCCGTGCGCCGAGGTAGGGACCGGGCAGGGACACCACGGCCTGGCGGGCGACGGAGGCGTCCAGGGCCAGCTCCGTGACGTCCCGGAAGCCTCCGAAGCGCCGGGTCGCCTCGGTCAGGCGCGCCACGGCCGGCCGCCACACGGCCATCTGCGGCGCGGTGTCCACCAGCAGGATCACCCGCCAGCGGCGCTCCGGCGAGGGGCGCAGCACGGGCGGCAGGAACGGCGCCAGCGCCAGCCGGTCGGCGGTGGCGTCCTCGTCCAGCTCGTTCGTGTGCGCGGAGGGCACCGCGGTGCGGAACGGACGCAGGGCTCTGCCGACGGCCCGGCCCTTCGGCCGTCGCTCACCGGACTGCGGAAGGAGCCACGACACCTTGCGCGCACCGGCACCCGGGGCAGGCCGGGAACCGTTCCCGCCGCCGGCACCGTCCGCGTCCGGCTCCTGCGCCCGCGGCTTCGCGTCCTGTGCGCCGGGCTCCGGCCCGGTCCCGTCGGCGCGGGGGTCCGCGGGCGCCCGGTGCGGCTCACCCGCCCCAGGACGGCCCCCCGCCCCGGGGCGGGCGTGCGGGTCCCGCTCGCCGCGATTCCCGCCGCCGGGCCGGCGGCGGGCGGACGGCACGGTGAGCCACGGGTGCTCGCTCGCCAGCCAGAGGGCATCGGCCAGCTCCCGGGGCTCCAGGCCGGACGGTGAGGGCAGCCCTGACGGGTTGTCCGCCACGCGTGGCCCGTCCCGGCCCCGCTCGTCGCGCTCCCCGGGCACGGCATCACCGCTCACTCCGGCGCCGCCTCCTCACCGCCGAGCGGGTGCCACACGGACTCCAGCAGGGCTGTCCACTCCTCCGCCGCGGCCGGGCTGTCGAGATTCTCGGGGAAGTGCCCCGCGGCGATCAGGTGCACCGCGTTGAGCAACTGGTCGGCCGCCAGACCGCCCACCCGGTCACTGCGTCTCATGAACTCCTCGATCAGCCGGTCCTGCCGCGCTCCCAGCCGGTCGCCGAAGTGCGCGGCGACCATCTCCCCGAGCGCCGCCGCGTCCGGCTCGGGGATGTCCAGGCGCAGGCACCGGCGCATGAACGCCTCGGGGAACTCCCGTTCGCCGTTGGAGGTCATCACGATGACCGGGAAGGCGTGGCAGCGCACCACCCCTGCGGTGACGGTCGCCGTCTGGCCCGGGTCCGCGGTATGGACGACGGCGGTCGGCTCCTGCGTCTTCACCCGGATCAGCGGGGGAATCTCGTAGTAGCCGTCCTCGAACAGGGTCAGCAGGTCGTTGGGCAGGTCGATGTCGCACTTGTCGATCTCGTCGATCAGCAGGACCCGCGGCAGCCGGTAGGGCAGCAATGCCGTTCCCAGCGGCCCCAGTTGGACGTAGTTCCCGGTACTGGGCGCCTCCGCGGGCCGCGACGCCGCGTGACCGGCCTGGGCGCGTCCGATCGCGTCGTACTCGTACAGGCCGGCGGCGAGGGTGGTCCGGCTGGTGACGGCCCACTGCAGCACGCGGCCCAGACGCAGCTCACTGGCGATGCGGTAGGCGAGGCCGGACTTGCCGACGCCCGGACGTCCGGTCACCAGCAGGGGCCGGCGCAGCAGCAGGGCGGCATTGACCAGACGGACCTCGTCATGGCGGGGGAGCCGATGGACCAAGGTCCGGCCGAGCCTGCGCCCCGCCTCCTCGTCGTCCGGTGGGGTGGGCATGGCCGGCGGGGTGCCGAAGGTGCGCCACGGCGGGCCGGCCGGCCATGTGCGCTGCTCGTAGGGCACCTCGGGCACGGGTACGCCCGTCCCTCGGTACAGAGGCCCCGGCGGCCGCGACCCCGGCTGCGGCATCATGCTCACTCGGTCCCCCCTACGAACGTGGCGGGAGCACTCGGACCCCCGTCGAGCAGATGATCGGGGTTGTCCCAGATCAGGCCCATCGACCGGATCGCGGTGAGGTCGTGCGGCGCGGGCCGGCCGGACGCGGCGTCGATCCGCCACTGCTGCGCCAGCCGGCGCAGACCGCGCAGCCCCTCGCCGGCCGGCATCTCCCGCACCGCGGCCGGCCAGGCGTCCGGTACCCCCCTCTCGCGGGGATACAGCAGCATCGGAACGCCCAGCTCCAGCGCCAGCACCAGTTCCTCGGCCCCCAGCTCGCCCTTCCGCATCGGAGGCGCGCACAGCAGTAGACCGATCACGTCGTGGTCGCTCCCCACCGCGACGTCCAGCCGCCCCAGGTGGGTCTCGTCGGCGACTGCGGGCTCGGAAGGACACTGGTACACCGTGGTCCGTGAGCGTGGCCCGTCGCCGGTGGTGGCCTTGTAGTGGGCCCAGCGCGCCCGCCACGCCCGGTGGAACTCCTGGCGCTGCACCCGCTCCAGGCTGTGCAGGGACACCCGGTACTGGCTCAGCAGCGGTTTGGCGAAGCGGCGTGCGGGATCGCGGTCCCACCACTCGACCGGCTCGGTCAGTAGTTCCAGCGGGAGGAAGAACTCCAGGGCCACCTCTTCCGAGCGGTCGCGCCACTGGGGGGCCATCCTGCTCAGCAGCCCCGAGACGCAGGCTCCGAGCTGCGCGCGGGTGACCGGGGCACCGGAGTCGGTGCCCGGCTCCCGGTGGAGGGTGGGGGACTCCCAGTACTTGACGCAGGCCGACACGTGGTAGCGCTGGGACCGGCGTGCGCGCCTGCGCGCCCCGGCGGCCTGGGGCCGCTGGTCGGGCGCCACGCGGATGTACACGCGGATCTCCGGCCGGCGCGGTCTCGACGGGCGTGCCGTCTCGGTGCCGGAGCCGGGCGACGCCGTCCGCAGGCCGGCCCGCAGGGCGAGCAGGCCGTCGACCTCGTGCAGCAGTCCCCACTGCCGCGCGAAGTGGTCGTTCCAGCCGCCGATCTCCGTGGCACAGGGCGCGAACTCAGGAAGACGGGCCAGGTGTTCGAGCAGCACCATGGACGGCGGCAAGCCCGACGCCGGGGAGTTGAGGTCGGAGAGGTGCACGAACGCCTGCCACGGAGTCGTGCAGTACGGGGGCAGCACCCGCCGGCCGTCGGTCACGCGGGACACCACCGCGGCCAGTTCACCCGCCCTCAGCTGCCGCTGCAGCGTCTCGCGCAGCAGGGCCCAGCTCCGGGTGCCGTAGACGGTGTGCGCCTGCCACTCCTCCAGCAGGGGCTGAAGGTGCCGGTCCAGCGAGGGCGCGACCAGCTCGGTGGCCTGCCTCAGGGGCGTGAGGGCGCCCTTGCGCACGCACGCGCGGACGATGCTCACCAGCTCCTGACGCGGCACGGCGTACGACTCCTGTGGCAGACCGCCGACCGCGTCCTGCAGGAGCTGTCGCCACAGCCTGCGCCCGGCCTCACGCATCAGATTGGCGTCGGGCTCCTCAAGGACCGTCACGATCTCCTCGATGATGCGGAGCTGGTCCTCGTCCAACGGGTGATGCGTCGCCACGCGTGTTCCCTTCGTACATGTCCTGGTACGAACGCGGGACGCCGAACCCGGCGGGCGGGCCGGCCCGCATGTCCCGTCAACTGGCTCACAACGACCGTACCCAGCCGGGTGGTTGTTTCCCTCAGGAAGAGGCGACCCGGTCGAGGACGTCCTTGAGTACCGCCCAGAGGGTGTCGTTCGACCAGTAGGCGCTGTGCGCCGCCGAGACCGGCTGCCGGTTGTCGACCTCCACGTCCGTCACCCCGTCGACGAAGACCTCGGACGCCCGGTACGAGAGCAGATCGCGGCGGTCGTAGACGTTCACCCAGGGCGGGAAGCCCTTCGGCAGGCCGCTCCCGTGAGGTCGCGAGGGAAGCGCGTCCAGTTCGTAGAGCAGTGGTGCCTGGGAGCCGACGGTGACGAGGGCTTTGACCTGGCCGGGGCGGGCGCCGGGGCCCGTCTCCGCGCCGTCCAGCAGGACTCCCGAGGCCAGGAGGTCGAAGGAGATGATCCCGCCCAGGCTGTGCGCGAGCACTACGACCGGGCCGGACTGGGCACGTATCCGTTCGGCGACCAGCGCGCGGACGGCCTCGCCGCGCACCAGGTAGCTCACGATGTCGCCGACGAAGCCCACGGACCTGCCGCTCAGAGCGGTCCGGTGGGCGACCGCCAGACGGGAGCCCAGCACGTTCTCGAAAAGACGGGCTGCGAACCGGGCCCCGGCGGCCAGGGCTTCACCGACACCCCGGGCGTCACCGCCCAGCGCCCCGGTTAGCCGGTCCACGAGTGCGTCGCGTGTCGCGGCCGGTATGTGGCCGGGGTCGCCTCCCTGGTGCAGGGCCTGTGCCACCAGGGCGCGAGCCGTGAGCCTGGGCAGCACGGACGAGGGACCACCGGCCGCCGTGACCGCCCGGCGCAGCTCCGCCGCTCCGGCCAGCCCGGCCGCGGCACGGGCCAGCGGCAGACCGAGACCGGCCTCTGTCCACGCCGCGCTCGCCGCGTCCGACGAGGGCAGTCCGGCCAGTGCCTCCAGCAGCTCGTCCCCTGGTGCGGTACCTCCCGGCACGAACGGCGCGGGATCCGCGACAGCCGTGCCGATAAGCGTGGAAAGCCTGAGCTCCGCCAGCGGGTCGGCATACAAAAGGGCCCATCGGGCCACCTGTTCGTCGTCCGGAGCGGGAGCCTCGGGCCCGCGACCGTCCTGCTGTGCGAAGCCCGGAATCGACACTCCGCCGTCGCGTAGATACGAGCCGAGGGCGGACCCCCAGTCACATGGCTCGACACGAACGTCCGGACGACGCGCGGCCACCGCCTCCCGGACCCGCCGCAGAGCGTTGCCGTAACCGGGTTCGCGTACCCCGGTGCCGTGCACGAACAGAAGTGTCACCATGCGTGTCTCCCCCTTCGACCCCGCAGGACCTCGCCGGCTGGCCGTTGCTCGCCGGGGGTGATCCTGCCCCACGCTCACCGGGCCGTACCCCCCCAACACGCCCGCGCTCCTGTGAACGACGCGTCATTCCGGCGACCATGGATGTGTGTCTCAGCTGAGCCGCTTCCTCCTCGTCCCTCTGGCCCTGCTCGCCCCGCTCACCGTCCGCCTGCCCGCCCACGCCGCCTTCCGCTGCGATTCCTCGGTGCCGTATACGGCCGGGCAGGGCGGCTACGACACCTACCGCGTCCCCGCGGCCGTCGTCACCCGGCGCGGCACCGTGCTGGCCTTCGCCGAGGGCCGGCACGACGGCGCCCGGGACAGCGGTGACATCGACGTCGTGCTGCGCCGCTCCACCGACGGCGGCTGCACCTGGGGACCGCTGACGGTGGTGGCCGCCGGGCGGGGCGACACCCGGGGCAACCCGGCACCCGTGGTCGACCCGCGCACCGGCACGGTCGTGGTCGTCACCTCGTACAACGGCGGGACGGTGACCGAGGCGCAGATCATGCGCGGTGAGGTCGACCCCGCGCGGAGCCGCCGGGTGTTCGTGCAGCGCAGCCGGGACGACGGCCGCCGCTTCACGCCGCCGCGGGACGTCACGGCCGCGGTGAAGCCGCCGCACTGGCGCTGGTACGCGACCGGCCCCGGCCACGCCCTGGCCGTGACCCGCGGCCCCCACGCCGGCCGCCTCCTCGTCCCCGCCGACCACTCCGCCGCGCCGCCGCCCGGCTCCGCCGACACCGGCGAGGAGCCCCGCTACTACGGCGCCCACGCCCTCTACAGCGACGACGGCGGCCGCACCTGGCGGCTCGGCTTCGTGGACGACGGCTACGACGGCGTGACCAACGCCAACGAGACCGGTGTCGCCCAACTCCCGGACGGGAGACTGTACTTCTCCTCGCGCGACCAGTTCGGCACCAGCCCCGGCAACCGGCTCGGCGCCTGGTCGAGCGACGCGGGCGAGACCCTGGACGGCCCCTACACCGCCCAGAGCACCCTGAACGACGTCCCGGTGGTCCAGGGCGGTGTCCTGCAACCACCGGACGCCGGGGCCGCGTTGCTGTTCTCCGCCCCCTCCGCGCCCACGGCCCGCCGGGCCATGACCCTGTGGCGCAGCACCGACGGCGGCCGGACCTTCGCCCGGGCACTCACCCTGTCCGACCGGCCCGCCGCCTACTCCGACCTCGTCCCGGTCGACGCGGACACGGTCGGGCTGCTGTACGAGACGGGGACGGAGGGGCCGTACGAGACGATCGAGTTCCGGCGGCTGCCGGGACGGACGTGAGCACCCGGGTGGTCGAGCGGGAGCCGCCCGAGACGCGTGACGGGCGGGAGAGGCGAGACGGGGCTCCGGTCACCTACAGCAGCCCCGCCCCCGCCAGCAGCTTCCGCACGCCCGCCACCTCGTCGCCCGACAACGGCACCTGGGGCTCGGCCGTCGCCGCGCAGCCGATGACACCGCGCAGGTGCAGGGCCGCCTTGAACGCGCCCAGGGCCGAGGAACCGCCCCCCATGCGCGCCGGATCGCCCACCCCCACGATGCCGAACAGCGCGCACAGCCGCTCCTGTTCGGCCCGTGCGCCCTCCCAGTCGCCCGCCCGGCACAGCCGGTACAGGCGTACGTATCCGTGCGGGTCGACGTTGGCCAGCCCGGGGACCGCCCCGTCGGCGCCCAGCGCGAGTGCGGAGTCCGCGATGAGCTCGGAGCCGGTCAGCACGCTGAAACCGGCGTGGGCGCGGGCCCCGATGACGACCTCCCGGAACGCGGCCAGGTCCCCGCTGGAGTCCTTGAGCCCGGCCAGCACCCCGTCGGCGGCCAGGCCCAGCACCAGCTCGGCGGGGAGCTTGGTGTGCACGGCGACGGGGATGTCGTAGGCGATCACCGGGACCGGGCTCGCGGCGGCGATGCGGCGGTAGTGGTGGACGATCTCGGCGGGGTGCGTGCGGGCGTAGAACGGGGCGGTGACGACGACGGCCTGCGCCCCCGCCGCGCCCGCCTCCCGGACGTGCTCCAGGACACGCGGGGTGGTCATGTCGATGGCCCCGGCGAGCACGGGCAGTTGCCCGCCGCAATGGCCCACGACGGCCTCGACCACCCGCCGGCGCTGCCGGTCCGTCAGGAACGCCGCCTCCGAGGTCGAACCGAGCACGAACAGCCCGTGCACCCCGCCCGCGACCAGATGGTCCACCAGCCGCAGCAGCGAGGGCACGTCCACCTCGCGCTCGGGTGTCAGCGGGGTGCAGACGGGCGGGACGACACCGGTGAGCGGGGCGGGGAAGGTCATTCACGGCTCCTGGCGGGCTGGGTCGCGGATCGGCTGGTCCTCCACAGGATGGCGGCGGGTGCGGCGCTGTCCGGGCCGCGACGCGGCCCGGACCCCGGGCATCCCCCGCGCGCACGGCCGGCCGGCCGGTCGGCAGCGGGCCCGCCCCGAGCGCTCCCGCGGATCCGGCAGCGGGTTCCGGTCCCGCACGCGGACCGGGACGTCCGGCGCGCCGGACGGCGTGACCGCCGGAGGACCCACCCGGGTGGTCAAGGGACCGCGCGCGGGCGGCCCGGCTGCCGGCGGCCGCCGCGGGCCGCGGCGATGGCCGCCAACGGCACCCTCCGGGCGTGAGGTTGACACGCGGGGTGGGTGTCGCCGCGGGCAGACTCCGGCCGAGTGTAGACACGCTGGGCCACCAGGGGCATGCGATGAGTGAAATTGCCGGAGGCAGGGGACCCACCGGAGGTGGACGCGATGAATCTCCCCGTCGGCTCCTGCGCCGTCGACACCCGTACCGGACGCCTCGGCATCGTCATGGGGTTCGAGGGGCCGTACGTACAGTTGCGGCCCCACGGCGGCGGCCGGGAGTGGGACTGCGATCCGCTGGCCGTGCGGGAGGCCACCCACGCCGAACGGCTCCGCGCCGAGACCGCGTCCGGCGGCACCCGCACCGCCGGGCTGCCGGGCCCGGCGGCCTGAAGAACCGCCCGCGGGCCCGGCGGGCCGTACGGGCGGGCAGAATGGAGCCATGAGTCTGTTCCGCGACGACGGCATCGTCCTGCGGACCCAGAAGCTCGGCGAAGCGGATCGCATCATCACGCTGCTCACCCGCGGGCACGGCCGGGTGCGGGCCGTGGCCAGGGGGGTGCGTCGCACGAAGTCGAAGTTCGGGGCCCGGCTGGAGCCGTTCTCCCATGTCGACGTGCAGTTCTTCGCGCGGGGCGGTGAGCTGGTCGGACGCGGGCTGCCGCTGTGCACGCAGAGCGAGACCATCGCCCCGTACGGCGGCGGGATCGTGGCCGACTACGCCCGGTACACCGCGGGCACCGCCATGCTGGAGACCGCCGAGCGGTTCACCGACCACGAGGGCGAGCCGGCCGTCCAGCAGTACCTGCTGCTCGTGGGCGGGCTGCGCACCCTCGCCCGCGGCGAGCACGCCCCGAACCTCGTCCTCGACGCCTTCCTGCTGCGCTCGCTCGCCGTCAACGGCTACGCGCCCAGCTTCGGGGACTGCGCGAAGTGCGGGATGCCCGGCCCGAACCGGTTCTTCTCGGTCGCCTCCGGCGGCTCCGTCTGCGTCGACTGCCGCGTGCCGGGCAGCGTCGTGCCCTCCCCGCAGACCCTGGTGCTGCTGGGCGCGCTGCTTACGGGAGACTGGGAGACGGCGGACACGTGCGAGGCGCGGTACGTCCGGGAGGGCAGCGGGCTGGTGTCCGCCTATCTGCACTGGCATCTGGAGCGCGGGCTGCGCTCGCTCCGGTACGTCGAGAAATAAGCGCGAGAAGAGCTAGAGGGAGTCGAGGAGCACATGGTCGTACGCGGGATCCTGGGAAGCCGGCGCCGCGAGTACAGGGCGCCCGAGCCGCACCCGTCCGGTGCCCGCGCGCCGAAGCTCCCGGGCGAGCTGGTACCGGACCACGTGGCGATCGTCATGGACGGCAACGGCCGCTGGGCGAAGGACCGGGGGCTGCCCCGCACCGAGGGCCACAAGGTGGGCGCCGAGCGGGTGCTGGACGTGCTGCAGGGCTCGATCGAGATCGGCGTCCGCAACATCTCCCTGTACGCCTTCTCCACTGAGAACTGGAAGCGCTCGCCCGACGAGGTCCGCTTCCTGATGAACTTCAACCGCGACTTCATCCGCCGGACCCGCGACGAGCTCGACGCGCTGGGCATCCGGGTGCGCTGGGTGGGCCGTATGCCCAGGCTCTGGAAGTCGGTGGCCAAGGAACTCCAGGTCGCCCAGGAGCAGACCAAGGACAACGACCTGCTCACCCTGTACTTCTGCATGAACTACGGCGGCCGGGCCGAGATCGCCGACGCCGCGAAGCGGCTCGCCGAGGACGTGAAGGCGGGCCGCCTCGACCCGTCCAAGGTCAACGAGAAGACCGTCCAGAAGTACCTGTACTACCCGGACATGCCGGACGTCGACCTGTTCCTGCGGCCCAGCGGCGAGCAGCGCACCTCCAACTACCTGCTCTGGCAGAGCGCCTACGCGGAGATGGTCTTCCAGGACGTCCTGTGGCCCGACTTCGACCGCCGCGACCTGTGGCGGGCCTGCCTCGAGTTCGCCTCCCGCGACCGCCGCTTCGGCGGGGCGATCCCCAACGAGGAACTCGCCGCGATGGAGGGCCGCGCCGAGGAGGGCTGACGGCCGGCGCGCCGGTGGGCCGTGGGGCGCCGCCGGGTCCACCGGCACCCGGGCGCCCGTCGTGCGCCGGGTCGCGCGGCGGTGCCGGTCGGCCGGTGAGGGGGAGTGGGACGGGCTCGCGGCGGGCCGGGCGCCATGGCCCGGTCGCACGCGCCCTCGGCCCGCAGGGCGCGGTCCCGGTCGGGACGGGCGACTCGGCGGTGCCGGTCGACGGCGTCCGGGCGCCCGCTCGGCCCGGCCGCCCGGAGGGGCGCCGGGCGGCCTCGCGGCGGACGGGCGGAACGGGGCCGCGTGACAGGTCCGACCGGGGGCGACGGGTCAGCCGCCGGTGGCCGTCGCGCAGTCCGCGCAGGTGCCGAAGATCTCCACCGTGTGGGCGACGTTCACATAACCGTGCTCGGCCGCGATGGCCTCCGCCCACTTCTCCACCGCCGGGCCCTCCACCTCGACCGCCCGGCCGCAGGTGCGGCAGACCAGGTGGTGGTGGTGCTCGCCGGTGGAGCAGCGGCGGTAGACGGACTCGCCCTCGGAGGTGCGCAGGACGTCCACCTCGCCGGCCTCGGCGAGGGACTGCAGGGTGCGGTAGACGGTGGTGAGCCCGACCGAGTCGCCCTTGTGCTTGAGCATGTCGTGCAGGTCCTGCGCGCTGCGGAACTCGTCGACCTCGTCCAGGGCCGCCGCCACGGCTGCACGCTGCCGCGTGGCGCGGCCCTTCACGGGCGGTCCAGCGGTCGTCACCGTTGCCTCCTCGTCTCGCGTCTGCCCGGGCCATTGTGCCAGCCCGGGCAGACGGCGGTCAGACGCCGAGGCCGTCCCCGGCCGCCCGTCCGGCCGGAATCGAGCACTCCGCGGGCTCCCCGGCCGGCCGTGCCGCGGCCGCGGCACGAGCGCGTCGGCGGGCCAGGGGCGCGGCGGCCGCGGTGAGCGCGACGAACGCGGCGATGGTCAGCAGCACGATCGTCGCGCCCGGCGGTACGTCCTGGTAGAACGACGTGATCGTGCCGCTGATCGACACGGTGACGCCGAGCGCGACGGCGATCGCGAAGGTCGCGGCGAAGCTGCGGGTGAGCTGCTGTGCGGCGGCGACCGGCACCACCATGAGCGCGGAGACCAGGATCAGCCCCACCACCCGCATGGCGACCGTCACGGTGACCGCCGCGGTGACCGCGGTGAGCAGGTTCAGCGCACGCACCGGAAGCCCGGTGACCCGCGCGAACTCCTCGTCCTGGCTGACCGCGAACAACTGGCGGCGCAGCCCCAGGGTGACCAGCACCACGAACGCGGCCAGCACCGTGATCGCGTTCACGTCGGACGGGGAGACCGTCGACAGCGAGCCGAACAGGTACGAGGTCAGGTTCGCGTTGGAGCCGCCGGGCGCGAGGTTGACGAACATCACGCCGCCCGCCATGCCGCCGTAGAAGAGCATGGCGAGCGCGATGTCACCGCGCGTCCTGCCGTACCAGCGGATCAGCTCCATCAGGACCGAACCGAGCACCGAGACGGCCGTGGCCATCCACACCGGGGAGGCGTTCAGCAGGAAGCCGAGGCCGACGCCGGTCATCGCCACGTGCCCGATGCCGTCGCCCATCAGGGGCTGGCGGCGCTGGACGAGGAAGATGCCGATCGCGGGCGCGGTGACGCCGACCAGGACGGCCGCGAGCAGCGCCCGCTGCATGAAGGCGTAGTTCAGGAATTCCATCAGCTCAGCAGTCCCGTGCGGATCGGTTCGGTGCCCGCGGGCGCGTGCGGGTGCACGTGGTCGTGGCCGGGCAGGGCGTGCTGTCCCACGGCCTTCGGCGGTGGGCCGTCGTGCAGCACGCAGCCGTCGCGCAGGACGACCGCCCGGTCGATCAGCGGCTCCAGGGGGCCCAGTTCGTGCAGGACGAGCAGGACGGTCGTCCCCCGGGCGACCTGCTCGCGCAGGGTCGAGGCCAGTACTTCCTGGCTGGCCAGGTCGACACCGGCCATCGGCTCGTCCATGATCAGCAGTTCGGGCTCGGCGACCAGGGCCCGGGCGATCAGCACCCGCTGGTGCTGGCCGCCCGAGAGGGCGTTCACCGGGTCTCCGGCGCGGTCCGCCATGCCGACCAGTTCCAGGGCGCGGCGCACGGCCTCCCGGTCGGCCCTGCGGAAGAGACCGAACCGGGTGCGGGACAGCCGGCCCGAGGAGACGATCTCGCTCACCGTCGCCGGCACCCCGCCGGCGGCCGTGGTGCGCTGCGGCACGTAGCCGACGCGCGCCCAGTCGCGGAAGCCGCGGCGGGGGGTGCCGAACAGTTCGATGGTGCCGTCCGAGGCGGGCACCCGGCCGATGATCGCGCGGATCGCCGTGGACTTGCCGGAGCCGTTGGCGCCGAGCAGCGCGACCACCTCGCCGCGGCGCACGGTGAGATCGATGCCGCGCAGTACCGGACGCGCGCCGAGTTCGGCGGTCACGCCGCGCATCGCTATGACGGGTTCGTCCATGATCTTCCCCTCCGTGCCGGTCACTTGGCGCCCAGGGCCCGCTGGAGCGCCGTGAGATTCGCCTCCTGGACCGAGAAGTAGTCCGTGCCGCGGGACTTGGCCGTGATGCCCTCGAGCGGGTCCAGGACGTCGGTCCGCAGGTCGGCGTCGTTCGCGACGGTCCTCGCGGTCCGGTCGCTGACGAGCGTCTCGTAGAAGACGGTGGTGACGCCGTCGGCCCCGGCCATCCGCTGCAGGTCCCTGATCCGTGCCGCACTGGGCTCCGACTCGGGGTCGAGGCCGTTGATGGCCTCCTCGGTGAGCCCGTAGCGCTCGGCGAGGTAGCCGAAGGCGGCGTGGGTGGTGACGAACACCCTGGTGTCCGTCTTCGCCAGGCCGTCCCGGAACCGGGTGTCCAGGGCGTCCAGCTTCTTCACCAGGGCCGCGGTGTTCTCGCGGTAGTCGGCGGCGTGGTCCGGGTCGGCCTTCTCGAAGGCCCTGCCGACACCCTCGGCGACCTGGGCGTAGCGCACCGGGTCGAGCCAGATGTGCGGGTCCCTGCCGCCGGGCTCCTCGCCCTCGTGCGGGTCGTGCTCGGCCGCGTGGCCGCCCACCTCGTCGCCGTGCCGCTTCAGGGTGGTAAGCGACGCGGCGTCGATCTTCGTCCGGATCGGGGACTGGGCCACCGCGTCGTCGACGCTCGGCTGCAGGCCCTTCAGGTACAGCACGGCGTCGGACTGCTCCAGGCGGCCGATCTGCCTGGGGCTGATCTCCAGGTCGTGCGGCTCCTGGCCGGGCGAGGTGAGCGTGGTGACGTCGACGTGAGCGCCGCCTATCCGCTCGGCCAGGAAGGTCATCGGGTAGAACGACGCGACGACATGGAACCTGTCCGGGTCGCCCGCGGCCGCGCTGCCGGTCGAGCAGCCGGTGAGGGTCGCGAGGCCCAGCGCGGTGGCGACCGCGACGGCGGATCCGGCCGTGCCTATTCGGAAGGACGCGCGGCGTCGACGTTTGTTCATGACAGTCATTTTCAACAAACATGGAAACCGTTGTCAACAACGCCCGGGTGAGGCTGTGGACAGGGGGCCGATTTGGTTGTGGGGGAGCATGCGCCGGTAACCTGAATCATTCGCTGGAAGCATCTCGCTTCAACGCCCGTCGTCGTAATGAAGAGAGCACCGTGGCCGCCGACAAGATCGACACCATCGTCAGCCTGAGCAAGCGCCGTGGCTTCGTTTTCCCCTGCAGTGAGATCTACGGCGGACAGCGTGCCGCCTGGGACTACGGACCGCTGGGTGTCGAGCTCAAGGAGAACATCAAGCGCCAGTGGTGGCGCTACATGGTGACGTCGCGCGAGGACGTGGTCGGTATCGACTCGTCCGTCATCCTGGCCTCCGAGGTCTGGGTCGCCTCGGGCCACGTCGCCACGTTCACGGACCCGCTGACCGAGTGCACCTCGTGTCACAAGCGGTTCCGCGCCGACCACCTCGAGGAGGCGTACGAGGAGAAGAAGGGCCACGCCCCGGCGAACGGCCTGGCCGACATCAACTGCCCGAACTGCGGCAACAAGGGCCAGTTCACCGAGCCCAAGCAGTTCTCGGGCCTGCTGTCGACGCACCTCGGCCCGACCCAGGACTCCGGCTCCGTCGCCTACCTGCGCCCCGAGACCGCCCAGGGCATCTTCACCAACTTCGCCCAGGTCCAGACCACTTCGCGCCGCAAGCCGCCGTTCGGCATCGCGCAGATGGGCAAGTCCTTCCGCAACGAGATCACGCCCGGCAACTTCATCTTCCGGACCCGCGAGTTCGAGCAGATGGAGATGGAGTTCTTCGTCAAGCCGGGCGAGGACGAGAAGTGGCAGGAGTACTGGATGGAGCAGCGCTGGAACTGGTACACCGGTCTCGGCCTGCGCACCGAGAACATGCGGTGGTACGAGCACCCGAAGGAGAAGCTCTCCCACTACTCCAAGCGCACCGCCGACATCGAGTACCGCTTCCAGTTCGGCGGCAGTGAGTGGGGCGAGCTCGAGGGCGTCGCCAACCGCACCGACTACGACCTCGGCGCGCACTCTAAGGCCTCCGGCCAGGACCTCTCCTTCTTCGACCAGGAGGCCCAGGAGCGCTGGACGCCGTACGTCATCGAGCCCGCGGCCGGTGTCGGCCGCGCCATGCTGGCCTTCCTCCTCGACGCGTACGTCGAGGACGAGGCGCCCAACGCCAAGGGCAAGATGGAGAAGCGCACGGTGCTCCGCCTGGACCACCGCCTCGCGCCGGTGAAGGTCGCGGTGCTCCCGCTGTCCCGCAACCCGGAGCTCTCGCCCAAGGCCAAGGGTCTCGCCCAGGCGCTGCGCCAGAACTGGAACATCGAGTTCGACGACGCGGGCGCCATCGGCCGCCGCTACCGCCGCCAGGACGAGATCGGCACGCCGTTCTGCGTCACCGTCGACTTCGACACGCTCGAGGACAACGCGGTGACCGTGCGCGAGCGCGACACCATGAAGCAGGAGCGCGTGTCCCTGGACCAGATCGAGGGCTACCTGGCCCAGCGCCTCCTGGGCTGCTGAGGCCCGCGGCACGCACATCCGAACGCCCGCTCCCCGGCCGGGGGGCGGGCGTTCGCGCTGTGTACGCCCGAACGCGCCCCGCGCTCCGTCGATGGCGGCGAGTGGGCCGGTCCGGGACGTGGCGGGCCGGCCGAGGTCCCCGCAGCCCACCACTCGCTGACAAGTATGGAGTGACAGATATTGAAATCTGTCACTCGTCATGGCAGGGTGGAGGCATGACGACGCGAACCCGAAACCTCGGAAACACCGGCCCCCGGACCTCCGCCCTCGGCCTCGGCTGCATGGGCATGTCCGCGCTGTACGGCGAAGCCGACCGCGCCGAGTCCATCGCGACCGTCCACGCGGCCCTGGACGCGGGCGTGACGCTGCTGGACACCGGTGACTTCTACGCCATGGGCCACAACGAGATGCTGCTCGGCGAGGCCCTGCGCACCGCACCGGCGGCCCTCCGGGACAGGGCGCTGGTCAGTGTGAAGTTCGGCGCCCTGCGCGATCCGGACGGCAACTGGAGCGGCATCGACGGCCGGCCCGCCGCCGTACGGAACTTCGCCGCGTACTCCCTGCAGCGCCTCGGCGTGGACCACATCGACGTCTACCGGATCGCCCGCCTCGACCCGGACGTCCCCATCGAGGAGACCGTCGGCGCGATCGCCGAGCTGATCGAGAAGGGGTACGTCCGGCACGTCGGCCTGAGCGAGGTCGGCGCCGGGACCATCCGCCGGGCCGCCGCCACCGCGCCCGTCGCCGACCTCCAGATCGAGTACTCGCTGATCTCCCGCGGCATCGAGCGGGAGATCCTGCCGGCCACCCGGGAGCTCGGTATCGGCGTCACCGCCTACGGCGTGCTCTCCCGCGGCCTGATCTCCGGGCACTACTCCCGCGACCGGCGGCTGGACGCGGGGGACTTCCGTTCCTTCTCGCCCCGCTTCCAGGGCGAGAACCTCCGGCACAACCTGGACCTGGTCGAGGCACTGCGCAAGATCGCCGAACAGAAGGGCGTCACGGTCGCGCAGATCGCCATCGCCTGGGTGCTCTCGCGCGGCGACGACATCGTGCCGCTCGTCGGCGCCCGCACCCGGGAGCGGCTCACCGAGTCGCTGGGCGCCCTGGACGTCGTCCTGGACGGGACCGACCTCGCCGCGATCGAGGAGGCCGTCCCGGCGGACGCGGCGGCCGGCGACCGCTACCCGAGCGCGCAGATGGCACTCCTCGACAGCGAACGCTGATCCGGCCCCCCGGTACGGTCTAGGGCATGGCACCGACCAGCGAGACCCTGACCGCCGAGCGCATCCTCGAGGCGACCGAGGAGGTGCTGCGCCGCCACGGCCCGGCCAAGGCCACCGTGGTCGACGTGGCCCGCGCGCTCGGCGTCAGCCACGGCAGCGTCTACCGGCACTTCCGCACCAAGGCGGCGCTGCGCGAGGCGGTGACCAAGCGGTGGCTGGACCGCACCTCCGAGCGGCTGGCCGGGATCGCCGCCGGGACCGGCGCCCCGGAGGACCGGCTGCGGGACTGGCTGGCGGCCCTGTTCGAGGCCAAGCGGCACAAGGCCGGCGGCGACCCGGAACTGTTCGCCACCTACACGGTGCTCACCGACGAGAACGGCACCGTGGTCGGCGACCACCTCGCCGACCTGACCGGCCAGCTCACCCGCATCCTCGAGGCGGGCCTCGCCTCGGGCGCCTTCGCCCCCACCGACCCCGCGAGCACGGCCCGCGCCGTCTTCCAGGCCACCGGCCGCTTCCACGACCCGTGCTACGCCCGGGAGTGGCAGCAGCCCGGCATCGAGGAGGAGTTCACAGCCGTCGTGGCCCTGCTGCTGCGCGGGTTGCGGGCGGCCGACGGCCGGGGCTGAGCGGCCGCGGCGCGCAGGGGCGGCGACCGGTCCCGTTCCCCCGCACGGGACGAACCCCGGAAGGCACCCGTGAGCCGGGACGAAGCGCGCGGGGTGCACCTGGCGCCGGGGGACAGCGGGCGGGTGAACGGCCACAGGCGCCGGCCGTCAGCGTGAGGGATGCCGGGTCCGCGCCGGGTCCACCGTCGCCTGGTGGGCCGCCGTCAGATGCTCCTCGGCCTTCAGCCAGGGCAGGAACCGGGCGTTCCGGGTCCAGCCGCAGGTGTCGCATCCGATCGTGCGCAGCACACCGGTGCGCCGCATCCGCACCACGTGCTCCCGGCCGTGCCCGTCCCACCGGCTGACCTTGCTCGTGCTGTCGCCCCGCGGCATGACGCCTCCCCGTGTCCGGCACGTCCGACCGCAAGGAGTGTGCAGCAAGTCCAACATCAACGGGGCTGCCCCGGAGGCGAGTTGCCCCCGGCCGTGTCCGGTTCAGCCGACCCGGCGGGGCAGCCGCAGGCTCAGCACGCCGGTCAGGACGATGCCCGCGAGCTGCACCAGCAGCGTGATGACCAGCGCGTCCCGCATGCCCTGGTGCGGGACCAGGGTGAGGAACAGGGTGCCGAGGGTGGCCACACCGAGCGCGAACGCCGACTGCTGGGTGGTGACCATCACACCGCTGCCCACCCCGGCCCGGACCGCGGGCACCTCGGACATCACGATCCGCAGCACGTTGGGCAGTTGCAGCGCCTGCCCGGCACCGGCGACCGCCGCACCCGGCAGCAGCGAGCCGAAGCCCAGGTGCGGCCAGTCCCGCCAGGCGGCGAGGGCGATCAGCAGCACACCCACGCCCTGCAGGGCGGAGCCGGCGGTGACCACCCGGGAGCCGTACCGGGCGATCAGGCGCGGCCCGGCCAGCGACACGAACAGGAACGCCACGGCCATCGGCGCGAGCGCGAGCCCCGCCGGCACCGGACCGAGCCCGGCACCCTGCTGCAGCGCCAGCGCGATGACGAACATGAACCCGCTGAAGCCGATCGAGAACGGCACCATCAGCGCCAGCCCCCGCCGCAGCGACGCCAGCGCGAACAGGCTCGGCGGGACCAGCGGGGTCCGGCCCCGCCGGTCGGCCCGCCGCTCCACCGCGTAGAACGCGGCCGCGGCGAACGGGAACGCGGCCAGCGACAGCCAGGTCCACAGCGGCCAGCCCGCCGCGCGGCCCTCGGTGAGCGGGGCGAGCAGGGTCAGCAGGGACACGGCGAGCAGGACGGTGCCGGGTACGTCGACGGGCTCCGGTCGCTGCGAGCGGGTCTCCGGCAGGTACCGCACGGCCAGCACCAGCCCCAGCAGGACGACCGGGACGTTGACGAGGAAGATCGCCCGCCAGCCGCTCCCGGCGATGTCCGCGGCGACCAGCAGCCCGCCCAGGATCTGGCCCGCCACCATGGACAGCCCGGCCGTGGCGCCGTACAGGCTCATGGCCTTCGCCCGGCGGGTGCCGCTGGTGGCGGCCTGGATGGTGGCGAGCACCTGCGGCAGCATCGCGGCGGCCGAGGCACCCTGCGCGACCCGCGCCGCGACCAGGCTCCAGGCGCCCGGGGCGAGCCCGCAGGCCAGTGAGGTCAGCCCGAAGGCGGCCATCCCGACCAGGAACAGCCGGCGCCGCCCGAACAGGTCCCCGAGCCGCCCGCCGAGCACCAGCAGCACGGCGTAGGCGACCCCGTACCCGGCCACGACCAGCTCCAGCACGGCCTCGCCCGCGGCGAGATCGGCGCCGAGGGTCGGCAGCGCGACATTGACGATGAAGAAGTCGACCAGCGGCAGCGCCGCGGCCAGCAGAACGGTGAACAGCCCCGGCCCGCTCAGCGCGGGCGGCGCGGCCGCCCGGGCGCGGACGGCGGGAGGGGTGACGGTCTCTGTCATGGCACCGAGCCTGCGCCCGCGCCCAGGCTGGTACCAGAGTGTCCTGATCCTGGTAGAAGAAGTACCTGGCAACAGGATCCGCGGTACGGCACCCTGAGGGCATGACGACGACTGCACCGGTGACCGCCACCCCGCGGCCGCCGCGCGGCGCGGAGATCCGTCGGCACGAGCTGGCCGCCTTCCTGCGCAGCCGGCGCGAGCGGATCGCACCCGAGCAGGTGGGGCTGCCCCGCGGCACCCGGCGCCGCACGCCCGGGCTGCGCCGGGAGGAGGTCGCCCAGCTCTCCGCGGTCGGCATCACCTGGTACACCTGGCTCGAACAGGCCCGGGACATCCAGGTCTCGGTCCAGGTCCTGGACGCCCTGGCCCGCACCCTGCTGCTGGACGCCAGCGAGCGCGCCCACCTCTTCCAGCTCGCCGCGGCCGCCGATCCGACACCGGCCGCGAGCTGCCCCAGCGTCACCCCCGCCCTGCGCGAGACACTGCGCGCGCTGGAGCCGTTCCCGGCCTGCGTGCAGAACAGCCGGTACGACATCCTCGCCTACAACCGCACCTACGCCCGGCTCATGGGCGACCTGGACGCCGTCCCGCCGGAGGACCGCAACTGCATCCTCCTCGTGTACACCCACAGCGACTGGCGGGCTGCCATCGTGCACCTGGAGGAGACCATGCGCCTGATGGCCGCCCGGCTCCGCGCCTCCATGGCCGGGCACCTCGGCGAGCCCGCCTGGAAGATGCTGCTCAAACGCCTGGAGTGCGAGTCCCCGGAGTTCCGCGAGAACTGGGAGCGCTACGAGGTCGTCGGCAACCGCTCCAAGACCAAGGAGTTCCTCAACCCGTACGTCGGCCATCTGACCCTGGAGCACACGGACCTGTGGCTGGGTCCGCAGCCGGGGCCCCGGATGGTCACGTACGCGCCGAAGAACGAGGAGACCCGGGAGCGCCTGGAGATGCTGTCCGCACTGGCGGCCGGTCCGCGGTAGTCCCGGAGCGCCAGTGCCGCGTCGGCCGAGCTTCGCCCCGCCGCGGCCCCGGCGGCACGCCGGGAGCACCCACCGGACGCCGCTCCTCGGCGGGCAGACCCTGACCGGCACTAGCGGCCCGCCGCGGCTCCCACGGCGTCCCTCAGGTCCGCCGACTCCAGTGCGCCGGCGGTCCGCTCGGCGGTGCGCCGGGCCCAGCGGCCACTGCTGGCCCAGCCGAGGACCAGGACGGCCAGACCGCACCCCGCGAGGATCCACCATCCGGGCCGGGCCGCCGCGACGAACGTGTCCCGGTACGGCGCGGAGCCCACCCCGGCCGCCAGCACAGCGCCGACCACGGCGACGCCCAGCGTCTGCCCGAGCTGCCGGCTGGTGGAGGCGACGGCGGCGGCGACCCCGGCCTGGGCCCTGGGCATCCCGGAGACCGCCGCGTTGGTGATCGGCGCGTTCACGAAGCCGAAGCCGATGCCGAACAGCACGTACCCGGTGAACAGGGTGAGGTTCGACGTCTCCGCCTCGAAGGCCGCGAACAGCACGCCGCTCGCGGTCATCGCCGCGCCCGCCACCAGCAGCGGCAGCCGCGGCCCCCGGCTGCCCACCAGCCGGCCGGACAGCGGCGCGCACAGGAACGTCGGCGCGGCCATCGGCAGCATCCACAGGCCCGCGTGCAGGGCGTCGAGGCCGCGCACGTTCTGCAGGTACAGCGTGGACAGGAACAGGAAACCGCCCAGTGCGGCGAACGCGCTGATCGCTGTCACCGTCGCCCCGCTGAACGGAGCCGAGCGGAAGAAGCGCAGGTCGATCAGGGGTTCGGCGCGCCGGGGCTCGTAGCCGAGCAGACCGAGCAGGGCGGCGAGGGCCACGGCGCCGAAGGGCGCCACCGTGCCGGGGCCCGCGTCGGGCGCCTCGATGATCGCGTACGTCAGGGACCCGAACAGCGCGATCACCAGGAGCTGGCCGACCGGGTCGGGCCGGCGGGCCCGGGGCGCGCGGGACTCGGGGACGAAGCGCAGGGTGAGCAGCAGGGCCGCGAGGCCGACCGGGAGGTTGACCCAGAAGATCGAGCGCCAGCCGACCGACTCCACCAGCAGGCCGCCGACCAGCGGGCCCGCCGCCATGGATATGCCGACCACCGCGCCCCACACGCCGATCGCACGGGCCCGCTCGCGGGCGTCGGTGAAGGTGTTGGTGATGATCGACATGGCGACCGGGTTGAGCATGGAGCCGCCGACCGCCTGGACCGTGCGGAAGGCGATCAGCAGTTCCAGGCTCGGCGCGAGGGAGCAGAGCAGCGAGCCGACGCAGAAGATCACCAGGCCCGACATGAAGACCTTCTTGCGGCCGATCCGGTCCGCCGTGGAGCCCGCGAGCATCAGCAGCGAGGCCAGGACGAGCGTGTAGGCGTCGATCGTCCACTGCAGGCCGGAGGTGGTGGCGTGCAGCTCGCGCTGCATCGAGGGCAGCGCCACGTTCAGGGCGGTGTTGTCGAGGCTCACGATCAGCAGGCTCATGCAGCAGATCGCGAGGACGAGCAGGCGTCGGCGGTGACTGGGCTCGGGCATGGGGCCATGCTACGGGATTTCGATAGTGCGGTTAACTAATGACTGTTACATGATCTCCGTGGATACGTGACAATGGGGGAATGCCCACGCCCGAGTCCCCCCTGCAGATCGGCCCGCACACCGTCCGGCCGCCGGTGGTCCTGGCCCCCATGGCCGGTATCACCAACGCTCCCTTCCGCACCCTGTGCCGAGAGTTCAGCGGTGGCAAGGGCCTGTTCGTGAGCGAGATGATCACGACCCGGGCGCTGGTGGAGCGCAACGAGAAGACCATGCAGCTGATCCACTTCGACGCGACCGAGAAGCCGCGCTCGATCCAGCTCTACGGAGTGGACCCGGCGACCGTCGGCAAGGCCGTCCGCATGATCGCGGAGGAGGACCTGGCCGACCACATCGACCTGAACTTCGGCTGCCCGGTCCCGAAGGTGACCCGGAAGGGCGGCGGCTCCGCGCTGCCCTACAAGCGGAACCTGCTGCGGGCCATCCTGCGCGAGGCGGTCTCCGGAGCCGGGGACCGTCCGGTCACGATGAAGATGCGCAAGGGCATCGACGACGACCACATCACCTATCTCGACGCCGGCCGCATCGCCGTCGAGGAGGGCGTCACGGCGATCGCGCTGCACGGCCGCACGGCCGCCCAGCACTACGGCGGCACCGCCGACTGGGGGGCCATCGCCCGCCTGAAGGAGCACGTCCCGGAGATCCCGGTGCTCGGCAACGGCGACATCTGGTCGGCCGAGGACGCGCTGCGCATGGTGCGCGAGACGGGCTGCGACGGCGTGGTGGTGGGCCGCGGCTGCCTGGGCCGGCCGTGGCTGTTCGCCGACCTGGTGGCCGCCTTCGAGGGCCGGACGAACGACATCGCGCGGCCCTCCCTCCGCGAGGTCGCCGACGTCATGGTCCGGCACGCCACCCTGCTCGGCGAGTGGATCGGCGACGAGTCCAAGGGCGTAGTCGACTTCCGCAAGCACGTCGCCTGGTACCTGAAGGGCTTCGCGGTCGGCTCCGAGATGCGCAAGCGGCTCGCGATCACCTCCTCGCTCCGGGAACTGCGGGCCGGTCTCGACGAGCTGGACCTGGACCAGCCCTGGCCCACCGGCGCCGACGGACCCCGCGGCCGCACGTCCGGCAACAACCGTGTGGTGCTGCCGGACGGCTGGCTGAAGGACCCGTACGACTGCGCGGGCGTCGGCGAGGACGCGGAGCTGGACACCTCCGGCGGCTGATCAGCCCTTTTCGGGGTGCGGGACCGAGCCGTACGCCGTCAGGAAGCGGTCGCGGAAGGAACTCATCCGCCACACCGGGGCGTCGTGCGCGGGACGCAGCCCCTGCGTCCAGTGCCAGTCGGCGATCCGGTCCAGCACCTTCGGATCCTTGGCCACGATGGAGACGGGCACGTCACGGCTGGCGTGGTTGCCGCTGACCCGGGCGATCGGCTGGTGGTCGCCCAGGAAGACGAGCACGGTGTCGTCGGTGCCGTGGCGCTCCAGCCACTCGGTCAGCGCGGTCACCGAGTACTGGATCGACTTGCCGTACTGCTCACGCGACTTGGTGGTGTCGGCGATGACGTCGGCCGGCCGGTCGCCCGCCGCCTCCATCTCCTTGAACCCGGAGCCGTCGCCCAGCTCGTCCCAGCCGACCATCTTCGGCACCGGCGCCCAGGGCTGGTGGCTGGAGGTCAGGATGAGCAGTGACATCCGCGACTTCCCGTCGGAGGGGCGCTTGCTGTGCACCCGCTCCTCGTACTGCTGGAGCGCGTACTGGTCGGGCATCGTGGACCAGCTGAACTTCGGGCCCCGGTAGCCGAGCTGGAAGGCGTTGTAGACCTTGTCGAGGCCGTACCACTTCTGCTCGGGCCAGCCCTTCTGCACGCCCGGCATCACGCCGACGGTGTCGAAGGCGCCGGTCTTCTTGAAGGCCTCGGTCAGGCTGAGGTGGTCGCTCGCCATGACCGTGCGGTAGCGCTGCTGGTTGCTGACCCACAGGCCCGACATGGTGGTGGAGTGCCCGAGCCAGCTACTGCCGCCGTAGGTCGCGGAGGTCAGCCAGCCGCTCCTGGCGTGGAAGCCGGCCTTGGCGAGGGCCTTGGTGCGGGCGTCCAGGGTGGTGTCGACGCCCGGGGCGATGATCGGGTCCTCGATGGCGCTGCGGCCGTAGCTCTCGATGAACGTGAAGACCATGTCCTTGCCGCGCAGGTCGGGGACGAGCTGGCTGCCCGGGGTGCCGCCGAACCGGTCCTCCCCGGCGATCTTCTGGAACTGCGCCTCGTCCCTGAGGGTGTCCGAGACCCGCTGGGACTCGACCTTCAGCGCGGTGGTGGTGCGGTCGGAGGCGACCGGCACACCGGATATCTGCAGGCCCAGGGCGGAGCAGGTGATCCAGGCGACGCCCGCGATCATGGTGCCGCGGGTCGCGGCCGCGCCGTGCCGGGCGAGCCGGTCGCCCAGCCGGACGGTGGCCAGAGCCAGCAGGACGGCCAGCAGCAGCACGAGGACGATCACGCCGGCGGTGGCGGCGAGGGTGGCCGTGCGGCCGAGCGAGTCCTCCAGGTACGACTGGGCGTCGCCGAGCAGGCTCCAGTCCAGCACGGGGTTGAAGGGGCGGCCCAGGTACTGGTTGAACCCCATGTCGAGCAGGTTCAGCACCGTCATGGCGGCCAGCACGACCCCGGACAGCGCGGCCAGCACCACACGCGGGCGGCGCGGCAGCGCGAGCAGCACGGCGGCGCCGATGACCGCCTCGCCCGGTATGCGGGTGAACTTGGCGGGCCCGAGCCCGACCACGGTGTTCGGCAGCACCAGCGCGGCGACGACCAGGACGGCGGCCAGCACCGTGACGGTCACGGACAGCGCCCGGGCGGCCCCCGGATGCGCCTGCCGCCAGCGCTCGGCCCGGGCGGACCAGGCGGCCCGGACACGGCGAACGCGTCCGGCCGCTTGCGCGCCGGCTGCTTCCGCGCCGGCTGCTTCCGCGCCGGCTGCTTCCGCGCCGGCTGCTTCCGCGCCGGCTGCTTCCGCGCCGGCTGCTTCCGCGCCGGCTGCTTCCGGGGCGGCTGCTTCCGGGGCGGCCGCTTCCGCGCCGGTTGCTTCCGGGGCGGGAGGCCGGTCGGCGGTGGCGGCCGGCTCGGCCTGCCCCGGCTGATCGGTCCGCTCGGCCTCCTCCCGATGTTCCTGTTCGTCGAGGACGGCCTCGGTTCCTCCGGCCGTATCCGGTGACTGGCGCGTACTCGTGTGCTGAGGCAACCCGGAGGTCCTTCCCTGCGAGACCCGTGACATGGGCGGCGGGCCACGCTGGGAGGATGGGCAGGGCCGAAGCAACCCCGGCCCGCCTGGCCCGCCGCCCATGTCGTACGGGTGGCCGCTCACCGCTGTTCACGGCACCGGGCAAACACCGGGCAAACCCCTGGTCAAGGCACCCCTCAGACCCCGCCGACCGCCGTGAGCAGGGCGAGCGGGGCCGCCGCCGAACGGGATTCGCGGGCGCACGCGTGCGGGTAGGGGACCGGCTCCGGGTGGGTGTCGCGGCCGTAGCCCGCCAGCACCTCCGGGAGCCGGTGCCCGCTGGCCGACGCCGCGTCGACCAGCGCCTGCGCCACCGTCCGGGCCTCGTCGTGCAGGCCGTAGCGGGCCAGCCCCAGCGCGATCAGCGCGTTGTCGTGCGGCCAGACCGAGCCGCGGTGGTACGAGAGCGGGTGGTACGCCGACTGGCCCGAGGCGAGCGTGCGGACGCCCCAGCCGGAGAAGAAGTCCGGTTCCAGCAGCCGCCGCCCGACCGCCTCCCCGTACTCCTTGTCCAGCAGCCCCGACCACAGCAGATGCCCGGCGTCGGAGGCCAGCGCGTCGACCTGGCGGCCGGTGCCGTCCAGTGCCAGCGCCGGGAAGGAGCGCCCACGCATCCAGAAGTCCCGCTGGAAGCGGTCCCGCAGATCGCCCGCCGCCTGCTCCAGCAGCGCGGCGTACGTCGCGTCGCCCCACACCGTGCGCGCCACCCACGCGGTGCGGCGCAACGCGTCGTACGCGTAGCCCTGGGCGCCCGCCGCCATCACCGCCCCGGTGGGCCGGGTGCCGTCCGCCCAGCAGATCGCGCCCGGGGAGTCCTTCCAGTTCTGGTTGGCGAGGCCGCCCTCGTCGGCCCGGTAGACGAGGTAGCCGCGCGAGGTCAGCCCGCCGTGGTCCAGCATCCAGCCGATCGCCGCACGGGCGTGCGGTTCCAGGCGCCGGGCCAGGGCGGCGTCGCCGGTGCCCTCGGTGTACGCCCCGAGCAGGACGAGGAACAGCGGGGTGGCGTCGACCGAGCCGTAGTAGCGGCCGAACGGCACCTGCCCGAAGTGCGCCAGCTCCCCGTGCCGTACCTCGTGCACGATCTTGCCGGGCTGGGCGGCCGAGGACACTCCGGCGCCGGTCGCCTGGGCCGCGGCCAGCGCGAGCAGCGTGGCGGCGGCGGGCCGCGGGTGGTACGGCAGCGTGAACAGGGAGGTGAGCAGGGCGTCCCGGCCGAGCAGGGTGAGGAACCAGGGGGCTCCCGCCGCCGGCACCCGCAGCTCCTCGCCGTCCGGCCCGGTCGCCGGGATCTCCAGCGCGGCCAGGTCGGCCAGGCCCCGGGCGCAGGCCGCCGCCAGCTCCGGCCGGCCCGTGGGGAAGGCCACCCCCTCCACGAATCGGCTCTCCGCCGCGGCGAGCTGCTCGTTCACCGCGGCGGGGGAGCGGGGCACGCGCAGGGCACGCCGGTCGCCGTGCGGGCGGGCCATCACACGCAGCACCAGCTCGGTGGTGCCGTGCGGCGCCACTTCGAGGGTCCACACCAGGCGGCGGGCGCCGGTGCCGGTCTCCTCGACGGCCTCCGGGGCCGGGTCGGCCGTGATGGTCGTGACGGAGTGCCACTCGGCGCGCCGGTAGGTGAACTCGACGCCGTCGTCCAGCACCGTGCGGGAGCGCACGGCACCGGCCTTGGCGTAGGTGCGGTGGTCGGAACGGAGCTCGAACTGGTCGGTGAAGTCGGCGTCCACGGTGACGGCGAGGCGGACCGTGGTGGGCACCGGACGGTTGCCGGTCACCAGCACGGACTCCACGAACGAGCTGTCGCCGACCGCCTGTTCCCGGAACAGGGTGCACGCGGGCGGCTCCTGCCGGCCCCCGCGCGGTACCAGCACACAGCGGGCCACGTCGCCGTCCGTGACCGGGGCGAGCACCTCGGGCACCGCGCCGTCCACGGTGAGCTGCCACCGGCTGAGATGCCGGGCGTCACGTACGAACAGCCCGTCCGGTGAGCCGCAGCCCCGCACCCCGCTGATGTCACCCCGGTCGCCCACGGCGGCGAACGTCGCCCCGTACACGAGCAGATGCTGCCGATCCGTCATCCCCGATCCCCTCCCTTGTCCCTCATGTCGTCGCCGTCCCCGGTGCCGGCCGCGTCGTCGCCCTCCGGTCCCCGGTGCAGCAGGTCCAGTGCGAGCGCGGCGGTCCAGGCGAAGCCGGTCGCGCCGCAGGCCTCGCCGGTGTGCGGATCGACGTACTCGGCGAAGTCGCCCGCCCGGGCCAGGCGCAGCACTGCCGCCCGCAGCGCGTCGGCCCGCTCCGGGTGGCCGTGCGCGCGCAGGCCCCGCTCCAGCAGCCAGCTCGTGTTGAACCACGCCGGGCCGCGCCAGTACCGGTGCGGGTCGAAGGCCTCGTCGAGGAGGTCGTAGCTCGGGACCAGCTCGGTGCTCGTGCCCAGCCCGAAGTGCGGCCCGCACAGCGTGCGGACGAGCGCGTCCGCGGTCCACCGGGGCAGCCCCGGCAGCAGCAGCGGCACGAGACCCGAGACGCTCCGCCCGGGAACCTGGCCCCCGCCCCGCAGGTCCAGGCAGCGGAACACGCCGCTCGCCGGGTCCCACAGCCGCTCCACCAGGGCAGCCGTCAGCCGCTCCGCGCGTGCGTACCGGGCGGTGCCGGCCGCCCCCAGCTCCCCGGCGATCCGCGCCAGCGCCTGCTCGGAGGCGATCAGCAGTGCGTTGAACGCCGGGTCCTCGACGGCGAAGTCCCCGCCGCCGTCGGCGTACCCGCCGGCGCGGTAGTCCGCCGCCAGCCGCACGTACCGCCCGTAGTCGAGGTCCGTCGGCCGGTCCTGCGGCGCGCCGTGGTCGAGGTCGGCGCGGCGGAAGGAGCGGGCCGGGGCCGGGGTGATCCGGGAGAGCGGGGCGTCCCAGCAGGGACTGTTGTCCATGCCCTGTTCCCAGGGGTGCACGACGGAGACGAGGCCGCTCCCGCCCAGGTCACGCCGGTGCAGCAGATACCGGTGCCAGCCGGCCAGCCGCGGGTACACCCGGGCCAGGAAGCCGCGCGCCCGGGACAGGCCGGGATCGGCGCGGTGCACCAGCCAGGCGGCCAGCGCGTGCACCGGTGGCTGCACGATGCCGGACGTCTGTACGGTGCGCGGGGCGCCGGCGGCGCGTCCGGCGGTGGAGGAGCGCCAGAAGTCGGGGCTCGGGAAGTACGCGTCGAGGGGTACGGAGGGGTTGAAGACGATGTGCGGGACGCGCCCGTCGCCCCACTGGGCCGCCAGCAGCGTCTCCAGCTCCGTCTGCGCCCGTAACGGCGAGAGGTGGCGCAGCCCGATCGCGATGAAGGCGGAGTCCCACGACCACTGGTGCGGGTACAGGCTGCGGGAGGGGACCGTCGACGTGCCCGTCCAGTTCTCCGCCAGCACCCGGGCGGCCCCGGTGTGCAGGGGCGAGGCCGTCGCCGGCGGATCGTATGCGAACCCCCGGTCCGGGAGGTGTGCTGTGAGCTGGGCAGTGCGATCCACTCGGGGCTCCCCGAAGACGTCCGGCCGGCCAGGTTTGGCTGTGCGTAGCGCAGGGTTACGTCTATTTAACACGCAAAACTCAATATGTAATGCATGCTTGGAAAACACAAGGGGGTGCGCATGACCGGACGGCCGGGCAGGACCGGGAGGAGCGGAAGCCAGGCGAGCGCCGGCGATCTGCTCGAACTGGTGCGCAGTGGGCGAGCCGTGACACGCGGCGCGCTCCAGCAGGCCACCGGCCTGTCCCGCGCCACCGTCGGTCAGCGCCTCGACCGGCTGTTCCGGGCCGGCTGGCTGCGCGAGGGGGCCGGCGGACCGGTCGGCTCACCGCTCGGCGGGCGCCCTTCCATCACCCTGGAGTTCGACGCCTCGCACGCGGTGGTCCTCGTGGCCGACCTGGACACCCGGCACGCCCGGGCCGCCGTCCTCACCCTGACCGGCGAGATGCTCGCGGAGCGCTCCGGCACCCTGGTGATCGAGGACGGGCCCGAGGCCGTGCTCGGCGAACTCGGCGGCTGGTTCGCCGGGGCGCTGGCCGAGGCGGGGCACGGGGCGGGGGAGGTCTGCGGCATCGGGCTCGCGGTGCCCGGGCCGGTGGACCGCGAGAGCGGCCGGGTGGTGCAGCCGCCGATCATGCCCGGCTGGGACGGCTACGACATACGGGGCCGCCTGTCCCGCGCCTTCACCGAGCACACCGGCGCCCCCGCGGTCCCGGTACTGGTGGACAACGACGCCAACCTCATGGCGTACGGCGAACAGCGCACCGGGCACCCGGACTGCGCGGCCTTCGTACTGGTCAAGGTGTCCACCGGGATCGGCGCCGGGGTCGTGGTCGACGGCTCGATCTACCGGGGCGTGGACGGCGGCGCGGGCGACCTCGGGCACATCCGGGTGGGCGCGGATGCGCTGTGCCGGTGCGGTTCGTACGGCTGTCTCGCCGCCGTCGCCAGCGGCGGCGCCGTGGCCCGGCGGCTGACGGAGGCCGGGGTGCCGGCCGCCTCCGGCTCGGACGTGCGGGACCTGCTGTCCGCCGGGCACCCCGAGGCGGCCGCGCTGGCCCGGGAGGCGGGCCGCCGAGTGGGTGACGTACTGGCGACGGTCGTGACGCTGCTCAACCCGGGCGTGCTGATGATCGCCGGGGATCTGGCCGGCACCCCCTTCCTCACCGGCGTGCGCGAGCTGCTCTACCAGCGGGCGCTGCCCCGCTCCACCGCCCACCTGGACGTCGTGACCTCGCGCCTGGGTGAGCGGGCCGCGCTGGTCGGTGCGGGTGCGCTGGTCGTGGAGCACCTGTACGCGCCGCAGCGGGTGGAGGAACGGCTCACCGCGCTCGGCGTGTGAACCGGGCGTCGCGGCGTCCGCATGGTGAAATCCGGCTCTGTGTGACAGCGTGATTCTCGCCACCCTTGATAAGGGTAGCGCTCAGATGAGCGGATCTTGGGCGGCTGCACTTCTCCAAAGGGTGGCACTGGGTGCCACCCTTTGATCGTTCATCGATCGAAATCAGACGTGCCGGGAGCTGCTCACATGAGCGGATAACCGAGCCTGGGGGCATGGATGCGTTCAAGAAGTGAAAACATCGAGGCCTCTCCACTTGCCAAGCCTTGACTTTCAATCCACTGGCGGCCGCGCGGTTACAGGCGCATGACGCACAAGTGGACGTACCCAGGTGCCTTCGATCTGGGTATGTTCCTCGCCGTCAGGGCAGCCACCGCGGCCTCAAGGAGTCGAGACCCGTGTCGGAAAACAAAGAACCCCACGTAGCGAAGTTCGTTTACGACTTCACCGAGGGCAACAAGGACCTCAAGGACCTCCTCGGCGGCAAGGGCGCCAACCTCGCCGAGATGACGAACCTGGGCCTGCCGGTCCCTCCCGGGTTCACCATCACCACCGAGGCCTGCAAGGTCTACCTCGACAGCGGCTCGGAGCCCGTGGCACTGCGTGACGAGGTGAGTGCGCACCTCGACGCCCTCGAGCAGAAGATGGGCAAGAAGCTCGGCCAGGCCGACGACCCCCTGCTGGTCTCCGTCCGCTCCGGCGCCAAGTTCTCCATGCCGGGCATGATGGACACCGTCCTCAACATCGGCCTCTCCGACAAGTCGGTGCAGGGACTGGCCAAGCAGGCCGGTGACGACCGCTTCGCCTGGGACTCCTACCGCCGCCTGATCCAGATGTTCGGCAAGACCGTCCTCGGCGTCGACGGCGAGCTGTTCGAGGAGGCGCTCGACGCCGCCAAGGCCGCCAAGAAGGTCACCGTCGACACCGACCTCGAGGCCGCCGAGCTCAAGAAGCTCGTCACCAAGTTCAAGAAGATCGTCAAGGCCGAGGCGGGCCGGGACTTCCCGCAGGACCCGCGCGAGCAGATGGACCTCGCCATCAAGGCGGTCTTCGACTCCTGGAACGGCGACCGCGCCAAGCTGTACCGCCGCCAGGAGCGCATCCCGCACGACCTCGGCACCGCCGTCAACGTCTGTTCCATGGTCTTCGGCAACCTCGGCCCCGACTCCGGCACCGGCGTCGCCTTCACCCGCGACCCCGCCTCCGGCCACCAGGGCGTCTACGGCGACTACCTGCAGAACGCCCAGGGCGAGGACGTCGTGGCGGGCATCCGCAACACGGTCCCGCTCGCGGAGCTGGAGTCGATCGACAAGAAGTCGTACGACCAGCTCATGCAGATCATGGAGACCCTGGAGAACCACTACAAGGATCTCTGCGACATCGAGTTCACCATCGAGCGCGGCCAGCTCTGGATGCTCCAGACCCGCGTCGGCAAGCGCACCGCCGGCGCCGCCTTCCGGATCGCGACCCAGCTCGTGGACCAGGGCCTGATCGACGAGACCGAGGCGCTCCAGCGAGTCAGCGGAGCCCAGCTCGCCCAGCTCATGTTCCCGCGCTTCGACGAGTCCGCCAAGGTCGAGAAGGTCGGCCGGGGCATCGCCGCCTCGCCGGGCGCCGCGGTCGGCAAGGCGGTCTTCGACTCCTACACCGCCGTCAAGTGGTCCCGCTCGGGCGAGAAGGTCATCCTGGTCCGCCGGGAGACCAACCCCGACGACCTGGACGGCATGATCGCCGCCGAGGGCATCCTGACCTCGCGCGGCGGCAAGACCTCCCACGCGGCCGTCGTCGCCCGCGGCATGGGCAAGACCTGTGTCTGCGGCGCCGAGGAGCTGGAGGTCGACACCAAGCGCCGCCGGATGACGGTGCCGGGCGGCCACGTCGTCGAGGAGGGCGACGTCATCTCCATCGACGGCTCCTCCGGCAAGGTCTACCTGGGCGAGGTCCCGGTGGTCCCCTCCCCGGTCGTGGAGTACTTCGAGGGCCGGATGCACCCGGGCGCCGACGACGCCGACGAGCTGGTCGAGGCCGTGCACCGGATGATGGCGTTCGCCGACCGCAAGCGCCGGCTGCGGGTACGCGCCAACGCCGACAACGCGGAGGACGCGCTGCGCGCCCGCCGGTTCGGCGCCCAGGGCATCGGCCTGTGCCGCACCGAGCACATGTTCCTCGGCGACCGCCGGGAACTGGTCGAGCGCCTGATCCTGGCCGACACCGAGGAGGAGCGCGAGGAGTCCCTGAAGCAGCTCCTGCCGCTGCAGAAGAAGGACTTCGTCGAGCTGTTCGAGGCGATGGACGGCCTGCCCGTCACCGTCCGCCTGCTCGACCCGCCGCTGCACGAGTTCCTGCCCGACATCACGGAGCTCTCCGTCCGGGTGGCCCTCGCCGAGGCCCGCCAGGAGCCGCACGAGAACCTGCTGCGCCTGCTCCAGGCGGTCCACCGCCTGCACGAGCAGAACCCGATGCTCGGTCTGCGCGGCGTCCGTCTCGGCCTGGTCATCCCCGGCCTGTTCACCATGCAGGTCCGCGCCATCGCCGAGGCCGCCGCCGAGCGCAGGGCGGCCAAGGGCGACCCGCGCGCCGAGATCATGATCCCGCTGGTCGGCACGGTCCAGGAGCTGGAGATCGTCCGCGACGAGGCCGACCAGGTCATCGCGGAGGTGGAGGCGGCGACCGGCACGAAGCTGAAGCTGGCCATCGGCACGATGATCGAGCTGCCGCGCGCCGCGCTGACCGCCGGTCAGATCGCGGAGGCCGCCGAGTTCTTCTCCTTCGGCACCAACGACCTGACGCAGACGGTGTGGGGCTTCTCCCGGGACGACGTGGAGGCGAGCTTCTTCACGGCCTACCTGGAGAAGGGCATCTTCGGCGTCAGCCCGTTCGAGACGATCGACAAGGACGGCGTCGGCTCCCTGGTGAAGGCGGCCGCCCAGGCCGGCCGCGCCACCCGGCCCGACCTCAAGCTCGGCGTCTGCGGCGAGCACGGCGGCGACCCGGAGTCGGTCCACTTCTTCCACGAGGCCGGCCTGGACTACGTCTCCTGCTCCCCGTTCCGCATCCCGGTCGCCCGCCTGGAAGCGGGCCGGGCGGCCACCCAGTCGGCGGGCAGCGACCACCGCTGACCCCAACAGGCCCCGGAGCCGTCGTCGGTCCCCGACCCTCAACACCGATCGACGGCGGCTCCGGCGCACCAAGGAGGGGCGGCACCCTGTGCGGGGGTGCCGCCCCTTCACACATCATCTGCGGGGACTTCAAGCTACGCCGCCGAGCAGGCGAAATGGCGATTGCCGGCCCTGGTCGCCGTTGAGCCCGGGCGAAGCCGTTGTGCCCTCGTTGTGCCTTCCGGGTGTGGCTGGTCCGTTCAGACTCCTCCCCGGATCAGATCGCGGGGCGCCGGAGCACGTCGGTGGGCTCCCAGTCGCTCTTCCAGAAGGTTTCAAGCCCGTGCTCGTCGATGAACTGCCTTTCGACCTCGTGGATGGGGTACATCCCTTGAACGTTGATCACGTCGTGCCCCTCGTGTCCCGGAACGCCGACGTCGATGCCCAGGTAGTCGTCCCTGCCGAGGACCAGCGGCGCGAACACGCAGAACGCCGTCATCTCTGATTCGGGCACGATGCGCTCACCGAAGTCGATGGTGCTGCCGTAACTGAAGGGGCACGTTCCACGGAGCTGCTCGGCGAGGAAGCCCACCGCGTGAGCCCAGATCACGTTGGTCGAGTTCACGCTGAGGCAGAGTTCCGGCGAGCCGTGCTGCCAATCCGGATGCTCTGCCAGCGACAAGCCGTAGGTGAGCGCCGTGAGAAGCCCGTCCGGCAGGTTGTCGTACACGATCTCCGTCACACCCCGCAGTCCCTGCTTGGTCGATTCGACAGGGAAGAAGCGGGGCTCTCTTCCTCCGGAAAGCCGATCAAGATGGGCGAGGTACTTCTCCACGCGACTGGCCATGCGTCCAGCCTGCACGATCGCTCACCTGCGCACGCCACCGGGATCGTCACCAGTAACGCTCCGCAACAGGTCCACGGAAGTTGAGCCAGCTGCGGGTGACGAGTTCACCGATCAGCCCGGTCAGCTCGGTGTCGTGCGGGGCGCGTCCTGCTTCGGTGCGCAGGAGGACGACGGTGGTGTTCACACCGGCTTCCCAGTCGGGGAAGAAGTCGCGGCCTTCGGGGGTGAGGAACCGGGCGCGGGCGATGTCGGTGGTCTTCGCGGTGGGGCCGGGGAACAGGGGGGCGTAGAGGGCGCGGCCGAGGGGGCTGGTGGCGAGGATGTCGAGGCGGCCGTTGCGGATGAAGGCCGGGGTGTCCGTCATGGAGGCCAGGACACGCAGGACGCTGTCCGGCAACGAATGGCTCGAACCCGTCACCGACGTGAGGCGTACGGGAAGCTGCCGGGGAACGGAGCGAACGCATGAGCATCCTGGACGAGACCTTCACGGCCGACGCGGTCCGCGCGGCCGTTCGGACGGCGGCCAGCTTTCGGGCGCGGTGAAGTAGGCCAGCTCCCAGGGGTCGTGTGCGCTGAAGACGGTGACCTCGTCCGCGTGGTCGCGGCGGAGGGAGCGCAGCCGGTCGCGGGTCGCGTCGCGGGCCGTGACGTCGGTCTGTGCCCCCTGCTGGACCGGGTCGAGGACGGGATGGGAGAGGGGCGGCGTGTGTTCGAGCTCGCCGTGGTACATGTACGCGTCGCCCGCGTGCAGCAGCCACCGTCCCCGGCCGTCGCGCACGGCGACGCCCGAGTGTCCCGCCGAGTGGCCGGGCAGCGGCACCAGCAGCAGCTCGCATGCCGGCCCCTGCGGCCGCGTCACGCCGGGGAAGCCGAACCAGTCCGTGCGGTCCGCCGCGACCGAGGGCGTGAGCAGCGGGCCGTGCTCCCGGTGCGCCGGCATGAAGCGGTCGAGGCTGTGCCGGTGGTGCGCTGCCGTGGGGTCGGTGACGGCCCGGTACTCGTCGGGGTGGACGTGCACCTGCGCGTGAGGGAAGTCCGGCAGTCCTCCGGTGTGGTCACGATGCAGGTGGGTGAGCACGATGTGCCGCACGTCCTGGGGCGCGTACCCCAGGCGGACGACGTGGCGCAGCGCGCTCTCCTCGGGGTTCAGCGCGGGCTGGGCGTGGGCGACCCAGTCCGCGCCCAGCGATCGGTCGGGGTGCCGCAGGTCGGCGGTGCCGAGACCGGTGTCGACCAGGATCAGCCCGTCCGAGTCCGTCTCGATGAGCAGGCAATGGCAGACAAGGGCCCGTTCGCGCTTCCCGGCGCCGGACGGAGCCGGTCCGCCGAGTGGTGGAATCTTCCGGAGCGAACCGCAGTTGAGGTGGTGGATACGCACGAGGCCCCCTGGAGGCGAGCTGGCGGGGTGTTCTCGACGGACGTTAGGAGGGGGCTTCGTGACTCACCAACCGTTGGACACGCACCGGCGGGTGATCGGGCCGGCCCGCTGGCGGACTGTCCCGACAGCGCCCTCGTTCCGCCGGGCCACGAACCGCGGTGCCCTGTCGACATCACCCTCGCCGCGCTGGGTGGTCGGTGGACGCCGCTCGTCGTCCGCGAGTTCCTGCGCCGTGGCCAGGCCACGTACTCCGAACTCTCCGCCGCCCTGCCCGCTCTCTCGGACAAGGTCCTCTCGGAGCGGCTGGCCCAGTTGACCGGGGCGGGCGTCGTCGAGCGTCACCGCACTCCGGGCTGGCCTCCCCGTGTCCGCTACGTTCTGACCAGCCAGGGCCGGGCGCTGGAACCGGTGGTGCGCAGCATGTGGGAGTGGGGCACGGCGCGACGCGACGCCCTAGGCTGATCGGCACACCCGAGCCGCCGGGTTCCGGGCCGAGCGGTCGGCCCGGCCACTCCGTTCCCTGAGAGGGGTCCCCATGGGCTGGACCGCGCAGGACATCCCCGACCAGAGCGGGCGCACCGCCGTGGTCACCGGGGCCAACAGCGGCCTCGGCTACGTCACCGCGCGCGAGCTGGCCCGCAAGGGGGCCCGCGTGGTGCTCGCCTGCCGCGACGAGACGCGGGGGAGGGGCGCCGTCGAGCGGCTGCGGGGCGAGGTGCCGGGCGTGCGGGTGGAGCTCGGTCTACTGGACCTCGGCGACCTGGCGTCCGTCCGGGAGTTCGCGGCCGGGCTGCCGTACGACCGGCTCGACCTGCTCGTGAACAACGCCGGTGTGATGGCGCTGCCGTACGGCACGACCGCCGACGGGTTCGAGCGGCAGTTCGGGACCAACCACCTCGGGCACTTCGCGCTCACCGGGCTGCTCCTGCCCGCCCTGCTGGCCACCCCCGGCGCCCGGATCGTCACCGTGTCCAGCCTCATGCACGTCCTCGCCAACATCGACCTGCGCGACCTCGACGGCGAGCGGCACTACCGGCGCTGGACCGCCTACGCCCGCTCCAAGACCGCCAACCTGCTCTTCACACACGAGCTGTGCCGCCGGCTGGCCGCCCACGGCTCCGACGCCGTCGCGGCCGCCGCGCACCCGGGGTACGCCGCCACCAACCTCCAGACGGCCGGGCCGCGTGCCGAGGGGCGCCGGGGCGCCGAGCGGATGATGGAGCTGGGCAACCGGATCTTCGCCCAGCCGGCGGAGGCGGGCGCCCTGCCCACGCTGTACGCGGCGACCGCGCCCGGCGTACGGCCGGACTCGTTCTGGGGGCCGTCGTTCGCGATGTGGCGCGGCTCCCCGGCACCGTCCGGCCGCGCGCCCTGGGCCCGGAACGACGAGGCGGCGCGACGGCTCTGGGACGCCTCGGCGCGGCTGACGGGTGTGTCCTACGCCGCCCTCGAGGCCTGACACAGCGGCCAGGCTCGTCCACGTACACGGCGCGGCACTCGCGCCCGTACTGGCGGGTTCGCGCGCTCCCTCACGACGGCCGTGGAGGGCGTCACGGCCGAGCTGCGCGAGTTGGTCGACGTGGTCAGCAGGCTCAGGATCGCCGCTCGGCGCTCCCCGGACCCGCCGTTCGGTGCGGTCGTCGCGGAACCGGAGAGCTACCGGGCGAGCGCGCTGCCGCAGAACCACGCCGACAGGCTCGCCGCGGACGAGAGCCTGCTGGACGCCCACCCCTCTCCCGCCCGCGCGCAGGGCATGAGGCTCGAAGCCGCGCGCACCGCGATCGTCCTCGTGCGGCGGAAGATCGGGCAGCGGACACGCGGTTGGCGCACTTCGTCGCGGTACGGCCGCGACGACCCGTGGGGCTCCGGCTCCACCGGAACGCAGACTTGAACGTGTTCAAATTCTGTGCCGGGCTGCGGAGCACGTCCTTGATCCACCTGGTCGCGCACGCGACCTGCAGAGGGCGCCGGAGGTGGAGTGTGCTGCGTTCCCGCCGGACCGCGCTGGTCCTCCTTGCCCTGGCTCTGGCACTCACGGCCTGCGGCAGGATCTGGAACCGGCCGCCGCCCGAGGGCGAACCCGTCGTGCTGAAGCCGGCCGACCTCACGACCACATGGACCGACACCGACGGCGGCACCCTGACGCTGAGGCCGGACGGAACCTTCAGCGCCCACCACGTGTGCGGCGACTGGATGGGCGCCTCGGACTGGAACTGGACGGAACCCCGGTCGGGATCGGGCACCTGGAAAGCCGGCTCCGGCAGGGCAGGGACCGCCGTCCGGCGGTCGTTCGACGCCAAAGGCCCCGAGGGGGATGAGGTGGGAGACGTCCTCGGCGCTCTGCGGCAGGGAAAGACCCTGATGCTCTGGACCCGCGTGGGCGACGAGGACAACGACGATCCTCACTGCGTTCTGACCCGAGATCTCTGACAGCCGATGGCGACCGGCCCCGGTGCGGATCGGAGCCGCCTCGGCGACTGCCCCCTGGCCGGGCTTCGTCCTCGAAGCAGAGCCGGCGAGCCGGCCTGGGGAGAGCCACCACGGAACGTCAGGCGCTGCGCACCCGGTACGCCGTCACCCGGACCGACGCGTCGTCCAGGCACTGCCCGGTCTCCAGGTCGAAGCGCTGCTTCAGCAGCGGGGAGGCCACGAACGGGCGGCCCCGGTGGGTGCCGGTCAGGCCGCGGGAGAGGACGGCCGCGCCGCCGAACGGGTCGCGGTTGTCGATGCCGTACAACCGGTCCGCGCGGTCCCGGAACACCGCCACCTGGCGGCCGTCCGGCAGCAGGGCGGCGACACCGCGGCCGGGCGTCAGCCGGTGCAGGTCGCACACGGTGAACCAGCCGTCCTCCAGCCGGAGCTGGACCAGCAGGTCGGTCGTCTCGGGTGCCAGGGTCATCGCTGGGCGCTTCCTTCCAGGACGTCGTCGGCCGGTCGCAGGCCGATGGACAGCAGCGGCAGGTCGGGCTTCATCTGGTCGCGTTCGGGCACGAAGGCGACCACCGGGTCCGGGGTGTCCGGGGCGTTCACGAAGGACACGAACCGGGCCAGCTTCTCGGGGTCGTCGATGGTCTCGGCCCACTCGTCCCGGTAGTGCGCGACATGGGCCCGCATCAGGGCCTCCAGTTCGTCGCAGATCCCGAGCGAGTCGTGCACCACCACGTCCCGCACGTGGTCCAGGCCGCCGGGGATGCGCTCCAGCCAGGTGGAGGTGCGTTCCAGGCGGTCGGCGGTGCGGATGTAGAACATCAGGAACCGGTCGATCAGCCGCACCAGTTCGGCGTCGGACAGGTCCTGTGCGAGCAGGTCGGCGTGGCGCGGGGTGGCGCCGCCGTTGCCGCCGACGTACAGGTTCCAGCCGTTGGACGTGGCGATGACGCCGAAGTCCTTCGACTGGGCCTCCGCGCACTCGCGGGCGCAGCCCGAGACGGCCGACTTGAGCTTGTGCGGGGACCGCAGGCCCCGATAGCGCAGCTCCAGGTCGATCGCCATCCGGACCGAGTCCTGCACGCCGTAGCGGCACCAGGTCCGCCCCACGCAGGACTTCACCGTACGCAGCGACTTGCCGTACGCGTGGCCCGACTCGAAGCCGGCGTCCACCAGGCGGGCCCAGATCAGCGGGAGCTGCTCCACCCGGGCGCCGAACATGTCGATCCGCTGACCGCCGGTGATCTTCGTGTAGAGGCCGAAGTCCCGGGCGACCTCACCGATCACGATCAGCTTCTCGGGCGCGATCTCACCGCCCGGGATGCGCGGCACGACCGAGTAGGAGCCGTTCTTCTGCAGGTTGGCGAGGAAGTGGTCGTTGCTGTCCTGCAGGGCGGCCTGCTCCCCGTCCAGCACATGGCCGCTCGCGCCGATCACCGGGGCGAGCGAGGCGATGACGGAGGCCACCGCCGGCTTGCAGACCTCGCAGCCGTCGCCGCCCCGGGCGTCCTCGCGGCCGTACCGGTCCAGCAGTTCCCGGTACGAGGTGAGGCGCAGGGCGCGGACGATCTCGTACAGCTCCTCGCGGGTCCGGCCGAAGCAGCCGCACAGCCCCTTGTCGACCTCGACGCCGGACGCCTCCAGCTCGGCGGTGACGAGCTGGCCCAGCACCTTCACGCAACTGCCGCAGCCGGTGCCGGCCTTGGTGCACTTCTTCACCTCGGGCACGGTGGTGCAGTTGTGCTCGGTGACCGCACCGCGGATGGCGCCCTTGCTGACGTTGTGGCAGGAGCAGACGACCGCCTCGTCCGGCAGGGCCGACGGGCCGAGCTGAGCCCCCGAGTCCGCTCCGGCGGGCAGGACGAGCGACTCGGGGGAGACGGGGGGAACCGAACCGGTCAGCGCGCGCAGGGTGCCGTACGCCTCCGCGTCGCCGACCAGGATGCCGCCGAGCAGCGTGCCGTCCCGGCCGATGACCAGCTTCTTGTACAGGCCCGCGCGGGAGTCGGCGTAGACGACGTCCAGGCAGTCCTCGGCGGTGCCGTGCGCGTCACCGAAGGAGGCCACGTCCACGCCGAGCAGCTTCAGCTTGGTGGACAGGTCGGCGCCGGTGAAGGACGCCTCGTTCCCGGCGATGGCCGCCGCCGCCGTCTCCGCCTGCTCGTAGCCGGGAGCCACCAGGCCGTACACCCGGCCGTCCGACGCCTGCGCGCACTCCCCGATCGCGAACACGTGCGGGTCCGAGACGCTACGGCACCGGTCGTCGACGGTGATCCCGCCGCGCTCGCCGACCGCCAGGCCGCAGTCCCGGGCCAGTTGGTCGCGGGGGCGGACACCCGCGGAGAACACCACCAGATCGGTGGCGAGTTCGGAGCCGTCCGACAGCTTCATGCCGGTGACCGCCCCGTCCGCGCCGACGACGACCTCCTGCGTGCCCACTCCGGTGTGCACGCTCAGGCCCATGTCCTCGATCGTGCGCAGCAGCGCCGCGCCCCCGCCCGCGTCCACCTGCACCGGCATCAGCCGCGGCGCGAACTCCACGATGTGGGCGCTGAGTCCGAGCCCCTTGAGCGCGCCCGCCGCCTCCAGGCCCAGCAGGCCTCCGCCGACCACCGCGCCGGTGGCCGCCCTCGTCCTCGCGTAGTCCTCGATCGCGAGGAGGTCCTCGACGGTCCGGTAGACGAAGCAGCCGACGGCGTCCTTGTTCGGCACCGGCGGCACGAACGGGTAGGAGCCGGTCGCCAGGACGAGGATGTCGTAGCCGACGACCAGGCCCGAGCGGGCCGTCACCGCGCGCGCCTCGCGGTCGACCGTCTCCGCCGGGTCGCCGACGTGCAGCTCGATGCCGTGGGCCTCGATGAACTCCGGGTCGGCCAGGGACAGCTCCTCGGGCGTGCGGCCCGAGAAGTACGAGGTGAGCTGTACCCGGTCGTACGCCGGGCGCGGCTCCTCGCACAGCACGACCACGCGGTGCGTGGCGGTCAGGCCGCGTTCGGCGAGTGCTTCGAGGAAGCGCTGGCCGACCATGCCGTGGCCGACGAGCACGATCGTGGGGGTGGCCCCCGGGGTGGCGGTCATCAGGAGCCTCCGTCGTTGGTGAGCAGGTGAAGCAGGGGACCGTCACCGGGGAGCGGCTCCGCTCCCTCCCAGGCGCGGGCGAGCGCGCCGACGGTGCCGAGTTCGCCGACCAGGACCCCGCCGACCAGGCGGTCGTCCCGGACGACGACCTTGCGGTAGGTGCCCCGGGTGGCGTCGGCGAGCTGGACCACGTCGTCGCCGGGGCCGGCCTCGGTCTCGCCGAACGCGGCCAGGTCGAAGGGGGAGTCGGGTCCGGTCAGGGTGAGCCGGGTCAGCGAACGGGTCCCGCAGTAGCGGGCGCCCGTGTCGCCGGCGAGCAGGGCGGCCAGCGCCTCGGCCTGTTCCAGGGCCGGGGTGGCGAGGCCGTAGACCGTGCCGTCGTGCTCGGCGCAGTCGCCGAGGGCGTGGATGTGCGGGTCGGAGGTGCGCAGCTCGTCGTCGACGAGGACGCCCCGGCGGACGGCGAGGCCGGCCTGTTCCGCCAGCCCGGTGCGCGGGTGGACTCCGCAGGCGAGGACCACGAGATCGGCGTCCAGGGCGTAACCGTCGGCGAGTTCCACCGCGCGGACCGCGCCGCCGGCGCACCGCACGTCCCGCACCCGGCACTCGGTGTGCACCTCCACCCCCAGGTCCGTCAGGTGCCGCAGCACCAGCCGGGAGGCGTTCGGGTCGAGCTGGCGCTCCATGAGCCGCTCGGCCTGCTGGGCGAGCACCACCTGGGCGCCGCGCACGGCCAGCGCGCGGGCCGCGGACACCCCGAGCAGCCCGCCGCCGACGACGACGGCCCGCGCGCCCGGCCGCACCGCCCCCGACAGGCCCAGGCAGTCGTCCATCGTGCGGAACGCGTGGACGCCCTCGGGAAGCCGCTGCCCGGCGGTGCTGCCCCGCCCCTTCGCCGGACGTCCCCCGGCACCTGGGCCGCAGGAAGGGGCCGGACGTCCGGCCCCGTGTGCCGACGGGAGGTGACGGTCCGTGAACAGCCCGCGCAGCGGCGGCAGCACCGGGTTGGACCCGGTGGCCAGCACCAGGGTGTCGTATCCGATCAGCGAGCCGTCGGCGCACCGCAGCCGCCGGGCCGCCCGGTCGATGGCGGTGACCCGGGCGCGGCGGAGCCGGCCGGGTGCGGGGAGGGCGATCACCTCCGGGGCGTACCGCCCGGCCAGCACCTCGGCGAGCAGCACCCGGTTGTAGGGCCGGTGCTCCTCCTCGCCGACGAGCAGCGCGGGCGTGCCCAGCTCACCGAGCCGCCGGGCGAGCCGTACGCCCGCGAGGCCGGCGCCGATCACCACCACACGCGTATTCGAGGTCATGCGACGCAGCGTGCTGCGCCGACGTTACCCGGCCGCATCACCTCTGTTTCCCGGCGGGAACGCTGCCCTCAGTGGTGCCGGGCGGGAGGTGTGAGGGTCCTGCCGGGGGCCGGGAGAGGGCTGTGAGGTGCGCGGACGCCGGGGCGCGCCCACCGCGCGGGCCCCGGGCGCGGCCGTCAGCGGCTGCCGGTCAGGTGGGCGAAGACCACCACGTTGCCCTGGTAGCCGGTGGCCTTCGAGTAGCCGCCGCCGCAGGTGATGACCCGCAGTTCGGGCCGCGGGGCCGCGCCGTACACCTTGTCGTCGGGGAAGGCGCTGGCCGGGTACACCTCCACCGCGTCGACGGTGAACACGGCCACGCCGCCGTTGCGCCGGTCGATCTCGATGGCGGCTCCCCGCTTCAGCGCGCCCAGGTCGTAGAAGACGGCCGGGCCCTCGGCGTTGTCCACATGGCCGGCGACGATCGCGGTGCCCGTCTCTCCGGGTGTGGTGCCGGCCTCGTACCAGCCCGCGAGGTTCTTGTTCCCGGCGGGCGGCACGTCGAGGCTGCCCGCCGGGGTGAGGCCCAGGCCCGTCAGCGGGGCGTTCACCCGGATCGAGGGGATGCGGATGCGGGTCGGTGGGGAGGGCGCGAGCGCGCCGGCCCCGAGCCGTTCCTCGCCCGGGTCGGGCCGTCCCTCGGCGGCGGCCGGCTGCGGTGGCGTGTGCGTCGCGTCCGGAGCGGCGAGCAGCCACGTCCCCGAGCCGAGCGCGACCACGGTGACGGCGGCTATGGCGGTGTCCCCGACTCTGCGCATGAGTTCCCCTCTCCCGGGGCGCACCCCGAACGGCCCTTCGACATCGGGTCGGCCCGCCACGGGGCGGACCCCCGCCCCCTCCGGGCCGCGAGGGGCGTCGGACCCGAAGGGGGCGGGATGTGCGGTACCGGCGGACGGACAGCGGAGGGTGTCCGTCAGATCCCGTCGCCTCTCGCCCGGCGATGCAGGAGCCAGGTACCGCCCGCGGCGGCGACGGCCAGAGCCGCCACGCCCGCCGCGGTCTGCACGGGGTCGGTGCCGAGTGCGCCGCCGACCCCCGTCTTCACGCTTCCCCGCGGCCGCACCTGCTCGTGCGCCGCGCCCATCCGCGCCGTGCTGAGCGCCACCACCAGGTCACCCGTGACCTGCCGGTCGCCCTCGGCGCACTTCGCGACGATCTCGTACGTCCCCGGCTGGGCACCCGTCGGCACCCGGAACTCGCCGACCGCCTCGCCCTCGTTCGTGCCGGGCGCCAGCATGAAGGTCCCGGCGCCGACCGAGCCCGCGTCGGCGATCGCGGTTCCCCGCGCGCCGCACTCCGTGGTGTTCACGGTGATCCGGCCGCCGGGCACCGCGGTGGCCGGGCTCACCTGCAGGCTGCCGGTCCCGGCCGCGGCCGGAGCGCCCCGCAGGCGAGCCGCTGCCGGAACCCCGCCGCCGTGGGCCGGGGCCGTGGCGAGTCCCGCCGTGGCCACGGCGAGCGCGGTACCGGTCAGCAGACGGGCGGTGCGTCGCATGGTGCTCCCCAGAACTTGTCCGTCTCGTTCCTCCGACTCCTCCAGGGGCACGCCCCTGCCCTTCCGAGGAAAATCGCAGTCGGGCCGCGGCGCTTGCTGACGATGGGTCAGTAACGTGCTGAACGGGTGGCGCGCCGGACCCCCACACGGGTGAGCGAGGGCGAATCATGGCTGGTCAGAGGCGGGTGAGGGGGGTCCGGGCAAGAGCACACGAATGGCGTGCGGGGCGGGGGTGAACGGGTGACCGGTACCCCTGTGGGGCGGTGGGACCCCGCCCGGCGCCGGCCGGGCCCGGCACGGCGGACGGCGGCGGTCCGGCCGCGCCGCACGGCGCACGAGCAGGGCGGCCGCCCCGGTACCCACTGGACCGGGACGGCCGCCCCACGCGTGCTTCGGCCGTGCTCAGTTGACGTTGACCGCGCTCCAGGCGGCGGCCACCGCGTCGTACTCGGCGCTGCCCGCGCCGTAGAGGTCCTTGGCGGCGTTCAGGGTGGCCGTGCGGGCGCCCTTGTAGTTCGTGGAGGACGTCATGTAGACCGTCAGCGCCCGGTACCAGATCTTGCCGACCTTGTCCCGGCCGATGCCGGTGACCGTCGAGCCGTTGTACGTCGGCGAGTTGTAGTCGACGCCGTTGATGGTCTTGGCGCCGCTGCCCTCGCTCAGCAGGTAGGCGAAGTGGTTGGCGACGCCCGAGGAGTAGTGGACGTCGAGGTTGCCGACCGACGAGCTCCAGTAGTCGGCGGAGCTGCCGTCCTTGGACGGCTTGTCCATGAAGCGCAGGGCCGCCTTGCCGAAGCCGGGCTTCACGATCTTCTCACCGATGAGGTAGTCGCCCTGGTCGGAGGAGTTGTTCGCGTACCACTCGACCATCGTGCCGAGGATGTCCGAGGTGGCCTCGTTCAGGCCGCCGGACTCGCCCGAGTAGGTCAGTCTGGCCGTCTTCGACGTCACGCCGTGGCTCATCTCGTGCCCGGCCACGTCCAGCGCCACCAGCGGCCCGAAGGTGGTGCCGTCACCGTCGCCGTACGTCATGCAGAAGCAACTGTCGTCCCAGAAGGCGTTGTTGTACTTGTTGCCGTAGTGGACGCGGTTGTACGAGCCCTTGCCGTCGCCGGCGATGCCGCTGCGGCCGTGGACGTTCTTGTAGTAGTCCCAGGTCTCGTTGGTGCCGTACTGCGCGTCGACGGCGGCCGAGGCGCGGTCGGCGGTGGTCCCCGTGCCCCAGTGGTTGTCGGCGTCCGTGAAGAGGGTGGCGGGGGCCCGGATGAAGCAGATCCCGAAGAAGCACAGGTCGGTCTTGCCCTCGGCGTCACCGGTGTAGGTGTTGCCGCGGGTCGGGTCCTTGAGCTGGTACGAGGAGCCGGACTGCGTGGTCTCCATCGGCACGGTCCCGCCGTACAGCGACCTGCCGTCGCCGGTGGCCGTCTCGATGCTGTCCCAGGCGTCGATCTGGGCGCCGGTGACGGCGTCGGTCAGCACGGTGCGGGCGACCGGGTTGCCGAGCGAGTCCCGGCCGGTGGCGTTGGTGCGCCAGGCGAGCTTCGGGGCGCCGTGCAGGGCGTCGACGACCAGCTCGGGCTTGGCCTTCACCTGCCGCAGCCTCTCCCCGAGGTTGGCGGCCCGCAGGGCGTTCACCGCGAGGCCGGCGGCTCTGGGCGCGGACAGTCTCGGGGTGGTGGAGGGGACCGAGATCCTGGCCCCGGTCGCGCGGTCGGCGCTCCGGTAGGCGCCGTCCGGCGCCAGGTGGACGACGAAGTCGCCGCCGAGCACCGGAAGCTGATGGTACGTACGGTCGTACCGGACGTGCTGGGTTCCGTTGCCGTCGACGATCACGTCCCGGACACTGGTGTCCTGGGCGGAGGTCAGGCCGAGGTTCTTCGCCTGGGCCGCGACGGCCGAGGCCGCGTTCTCGACGGCGGTGGCCCGGGTCGGGCGGCCGTCGGCGTGCGCGGCGGGGGAGAGGGCGGCGGCCAGGAGGGCCGCGGTGGTGGCGGCGACGCCGGTGGTGGCGAGACGACGGGAACCCCGGATGTGCTGACGTATCCGACTCATCTGTCTCCTTGGGGAGGCGCCTTCGAGGCGTGGGGGAGTTGGCGCTGTCCACTGAGATTTAAGTGGGCATGACATGTCATGTCCATAGCGCCTACAGGGAGATGTGTGAGAAGGCGGCGCAGGAGGAGAATCGATTCCGTGATCACTCCGGACGCCCGGGGCCCCCTGCCGTTCTTCGTCTACGGCACTCTCCGCCCCGGCGAGCGTAACCACGACCTGTTCCTGCGCGGCCGGACGGACCGGGAGGAACCGGGACGTTTCCCGGGTGCCGCACTGTACGAGGGCCCCGGCTACCCCTACGCCGTCGAGGAGCCCGGCGCCACGGTCAGCGGCGAACTCGTCACCGCGTCAGCGCGGTCCTACGCCGGGCTCCTGACCGAACTCGACCGCCTGGAGGAGTACGTCCAGGGCGACCCCCGCAACCTCTACGAACGGGTCGCCCGCCCCGTGGAACGCCCCGACGGCACCACGACCCCGGCCTGGGTCTACCTGGCGTCCCCCGCCGTCGCGCTGCGCCTGCGGGCCGGGGGGCGACGCATCACGAGCGGGGACTGGCTGGAACGCGGCTGACGGGGTTCGACCTGGCGGCCGCCCCGCGTTCCCGTGCCGCGCGGGTCGGGCGTCACCCCGCCGGCAGCCGTCCGCCACGCCCGCACCGCCGTCCCTGCATCCGGCCGTCGGCGACGGATACCGCGGTGAGCCCGACCAGGCCGATCAGGAAGGCCAGGTGGCCTGTCGCGCACCCTCACGGCGGCCGTCGGCCCCCGACCCGCCGGAGCGGGCACACCACCATCTGCCCGCATGCCGGGTCAGGGGTTCGCCCTGAGGAAGTCGATGAGGGCCGTGTTCACCTCGTTTGGGCGTTCCTGCTGAGTCCAGTGCCCGCAGCCCGCCAGCTTCAGGGGCTCGCGCCACAGATTGGGCATCAACTCCGGCAGTTTCGCGATAAGTTCGGGGGTGCCGGGAAAGGCCGGGACGGCGTCGCGGTCGCCGTAGACGTACAGGGCGGGCGAGGTGACGACGGCGCCGTGCCACGGTGCGGTGAGTTCCCAGTTGCGGTCGATGTTGCGGTACCAGTTGAGGGCCCCGGTGAAGCCCTTGGAGAAACTCTCGGTGAGTTGGTCGAGGTCGTCCTCGGTGAACCATTCGGGCAGTACTTCGGGATCCGGCATGCTCGCGACCCAGCCACGCTCGGGATCAACCAGCGGCTGCTTGCGCTCGTCGGCGTCGGGAGCATCGCCGGAGGCCGAATAGACGAGCTTCCGCAAAGCGGCGCGCGCGTCCTTCGCGAACTCGGCGTCGGCCACGCCGGGGCGGTTGAAGTAGTTCCAGTAGAAGCGGCCGCCGAACCTCTTGTCCATCTCGGTGAGCGGAGGCCGGGTCCCCCGGAACGGGGGCGGCACACTCAGGCCGGCCACCCCGAGCACCATGTCCGGTCGCAGCAGAGCCGTGTGCCAGGCGACGGGTGCGCCCCAGTCGTGCCCGACGACGTACGCCTTCTTCTCGCCCAGGGCCTGGACCAGTCCGACGACGTCGCCGACCAGGTGAAGGATGGTGTACGCGTCGACGGCGTCGGGCCGGTCGCTGCGTCCGTACCCACGCTGGTCGGGCGCGACCACCCGGAAACCCGCATCGGACAACGGGCCGAACTGTCGGTGCCAGGAGTGCCATGACTCGGGGAAGCCATGCAGCAGCACGACCAGGGGGCCGTCGCCCTCTTCGGCGATGTGCAGCCGAATGCCGTTCACGTCAACCATGTGGTGCTCGACCATGCGCATGAGCGTATGCGCCGTGATCTCGGGAGGCGGCGAAGGTCCCGGGCGTGCCGTGGGCCTGTCGCCCGTTCATCTCACGAGGGCCGGAACCGGGTGGGGGTCCCGGGGCACCGACACCGCCCAGGTGGTGCTCTACTTCATCGGTTTCGCCTCGTCCTCGGATCCTGCTGGCCAGATGCCGTGTCCTGGGGTGTGGGGACGCTGTCGGCACCGTGGTGGCCGGTCCTGTCGTTCCCCGGCCGCTGGGGTGGGAGTCATGTCGTCGCCGTCACCCCGTCAAGACTTCCCGGGTCGCCGATCGGGCAGGCTCGGCGAGGCTCTGCCGGCGGCCTCAGGAGCATCGCCAGGCCGGCGGGGACAATCCCCGGTGGGTCGGCGCACGGCGTCGGATGCGGTGCCTCGCACGGCGGAGGGTCGTCCTCGTACGGGGCGTGTCCGGGCGATCCGGCAACGCGGCGAGGTGCCGTGGCCGTCGTCGTGCGCCCGCCGGGGATCGCGGGACAGCCCTCAGGTCCGGGGTCCGAGGAGCTCCACCCGCACCGCGCAGGTCTTGAACTCGGGCATCTTCGACACCGGGTCCAGGGCCGGGTTCGTCAGGGTGTTGGCCCGGCCCTCGCCCGGCCAGTGGAACGGCATGAAGACCGTGTCGGGGCGGATCGCGGCGGTGATGCGGGCGGGAGCCACGGCGCGGCCGCGCCGGGAGACCACCGCCAGCGGGTCGCCCTCGGCCGCGCCGAGGCGGGCCGCCAGGCGCGGATGGAGTTCGACGAACGGGCCGGGCGCGGCCGCGTTCAGCTCGGCCACCCTGCGGGTCTGCGCCCCCGACTGGTACTGGGCCACCACCCGGCCGGTGGTCAGCAGCAGCGGATACTCCGCGTCCGGCTCCTCCGCGCCGGCCCGGTGCGCCACGGCGACGAACCGAGCCCGGCCGTCGTCGGTGGCGAACCGGTCGAGGAAGAGCCGCGGGGTGCCGGGGTGGGCGGTGGCCGGGGCGGGCCGGTGCGGCGCGGGGAAACCGGTGGCCGCACCGGCGGCTCCGGTGTCCTGCGCCGGCACCTCCGGGCACGGCCAGAAGACGCCGTTCTCGTCGGCCAGGCGCCGGTAGGTGATGCCCGAGTAGTCCGCGGGGCCGCCCGCGGAGGCGCGGCGCAGTTCCCCGAAGACCTCCTCGGGGTCGGTCGGGAAGCCCTTCTCCACGCCGAGCCGCACGGCCAGGCCGTGCAGCACCTCCAGGTCGCTGCGGACCCCGGCGGGCGGGGCCACGGCCCGGCGGCGCAGCAGGACCCTGCCCTCCAGGCTGGTCGTCGTGCCCGTCTCCTCGGCCCACTGCGTGACCGGCAGCACCACGTCCGCGAGTTCGGCCGTCTCCGAGAGGACGACGTCGCACACCGCCAGGAAGTCCAGCGAACGCAGCCGCTCCTCCACATGGGCCGCGCGCGGCGCCGACACCACCGGGTTGGACCCCATCAGCAGCAGCGCCCGGACGTCCGTGCCCAGTGCGTCCAGCAGTTCGTACGCACTGCGGCCCGGGCCGGGCAGGCTGTCCGGGGCCACGCCCCACACCTCGGCCACGTGCCGCCGCGCCGCCGGGTCGTCCAGCCGGCGGTAGCCGGGCAACTGGTCCGCCTTCTGCCCGTGTTCACGTCCGCCCTGCCCGTTGCCCTGCCCGGTCAGACAGCCGTACCCGGACAGCGGACGGCCCGCCCGGCCGGTCGCCAGGCACAGGTTGATCCACGCGCCCACCGTGTCCGTGCCCTTGGACTGCTGCTCGGGCCCCCGCGCGGTGAGCACCATCGCGGACTCCGGCTCGCAGAACATCCGCACCGCCTGCCGCAGCCGCGGAACGGACACCCCCGTGATCCGCTCCACGTACTCCGGCCAGTGCGCCATCGCCGCCGCCCGGGCCTCCTCCCAGCCGGTGGTGCGCTCCCGGATGTACTCCTCGTCCGTGCGGTTCTCGGCCACCACCAGGTGCAGCAGGCCCAGCGCGAGGGCGAGATCGGTGCCCGGCCGGGGCGCCAGGTGCAGATCGGCCTGCTCGGCGGTCCTCGTGCGGCGCGGGTCGACGACGATCAGCGTGCCGCCGTTGTCGCGCAGTTCGCGGAAGAAGCGCAGCGACGGCGGCATCGTCTCGGCGAGGTTGGAGCCGACCAGCACGACGCAGCCGGTGCGCGGGATGTCCTCCAGCGGGAACGGCAGCCCCCGGTCGAGGCCGAACGCCCTGGTCCCGGCGGCCGCCGCCGAGGACATGCAGAACCGGCCGTTGTAGTCGATCTGCGAGGTGCCGAGCACCACCCGCGCGAACTTGCCGAGCCCGTACGCCTTCTCGTTCGTCAGCCCGCCCCCGCCGAACACCCCCACCGCGTCGGGCCCGCCCCGCGCCCGCACCGACGACAGCGCCCCGGCGACCCGGTCCAGCGCCTCGTCCCAGCCCGCCTCCACCAGCCGCCCCCCGGACCGCACCAGCGGCGAGGTCAGCCGGGCCGCCGGCGACAGCACCCGGGCGGCCGTGCGGCCCTTGCCGCACAGCGCCCCCCGGTTCACCGGGAAGTCCGGCCGTTCGGTCACCTCGACGCCCCCCTGGGGCAGGGGCGTGATGTTCATCCCGCACTGCAGGGCGCAGTACGGGCAGTGGGTGGGCGTCGAGGTGGTCTCCATGCCGACCAGCGTGCTTCCGGAGTGTTACGGCCCGCGGCGGCTCCCTGTTACACGGCCGGGAAGCCGTCCTCCCCGCGCCCGCCCGCCCGCCGTGAGGCGCCGGTCACCGGCCGGACGCGAGCGCCCGTGCCACGCCGTGCTCCTTCGGCCCGAGGAACCGCGGATCCGGCTGGAACACCGCGTCCAGCAGTGCCTTGCCCGCCGCGAACACCTCGCGCGTCCCGCCGTAGTACCAGGTCACGTCGTGCTTGGCGTCGACCCCGAGACCGTAGGAGTCCACTCCCGCCGCCTCGCACAGCGCCACCGCCCGCCGGATGTGGAAGCCCTGGCTGATCAGCACCGCCCGGTCCACCCCGAAGATCTTCTTGGCCCGCACGCAGGAGTCCCAGGTGTCGAAGCCCGCGTAGTCGCTGACGACGCGCGCGTCCGGCACCCCGTGCCGGGTCAGATAGGCGCGCATGGCGTCGGGCTCGTCGTAGTCCTCACGGCTGTTGTCCCCGGTGACGAGGACCGCCTCGATGCGCCCCTGCCGGTACAGCCCGGCCGCCGCGTCCAGCCGGTGCGCGAGGTACGGCGACGGCTCCCCGTCCCACAGCCCGGCCCCGAACACCACCGCGACCTCGGTGCGCGGCACGTCCGCCGCGGTCCGCAGCCGGTCCGCCGTCGACACGTACAGCCAGGTCGCCGGCAGCAGTGCCAGCACGCACCCGGCCATCACGGCCTGCACCAGCCGCCGCCACCCCCTGCGGGTGCGTGGCAGCCGAGGTCGGCGCGTCGTCATGCGGTTCCCCCCTGCGTCGGTTCCGACCAGGAGGACGCGGGCCGGGGTGATCCGGTTCGCCCGGACGCCCGGATCGGCCTCACCGGCCGCATCCGTACGCGGTGAAGCCGCGGAAAACACCCGTGACCGCCCGGCAACGGCGGCGCAACGTACCCACGTCAGGATCGTGCCATGACGGCGTCGAACCCCCTCAGCGACGAGTCCATCCTCCATCTCGACAGCACGGCGCACCTCATGAACAGCATCAGCAGCAGACTCGCCGACCGGCTCCGGCTCGTCTCGCCGAGCGGACGCCGCCGTCCCGCCCCGCCCGCCCTCGTCCTGGTCGCCCACGGCAGCCGCGACCCGCGCGCGCTGCGGACCGTACGGGCCCTGCGGGACCGGGTGCGCGAGCAGCGCCCCGGCCTCCCCGTCCACCTGGGGCACATCGAGCTGAACGAGCCCCTGCTCCCGGACACCCTGGCCGCGCTGGGCGCGACCCCCGCGATCCTCGTACCGCTGCTTCTCGGCCGGGGGTACCACGTGAAGCGCGACATCCCCGAGATGGCGGCCGCCTCGCCCGCACGCACGCGCGTGGCCGCCCCGCTGGGCCCGCACCCGCTGCTGGTGGACACCCTGCACGCCCGTCTGCTCGAGGCCGGCTGGCCCCCGGGCCAGGACGCCGCCACGCGCCGGACGGGCGCGGTCGTCCTCGCGGCGGCGGGCTCGCGCGACCCGGACTCGGCCGCGGACACCCGCCGCACGGCCCGCCTCCTCGCCGAGCGCCTCGGCGTCCCCGTCGTCCCCGCCTACGCCTCGGCGGCCGCCCCGACGGTCGACACCGCGGTGCGGGCCCTGACCGCACGCGGCCGCGACCGGGTGGCGATCGCCTCCTGCTTCACCGCACCGGGGCGGTTCGCGGCCCAGTGCGCACGGACGGCGCCGTGGATCGTCTCGGCCCCCCTGGGCGCCCACGAGGCGATGGCCCGTCTGGTCCTGCACCGCTACGACCGGGCGCAGACGCCGGTTCGGGCGGACCTGGCGTCGGCCTGAGCCCGAGGGCGGCCCTTCCCGGCGGGCGCGGGACCGCGGCGGCGTGCGGCTCCGCCGCGCGGGCGCGCCACGACGCACCCGCGGCGGCGGCCCGACACACCCCGGCGGGCGATCCGGCGCCCCGTACCCCCGATTGTCACCACCGCCCCGTACTGTCGAGCCATGGAAGGCACCGCAGTCACCGGCACCGCAGCCGCTTCGGCCTACGACCAGGCCTCGGTCGAACGCTGGGCGCCCGAACCCGACAAACGGCCGGGCCGCACCGCCTTCCAGCGCGACCGCGCCCGCGTCCTGCACTCCGGGGCCCTGCGCCGCCTGGCCGGCAAGACCCAGGTGGTCACACCGGGGACCTCCAGCCAGGCCTGGGACGCCAGTCCCCGCACGCGCCTGACCCACTCCCTGGAGTGCGCCCAGGTCGGCCGTGAGCTGGGCGCCGCCCTCGGCTGCGACCCCGACCTGGTCGAGGCGGCCTGCCTCTCGCACGACCTCGGCCACCCGCCCTTCGGCCACAACGGCGAACAGGCCCTGAACGAGTTCGCCGACGACTGCGGCGGCTTCGAGGGCAACGCCCAGTCCCTCAGACTGCTCACCCGGATCGAGCCCAAGCGGTTCACCCCCGAGGGCTCCGTCGGCCTCAACCTCACCCGCGCCGCCCTCGACGCCGCCACCAAGTACCCCTGGCCGCGCGGCGCCCACCCCACCGACCCGGCGTCCGTGAAGTTCGGCGTGTACGAGGACGACCGCCCGGTGTTCGACTGGGTGCGCAGTACCGCCCCCGGCACCCGCACCTGCTTCGAGGCACAGGTCATGGACTGGTCGGACGACGTGGCCTACTCGGTGCACGACGTCGAGGACGGGCTGCACGCCGGCCACATCGACCCGAACTGCCTGCACGCCGAACCCGAGCGGCGGGCGGTGTTCGAGGTCGCCGTCGGCCGGTACGTTCCGGCGGACACCGATCCGGCCGAACTGGCCGAGGCCCTCGACCGGCTCCAGGACCAGCAGTGGTGGCCGCACGGCTACGACGGCACGGCGGTGGCCCAGGCCCGCCTCAAGGACGCCACCAGCCAGCTCATCGGCCGGTTCTGCCTGGCCGCGGAGGGCGCGACCCGGGCCGCGTACGGCGGCGGCCGGCTCACCCGCTACGGCGCCGAACTCGTCGTGCCCCGCGCGACCCGCATGGAGTGCGCGGTGCTCAAGGCGGTGGCCGACCGGTACGTCATGCAGCGCGCCGAGCAGGAGCGGCTGCGCGCCGACCAGCGGGTGGTCGTGGCCGAACTGGCCGAGGCGCTCACCGCCCGCGCGCCGGACGGCCTGGACCCCCAGTTCCGGGCCCTGTTCGACGCGGCACCCGGCGATCACGCGCGCAAGCGGGTGATCGTCGACCAGATCGCCTCCCTGACCGACGCCTCCGCCCGCTCGCTGCACGCGAGACTGACGGGGCATATCCAGCGGGAAAGTGCCCCGCCGGTGGCCTGATCGGGGCACTCCCCCTTCCCGCAGCCCGCCCGGTGCGGGACGCTCGCATGTGGCGGCACCCTTACGAGGAGGCATCAAGTGGTCGACGCGGATCAGACATTCGTCATCGTCGGAGGCGGCCTCGCCGGCGCGAAGGCGGCCGAGACGCTCCGCGCGGAGGGCTTCACCGGCCGGGTGATACTGATCTGCGACGAGCGCGACCACCCGTACGAGCGCCCCCCGCTGTCCAAGGGCTACCTGCTCGGCAAGGAGGAGCGGGACAGCGTCTTCGTGCACGAGCCCGCCTGGTACGCGCGCAACGACGTCGAGCTGCACCTCGGCCAGACCGTGGACCGGATCGACCGCGCCGCGAAGACGGTGCGCTTCGGCGACGACGGCACCCTCGTCCACTACGACAAGCTGCTGCTCGCCACCGGCGCCGAACCCCGCCGCCTTGACATCCCCGGCACCGACCTCGCGGGCGTGCACCATCTGCGCCGCCTCGCCCACGCCGAGCGGCTCAAGCGCGTGCTGGCCGCGCTCGGCCGGGACAACGGCCACCTGGTGATCGCCGGCGCCGGCTGGATCGGCCTGGAGGTCGCGGCGGCGGCCCGCGAGTACGGGGCCGAGGTGACGGTGATCGAGCCGGCGGCGACCCCGCTGCACGGCGTCCTCGGCCCCGAGCTGGGCAACGTCTTCGCGGAGCTGCACCACGCCCACGGCGTCCGCTTCCGCTTCGGGGTGCGGCTCACCGAGATCGTCGGCCAGGACGGCGTGGTCCTCGCCGCCCGCACCGACGACGGCGAGGAGCACCCCGCCCACGCGGTGCTCGCGGCGATCGGCGCGGCCCCGCGGACCGCCCTGGCCGAGGCGGCGGGCCTGGAGCTGGCCGACCGGGCGCACGGGGGCGGGGTCGTGGTCGACGAACGGCTGCGGACGTCCGACCCGGACATCCACGCGGCCGGCGACGTCGCCGCCTTCCCGCACGCCCTGTTCGACACCCGGCTCCGCGTCGAGCACTGGGCCAACGCCCTGAACGGCGGCCCGGTCGCCGCCCGCGCGATGCTCGGCCGGGACGTCGCCTACGACCGCGTGCCGTACTTCTTCACCGACCAGTACGACCTGGGCATGGAGTACAGCGGCTGGGCACCGCCCGGGTCGTACGACGAGGTGGTCATCCGGGGCGACGCGGGCAAGCGGGAGTTCATCGCGTTCTGGCTCCGGGAGGGCCGCGTACTGGCCGGAATGAACGTGAACGTGTGGGATGTCACGGAGCCCGTCCAGAACCTCATCCGCTCCCGCGCCCGGGTGGACACCGACGCGCTCGCCGACCCCCACGTACCCCTCGACGGCCTCGCCTCCTGATCCCCGCGGGCGCCGGGCAGCGTGCCGGGGGGTGTCGGTCCGGCCCCGTAGAATCGCATCGTGGCAGGACGGATCAACGACGAGGACGTGAAGGCGGTACGGGACGCGGTCCCGATCGACGCCGTGGTCTCCGAGTACCTCCAGCTACGCAACGCCGGCGGCGGCAACCTCAAGGGGCTCTGCCCCTTCCACGACGAGAAGTCGCCGTCCTTCCAGGTCAGCCCGAGCAAGGGACTCTTCCACTGCTTCGGCTGCCAGGAGGGCGGCGACACCATCACCTTCGTGATGAAGGTGGACCACCTCTCCTTCTCCGAGGCGGTCGAGCGGCTCGCCGCCCAGGCCGGCATCACCCTGCGCTACGAGGAGGGCGGGTACAACCCCGCCCACCAGCGCGGCGAGCGCATCCGTCTGGTCGAGGCGCACAAGATCGCCGCCCAGTGGTACGCCGAACAGCTCGCCCGGAGCGCCGAGGCCGAGACCGGCCGGGTCTTCCTCGCCGAGCGTGGCTTCGACCAGGCGGCCGCCGTGCACTTCGGCGTCGGCTACAGCCCCCAGGGCTGGGACCACCTCACCCGCTATCTGCGCGGCCAGGGCTTCACCGACAAGGAGCTGCTGCTCTCCGGCCTCTCCCAGGAAGGCCGCCGCGGCCCCATCGACCGGTTCCGGGGCCGTCTGATGTGGCCCATCCGGGACATCGGCGGCGAGGTCGTCGGCTTCGGCGCCCGCAAGCTGTACGAGGCGGACAACGGGCCCAAGTACCTGAACACGCCGGAGACGGCGATCTACCGCAAGTCCCAGGTCCTCTACGGCATCGACCTGGCCAAGCAGCACATCGCCAAGACCAGCCGGGCCGTCGTCGTCGAGGGCTACACCGATGTCATGGCCTGCCACCTCGCCGGGGTCACCACGGCCATCGCCACCTGCGGCACGGCCTTCGGCGGCGACCACATCAAGATCCTCCGCCGGCTCCTCATGGACAACGGCTCCGCCCGGGTGATCTTCACCTTCGACGGTGACGCGGCCGGGCAGAAGGCGGCCCTGCGGGCCTTCGAGGACGACCAGAAGTTCGCCGCCGAGACCTACATCGCGATCGCCCCCGACGGCATGGACCCCTGTGAGCTGCGCCTGGCCAAGGGCGACGAGGCGGTCGCCGACCTGGCCCAACCGCGCACCCCGCTCTTCGAGTTCGCGCTGCGCCAGATCGTCGCCCGCTATGACCTGGACACCCCGGCCGGCCGGGCCGCCGCCCTGGACGAGGCCGCCCCGATCGTCGCCCGCATCAAGAACAGCGGCGCCCAGCACGAGGTCGCCGTCGAGCTGGCCGGGATGCTCGGCATCCTCGACACCCAGTTCGTGGTCAAGCGGGTCGCCCAGCTCGCCCGCTGGGCCCGCGAACGCGGCAAGGGGGGCCCGCAGCAGCAGCCCCGCGGCCCGCAGCAGCAGTGGGAGACCGGCCCCCAGGGCGCGGCCCCGTCCGGCCCGGCCCTCACCCTGCGCAACCCCGTCCACGCGGCCGAGCGCGAGCTGCTCAAACTCGCCCTCCAGCGCCCCGACCTGGTCTCCCCGGCCTTCGACGCGTACGGCGTGGACGAGTTCACCGCCCCGCCCTACGCCGCCGTGCGCCTGACCATCGCGGAGGCGGGCGGCGCCGAGTACGGCGTCGAGGACGGACAGGGGTACCTGGTCCGCGTCCGGGACGCCGCACCCGACGACACCGCCCGCGCCATGGTCACCGAGCTGGCCGTCGAACCGATCCTGCGCCGCACCGTCGACGAGACGTACGCGGGCACGGTGCTGGTGCAGATCCGCCGCCGTGCCGTGGAGCGCCGCATCCGCGACATCCAGTCCCAGCTCACCCGCCTGTCCACCGGCGGGGACCCGGCCCAACTGGCCGCCGTGCAGAACGAGATGTGGGTCCTGCAGCAGTACGACCAGGCTCTGCGCGAACGGGGCGCCGCAGCGCTGTGAGGGGCCGGTCCCGGCCGTGCGTCGGCCGGGCCGGATATCCGCCGCGTCACGAAGCGGACGCAAAAAGTCACCGCACGCCCCTCGTGGCGGCGATGTGTCTTCCCCCACACTGGGGGCGGTGCCCGAGTCCCCGGTGCCTGCCCCAGGAGGTCGCCCCCCGTGCAGACCCGTACCCTCACCCAGACCGACACCAGCGCCGCCGGCACGGCCGACGGGCCCGGCGCGGAGTCCGGAGTCCTCGTGGCCGTCCCCCCGCAGAGCCGCGCCTTCGGCCACCCCGAGGCGGGCCAGGAGCAGACCGGTGAGCCGGCGGAGCCACCCGCCGAGGCGCTGGCGGAGGAGCCCGCTGAGCCCGCTGAGCCCGCCGAGTCCGCCGAGCCGGCGGGGCCCGCGGTCGCCGCGCGGGCCGAGACCGGCGGCCCCTCCGCGGATCTGTTTCGCCAGTACCTGCGCGAGATCGGCCGCATCCCGCTGCTCACCGCCGCCGAGGAGGTCGACCTCGCCCGCAAGGTGGAGGCCGGACTGTTCGCCGAGGAGAAGCTGAGCGGCACCCCCGACCTGGACAGCCGGCTCGCGCACGACCTGGACCGGCTGGTCGTCATGGGCCGGATGGCCAAGCGCCGGCTGATCGAGGCCAACCTGCGGCTCGTGGTGTCCGTGGCGAAGCGGTACGTCGGCCGCGGCCTGACCATGCTCGACCTGGTGCAGGAGGGCAACCTCGGGCTCATCAGGGCCGTGGAGAAGTTCGACTACGCCCGCGGCTACAAGTTCTCCACCTACGCCACCTGGTGGATCCGGCAGGCCATGTCCCGAGCCCTGGCCGACCAGGCCCGCACGATCCGGGTGCCCGTGCACGTGGTGGAACTGATCAACCGGGTCGTCCGCGTCCAGCGCCGCATGCTGCAGGAGCGCGGCTACGAGCCCGCCCCCGAAGAGGTCGCCGCCCAGCTCGACCTGCCGCCCGAGCGCGTCCGCGAGGTGCTGCGGCTCGCCCAGGAACCGGTGTCCCTGCACGCCCCGGTGGGCGAGGAGGACGAGGTGGCCCTCGGCGACCTCATCGAGGACGGCGACGCCGCGAGCCCCGTGGAGTCGGCCGCCTTCCTGCTGCTCCGGGAGCACCTGGAGGCCGTGCTCTCCACCCTCGGCGAGCGCGAGCGGAAGGTCGTCCAGCTCCGCTACGGCCTCGCCGACGGCCGCCCCCGCACCCTGGAGGAGATCGGGCGCCTGTTCGGTGTCACCCGGGAGCGGATACGGCAGATCGAGTCCAAGACCCTCAACAAGCTCCGCGACCACACGTTCGCGGACCAGTTGCGGGGCTACCTCGACTGACCGGGGCCGCCCACCAGGTGAGCGGCCCCCGCCGCGGGATCAGTCCACCTCGGCCACGGCCTGGGCGAACTGGGCCTTGTACAGCCGGGAGTACGCCCCGTCGGCCGCCAGCAGCTCGTTGTGCGCGCCCTGTTCGACGATGGAGCCGTTCTCCATCACCAGGATGGTGTCGGCGTCCCGGATCGTCGACAGCCGGTGCGCGATGACGAACGACGTACGGCCGTGCGCGAGCTTGGCCATCGCCTTCTGGATCAGCACCTCGGTACGGGTGTCCACGGAACTCGTGGCCTCGTCCAGCACCAGGATCACCGGGTCGGACAGGAAGGCCCGAGCGATCGTGATGAGCTGCTTCTCACCGGCGCTGACCCCGGAGCCCTCGTCGTCGATCACGGTGTCGTAGCCGTCGGGCAGGGTGCGGATGAACCGGTCCGCGTGGGCCGCGCGGGCCGCCTCCTCGATCTCACCCCGGGTGACGTCGCCCACCCGACGGCCGCCGCCGTCCTGACCGGGTGCGCTTCGCGCGCCCCCTTCCACACCGGCACCGTAGGCGATGTTCTCGGCGATGGTGCCGCCGAACAGCCAGGTGTCCTGGAGCACCATGCCGATGCCCGAGCGCAGTTCGTCCCGGGACATGCGCCGCACGTCCACCCCGTCCAGTGTGATGCGCCCGCCGGAGACGTCGTAGAACCGCATCAGCAGGTTGACCAGCGTGGTCTTGCCCGCACCGGTCGGGCCGACGATCGCCACCGTCTGCCCGGGCTCCACCGTCAGCGACAGATCCTCGATCAGCGGCTTCTCCGGGTCGTACCGGAACGACACGTGTTCCAGGCACACCCGTCCGCGCAGTTCCTCGGGGCGCACGCCCGGCACCGGATCCGCCTCCTGCTCCTCCGCGTCCAGGAGTTCGAAGACCCGCTCCGCCGAGGCGACACCCGACTGCACCAGGTTGGCCATCGACGCGACCTGCGTCAGCGGCATCGAGAACTGCCGCGAGTACTGGATGAAGGCCTGCACATCACCGATCGACAGCGCGCCCGACGCGACCCTGAGCCCACCGACGACGGCCACCAGCACGTAGTTGAGGTTGGACACGAACATCATCAGCGGCTGCATGGCGCCGCTGTTGAACTGCGCCCGGAACCCGGCCTCGTACAGTGCCTCGTTCTGCTCGGCGAACTGCTTCGCCGACTCCTCCTGCCGGCCGAACACCTTCACCAGGGTGTGACCGGTGTACATCTCCTCGACGTGCGCGTTCAGCTTGCCGGTGGTGCGCCACTGCTGCACGAAGTGCGGCTGCGACCGCTTGCCGACCCGGGTGGCGACCACGAACGACAGGGGCACCGTCACCAGCGCGACCAGTGCCAGCAGCCAGGAGACGTAGAACATCATCACCAGCACACCGATGATGGTCAGCACCGCGTTGATGAGCTGGCCCATCGACTGCTGGAGCGTCTGCCCGATGTTGTCGATGTCGTTGGTCGCGCGGGAGAGCACCTCACCGCGCTGGCGCTTGTCGAAGTACGACAGCGGCAGCCGCGACAGCTTCGTCTGCACCGACTCGCGCAGCCGGTACATGGTGCGGTTCACCGCGCGGTTGACCAGCCGGGTCGCGACCGCCATCAGCAGACCGGCGACCAGGAAGGTGCCGAGCGCGAGCAGCAGCACCTGCCCGACGGCACCGAAGTCGATGCCCTCGCCGGGGGTGAAGTCGGTGCCCCTGAGCATGTCCGCGATCTGGCCCTGGCCGTGCTCGCGCATCGACTGGAGCACCTGCTCCTTGGTGTCCCCGGCCGGCATCCGGCGGCCGACGATGCCGGCGAAGACCAGGTCGGTGGCCCTGCCGAGGATCTTCGGGCCGAGCACGCTCAGGGTCACGCTGACGACCACGCACAGCAGCAGGGCGTAGATGGTGACCCGCTCGGGCCTGAACTGGGCGACGAGCCGCTTGCCCGAGCCCTTGAAGTCCATCGAGCGCTGGTCGGGGCCGCCCCCGGCCATCATGCGTCCCATGGGCCCGGCCATCAGGCTGCCTCCGCTTCCGTCAGCTGGGAGAGCACGATCTCCCGGTAGGTCTCGTTGGTGGCCATCAGCTCGTGGTGCCGGCCGGTGCCGACCACCCGTCCCTCGTCCAGCACGATGATCCGGTCGGCCTCCCGGATGGTGGCCACCCGCTGGGCGACGATCACCACGGTCGCGTCGGCGATCTCGCGGCCGAGCGCGGTGCGCAGCGCCGCGTCGGTGGCGTAGTCCAGCGCGGAGAAGGAGTCGTCGAAGAGGTAGATCTCCGGGCGCTGCACCAGCGTGCGGGCGATGGCGAGCCGCTGCCGCTGACCGCCGGAGACGTTGGTGCCGCCCTGCGCGATCGGCGCGTCGAGCCCGCCCTCCAGCCCGGTGACGAAGTCCTTGGCCTGCGCCACCTCCAGTGCCTGCCACAACTCCTCGTCGGTGGCCTTCGGATTGCCGTAGCGCAGGTTGGTCGCGACCGTCCCGGCGAACAGGTACGGCTTCTGCGGCACGAGCCCCACGGTCGAGGCGAGCAGCCCCGGGTCGATCTCGCGGACGTCGACGCCGTCCACGAGGACCTCGCCCTCGGTGGCGTCGAACAGCCGTGGGACCAGGCCGAGCAGCGTCGACTTCCCGCTGCCGGTCGAGCCGATCACGGCGGTCGTCTCACCCGGCCGGGCCACCAGCTCGACGGCCTTCAGCACCGGCTCCTCGGCACCCGGATAGCGGAAGCCCGCGCCGCGGATCTCCAGCCGCCCGTGCCGGTGCAGCTCGGTCACCGCGGCGACCGGCGGCACCACGCTGCTGTCGGTGCCCAGGACCTCCTCGATGCGCTCGGCGCACACCTCGGCGCGCGGCACCATCATGAACATGAAGGTGGCCATCATCACGGACATGACGATCTGCATGAGATAGGCGAGGAACGCGGTCAGGTCACCGATGGCCATCCCGCCGCTGTCGATGCGGTGGGCGCCGAACCAGACCACCGCGATGGAGGACACGTTCACCACGGTCATGACGATCGGGAACATGAGGGCGAGCATCCGGCCGGTGGCGAGCTGCATGTCGGTCAGGTCCCCGTTGGCCTTCGCGAACCGGTCCTGCTCGTACTCGTCCCGGACGAAGGCGCGGATCACCCGGTTGCCGGTGATCTGCTCGCGCAGCACCCGGTTCACCGTGTCCAGGCGCGTCTGCATGGACCGGAACAGCGGCCGCAGCCGGCGCACGATCAGCGTCACGGAGACGCCGAGCACCGGCACGACGGCGACGAGGACCGCGGACAGCGGCACGTCGAGACCGAGCGCGAGCACGATCCCGCCGACACACATGATGGGCGCCGACACCATCAGGGTGAACGACATCAGGACCAGCATCTGGACCTGCTGTACGTCGTTCGTCGTACGGGTGATGAGCGACGGCGCCCCGAAGTGACCCACCTCACGGGCGGAGAACGACTGGACCCGGTCGAAGACCGCGCCGCGCACGTCCCGGCCGAGCGCGGAAGCGGTCCGGGCGCCGAAGTACACCGCGCCGATGTTGCACACCACCTGCGCCAGCGAGATGCCGATCATCAGGGCGCCGAAGGACAGGATGTGGTCCGTGTCGCCCTTGACGACACCGTTGTCGATGATGTCGGCGTTGAGCGTGGGCAGGTAGAGGGTGGCGCAGGTCTGCAGGAACTGCAGCAGCACCAGCAACGCTATGGGTTTTTTGTAGGGCCTGAGATAGGTCCGTAGAAGTCGTATGAGCACGCTACGTCTCTCGGAGTCGGCGACAGGGGCTGGTCGATGCGCCCTTGGCCCCTATCGTCGGACACTCCACCCGTGTTACCTCAACCGATTAAGCCATCGGCGTTTCCCCGCGCCCACCGGGGTCCGGGCGGTCACGGACGGAACGCTCCGGGGTGGGTCTGCTCCCGCACCGACACGAACTGCTGACGCACCGCCTGCCCCACGGCCAGGTCCTCGCCCGGTTCCAGCACCTGCGCGGCCGCGCCGTTCCAGGCGGGCGGGGTGCGCGGATCGAGCGCCCCCTGCGACACCCCGAGCGCCCAGGCGGCCTGCCGGGCCGCACCGATCGCCGCGTAGTCCGCCGGCTGCGGTACGACGACCTGCGCGCCGAACAGCGACGGTGCCGCGGCCTGGACCGCGGGCAGCTCGGCGGCCGCGCCGAGCAGGAACACCCGCCGCACCTCGACACCCCGCCCGCGCAGCACGTCCAGCGCGTCGGCCAGCCCGCACAGCATGCCCTCGAACGAGGCCCGCGCCAGATGCTCGGGCTTCATCGACTCGCGCCGCAGTCCCGCCAGGGTGCCCGCGGTGTGCGGAAGCTGCGGTGTCCGCTCGCCCTCCAGGTACGGCAGCAGCACCAGCCCGTGCGACCCCGGCGTCGACTTCATCGCCAGGTCGGAAAGGCTCTCCAGATCGGGCAGACCGAGCAGTTCGGCGGTGCCGCGCAGGGTGCGCACGGCGTTCAGGGTGGTCACGACCGGCAGGTGCATGCCGGTGGCGTCGGCCAGGGAGGTGATCATCCCGGACTGGTCGGTGAGCGCCTCCGGGTGCACGGCCATCACGGACCCGGACGCGCCCAGGGAGACCACCGCGTCCCCGAGCCCGATCCCGAGACCGAAGGCCGCGGCCATGGTCTCGCCGGTCCCGGCGGAGATCAGCAGCCCCTCCGGAGTGGTGCCGGCCGCGTCCGACGGGCCGATCACCTCGGGCAGCATCACCTGGTGGCCCAGCGCCAGTTCGACCAGGTCGGGCCGGTAGCCGCCGGTGGCCGCGGACCAGTACCCGGTGCCGGAGGCCCCGCCGCGGTCCGTGGTCCGCCGCACCGGCCGCCCCAGGAGCTGCCAGACCAGCCAGTCGTGCGCCTGCAGCAGCAGGGCGGTGCGCTGCGCGTTCTCGGGTTCGTTCTTGGCGAGCCAGCGCAGCTTGGTCACCGGCTGCGCGGCCTGCGGCACGGACCCCACGGCCTGGGCCCAGGCCTCCCGGCCGCCGAGCGCGTCGACCAGGTCGGCCGCCGCGACCTGCGCCCGCTTGTCCCCGCCGACCAGGGCAGGCCGCACCGTGTTGCCCTGGGCGTCCAGCGGGACCAGCGCGTTCTGCTGGGTGGAGACCCCGATGGCCTGCACACCCTCCAGCAGGCCGCCGCCCGCCGCCTCGCCCAGGGACAGCAGCCAGGCCTGCGGGTCCACGTCACTCGGGCGCCCGCCGCCGTCCGGCGTCTCGACCGGATGCGGGGCGTACCCCTGCCTCAGCACGGCTCCGGTGTCCGTGTCGCAGACCACGATGCGCGTGAAATCGGGTGAGCTGTCCAACCCGGCGACTATCCCCATGGCGAAAATTCTGCCGCATCGCGGCGCTTGCTTCGGCCCTGGGCGCAGGGGTGCCGCGAGAGCGTTATGTGTTGCTCGTGCCCCAGTCGTCCTCGGGGGTGCCGTTCACGTTGCGTTCCCGCAGGGAGCGCACGCGCTGGGTCACCGACGCCGGGACCCGGTCGCCCACCTTGTCGCTGACCGTGTGGAACGCCTTGCCCGCGTACTGGCGGCCCTGCTGGGCGGCCGTCTCCGCGGTGTTCCGCACGGCGGGGTTCTCCGCGATCCGGCGAGCAGACTTCTTGAGCTGCTCGTAGCGCTCGCGTCCGGCCCTCGTGCCCAGCACGTAACCGAGGGCCACTCCGGCGAGGAACGTAAGCCGGTAGCGCATGGCTGCCACCCTTCCCAATGTCCGAGGTCTCTGGTGCGGCGTCGGTGCCGGGGAGTACCGATTGGCGGAGCACCCCCCTGCTTGCGCTAATGTATGTGTCGCAGCGAGCGCGCGCCCCCTGGCGAATACCCAGGTAGGTGCGTTCGATGCAACGAGGCGATCCTCCGTAGCTCAATTGGCAGAGCAGCCGGCTGTTAACCGGCAGGTTACTGGTTCGAGTCCAGTCGGGGGAGCTTCGGTCCTCCGTAGCTCAATTGGCAGAGCAGCCGGCTGTTAACCGGCAGGTTACTGGTTCGAGTCCAGTCGGGGGAGCGCGTTGGACGAGGACCCTCCGGGGTCCTTTTTCATGTCCGTGGGAACCGCCGCCGACCTGGAGAAGTCCTCGAGGTCGGACGGCAGCCCGGAAGCCGACCATCCGAAGCAGGAGATCGTATGAGCGGCTATGCTGCGGCAGACGGCGCGCACACATGTACGCGACACGCCGCTATGGGGCGGTAGCTCAGCCGGTTAGAGCAGCGGACTCATAATCCGTCGGCCGTGGGTTCGAGTCCCACCCGCCCCACCAGCGCAGGGCCGTGACCTGCGGAAACATCTCTTCTGAAGTGTTGGAACGTCAACTCCGGCTCATCGGACTGAATCCGCTGCTCGTGAGCTCGGCGGCGAGTTGCGGATGGGGGTAGGCGTTGCGCTGACCTGCGTGAACGCGCCGGAGCGTGGTGGTGGAGGAGCCCAGGAGCGGCCTCGGCGAAGAGCCGGAGGCGTATTGGGGACGCTGTGAGGACACGGGTACGGCGAAACCTGCCTTCGAGGTCACCTCGGGGCAGGGTGCACGGTGCGGGCCCAGTGCTACATGGGTGCCTGGCACGCATCCGAAGTGCGTCCTCGGCCACCCGGGACCGAGAGCAAGGGGTCACGAGAGTCGCGAACTCCACATCGCTACACCATTTCGCGGGACGCGACCTGCGGCTCGGGCGCCCGGGCTTTGGCTGAGTTCTCGACAGGCCGTTGCCGTAGGGCCGCCCTGTGCCTCATCGCCGACTGTGCGGCTGTGGAGGCTCTACTGCCTGAGGTCCATCGTGCGGACCGGCTGTCCCGTGGTGCGGGCGATGGTGTCGAAGTCGTGGTCGCAGTGGAGCAGTGTGAGCCCCGCTTCCTCGGCGGCGGCAGCCACCAGGAGGTCGACGGGGCCTGCGCTGCGGTGCTCACCCTTGGCGGTCAGCTGTTCCTGGACGACGCGGGAGCGCCGGTAGACGCCGTCCGGCATGGGGCACCAGACGTAGTGGGCGTCGAGCGCCGCCTTCAAACGCGTACGGTCTGCGGCCGAACGGGCTGAGTAGAGGACCTCGAGTTCGGTGATGTCGCAGATCGCGACGAGGCCGGCGCCGATCCTGTCATCCCAGTCGGCCGTGTTCTGGCGGAGCAGGACGCGGGCGAGCGCGGAGGTGTCGATGAGGTAATCGGCGACGGTCACTCATGCGCTCCGGTGTCGGGGGTGGCGTCGGCCGTGCTCGCGGGCCGGTACTTGCTCTTGTCCAGGAGGAGGTCCATGTCCAGCGCGCCGTCGGCCACAAGCTCGCGGGCCTCGTCGAGTGCGCGCAGACGCCGGTAACGCGCCGTGACTTCCCGCAGGGCGGTGTTGATGGTCTCGCGCTTGGTCGTGGTGCCGAGTTCCTTGGCCGCTTCTTCCAGGGCCTCGTCGTCGAGGTCGATCACGGTACGACTCATGGGCATCCTCCTTCGTGTATCAACTAGAGTATACTAAGATACAAGATCTTTTATATATCGATCAGTGATGACGGCGCCTGCTCGTGGGGGCCTGAACTGAATCGCCCCGGGTTCAGTAGAGATCTCAGGTTGTGGTGGTGACCTGGGGTTTCGTGGATTCGGTGTAGTAGCTGGCTTCGTATTCGACGGGCGGAACGTGGCCTATCTCACCGTGGAGTCTTCGGTGGTTGTACCAGTCGACCCATTCGGCGGTGGCCAGCTCGACCTGCGAGAGCGTCTTCCAAGGCCGCTGGGGTTTGATCAACTCGGTCTTGTACAGGCCGATCGTCGATTCCATCAGGGCGTTGTCGTAGGCGTCGCCGACGGATCCGATGCTCGCCGCGATGCCGGCGGCGTCCAGGTGTTCGGCGAGCTTGAACGATGTGTACTGCGACCCGGCATCCGAGTGATGAATCAACTTATCTGGCCGGACGAGCTGTTGGTCGCGGTCGCGTTGCCAGACCGCCATCTCCAGAGCGTCCAGGACGAAGACGGTCTCCTTGACGGTGGCCGCCGACCAGCCGACGATCCGGCGGGAGAAGGTGTCCACGACGAACGCGACATAGACGGTCGCGGACCATGTCTTCATGTGGGTGAAGTCCGCCACCCAGCACCGGTTCGGGGCCGAGGCGACGAAGTCGCGGTCGACGAGATCGGGCGCCCGCTCGGCCTGTCCACCGGGGATCGTGGTGATGACGCGCCTGCCGCGCACCGCGCCCTGGATGCCGAGCTCGCGCATCAGGCGCTCGACGGTGCAGCGGGCCATTTCGTGGCCCTGCCGGTTCAGCTCGCGCCAGATCTTCCGGGCCCCGAAGACGCGGTAGTTGGACGTGTAGACCTTCTGGATTTGCTCCTTGAGCTCCTCGTCGCGCACGGAACGGGCGGAGGGCGCTTGGAGGCGCTTCTTGTGGCAGGGGAAGGTCATCGGCAGCCGTGAGCCTCACCCGTGCCGCCCTTGGACGGGGCGTCGCGCGGAGCCGGTGTCCCAAGCGCGGGGAGTGCCTCGGCCACCTGCAGCGCGGGCAGCGGGATCCGGGGCAGGGCCAGGGACGCCGAGCCCGGGCGCTGCAGACGGTCGGCCAGTTCGCTCGCCGAGCGGAGCGCAGGCGGGGACGCGGCGTCCGGCCGTGCCTCCAGTACCTGCGCCAGGTTCACGGCATCGAGGCGGTGCAGCCACGCGGCCAGGGGTGAAACGGCGGATGTCGCTGATCAGGGCATCTTGCGCCGGGGAACGTGCAGGCTTGTGGTGGCCGACCATGGGGTGCACGGCCGTATGGCCCCCAGCATGGCGGATGCGGGCGCGAGCGGGTCGCCGCGGCACACTCAGGACACGACGCAACGCATGTTGGTGATGTACGTTGGATATGTACATCGTGTCCTCTCACTGGCGGGGGTGGCCGTATGTCCGTGACCCAGATCGATCTCGATGACGAGGCGCTGGCCGAGGCGATGCGCCTGATGGGCGCGTCCACGAAGAAGGAGACGGTCAATGCTGCCCTGCGGGACTACGTAGCCCGGATCAGACGGCTGGAGGCGGCGGAGAAGCTGGCCGCACGCGGTGAGCGAGGCGAGTTCGACGCCGCGGCGGCCGCGCACGAGGCCCGTAAGCGTGCCCGTCGGGCGGCCTTCGAGTGATCACCTATCTTCTCGACACCTCGGCCCTGTGGCACCTCTTCCGCACCCCAGGGGCCCTGCGCCCCTGGGAGGGGCATATCGCCGCCGGGGTGTTCCACATCTGCGAGCCCACCCGTACCGAGTTCTTGTACTCGGCCACAGGACCAGTGCACCGGGATGAACTCGCCGAGGAGTTGGACGCGTTGTGCGGGCTCTCCCCGGTGCCGAAGAACGCCTGGCGCTGGGTGGACACCGCCCAGTACAAGCTCACCCAGCGCGGTCAGCATCGCTCTGCGGGCGCCGTCGACCTTCTGGTCTGCGCGACAGCGGTCCACCACGGCCACACCGTGCTCCACGTGGACAACGACTTCGCCGCCGTGGCCGCGGTGCTCAAGGAACTGGAACAGCGGGACGCCCGGGCCTGATCATGCCCGGTAACTCAGTGTGAAGATTGGGCCCGCGATTGTCGGGGCGAGGTGTGCGTCGGGAACAATGCCGAGACGATGACACCGCAGCCTGCCGAGCCTGATCGCACCGAGTCCGCGGAATCCTCCGCGCGTACCGACTCCTCCGGCCATGCCTCGTACGCTCCTTTCGCGCACCTCACCGCGCCCAACAACGCCCTCTACCGCGACGTGATGGGGGCGTTCCTCGCGGCCAAGGAGCGGTTCGCGGTGCATCTGCGGCCCGAGGACGTGCACGCGGCGCTGCCCCCTCAGCGGCGACCCGCAGCCCTGGACGCCGTGGTCAACGCACTGGACAGCCTCGTCGAGTGGGGCAATCTGCGCGCGGACCCGGACACCTCGCGCGTCACGGCGGTGGAGGATTTCTACCGCAAGCGGTTCATCTACCAGCTCACACAGGCCGGCGAGGCCGCCGAGCAGGCGCTGACCGCGTACGGCGAGGCACTGGGGCGGCAGGGCGCGCTGCAGGCGGTGGCGCTGCACGACATCGTCACGCAGCTGCGGGCCCTGCTGGTGATCGCCGTCGAGGAGGGGGAAGGGCAGCCGGACGCGGCCAAGGCGCACCTGGCGCTGTCCACGCTGACCGGCCGGTTCGAGGCGCTGGCCGAGAACGCGCGGGCGTTCATGGGGTCGCTGCAGCGCACCATCGACCTGCACGGCGTCGCGGTGGAGGTCTTCCTCGCCTACAAGGACCGGCTGATCCAGTACCTGGAGCGGTTCATCCAGGATCTGATCACTCTCGGCGGGCGGATCGCCCTGCTCATCGGGGAACTGGAGGAGCAGGGCCGGGTCGACGCCCTGCTGCGGCTGGCGGCGGCGCGGGAGGCGGCCGACGCCGCCCCGGACGAGGCCGAGAGCGCCGAGGCGCGGGCGTACGCACGATGGGCGGCGAAGTGGGCGGGCCTGGCCGCCTGGTTCGTGTCGGCGGACGGCCGCGAGTCCCAGGCCCGGCTGCTGCGCGGACGCGCCCTCGGGGCGATCCCGCAACTCCTCGCCGTCGTACGGCAGTTGAACGAGCGGCGGGCCGGGCGTTCGGACCGGTCGGCGGACTTCCGCACGCTGGCCCGCTGGTTCGCCGAGGCCCTCGACGACTCGGCGCGGCACCGGCTGTGGCGCGCCGCCTTCGGCCTGTATCCCGCTCGGCATCTCACCGTCGACGCCGACACGCTCGCCGAGCGCACGGCCCACCCGGTGGCCGCGTCCACCCCGTGGGCCGAGGCCGAGCCACTGCGGATCAGCCCGCAGCTGCGCCGCACCGGAAGCTACGAGCGGCGCGGCAAGCCCCGCAAGGTGCAGGACCGGTCCGAACAGCGGCGCCAGCTCGCTGAGATCGCCGCCAAGCAGGCGGAGGAGATCACCGCCGCCCGCGCCCGGCTGGCGACGGACGGCACCACCCGGCTGTCCGCACTGGGAGAGCTCGACCCGGTGGCCTTCGGCCTGCTCCTGCGCCTGCTCGGCGACGCCCTGGCCACCTGGCGGCCCGGCATGACGACGACCGCCGCCACCAGCAACGACGGCACGATGGAGATCCGGCTGACCGCGCTGACCGACGGTACGACGGCCGAGATCCCCACCCCGGGTGGCGTGTTCCGCGGCCCCGACCACCTCGTCGAGATCACCGACCTCACCACCGGCACCCCCGCACGGGAGGAGCGATGACCACCCCCCTGGGCGAGGTCCTGGACAGCCGGCGCACCGCCGAGCTCCACAAGGCCGCCCGCGCCCTGCTGAAGGAGCCGCTGCTGCTCGCGCACGGCCCGGACGCCGATGCCTATCGCCTCGTTCGCCAGCACGCCGCCGAACTGCGCGACTGGTTCGACCGCAACACCGGCTGGTCGCTGAGGGTGGACGCGGAGGCCGCCCGGCTGCGCAAGGCGCCCGGCAGCCTCGCCGATGCGACCCATCCGGCGCGGGAGGCCTCCCGGGCCGGTACGCCGTTCACCCGCCGCCGCTATGTGCTGCTGTGTCTGGCGCTCGCTGCGCTGGAGCGCGGTGAGGCGCAGATCGCGCTCGGCCGCCTCGCCGAACAGGTGGTTCTCGACGCCGCCGACCCGCACCTGGCCGCCGCCGGGATCGAGTTCACGCTGGAGCGGCGCGACGAGCGCCTGGACCTCGCCGCCGTCGTACGGCTGCTGCTGCGCCACGGTGTGCTGCGGCGGGTCGCCGGGGAGGAGGACGCCTACGTCAGCGGGACGGGCGACGTGCTCTACGACGTCCAGCGCCGTGTCCTCGCCGGACTGCTCGCCGCCCGCCACGGCCCGTCGACGATCACGGCCGACGGTTTCGAGGAGCGGCTGGCCCGGCTCACCGCGGAGAGCGCCCTGGACAGCGATGAGCTGCGGTTCCGCGCGATCCGCCAGAAGCTCACCCGCCACCTCCTCGACGACCCGGTGCTGTACTACGACGAGCTGACCGACGAGGAACTCGCCTACCTGACCCGCCAGCGGGCCTTCCTCACCGCACGCGTCGGCGAACTGACCGGCCTGGTGGCGGAGGTGCGGGCCGAGGGCATCGCCATGGTCGACCCCCAGGACGACCTCACCGACGTAAGGATGCCCGAACAGGGCACTCACGGGCACGTCACCCTGCTGCTCGCCGAGCACCTCGCGGCGGCGGGCGGCGAGGTGAGCCGCGAAGAGCTCGAACACCGGGTGCGGGAACTCGCCGTCGAACACGGCGGGTTCTGGTCCAAGAGCGCCAAGCAGCCCGGCGCGGAAGGGGAGCTGGTCGAGCAGGCGCTGGCCAAGCTGACCGCGCTCGCCCTGGTGACCCGCACCCCCACCGGCGTCGCTCCGCTGCCCACGCTCGCCCGGTACGCGGTCGGCGACACCGTCGTGGTGGAGCCGGGCCGCAGTACCCCGCGTACCTCCCGTGTCTCCCGGAGAAAGGCACCGCAGCCGTGACCGCCCTGCCCCAGCCCGCCCCCGGCCGCTGGCGACCGCTGCGCATCGGCCTGGTCGACCTCTTCTACTACGACGCCGAGGAGTTCTGGTTCCGCGATGGGCGGCTGCTGCTGCGCGGCAACAACGGCACCGGAAAGTCCAAGGTCCTCGCCCTCACCCTTCCCTTCCTCCTCGACGGCGACCTGTCCGCGCGCCGCGTGGAGCCCGACGCCGACCCGGGCAAGCGGATGGAGTGGAACCTGCTGCTCGGCGGGGAACATCCGCACCCCGAGCGGCTCGGCTACACCTGGATCGAGTTCGGCCGCGTCGAGGAGAACACCGGACATGCCCGCTTCCGCACCCTCGCCTGCGGGCTGAAGGCGGTGGCGGGCCGCGGCATCGCCCGCCACTGGTACGCGGTCACCGACCAGCGCATCGGCGAGGAGCTGAGCCTGCTGGACGCCACCGGCACCGCGCTGTCGCGGGACCGGCTCGCGGAGGCCGTCGCTGGGCGCGGCGTGGTGTACGACACAGCCACGGGGTACCGCAGGGCGGTGGACGAGGCTTTGTTCGGCCTCGGCGAGCGGCGCTACGCCGCACTCGTCGACCTGCTCATCCAGCTGCGCCAGCCGCAGCTGTCGAAACGGCCCAACGAGGCCGCGCTGTCCCGGGCACTGACCGAGGCGCTGCCGCCGATGGACCAGGCGGTGGTCGCGGACGTGGCCGAGGCGTTCCGGTCCCTGGACGAAGAGAAGGATGAGCTGCGAGCCGCCGCCGAGGCCGAGCGGGCCGCCTCCGCGTTCCTGGACCACTACCGCCGCTACGCCCGCGTCGCGACGAGGCGCCGGGCCCGGCTGCCCCGTAGCGAGCACGCACGCTACGAGCAGCTCCACCGCGACCTGGCACAGGCCCGCGCAGAACAGGAGGAGGCCGAGCGCGACCGGGCGGAGGCCGCCGAGCGGATCGCTCAGCTGGAGCAGACCGCCACCCGTCTGAGGGCGCAGGAGGCGGCACTGCGCGAGGGCCCCGAGATGCGCAGTGCCCGGGAGCTGGAGCAGGCGGCGGCCGACGCGCGTCGCACCGCCGGCGAGCTGGCCCGCGCCCAGGCCGACCGGGACGAGGCGACCCGGGCCCACACCCGGGCGCTCGGCCGCCTCGAGGTGGCCCGGCGACGCCTCGACGCGGCCGAGGAGCAGGTCAAGGACACGCTCACCCGCGAGCGGGAAGCGGCAGGGGCGGCCCGTCTCGACGGCGAGCTGCGCACCGGCGACGTGCCGGAGAGCGAGCTGCGGCGTGCAGCCGAGGAGGCAGTGGCCCGCAGGCACCGCACTATCGCGCATATGGAGGAGTTGGCGGCGAGCGCCTACGAGGCCGCCGCCGAGCGGCGCGCCGCCGCCCGCCGCCTGGACGAGGCCGAGACCGAGCTCGGCCACACCGTGCGGCGGCAGGCCGAGGCCGAGGAGCGGGCCGCCGAGGTGGGCCGGTACCTCGTCGACCGCGTCCGCACGCACCTGGACGCCTGCCAGGAACTGGCCGTCGCCGACCCGGCCGGACTGCTGGATGCCGTGCAGGACTGGGTCACCCACTGCCGGGGGCCGTATCCGGCGCGGGAACGGGCGGGTGAGGTACACCGCGAGCGGGCGGCTCGCCTGGCCGACCGTACGGCCGTCCTCGGACAGGAACTCGCCGCGCTCCAGGCCCGGCGCGCCGAGGCCGAGCGGGACCTGGCCGAGCTGGAGGCAGGCGGCCAGTGCGGACCGACGGTACCCCACACCCGTACGCCCGGCGTCCGCGAGCAGGCGCCCGGCGCACCGCTGTGGCGGCTGGTGGACTTCCGCGACCATGTCGGAGCCGATGAACGCGCGGGTCTGGAGGCAGCGTTGGAGGCCTCCGGCCTCCTGGACGCCTGGGTACGCCCCGACGGCACCGCCGTACACGCGGACGGGCACGACGTCCTGCTGTCGCCGGGTGCCCCCCTGAACGGACCGACACTCGCCGACGTGCTGCGGCCCGCCGTCGACCACGGTGACGCACGGGCCCTCGAGGCCGGCGAGGAGACCGTCTCCCGGCTGCTGGCGGCCGTGGGCCTCGGCTCCGGATGGGGGTCCCCCCGCTCGAGCGAAGTCGAGAGCGGGGGAGGCACCTGGGTGGTGGCCGACGGCCGCTTCCGCGTCGGGGCGCTGACCGGCAGTTGGTCCAAACCGGCAGCCGTGTACGTCGGTGAGGGCGCCCGCGAGGAGGCGCGCCGGGCCCGGATCGCCGCCCTGCGCACCGAACTCGGCGCCCTGTCGGACGAGATGGCCCAGCTCGCCGCCGAGCGTACCGCCGTCGACCGGCGCCGCGACATCCTCGACGCCGAGCTGGCCACCGTCCCCGACGACGCCGCCCTGCGCCATGCGCACGCCCTCATTGGTGCTGCCGCGGACGCCGCGCACCGGGCCCGTGCCCGCCGCGACGAACGCGCGGCCGAACAGGAGGAGGCGGCCCGGCACGAGGCCGAGGCCGCCACCGAACTCGCCGAGACCGCCGCTGCGGTGAACCTGCCTGCGGACCGGGCGGGCCTGGCCGCCGTCCGCCAGGCCCTGGCCGACTACACCGCCGTCCTCGCCGCCCTGTGGCCCGCTCTGCGGGAGCGTGCCGACGCGGTGCGCGCCCTGGCCGACGAGCGCGCCGAGGCCGAGCGGGCCGGCATCCGGGTGGCCGAACTGACCCTGCGCGCTGAGGAGTCCGCCGGACTCGCCGCCGCCGCGGATGAACGCCACACCACCCTGCGCTCGACCGTGGGCGCCGCCGTCGCGGAGCTTCAGCGACGCCTCGTCGAGACCACCGACGCGCTGGCCGCGTGCGAGAGCGACCACCGGCGGGCCCGCGAGGCGCACACCGCCGCCGACCGGCGCGCCCATCTCGCCCAGGGGCACATCGAACGCCTTGAGGTGGACGTCCGCGAGGCGACCGCGGCCCGCGCCGAGGCCATCGCCGCCCTTCAGCGGTTCGCGGCCACCGGGCTGCTGTCCATTGCCCTGCCCGAGGCCGCCGTACCCCCGCTCGGCGCCGGGCCGTGGGCCGCCACTCCGGCCGTCGCCCTCGCCCGTTCCATCGAGGCGGAACTGTCCGGCACCGACGACTCCGACGGCGCCTGGGAGCGCGTCCAGAAGCGGCTCAGCGAGGAGTACAAGAAGCTCCAGGACGCCCTCTCCCGGGGAGGACACAGCGCCTCCGCCCGGATGGTCGAGGACGGCATGGTCGTCGAGATCGTTTACCAGGGCCGTGAGCGGGCCGTCCCCGAGCTCGCCGAAGCCCTCGCCGCGGAGGTTGCCGAGCTGACCCGCATCCTGTCCGCACACGAACGCGAGATCCTCGAAACCCACCTGCTCACCGAGGTCGCCGGCACCCTGCAGGAGCTGATCGGCGCCGCCGAACGCCAGGTCCAGGCCATGAACGCCGAACTCCAGGAACGGCCCACCTCCACGGGTATGAGGCTGCGCCTCGTCTGGCGCCCCTCGCGCAAGGCCCCTGCCGGGCTTGCCCAGGTCCGCGAGCGACTGCGCCAGTCCGCCGACGCCTGGACGATCGAGGACCGGGCCGCGGTCGGTGAGTTCCTGCAGGCCGAGATCGCCCGCAGGCAGGCCGACGACACCGCGGGCAGCTGGCTGGAGGTGCTCACCGCAGCCCTCGACCACCGCGGCTGGCACGAGTTCGGCATCGAACGCCATCAGCACGGCAAGTGGGTCCCGGCCACCGGCCCAGCCTCCGGCGGCGAACGCGTCCTCGCCGTGAGCGTGCCGCTGTTCGCGGCGGCCTCCTCGCACTACGCCACAGCCGCTCCCCACGCCCCGCGCCTGGTCACCCTGGACGAGGCCTTCGCCGGTGTCGACGACGACTCCCGCGCCAAGTGCCTGGGCCTGCTGCACGCCTTCGACCTGGACGTCGTCATGACCAGCGAACGCGAATGGGCCTGCTACCCGCAGGTCCCCGGCATCGCCATCGCCCAGCTGTCCCGCGTCGACGAGATCCCGGCGGTCCTGGTGACCCGCTGGGAATGGGACGGCGCCGAGCGGGTGCGGGGCACAGAGCCGGACCACGGGCTCGTGTCCCTCCCCGAGCAGGCCGTCGCGCCCGCTGCCGAGAGCCAGGACGCACTTTGGAGGTGAACGAGGAGGTGACGCCCGGCATGAGCACGCCACAGCCGCCCACCGCGCCCGTAGACCGCGAGCGCCTGGCCCGCCTGCTCGGCGGCTCCGACCTCGCCTGGCTGGTCGACCGGGTACGCCGCCGCATGGCACGGGACGAACCCCTCACCGGCCTGGTCACCCTGGCCGCCCCCACCGCCGCGCAGCGCGCCGCGGCCGAACGCCTGCTGGGCCGTGCCCCCGGCGCCGGTCGTTCGCTGAGCCTGCGCCTCGACGCGGTGGACGCCGTCCTGCGGCGCTCCGGCGCCAGTCCCGACGGCCTGGCCGCCGCCGTCACCGCCCTCACCGGCCCCGTCACCCGGCTCACGGACGTACAGGAGCAGGAGGAGAAGGCCTGGCGGGAGGCGTACGTCCCGCTCGATGCCCTGATCCGCACCAGCAGACCCGACCTCGCCGACTGGGCCGACCGGTTGCGCCGCGACGGCCTCGTACGCCGGCTCGCCCGCACCCCGCACGCGGCGAAAAGACTGCTCGGCGACACCGCCGAGGCGCTGCGTCGGCTGCCCGCCGATCCAGCCTTCTCCCTCTCCGCCTTCGCCGCCACCGCCCTCGGCGACGCCCACGCCCTGGACGACGGCACGCCGCTCGCCACCCTCGTCCTGTCCGGCGCCCGGGCCATGACCGGCTTCCCCGACGGCGGCGGAGCCGAGTGGCGCCGCGGGGCCTGGGCCTCGGCCGGGCTCCTCAAGGACGCCCTCTCCTCCACCGTTCTCACCCTCGGGCTGCGCGGCACTCCCGCCCTCGACTGGGCCGCGGAGGCGGGCGAACCAGCTGTGCTGACCCTGCGTCAGCTCACGCGCACCCCGCCCCGCACGGCACCCGACCCGGTGCACGTCTGCGAGAATCCGGCCGTCCTGGCCACCGCGGCCGACACCCTGGGTGCCTCCTGCCCGCCCCTGGTCTGCCTCCAGGGCCAGCCCTCGGCCGCCGCCCTCACCCTGCTGCGCCACCTGCACAACCACGGCACAGCCCTGCGCTACCACGGCGACTTCGACTGGGGCGGCCTGCGCATCGCCACCGCACTGCTGCGCCGCGTGCCGTGGCGGCCCTGGCGCTACACGGCCGCCGACTACCGAGCCGCGACCGCCGCCGTCCCCCTGGCCCCACCGCTGACCGGCACACCCGCCACCGCGGCATGGGACCCGGACCTGCGCCCGGCTCTGACCGAACTCGGTGTGCGCATCGAGGAAGAGGCCCTGCTCGACGACCTGCTGGCCGACCTCGCGCGGTGAGATGCGCGGTACGACGCCGGCGATACCTGCTCCCGGCCGCGGGGGCGCTCCCCACCTTCGCCCCTGCGGGCGCGGCCGTAGTCCGGTCGGGAAGCCGCTGAGTCACCGAGATGGGTGCGTCGGCGTGCACGGGTGCGGCGCCCCGCCCGCCGTGGTCGGTGCCATCGAGGGCCTGGCCGAGGGCGCCGCATCGGTCACCAAGGTCGCTGCGGGGCGCCTGGCCGACCGGTTCTCGCGCCGACCGCTCATCGGCGCGGGCCACGGGCTGGCTGCGCTGGGCAAGTTGCTCATCGCGCTCGCCACCGTATGGCCGCGGGTGCTGGTTGCCCGCGTGGTCGACCGGCTCGGCAAGGGCATGCGGTGCACCACGATCCCGGTCTCGTTCCAGCCGAGGGTGGCGTACTCCAGGGCAAAGCCGCGGCGGACGAGCGCCCTGCGGGTGGCGTCGTCAGTGCTGGTCAACCGCGAGATCCTCCCAGACCTGCGCGTCGGTCTGGAAGGCTCCTCGGGCTGCCGTCGAATCCTGTGAAGAGGGCGGTTCGTTCCCTCTGCTGTCCGCCTCTGCATCCCGCAATCGAGTGCTGTCCCGTTCTTCTGGACAGGGTCGGCGGAAGATTGGCAATCTGCTGGTCTCTCACTCTCCGTTTGTTGGGTTGTCTCTCAACATCGGGTTCCTAGGGTCGTTCTCATTCCCAGGAGGTCCGGTTCAGCAGACCTCTGAACCCGCAAGTTCCCCAGTTGTTTGGAGACACCCTGATGCGTGCTCTGCCCCGTCGCGCCGTGCTTGCCGCTCCCGCTGCTGTGCTGATGTTCGCGCTGGTCGCCTGCGGCGGCTCCGACTCCGGCTCCGACAGCTCCGGTGCCGCGGACACCCAGCAGTCGGCCCAGAGCGCCGGCGGCGCCGAGGCGGCCGGCGAGGCCGGCGGTGACACCGACGACAAGAAGGAGCCGCCGCTCACCGGGGACATCAAGCAGAAGGCCGAGGCCGCCGCGCTGGCCGCGTACCCGGGCACGGTCGTCAAGTCCGAGGAAGACGCGGAGAAGCCCGGCATGTACGCGGTGGAGGTGAAGCAGGCGGACGGCACCTCGATCGAGGTGTACATCGACAAGTCCTTCCAGGTCACCGACACCAAGAAGGAAGGCACCGAGGAGACGGAGGACGCCGGCTGACGGAGGCGGCCTGAGTCGATCGAAGGGAGAGAGCCCGATGCCGACCGACACCGAACACGCCTCGCCGTCCTTCTCGGATGCTGAGGAGACGGCGATCCTGGATGCGGTACCCGGTGTGTCGGCGCCAGTCGGCTACGGGGACCGCTTTGCCGAGGACGCCTTGGACTACCCCTCGTCGTCGGCCGCGCGGGACTGGTCCGCCGAGGCGGCGTCGGCGTCGGACGCGATCGCCGGTGCGACAGCCGCCGCCCCCAGCCAGCGGCCAAGGCGCGCGGAACTGGACATGGTGGGGCATGGGGTGCGAACGGATGGCAGCAGGCGGCCGTCCGGCACCGGTCGATTCTGATGGTTGCCGCGGCCGTGCTCCTGCTGGGCGGTTTCGGGCTCGCTCTGTCCACCGTCAGCGACACCGTCTCGTCCGACCCCACCCCGGGCGGCACCGCGCAGGTCTCCGCGCCGAAATCACCGACCGGTCAGCCACTGCCGCCGGTCGCCTCGGCCACCGCTGGGCCTGGTATCGGCGCGGGCGCCAGCGCCGCGCCGACGGAGACGAGCCCGTTGCCGTGCGCCGGCGAGGACCGGGGCCGTGACGAGGAGCACGGCCCGGGTGAGCGGGGACGCGAGGACGGCGACGACGCCGGCGACGCCGGCGACTGACTCCACGATTGGCTTCGCCCGCCATCCAGCCCCGCCGTCCGGCCGACAGCACCCCGCACCGTTCGGCCTGACGGCACCTGCTTGTCCACTGTCATCCCGTACGTCTCCCTGGTCCCAGGCGGCTTCCTGTGAACTCTCCAACTCCCCTGGCACAGCTGTGCGAGCCTGGCGCCATGCGGCTGCTGCTCATCGAAGACGACGACCGGATCGCCGACCCCCTCACCGAGGGCCTGGGGCGCTACGGGTTTACCGTGGATCATGTCCGCACCGGAGCCGCCGGCCTGGCCGACGCCGAAGCCGCGCCGGACCTGGTGCTGCTGGATCTCGGCCTGCCCGACATGGACGGCCTGGACGTCTGCCGCAGCCTGCGCGCCCGCTCCGCCGTCCCGATCATCATGATCACCGCACGGGGCGAGGAAGCCGACCGCATCGTCGGCCTCGAACTCGGCGCCGACGACTACCTCGCCAAGCCCTTCGGCGTGCGGGAGCTCATCGCCCGCATCCGCGCCGTCACCCGACGCGCCGGTGCGCCCGCCTACGCACCGACCGGGACTGCGGAAGCGCCCGAGGAACCCGAGGTGCGCCAGATGGTCTCCGGCGCACAGGCGCTGGGGCCGCTGGCCGTCAACCGCCGCACCCGCGAAGTCCACCTCGACGGACAGCACATCGCCCTGACCCCCCGGGAGTTCGACCTCCTTGCCTACCTTGCCGAGGATCCCGGGACGGTGTACTCGCGCCAGCAGATCATGGACACGGTGTGGGATCCGCACTTCTTCGGCCCCACCAAGACACTGGATGCCCACGTCGCCGCCCTGCGCCGCAAGCTCGGCGACCCGGGCTGGATCACCACCGCCCGCGGGGTCGGCTTCCGCCTCACCGTCCCCGGCCACCGAACAGCCTCCGAGGGGGACAATTGACCAGGCGGCTGCTGCTGAGCTACGTCGCCTTGGCCTTGCTCGTGCTGGCCGGCCTGGAGATCCCCCTCGGCTACATCTACGCCCGCGGTGAAACCGCCCGCGCCTCCCAGAACATAGAGCGCGACGCCGCCATGCTCGCCGAGATCACCGAGGAGAACATCGAGAAGGGCCAGCTCGACGAACTGCCCGATGCGGCAGGCGACTACGCTGAGCGCACCGGCGGCCGGGTCATCGTCACCGACAAGCAGGGCATCGTCCTGGCCGACTCCGACCCGGCCGGACGCACCGGCGTCAGCCTCGCCGCCCAGCCGGACATCGCCCGCGCCCTGCGTAATCAGCCCACCGTCACCACCACGAAGGACAGCAACGGCACGGACGTCCTGGCGGCCACCATGCCCGGCTCCTCGGGCACCACGATCCGCGGCACCCTGCGCCTGACCTACCCGCTGGACGAGGTCTCCGTTCGCGTCCACCGCATCTGGGGTGCTCTGGCGCTCGCCGGCACCTGCGTCCTGACGGCCGTTGCGCTGGTTGCATTCAGCATGGCCCGCTGGATCACCCGGCCCCTGCGCACTCTGGAAGCCGCTACCACGCAGCTGGCGGACGGTCACCTCACCAATCCGCCCGACGCCACGACCGGGCCACCTGAACTGCGCAGGCTGGCCGCCTCCTTCACCCGCACCGCCACCCGACTCCAACAGCTCCTCAAGGCCCAGCAGGCGTTCGCCTCGGAAGCCTCCCACCAGCTGAAAACACCGCTGACCGCGCTGCGGCTGCGCCTGGAGAACTTCGAGTCCTACCTCGACCCGCGCGCCCACGGCAGCCTGGAGGAAGCCGTCGGCGAGGTGGAACGCCTTGGCCGCATGGTGCAGGGGCTGCTCGCCCTGGCCCGTCTGGAGAACACCGCCACCACGCCCGAAGCCGTTGACCTGGATGCCGCCCTCGCCGATCGGGTCGCCATGTGGGAGTCGTTGGCCGCCGAACAGTACGTCGCCATCGACATCACCGGGCCGCCCGTCGGCCAGGTGTGGGCGATCCCCGGGGCACTGGAGCAGATCATCGACAATCTCGTCGCCAACGCCCTGCGCGTCTCCCCGCCCAGCAGCAGCATCACCCTCCACCGCGTTCCGGGCGGCGTGCTGCACATCGTCGACCAGGGGCCCGGGATGAGCGAGGCCGATCGCGCCCGCGCCTTCGACCGCTTCTGGCGTGCCTCCGACTCCCACCACGACGGCACCGGCCTCGGTCTGCCCATCGTCCGTCACCTCGTCGATGCCTCCGGCGGCGCCATTACCCTGCATCCGGCGCCGGGCACCGGCCTGGACGTCGCTGTGCGGCTGCGCCCGGTGGCCCGCCAGCGGTCGCACGGCGGTCGGGCACCTCGATCAACGTCGGCCCCAGCAAGAGCGCGATGAGCGAACCGCGCGAAAGGTGAGCTACGGCGGCCAGGTGCGGCTGTCGTCAGTGACCCGGTGACCCCGCAGATCAACCCTTCTGCGGTGGCGCGGGAGCCGGCCTTGATCCACGCTCGTCCACCCGGATCGGCAGGGCTCGGCGCGCTGGGCCGCGATCGCCTCCGGCGAAGGGGCGGTCTGACCTGTCTGACCTGCGAAAACGTCAAGAAATAGTCGTTGATCGACAAGAGCCGCCAAGATCCCCGATGGACTCATAATCCGTCGGCCGTGGGTTCGAGTCCCACCCGCCCCACCCAGGCTTCTCCCAGGGGAACCGTTTCTACCTCCGGAGACGCGAGAACGGGGGTCACCACTTCAGGATGGCGACCCTCCTTCACGCGTTCGGACCAAGTTCCAGGGGACGCGCAGGGGGCGGGGCGTATCGGTCGGCGTGTGCGCACGGGATGCCCGCACTCCGCCGCCGGCTCGGCCCACCGCCGGGAACGGGACGGGCAGTTGGGTCCCCCGGCCCCCTACGCGCCCGCGCCCGTACCGCGCCGGAGGGTGATGTCGTAGTTCCCCGCGTCCGCCGCTTCGGCGGGGGTGAGCCGAAGGGTGTCCCCGGCGCAGGTGTAGTGGTCGGGCACGAACGTCGGGGTGACCTCCTGCCGCGCGCGCCGCACGCCGTCGATCAGCAGGGTGGCCGAGCCCGGACGCACGACGGCTCCGCCGGAGTAGCTGATCGTGTGTCCCCGTGCCCGGTAGCGGGCCGTGGTGGCGCCCGTCAGGGTGACTTCGAGGGAGTGCCCGCCGAGGGCGCCGCGCGATACCGCCCTCCGGCCGTTGTCGAAGGTCGTGGTTCCGTCGGTCCGGAACGTGATGATCTGGCCCGTTTCCCTGACGTGGGCCGTGCTGCTGCCGACCCGCAGGGTGCGCAGCCAGGCCGTCACGTGCCATGACCCGATCAGGCATCTGTCCACGGCTGGGACGAACGAACCGCCCGCACCCCCTGGCTCGTGCGCGGGCTGCGGAGCGTCGGTTGCGGCGGCCGGTTTCCACACGGCGTAGTCCTGCGGCAGGGCCGCGGCCGCCGCGCAGGCGATCAGGGTGCCGAGGGCGGCGAGGGCGCCGACGGTGACCGCTCCCCACCGGTGCGGCCGGAGCGCCTTGCCCGACGAGCGCGCACGGTCGTCCGCGCGCCGCCGTCCGGTCAGTTCCGCGACGGCTGTCCCGATCAGCCCGGCGGCCACGGAGGCGACCGCACCCCACGTGACCAGTTCCTGCAGGCGCAGTCCGGCATCGGCGTCGGGCACGAAGGGCGCCCAGGAGCACGAGTGGGGCGGGCCACCGGTGAGCCGGACGCAGGCGGACACACCCCGGCCGACGTAGAGGCCGACCCCGCCCAGCACCGCGGTGACGGCCACCGCCACCGGGACCAGCACGGGGCGCAGGCGGCGCCCGGTCCCCGCTGTGACCGCCGCGGCCGCCGCCTGGAGGAACGCGACGGCCAGCATGTACGTGTACGTGTACACCCCGGTGAAGGCCAGGCCGCCGGGCAGGTCGAGCACCGGACCCGAGGGGTTACGGACCTCGGACGGCAGCGCGGCGCGTGCCGCGAAGGGGAGGACCGTCGCGGTCAGGACCGCCGCGCACCCCGCGGCGGCGCCGACGCGCACCGCGCGGATCACGTCGGTTCCGGTGCCCGCCCGCAGCCGTGGAACCAGTACCGCGGGCACCGCCACGAGCAGGACGAGGCCGAGCGGCACAACGGGGGTGGAACGCAGCATGGCCAACGGCAGGTAGAAGTACACGTCCCCGGTCCACTCGCCGAGTCGCTCGTACCAGACGATGCCGTGCCCCGAGGCGGCGAAGGGACGCAGGTACAGCGTCGTGAAGTCTCCGGGGTTCAGCGCGAAGGTGTGCCACATGGCCAGCGGAGGGGCCCACACCACGATGGCCGCGAGTGTGACGGCTCTTCCCGCGCGCCGGGGTCGGCCGTGCTCCGCGGCCGGATCGTCGGCGCCCCGATGGTGCCGCACGACGGAGTCGACCCAGACGGCGAGCAGGAGCAGTCCCACGGCCAGGATGGCGGTGCTCAGGGCGAACTGGCCCGTGCTGGGCCCGAACACCGTCAGGTCGGCCGCGACCAGAGACACCACCCGGCTGCATCCGAAGCCCGCGGCCAGGGCCGTCGCCGGCGGCAGCAGGTGCCGCAACCGGTTCGTGCCGGACCCGACCGCGGCGCCGCGCTCCACCGCACCCGCCAGGGACCCGGCGAGGAGGGCTCCGACGGGCAGGGCCAGGAGTGTCAGGCCGACCGTGAGGTACTCCTCCGACAGGTTGCCGACGAGCAGGGTCAGGTTGTCCAGGGCCAGCCCGGCGACCAGCCCGAGGCCCGCCATCTCCCACACACCGGTCCGCAGCAGCAGATCCGGCCTGGCCATCGCCTCGACGCGCCGCGCCGGGCTCGGATGGCGGCCGACCCGGGCGAGGCACAGTCGCCATGCTTCCCGCCGGGTCGGCCAGGGCAGGGTTCGGACCATGTCGGGAAGTGCCTCACCTGCCGTGTCCCACGCGTGCGCCGTCGCGTCCGCGTGCAATTCGCGGGTGCGCAGGATCGCGTTCCTGGCGAGATACACGGTGAGGCCGAGCACCGCCAGTGCGCCGAGCCGGTGGGCGAGCTTCCCCGGCGCGCCCAAGGCTCCCAGCTCCACCGGGCCGCCCGTGCTCTGCAGCGCGTGCGGACAGAGGGTCAGGACGACGAAGGGCATGAGCGCGGTCAGCACGAACGCCCACCAGATGGCTATGGTGAGGTAGGTGCGGCCCACGTCACGGTTGTGATGATGAGCCAGCTCATGGCGGACCACGGCCAGGTAGCCCTCGGGGTCCTCGTGACGGCGCAGGACCAGTCCCATGTCGAGACGGACCCGAGGCCGTCCCGGCAGGCCGTACGCACTGCCCCCGACCGTGGGCGCACGCGCGTCCACCAGCCAGGCCGGGGTCCGGTTCGGATCCGCCTCGCGGGCCAGCGCGTCCAACTCCGCGACCACGTCGGCGGCGTCCTCCGGACGCAGCCTGGTGGTGACAGGTCCGCCGAGCCGCAACCGCGTGCGGCGTCCCCGTCCCTTGCCGTCGCGCGGCCGGGCCCGGCTCCACCGCAGGGTCGGCCACCAGGGGTGCAGCCCGTACAGCACCCCGGCCACGGCCGACTCGACGAGGAGCCCGGAGCCCACCCAGCGCGCCTCGCTCGCGAAGTACGGCCTGGCACAGCGGTTGACGAGCTTCATCCGCAGATTCAGGCGCTCCCGCTCGTCCCGGACGGGCGCCACGGTCCGCTCGGCTCGCGTGTAGCAGGGCCGCACCTCGTCCTGGAACATCCGCTCCGACGACGGCAGGGCCAGGAACACGACACCGAACGCCACGACGCTGGACGCCAGCACCGCGGCCACGAGAGTGGCGAACCGCAGGTCTGTCCGGCCGCGCAGCAACCGGCCCGGGTCCGGAACCGGCCCCGCTCGCGGGCCCGTTCCGGCTCGCCGTGCGGCCGGACCGCCGTCTCCGAAGTCGGTCACTCCGTGACCTCGCCCACGGCGGCGTCACCGACCGCGGCGGCCGCGAGCAGGTCGGCCCGCTCCTCGCTCAGCCCTCCGTGCCGGACCAGGGTGTGCGCGACGATGCGGCGCATCGCCCGCAGTTGGTCGCCGGTGAACGCCACGGGCGCGGGTACCTGCCGGTCGGCGGAACCGTCCTCCTCCGGCCCGGGGGCGCCGCGGTTCAGCAGCCTGCGCATCAGTTCCTGCGACACCTCGGTGGCCCTGCAGGTCAGGTCGGCCACCACCGCGGAGGCGGCGGCGAGGAAGAGCGGGGTCAGCAGCTCCGCGACCTCGGGCGCGCCGAAACCCAGAGGACCGCTGTGCCCCGCGAGTTCACGGGCCTCCAGTGCCCTTCGGGGATCCGAGAAGTAGGTCCGGGACAGCAGGCCGAACATCGGGCGTTCAGCGGCCACCTGTTCCGGTGCCACGGCGGCCGCCCGGTCGAGCATCGCCCGGGCCAGAGCCGCCACCTGGGATTCGTTCAGCTCTCCTCGTGCCTTCACCGTCGCCCCCTGCCTCGTGTCCCGTACCCGGGTGTGCCCTCGCCCGGGACCCTGCCCCGAGCGGCCGCGGCCGCTCGCAAAGGAGTCGATCCGCCCTGGGCGGCCGCTCCACGCGGGGAACCTACCTTCTGGGGAGCCGCATTCTCTGGAATATCCCTATTAAATGGAACTTTTGATGCGTAGGTCCGCGCGGCCCCGGCGTACGCGGGTACCCTGCGGCCCCGGACCGGCTCGCCGGTGTGTTCCGTGCCCGGGCAGCCCGGTGAAGTGTTCCGCCGGTGTGCGGTGGTTCGGTCGACGACTCCCGAACGGTCATCACGTGCCGTGAATTTGGCTTGGACATGCCCTGCGCTGGGCACGCACCTCCTACCGGAGGCCGCCGCGGGGGCGGCGCCGGCAGGAGGAGGGCGTCATGGACCGTCGTATCCGGGTACGTGTCATTCGTCGGCCCGCCCCGCGCGGGCAGGAGATCGACCGCAGGACGCCTTCCGGGCGCATCCTCCCGTACTGACCGCCGCGCCCGTCGTCACCGCCCGGCGCGGGCCGGCGGCACATGGCGGGCCACCGCCGCGCTCAGCGCGGCACGCAGGTCACGGGGCGGCGCGGGGCCGTCCGGTGCCGTGCTCGCGGTGAGCGCGCCCGCCACGTCACGCAGTTTGGTGTTGGTGCGCTGGGAGGCCTCCCGCAGGACGTGCCAGGCCTGTTCGGGCGTGCAGGAGTGAGCGGCCATCAGGATGCCGCGCGCCTGGTCGATCACGGGGCGGGAGTCGATCGCGTGCCGCAGTTGCGCCACCTCCGCCCGCAGCAGCCGCAGTTGCTCGGCCCGCTCGCGGGCCACCGCGGAGGCACCCCGGGCGGCCGAGGCGGCGAGCGGTGCCGCGGGCAGCGGGTCGGTGCCGTCCAGGCCCATCAGTTCCAGCACCCGGCGCGGCTGCCCCTGCCAGCCCGTGAGCGCGACCGGCACGCCGCGCCGGCGCCCGTACTCGCCCAGCACGTCCAGGAACCGCAGGCCCGAGGCGTCCATGAAGGCCACGTCCGTCACGTCCACCTCGACCCGGCCCACGTCCGCGGGGAGGGCGGCCAGGGCTCTCGTCATCGTGTCCGCGCAGCCGTGCACCAGCTCCCCGCGCGCCCGGAGCAAGGCCCGGTCACCTACCGTGCGACCCTCGACGACCAGGGCGTCCGGCGCCCCGGCGTACGGGTCTCGTACCGATGAGGTCATGTCTCCGCCCCGCTTCGGTCCTCGTGGCTCGTCCCCCGCCTGCCCTCGTGTCCCGGCGCCCACACCCCGCGCGGCGGCTCCGGGGCGCGTGCCCGGGCCCGCGG
>NZ_JALLIN010000079.1 GCF_023630175.1 Streptomyces cellostaticus | reverse complement strand
GTGACGTCCAGTTCGGTGACGCCGGGCGGAACGGTGAAGGGCTGGTCGGCACCCGCCGTGTCGAAGGTGACCGTCACGGGCGCCGCCGCGGCGGCGGGCGCGGCCGTGGGCACCACCAGCGCCGCCGGCAGTGCCACCGCGGCGCACAGGACGGCAGCACGCCCGGCCCGGGCCGGACGCCGCGACTCACCCGCCGCTCCCGCACTACGGCGACGGAACACGGCACGTTGCAGGATCGGTCTCACAAGACTCCTCGACAAAGAGCGCGGCACCCAGAACGCGCCACGGACGTCGGCCGGTGAAGAGGCCCCTGCCGGGACCGCCCGACGATCAAGCCACACACACCCCGCGCGGTCATACAGACACACCGTCACACCGCCCACGATCCACCCACCAGACCCCGCCGACCCCGGACCTGGACCTGTGACCTGCCAAGTGAACCAACGCCCTGCCGGCTCACCCCACCGCTCCCGCCTCCGACCGCGTACCGCGCCACCAGCAGGCCGTGTGCCCGCCGGCATCCTCAGCGTCACCCTCCCGAAGGCCACCGCCGGCCGGTGGCCCGTGGGGCTTCTGCCTGCGCTCTGACGACGACTCGAAGCTGATCGGCGTCAGTCGTGCCGACGCACGCAGCTTGCGCGGTTGTTCGGGCAGGATGCTTCCGGTAAAGGCCGCCCGGGGTTTCGATCATCCACCCGTCGGAGGCGGCAGCGCGGAGGAGGACGACAGTGCCCGTACGAGGGCACCGATCCGGCGCCGGACGGCCCAAAGACGGCCCAGGGCCAGTGAGACGCGACGGGGCCGACGGTCCGCGACCGTCGGCCCCGTCCGCCGAATCAGCAGGAGACCCGCTCTGAGCTGCGCTTACAGCACCGGCAGGTTCTTCCGCAGCTCGAACGCGGTCACCTCGGACCGGTACTCCTCCCACTCCGACTTCTTGTTGCGCAGGAAGAAGTCGAAGACGTGCTCGCCGAGGGTCTCGGCGACCAGGTCGCTGCTCTCCATGAGGGTCAGGGCCTCGCCGAGGTTCTGCGGGAGGGGTTCGATGCCCATCGCGCGGCGCTCGGCGTTGGACAGGGCCCAGACGTCGTCCTCGGCGCCGGGCGGGAGTTCGTAGCCCTCCTCGATGCCCTTCAGGCCGGCGGCGAGGAGGACGGCATAGGCCAGGTACGGGTTGGTGCCGGAGTCCAGGGAACGGACCTCCACCCGCGCCGAGCCGGTCTTGCCGGGCTTGTACATGGGCACGCGGACCAGGGCCGAGCGGTTGTTGTGGCCCCAGCAGATGTAGGACGGGGCCTCGCCGCCGGCGCCCGCGGTGCGCTCGGAGCCGCCCCAGATGCGCTTGTAGGAGTTCACCCACTGGTTGGTGACCGCGGAGATCTCCGCCGCGTGCCTGAGCAGGCCCGCGATGAAGGAGCGGCCGACCTTGGAGAGCTGGTACTCGGCGCCCGACTCGTAGAACGCGTTGCGGTCGCCCTCGAAGAGGGACAGGTGGGTGTGCATGCCGGAGCCGGGGAACTCCGAGAACGGCTTCGGCATGAAGGTCGCCTGCACACCCTGCTCCAGCGCCACCTGCTTCATGACCAGGCGGAACGTCATGATGTTGTCCGCCGTGGACAGGGCGTCGGCGTAGCGCAGGTCGATCTCCTGCTGGCCGGGGGCGCCCTCGTGGTGGGAGAACTCCACCGAGATGCCCATCGATTCCAGCATGGTGATCGCCTGCCGGCGGAAGTCCATGCCCACGTTCTGCGGGGTGTGGTCGAAGTAGCCCGAGTTGTCGGCCGGGGTGGGCCGGGAGCCGTCGGCGGGCTTGTCCTTGAGCAGGTAGAACTCGATCTCGGGGTGGGTGTAGAAGGTGAAGCCCAGGTCCGAGGTCTTGGCCAGGGCGCGCTTGAGGACGTAGCGCGGGTCGGCGAAGGACGGGGAGCCGTCCGGCATCAGGATGTCGCAGAACATCCGGGCGGTGCCGGGGGCCTCGGCGCGCCAGGGCAGGATCTGGAAGGTGGAGGGGTCCGGCTTGGCGATCATGTCGGACTCGTAGACCCGGGCGAAGCCCTCGATGGCGGAGCCGTCGAAGCCGATGCCCTCGTCGAAGGCCTGCTCCAGCTCGGCCGGAGCCACCGCCACGGACTTGAGGAAGCCCAGCACGTCCGTGAACCACAGGCGTACGAAACGGATGTCGCGCTCCTCCAACGTCCGGAGCACGAACTCCTGCTGCTTGTCCATCTTCCGCTTCCCCATCCTTGCTGGTCAGGCCGCCCGGGTTCCCGCATCGCGGGGGCAGGCGGTCGGGCACCCGAGCATCACACCACAACACCGTTTCACGTGCGTTGCGGACCTTGATCGCCCGGGCGTCCTCGGCCTGAACGCCTCACATACGGCAGGTGTACCGCTCTGCCGCCCATCTTGCCTGTCCGGGGCCGCATCCGTAACGGCCGGTCCGCTCGGGACGTGGCCGAGACCGTGCGCTTTAATTTGCATCTCAGATGCAAGTTTAACTACCGTTCCGCTCAGTCGAGCGATCGAGCGAGTCGAAACGATCGAGCCCACCGAGGAGTCCAGATGCTGTCCGAGCCGTCAGCAGCCACCGTCCGCGCCACCCTGCCCGCCGTCGGCGCGGCCATCGGCGAGATCACCGAGCGCTTCTACGCCCGGCTGTTCGAGGCCCACCCCGATCTGCTGCGGAACCTGTTCAACCGCGGCAACCAGGCCGCCGGCGTCCAGAAGCAGGCCCTGGCCGGCTCCATCGCCGCCTTCGCCACGTACCTGGTGGACAACCCCGGGCAGCGGCCCGACGCGATGCTCGAGCGCATCGCCCACAAGCACGCCTCGCTGGGCATCGCCCCCGAGCAGTACCCGATCGTCCACGAACACCTGTTCGCCGCCATCGCCGAGATCCTCGGCGACGCGGTGACCCCCGAGGTCGCCGCCGCCTGGACGGATGTCTACTGGCTGATGGCCAACGCCCTCATCGCCATCGAGAAGCGGCTGTACGCGCGGAGCGAGCAGCGAGGCTGGCGCGACTGGGTGGTCGTCGAGCGGATCGACGAGACCGCCGACGTCGCGACCTTCAGGCTCCGCCCGGTGGACGACGGCCCGGTGCCCGGCTACCGCGCGGGCCAGTACGTGTCGGTCGGCGTGACCCTCGCGGACGGCGCCCGGCAGATCCGCCAGTACAGCCTGACCGCGGCCCCCGGCTCGCCGGAGCGGCGGTTCGCCGTCAAGCGGGTCACCGGCGACGGCACGGTGCCCGACGGCGAGGTCTCCGGCCACCTGCACGCCCACGTGCGCGAGGGTGACGTCCTGCAGCTCTCCGCCCCCTACGGCGACCTGGTCCTGGAGGACACCGAGGCGCCGCTGCTGCTCGCCTCCGCCGGCATCGGGGTCACCCCGATGATCGCCATGCTGGAGCAGCTCGCCCTCACCGGCCACCGGGCCCCGGTGACCGTGGTGCACGCCGACCGCTCCCCCGCCGCGCACGCCCTGCGCTCCGAACACGAGGCGTACACGGCGAAGCTGCCCGACGCCGAGTGCGTCTTCTTCTACGAGCGGTACGACGAGGACGCCGTGGGCGCCGGGCGGCCCGGTCTGGTCGACCTCACGGACGTCGGCATCCCGTCCGGCACGCACGCCTACCTCTGCGGTCCGCTGCCCTTCATGCGCGCGGTGCGCGCCCAGCTCATCGAGAAGGGCGTTTCCCCCGCCGACATCCACTACGAGGTGTTCGGCCCCGACCTCTGGCTCGCCGGGACCGTCTGACCCGGTCGGACACCGCAGGGCGCCCCGCCCGGCCGCACCGGCCCCGCGGGGCGCCGCTCCGTGTCACCGGGTGCGCGCCGGCATCCCGCGCACCCCTATCGGGGCCTCGGCGTCCGGCCGATCTCCAGCAGCAGCGGAGCCGTCGGGTCCACGACGACGTCCTGCACGGTCACCGGGTCCAGCGCCGCGTAGAAGGCCTCCTGCGCCCGGCGGAGCGCGCCCCGCAGCCGGCAGCCCGAGTTCAGCGGGCAGGGGGCGACGCCCTGGCCGGCGCCCTCGCAGTCGACGACCTCGCCGTCGCCCTCGAAGGCGCGCACCACGGCGCCCACCGACGCCGTGCGCCCCTGCTCGGTCAGGCTCAGGCCGCCACCCCGGCCGCGGCGGGCGTCGACCAGTCCCCGGTGCTGGAGCTCGGCGACGACCTTGGCGGCGTGGGTGTAGGGCACGTCCATGTCCTGAGCGACCTGCCGGGTCGTGGGGCTGTTCCCGTCGGCGACGGTGAGCCGCATGAGGACGCGCAGGGCCAGGTCGGTGGAGCGCAGCAGCCGCATGCCACGAGGGTAGGTAATGCGCATCCCGGGTTCAAATTATCTGGCCCCCGTGCCCTCGCCACGGAACGCCCCCCTGAGCGCACTACGATCGGCGGGCCCCATCGTCCACACTCCTTTCCCCCAGAAGGACACACCCCATGGGTTCCGCCAAGAACAGCAGCGCCGCCGCACGCGCGGCACGCATCGAGGAGATGCGGCGCGCCGGGCGCGCCCGCGCGCGCCGCACCCAGGTGCTCACCGTCGCCGCCGGCGTGGTGGCCGTCGCCGGCCTCGCCGTCGGCGGTGTGGTGCTGGTGGACTCGCAGTCCGGCGAGCAGGTCCCGGCAGCGAGCGGCGACGCCAGGGACGCCGGGGACGCCTGGGACGCCTGGGACGCCGGTGACTCCGGGCACTTCACCACCGGCCCGGACGGGGTGCGCACCTGGTCCGGGAAGCTGTCGCGGACGCACGTCACCGGCAAGGTGTCGTACCCGATGCACCCGCCGGTCGGCGGCAACCACGACCCGGTGTGGCTCAACTGCAACGGCGAGGTCTACACCGAGCCGGTGCGCGACGAGAACGCCGTGCACGCGCTGGAGCACGGGGCGGTCTGGGTGACGTACACGGGCGAGGCCGCCGAGGCGGACGTCGAGGCGCTCTCGGCGAAGGTCAGGAAGACGCCGTACTCGCTGATGAGCCCGTACGGGAACCAGGCCGCCCCGATCATGCTGTCGGCGTGGGGCCACCAGGTGACCGTGAAGGGCGCGAGCGACCCGGAGGTCGACAGGTTCCTCGCCACCTACGTGCAGGGCGGGCAGACGCCCGAGCCGGGCGCCCCGTGCACCGGTGGAGCGTCGAAGTGAGGCGGCAGCACGTCGGCTGGGCGGCCGGCGCGGCCGCGGCGGCGCTCGTCGCGGCCGGCGCGATCACCTACGCCGTGGCAGAGGACTCCGGCGGCGCGGTCACCAAGGCGCCGGCGGCCGGGTCCGCCGACGCCGGGTTCGCGCGGGACATGGCGGTCCACCACCAGCAGGCCGTCGAGTTGTCGTACATCGTGCGGGACCGCACGAAGGACGAGGAGGTGCGCCGCCTCGCCTACGACATCGCGCAGACCCAGGCCAACCAGCGCGGCATGCTGCTGGGCTGGCTGGACCTGTGGGGGCTGCCGAAGGTGTCCGCCGATCCGCCGATGACCTGGATGGGCATGGGCGACCTGCCGGCGGGCGAGGACGGGGCGCTGATGCCGGGGATGGCGACCGACAGCGAGGTGAGGAAGCTCGGCACGCTCGACGGCAGGCAGGCGGAGGTCTTCTACCTCCAGCTCATGACGGACCATCACAAGGGCGGTGTCCACATGGCCGAGGGCTGCGCCGCCGCGTGCACGGTCGGGGTGGAGAAGCGGCTCGCGCGGGGCATCGTCGAGGCCCAGCGGTCGGAGATCGAGCTGATGGCCGGAATGCTCAAGGAGCGTGGCGTACAGCCCCGTTCATAGCATCACCACCTGGACGGCCCTGGTAAAAGCCTCAAATCACCCTGAATGAAGGTTCTTTGAGCTTCTCTTGACCTCTGCGTTCCCCTGACATGAACGGTTCATCGCAAGAGTGGCCAGCGTCGTGTGATCCATTCGCCGGCCCGAACCGCCGCGGGTCGGTGCGTACCTCCACGACGTACCAGCGACTACATGCATGCGAACCGCATCGCAGGGGGTTCTATGAGATCCGACCGCGCCAAGATGCGCGCCGGCGTGAGCATGGCAGCGACGCTGCCGATGATCGCCGGCGCGCTGGCGCTGGGCATACCCGCGGCGCACGCCGCGGACGGCCCGGCCCGTGACGCGCTGAACGGCACCAGGCCCACATGGGCGACCGCCAAGGCGGACAAGGGTGCCACTTCGAACGAGGCCCAGGTCAAGGCCCGGGTCTATCTGGCGGGACGGGACGCGGCCGGTCTGTCGGCCTACGCCAAGGCCGTGTCCGACCCGAACTCGCCGCTCTACGGCAAGTTCCTGAGCGCCAAGAGGGCGCAGGCCCGCTTCGGGGCCACCAAGGCCCAGGTGGCCGCCGTCAAGTCCTGGCTGAGGTCGGCCGGTCTGACGGTCACCGAGGTCACCTCGCACTACGTCGCCGTCTCCGGTGACGTGGCCGCCGCCGAGAAGGCGTTCGGCACCCAGCTCCACAACTTCGCCAAGGGCTCGAAGACCTACCGCGCCCCGGCGCGGACGGCGTCCGCGCCGGCCGGCCTGAAGGGTGCCGTCCTGACCGTCACGGGTCTGGACAACGCCCCGCACAAGGCGCACCACAAGGACCAGCTTCCGCCGCCGGACGCCGTGTTCAAGAACTCCGGGCCGTTCTCCTCGTACTACGGCTCGAAGATCGCGAGCACGCTGCCGGACGCGTACGGCCAGAAGGTCCCGTACGCGGTCAAGGGCTACACCGGCAAGCAGCTTCGCGCCGCCTACGGGGCCGGCAAGTACACCGGCAAGCACGTGCGCATCGCCATCACCGACGCGTACGCCTCGCCGACCATCGCCTTCGACGCGGGCAAGTACGCGGTGAAGAACGGTGACGCGGCCTGGAAGACCGGCCAGCTCCACCAGGTGCTGCCGAAGAAGTACACGAAGACCGAGGAGTGCGGCGCGGCCGGCTGGTACGGCGAGGAGACCCTCGACGTCGAGGCCGTGCACGCGGTCGCGCCGGCCGCCGACGTCACGTACGTGGGCGCCGGCTCCTGCTACGACGACGACCTGCTGGACTCGCTCAGCAAGATCGTCGACGGCCACCTGGCCGACATCGTCTCCAACTCCTGGGGCGACATCGAGGCCAACCAGACGCCGGACCTCCTGGCCGCCTACGACCAGGTCTTCCAGCTCGGCGCGGTGCAGGGCATCGGCTTCTACTTCTCCTCCGGTGACAACGGCGACGAGGTCGCCAACACCGGTGTGAAGCAGGTCGACACCCCGGCCAACTCCTCCTGGGTGACCGCGGTCGGCGGCACCTCGCTGGCCGTCGGCAAGCGAGACAAGTACCAGTGGGAGACCGGCTGGGGCACCGAGAAGGCGACCCTGTCGGCCGACGGCAAGAGCTGGACGGCCTTCCCGGGCGCCTACACCTCGGGCGCCGGCGGCGGCACCAGCAAGACCGTGCCGCAGCCGTACTACCAGAGGAACGTCGTCCCGAAGGCGCTCGCCACGGCCAACAACGCCGCCGGCAACCGCGTCGTCCCGGACATCGCGGCCATCGCCGACCCGAACACCGGCTTCCTGGTCGGCCAGACCCAGACCTTCCCCGACGGCACCGAGCGGTACAGCCAGTACCGCATCGGCGGCACGTCGCTGGCCGCCCCGGTGATCGCGGCGATCCAGGCCCTGGCCCAGGAGGCGCGCGGCGGCAAGGCGCTCGGCTTCGCCAACCCGGCGATCTACGCGAAGTACGGCAAGAAGGGCGTCTTCCACGACGTCACGGACAACCCGACGGGCTCCGGCCTGGCGGTCGCCCGGAACGACTTCGCCAACGGCTACGACGCCGCCGACGGCCTGCTGACCTCGGTCCGCAGCCTCGGCAAGGACAGCTCGCTGTCCGCGGTGAAGGGCTACGACGACGTCACCGGCGTGGGCTCGCCCGCGAACGGCTACGTCAAGTCGTACCGGCGTCACTGAGCAGCGGATCCGCTGACCGGCTGACCCGGTAGAGGGGGCGTGGGGTGCGTGCACCCCACGCCCCCTCGCCGTCCGCCGGCCCGGCGCCCACCCCGCGCCCCCCATCGTGTCGCTCTGACGATTACACTGGGCCCGTGCCTCCGTTGAACTTCTGGTCGATCTATCAGCACGGCTTCGCACGGGTTGCCGCGTGTACGGGTCACACCGTCATCGCGGACCCGCACGCCAACGCCGAAGCGGTCCTGCGTCACGCGCGCCGGTGCGCCGGGGAGGGCGTCGCCGTGGCCGTCTTCCCGGAGCTGGTGCTGTGCGGCTACTCCATCGAGGACCTGCTGCTCCAGGACGCGTTGCTCGACCAGGTCGAGGGGGCGCTCCAGGAGGTCGTGGCGGGCTCGGCGGACCTGCTTCCGGTCCTGGTCGTCGGCGCCCCGCTGCGCCACCGCAACCGGGTCTACAACTGCGCGGTGATCGTGCACCGCGGCCGGGTCCTCGGTGTCGTGCCCAAGTCGTACCCGCCGAACTACCGGGAGTTCTACGAGCGCCGGCAGATCGGCGACGGCGCCGACGAGCGCGGCGGGACGATCCGGCTCGGCGGGGAGAGCGTGCCGTTCGGCGTGGACCTGCTGTTCGCGGCCGAGGACGTGCCCGGCCTGGTGCTGCACGCGGAGATCTGCGAGGACATGTGGGTGCCGGTGCCGCCCAGCGCGGAGGCGGCCCTCGCCGGCGCGACCGTCCTCGTCAACCTCTCGGGCAGCCCGATCACGGTCGGCCGGGCCGAGGACCGCAAGCTGCTGTGCCGCTCGGCGTCCTCCCGCTGCGTCGCCGCGTACGTCTACGCGGCGGCCGGACTCGGCGAGTCGACCACCGACCTGTCCTGGGACGGCCAGGCGATGGTCTACGAGAACGGCGCGCTGCTGGCCGAGACCGAGCGGTTCCCGCTCGGCGACAGTCACGCGGTGGCCGACGTGGACCTCGACCTGCTGCGGCAGGAGCGGCAGCGGATGGGCACGTTCGACGACAACCGCCGTACGCACAAGGCGCGCACGGATGACTTCCGGACGGTCGCCTTCGAACTCGATCCGCCCCGCACCGACCTGGGCCTGCGCCGACGCCTCGAACGCTTCCCGTTCGTGCCGGCCGACGCCCACCGCCTCGCCCAGGACTGCTACGAGGCGTACAACATCCAGGTCGAGGGCCTTCAGCAGCGGCTGGCGGCGATCGGCGGCCCGAAGGTCGTCATCGGGGTGTCCGGCGGCCTGGACTCGACGCACGCGCTGATCGTCGCCGCCCGCGCGATGGACCGCGCGGGCCGCCCGCGCAGTGACATCCTGGCCTGGACCCTGCCCGGCTTCGCCACCAGCGACCACACCAAGGACAACGCGCACAAGCTGATGAAGTCGCTCGGGGTCACCGCCGCCGAGCTGGACATCACGCCCACCGCGCGGCTGATGCTGCGGGAGATGGGCCATCCGTTCGCCTCCGGCGAGCCGGTGTACGACGTCACCTTCGAGAACGTGCAGGCGGGTCTGCGCACGGACTACCTCTTCCGGCTGGCCAACCAGCGCGGCGGCATCGTGCTCGGCACCGGTGACCTCTCCGAGCTGGCGCTCGGCTGGTCGACGTACGGCGTCGGCGACCAGATGAGCCACTACAACGTCAACTCCGGTGTGCCGAAGACACTGATCCAGCACCTGATCCGCTGGGTCATCAGCAGCGGCCAGTTCGGCGACGAGACCGGCCGGACGCTCGCCGCGATCCTCGACACCGAGATCAGCCCGGAGCTGGTGCCGGGCGAGGAGATGCAGTCGACGGAGTCGAAGATCGGCCCGTACGCGCTGCACGACTTCACGCTCTTCCACGTGCTGCGCTACGGCTTCCGGCCGTCGAAGATCGCCTTCCTGGCCTGGCACGCCTGGCACGACGCGGACGCGGGTGACTGGCCGCCGAACTTCCCGGAGGCCAAGCGCGTGGCGTACGACCTGCCGGAGATCCGGCGCTGGCTGGAGGTCTTCTGCCGCCGCTTCTTCGGGTTCGCGCAGTTCAAGCGCTCGGCCATGCCGAACGGGCCGAAGGTGTCGGCCGGCGGCTCACTCTCCCCGCGCGGCGACTGGCGCGCCCCTTCCGACAGCAACGCCCGCACCTGGCTGAGGGACCTGGCCCGCTTCGACGACCCTACGACTTGAGCGCGTCGACGAAGGGGGCCCAGGCGGCGGCGCCGAGGAGGAGAGCGGGGCCGTGCGGGAGCTTGGAGTCGCGGACGGGGACGAGGCCGGGGAAGTCGCTGGCGACTTCCAGGCAGTTGCCGCCGCTCTCGTTGCTGTAGCTCGACTTGCGCCAGAGGGCGGCGCCGGGGAAGTCGCTGGCGACTTCTACGCAGTCACCGCCACTGCCGTTGCTGTAACTGCTCTTGCCCCAGAGCGCGTCACTCAAGTCGATCCGTTTGCTTGCCATTTCGGTAATCCTCTGCGGCTGCCTTGATCATGGCGAGGGACGCATCTGGTGACAGCGCGACGGCCCTGAGCAGATCGTACGACCTGCGGTACTCCTCCACGAGGGCTGGATCGTCGATGGTGTCACCGCTGTGCAGCGACTCTGTGTAGAACAGCGGCGGCGCATCCAGAAAGGTCATGATCTTGGCGCTGCCGAGCATGAACGGATGCGGGTTGCACTTCCGCAGAACGATTTGCGTAACGATGCGACGGCCTTCGGCCAACTCCACAACCCGGTCGAGCTGTTCAGCCATCTCGGGCGGCGACAGGATCGCGTCGAAGAGCAGCGACTCATGCAGGATCACCCAGTACGACGGGGTGTGGTGGTCCTGCTCGAAGAGCACGGCCCGCGCCATCCGTGCGCTGACCTTCTCCTTCACCTCGCCATCGAGCGACAGCGGATGCGTGGCCCGCACCACGGCCCCTGCGTATGCCGGCGTTTGAAGCAACCCTGGAAACAACGTGGGGCACCACTCCTCAATGGTCCTGGCGTGCTTCTCCGCCTCCAGGACCTTCTCGAAATACTCGGCGTGCCCGGCGCGCCGCGCCCTGCGCACATCCTCACAGTGCCGCTCGAAGTAGCCGTCGGTACCCAGCACCCGGTCCACGTGCCGGGCCAGATCCATCGGCATGCGCCGCTTGCCGTGCTCGATGTCGCTGAGGTGGGACTTGCCGTAGAAGCTGCCCTCGACCAGCCGCTCCAGCGAGAGCCCCGCGGCCTCCCGCTGCCACCTCAACTCCTTGCCGTAGAAGTCGGGGACGCTGACCGAACCGTCGATGTCCTTGCGCCGGACCACGTACTCACCGCCATGACTCGCCTTGCCGTTTCCGCTGCTCGCGTCGCGGACGCGAAACCTCTTCCACGGTAGCGAGCCCGGCGACACGCTGTGAGGTGTTCGTAACTCACCGCACAGAAGGTCCGAAGCCCCCATGCCCGACCACCCCCCCACCGCCCACGACGTCACCCTCTGCGTGGAGGACCTGCGCACCGCCCTCGCCCTGCACGGCATCACGCTGCCCTCGCTCCGCGTGGACCTGGCGAGCCTCGCCGGTACGTACCCGCCGTCCGCCGGCCTCGTCGCGCTCGGGAACTGCAACACGGCCACGGCCCGGGCGCTCGCCGCCGCCCTGCGCGGGACGGTGGCGGGGTGACGGCCTTCGAACTCGACCTGCTCGCCACCCCGAAGGCCGTACCGGAGCTACGCCACCGCCTGCGCGCCCTCGACCACGAAGTGCGCCTGTGCGCCACGGAGTTGCTGACGAACGTCATCGACCACCTCGGGGCGGGCACCCCGGTCACGGTCCGCGTGACCGGTACCGCCCAGGGCCGCACCCGCGTCGAGGTCACCGATCCCGACGCGCATGCCCTCCCCGCCCTGAAGCCGGTCACGGACACCGCCGAGTCCGGACGCGGCCTTGCTCTGATCGACGCACTCGCCCGGCGCTGGGGCGTCGATCAGGGACCGGACCACAAGACGGTCTGGTGCGAACTGCCCGCGCGGGCCGCCCCCTTCAGGCCAGGACCGCGGGCCTGAGGACGTCGTGGCACCACTGGCGGAAACCGGTGGGTGCGGGCGTCACCAGGGTGCGCCGTTCGGCATCGTAGATGCCGTCGTTCTGGGCCGCGACCATGTCGGCCAGGCCCCGCGCCCAGGCCCCGCTCATCCCGCGGCGCGTCATCGCCATCCGGTAGGCGTCGAGGCTCAGCTCCTGGCAGCGGACCGGTCGCTCCAGTACCTCGGAGAGGACTTCGGCCATGCCGTCGGGGGTCAGCTCGTCGGGACCGGCGACCGGGACGGCACCCTGCCCGCTCCAGGAGCCGTCGAGCAGCAGTTCGGCCGCCACGGCGGCGATGTCGCGGGTGGCGACGGTCGCGAGCGGGCGGCCCGCTGAGTTCGCCGTGAAGAAGACCCCCTGACTCCTGATGGCCTCGACCTGGTGGAGGAGGTTCTCCATGAAGTAGGGCATGGCCAGGGCCCGGTAGTGCACCCCGGTGCCCTCGATGAGCGAGTCCATCGCGAACGCGGGCGAGAGCAGCCCGGCGTGCCCGCCGTAGGCGCGGCCGAGGCTGGTGACGCCGACCACGCGTTCGACGCCCTGGGCCCTGACGGCTTCGCACGCCGCCCGGGTGAAGCCCAGGTAGTGCTCGTCGATGTCGTCGGCGTGGGGGTTCGGCGGCACCAGCCAGAGCAGGCTGTCGGCTCCGGCGAACGCCTCGGCGACGACGTCGGGGTCCTGGTGGGATCCCCGCACGACCTCGGCTCGGTCACGCGCCCGGGCGGGAAGCCGGGAGGGATCGCGGGCGATCACCCGAACCGGGCGGCCGGCGTCGAGGACGCGATCGAGGACCTGGTGGCCGATCTGGCCGGTGGGGGCGGTGACGACGATCACGAGAGAGCCTCCGGGTGGGAGCGATGCGAGGGGGCGCGACAGGGGGCGGCGGACGCACGCGCCGACACCGCCCTTGTTTCCGTCGATAACGGAATCACGATAACGACGATTGCGCAACTGCGATAACGACCGCTTGTTATCATTGGAAACATGCAGGAGCACTCCGCAGGCGCGGACAGCAATCGGGCCCGGATCATCGCCGCAGCGACGCGGCTTCTCGCCGACGGCGGGCGCGAGGCGCTCTCCACCCGGGCGGTCAGTGCGGCGGCGGGCCTGCAGGCCCCCACGATCTACCGGATCTTCGGCGACAAGCAGGGACTCCTCGACGCGGTGGCCGCCGACGGCTTCGCCGCGCACCTGAAGGCGAAGAGCCACGTGCAGCCCAGCGGCGATCCGGTCGAGGACCTGCGCGCCGGCTGGGCCCTGAACATCGACTTCGCCCTGGCCAATCCGGCGCTGTACTGCCTCATGTACGGCGACCCCCGCCCGGGCGCGGCCTCACCCGCCGCCGCGGCCGCCTTCGAACACCTCACCTCGTACGTGCACCGCATCGCCGAGTCGGGCCGTCTGCGGGTGCCCGAGGACCGTGCCGCCCGCCTGATCCACGCGGCGGGCAGCGGCACCGCCCTGGCACTGATCGCCACCCCCGAGGACGAACGCGACCTCACCGTCTCCGAGTTGGCCCGCGAGGCCGTCATCGCCGCCGTCACCACCGAGACCCCCACCGGGGCCGCCCCCGGACCGGCCGGCGCCGCGGTGGCCCTCCGCGCGGTCCTCCCGCGGACCTCGGCGCTGAGCCCCGGCGAGCGCGGCCTGATGAAGGAGTGGCTCGACCGCATCGCGGACTGAGGGCGGTCCCGCGGCGAGGCCGCGCACTTCCTCGCCTTCGTCGGCATCGCCGCCACCCTCATCTGCTGTCGCAGGCTCGATGGCGGCGTTACGAGCCGAA
>NZ_JALLIN010000078.1 GCF_023630175.1 Streptomyces cellostaticus | reverse complement strand
GAGACTTGTTTCCGCAACCGGCGCGAGTCACGTGAAGAAGGTGTGCCGATGCCCAATCGACTGAGTCAGCTGCCCCGGCGCGCAGCACGCAGGCCGGTGGTACCCGTGATTCGTCGGCGTCCAGCACGAATCCAGCACACTACGGGAGATGCGGAGTTGACGGCAGGTGACGAGGGGTCAGGAAATCCAGCACCTATCCAGCACGGTCAAAATTAAGGGGCCTGACCCCGAAGAGCCAGACCCCAATTGACCTGCAGTGGCGCAACGGGGCGAACTGCGACCCAGGCAACACCCAACTCATCCGTGGTAACCGTTCGTCACAGTGCTGGGCAGTGCAGTGAAGTGCTGGACTCTGCCGACTCCTCTCCGGCATCGTGCCTCACGCTGTCAGAGTGAGCCCCTCCACGGCGAGCGAGGCAACATAGCCCCAAACCGCCGGTTAGCCAAACCGGCGATAACGCGGAGTATTGACGGTCACCGCGATGACCGGCGCATGCGGTGTCCGTAGGCCCGGCACGGGCTACCCGCCAAGACGAAAGTAATCGGAATGAACACGCAGATCGAAGAGACTCTGGGCCCTCGCTATAGCCCCGCTCACATCCGCGCCACCTGGGACGGAACGGGGAGCGTGGAGGACGCCTCAAAGGCGCTGGGATTCTCACGGGCCAAGGGATACGACCTGATCCGCAACGGGCAGTTTCCGTGCCGTGTGCTACGCATCGGCCGTAAGACGCGTGTTGTCACGGCGTCTCTACTCCGCGTCCTCGAAAGCGGAGATCCGGAGTATAACGATGCGCGCGCCGGATGCCGCCCCACGCCCTAAGCCAGCTTCGACGAGGCTTCGCTTCCGGCGGAGCTTCGTCGTTCCAAGCGCGCCCTTTAACTACCCCGCTCTGAAGGCAGGCTGGCCAGCCGTGTCACCGTCGCTGTCGTACCCCCACGCTACGGTGTCATCATCTTCGGTGAAGACGATTTACGGGATGGCGCCAGTGCAGCTCACCACCTGTTTCAACACGCTCCTCACGGACACGGTCAACCTGAGCCGGCTCAAGCTCGACATGCTCGACAACCGAGTGGACAGTGTCTACCGAGCCCTCAAGGCAGACAAGGAGATCGGACACCTCGTCCTCGACAAGATCCCTCAAGGTTCGTGGGCGCAGAGAACCATCATCAACCCGGTCGGCGACAAGGAGTTCGATGCCGACTTCCTCCTTCTGATGGAGGAGAACCCGGACTGGCACGGCAGCTCCAAGACCTACATCGACAAGGTCTACGCGGCACTGGACCGCCACAGCCGTTACCGCGAGATGCCGCACTCGCGCAAGTGCCGTTGCGTGCGTCTGGAATACAAGAACCTGATGCACGTGGACATCGTCCCGTACGTCCAGCTCAGCGACGGCCGCGAGGTCATCGTCAACCGGGACGACAACTGCTGGGAGGCGACGGACCCCGAGGGCTTCACGGCCTGGATGCGCAATCAGGACGACATCACCAGCGGGAACCTGCGCAGGGTCATCCGGCTGCTGAAGTACCTGCGCGACCACAAGAACTCCTTCACCGGAACCCGGTCGATCATCCTCACGACTCTGCTCGGAAACCAGGTCAGCGACACCAAGACGCTGATCGATCCGGGCTACTACGCCAACGTCCCCACGTCCCTGCTCCACCTGGTCCAGGACCTCAACACTTACCTGCAGGCCAACCCCAACAAGCCGTCCATCGCCGACCCCTCCGGGTCGGGCGTCACGTTTGACCACCGCTGGACCCAGGACACCTACGCCTACTTCCGCGAGCGAATCCGCGTGCACACGGAGGAGATCGAGGCTGCCTACCACCATGCGGACAAGGAGACCAGCATCGAGCTGTGGCAGGGTCTGTTCGGCACCGGCTTCAAGGAGCCCGACGCCCAGCAGAGCAGCGCGAAGTTCCCCGCCGCGTCCGTGGCCGCCGTGACGACGACGGGGCGGTCGGGGCGCGCTGGATGAGCAAGCGAAAGCCTGGGCGGTTCGGCGCTCCCACACCGTGGCAGAGACAGGCGCTCGCGGATCTCCGCGCGATCGGCGCCGAGCAGCCGGACACCCTGCGCGTGGTGGGAGTGCCTGACCGTACGGACGACGGCGCCCTGGCAATCACGATCGAGATCGACACGAGGGGGACCGTCTCGGTGGAGGGAGGGATTCAGCTCCAGCCGCGCGAGCGGTTCGTTCTCAGCGTCCCGTCCTCCCCGCTGCTCCCCCCACAAGTCGACGTAACGCACACCCGGTTCATCGGATACCCCCACGTCCTGCAGGGTTACCGGCTGTGCTTGTACCTGGACCCGGCGCGAGAATGGAACCCGGCAGGCGGCATCCGCTCCAGCCTAAACCGCCTGTGGGCCTGGCTCGGCGATGCCGCCGGCAACCGGTTCAACGCCTCAACCGCCCTCTACCACGCGGTCGGCGGAGTCCTGCATCAGTCCGCAGGAACACCCACCATCGTTGTGCGTGAACCCGTGCTCGGAAAGTGCGTCCAGGCCGGATACCTGATCCCAAGGACCGCTCAGCGCCTGAACCTCACCTTCACTCCACAAGAACCTCCCACGGCACGCCTGCCGGTCATCATCCTCCCCGCGCCCCTGCCAATGGGAGCCGGCACCACACTCGTCGAACTCCTCCAGCAGATCGATGCGCCACTCGCCAGCCGTGCCCCCACCGCCAGGCCGTTCGCGCCAGCCGTGCTGACCTCCCTCGCGACCAGCGTGGTGAGAAACGCTGAGGACACACCCCAATACCTCCTCCTGGCCGTACCCCACCCCGCCGGCGGCCCACCCCACCTGCTCGCGGGCCGAATCCCCGCAAGCGCCGCCAACGAACTCCGCAGCCTCGCAGGGCGCCAGCCCGGTTGCCTGAGCACTCTCGCCCCCAGCGCGGTCAACCCGGCCCTCCCGATCGAGTGGTGCCAAGTGTCCGACGAACGGCATGCCGTCACAACCCGCCGCGACGACAACCGCCCCGTCAACAGCTACCAGAACAAGCACATCCACATCTGGGGCTGCGGAGGCATCGGATCCTGGACCGCCGAGTTCATCGCACGCGCAGGAGCAGCACGCATCACGCTGTGCGACCCCAGCGTCGTCACCGGCGGGCTGCTCGTCCGGCAGAACTTCCTCGAGACCGACCTCGGCGCGGCCAAGGCCGCCGCACTGGCTGACCGACTGCGTAACATCGACGACCGCCTGACCGTCGACATCGCTGAGGGCCTCGTCCCCGAAGACGCCGAACAGATCATGAACCACGCCGATCTCGTGATCGACGCCACGGTCAGCCTGGCCATCGGGCAATGCCTCGATGCCCTCGCCCGCACACCCAACCGCAAGGCAACCCTCGCCCAGATCGCCACAGACACCCGCACCGGGACACTTGGCATCCTCACCGTCTGCGCACCGGGAACCCTCCAAGGCCCCCACAGCTTGGACTCCCTGGCTGGCTTTTCGGTACTTGACGACCACCAACTCGAGCTGTACCACGCCCTGTGGCAAGAAGCAGAGCCCGACGACGAACTCATACCGACCCGCGGCTGCTCCGTTCCCACCTTCCACGGATCCTCAGCCGACCTCGCCGCCGTCGCCGCCACGCTCACCACGTTTCTCGGCATGCAGCTGGCCGCGTCGAAGTCGGGAACCCACCTGGTCGCTCTTCCACACGCCCGCAGCGGACCGCATCATCACTACGTTCCCCATGTCCCCTAGCCCGGCCGGTGCGGCCAGACCGAGCGCCCATACCCCATACTTCCGCTGCATGGCACCACAGCAACAGACCGGTGTCCCCGAACCAAGGCCCATGACACACCCAACCCCCGCCTGCGCCAAGAGGAGTCGACCTGTGGCACGCAAGTCCATCCCCGACGTCGAGCGGCTCAAGGTCTGGGTCCGCGCCGGCGGACGATGTGAACTTTGCGGAACCTACCTTCTCGAGGGAAAACTCACCTATCAGGACTTCACCCTCGGAGAGCTCGCCCACATCGTGGGGCAGGACGCAACGCCGAAGTCACCGCGCGGCATGGACCCCCTCCCGAAGGACCAGCGCGACCTGGCTGACAACCTCATGCTGCTGTGCCGCGGCGAGCATAACGAAATCGACCGCAAGGGCTCTCTCGACGTCATGACGGTCGAACGGCTCCGGCGCATCAAGCGCGATCGGGAGGAGTGGATCCGGCGGCTGACCGGTCTTAACCCGGAAACCGGCACCGTGGTAATCCGGCTGATCGGACAAGTTCGCGGCCAGGAAGTCGAACTCACCAAGCCCACTGCCGCCGAGGCCGTCATCCGCTCCGAAGAGCGATTCCCCGACTTCCCCCTCAGCCTGCACGGCGACGGCTTCGAGATCGATCTACGACGCATACCCGGTGAGAAGGCCGGCGGGCCAGCGTACTGGAAACAGTGCCAGCAGCAAATCGATCGGGTCCTGGAACACAAGCTGGCGGAAGCGCTGCGTGAGGACTCGGTGCACCACGTGAGTGCCTTCGCCTTCGCCCGCTTGCCACTGCTTGCCTATTTCGGCTCCCGCTTGGACGACACGTTCACCGTCTCCATCTACCAACGGCACCGCAGCACGGAATCCTGGTCCTGGCCCGACACGACGGACCGGATGGTGCGCTTCGTCACCGAGCCGCCTATCTCTCCTGCCCCTGACGCCTCTGACGGAGTGCTGATATTGAACATCTCCGGATCGATCCAGGCAGAAGAGCTACCCCAACAGCTTGCCTTGCTTCCGCGCTGGACGATTCACCCGCACGACGTCACCCCGTCCGTCGATGTAATCAATTCCGTTCCCACGCTCAACGAGTTCACCTCGGTGCTCCGGCAACTGCTCTCCGAGCTGGAGGCCAACCACAAGAACCTACGACGACTGCACGTACTGGCAGCTATGCCCGTTTCGGCTGCGGTGACGCTCGGCCGTGTCCACGATGCCAACGTTCACCCCGACCTGGTCATCTATGACCGCACCGCCGGCCAATACACTGCAGCGTTGCGCATCTCTTGACGATCACGCACAAGGCGGCAAAACCTGTCGCAATGATTGCGTGCCCCGACTGCCGCGTGATCAGGACCCGCAGCACCGTGACCGCCGAGTTCCGCTGCCGCGGTGACCGCATCCTCACATGGCCAGCCTTCTCCATGCCAAGCGGGCCAACGCGCTGACCGAGCCGGCGGCGCGCCGATACCCCGCCGCTCTCCCCGGGACCGGCGGCTCAAGTCCGCTTCTTGCCGTGGTGAGGGCGGATCCACCGGTTCACGGTCGGCCCCACCCCTCACACTCTCAGCCCGTTAGACCGCCCCTGCGTTCCCGCGTACGCTCGGCCTGGGTCGTGTCGTCGCCGATGAGGCCGGCGAAGACCAGTGCGCGTGAGCCGTCGAGACTGGCCTTGATCTGGGCCTGGATGATGTCACTGGCCCTGCCACGGGTTCCGATCCAGCCGTCCTGCACGAGTTGGGTGAAGGTCGTGTTGTCGAGATACCGGGGCACCGTGTGGTAGCCGAACAGCTCACCCCCTTTCGGACCGGTGGCCAGTCCGGGCCGCCCTCGCAGCCACTCGACGTGTTCGCGCGTGAGGTACATCCCGCCGATCAGCGCATCTCCCTTCGGCGCCACTTGTTCGGACTTGCAGAACTTGATCCAGCACGGCTGGTGAACGAAGCGGTAATCGGCCGGCGGATCCTGTTCCAGCCGCATACACGCCTCTTCTACCTGCCTCATGCGCTTGAGCTGGTCGTCAAGATCACCGTCCGGCCGATATCCCCACTCTCTGCGCCCGGCTCCGACCTGGACCATCTTCTTGTACTGGACAAGGATGAAGCTGTCCCGGCTCACATGGTGATAGATCAGGTCGACCCCCAGCGTGTCCTCAGCCGGCAGGCGGTTCACGTTGGCGATGAACAGTTGCTGGTCGCCCTTGTGGAATACACGCTTCGCGAGATGCTCCGCGTCACTTCCGATCCAGTCAGAGAAACGTTGCGCATCGTGAGCGACGAGGTGATCCTCGTGCGCCGGATGTCCCGGCAGGGTGGCGAGGACGGGGATCTGATCCCCGCCCTCTTCCGGGAACTTCGCCTCTTCGATGATGCTCCGGTCGAATCCGCCCAGTTGAAGTGCCAGTCCGGTGGCATCTCTCTGCTCCAGGAACAACTCCCGCACTCTGCCGAGGATCCGGACACCGCCCACCCTTTCCTGCAACTGGGCGATGACCGCAGCCAGATCCGCGCGGAGCGTGGTAAGAGCGTTCAGCAACTCTTCGCCGGACCGCTTCGTCAACACGCCGGACCGGTCGACTGCGTCCCTGTGTCGGAGCGGAAGCTGGTCGGACAAATCTTCCATCGGGACCGGAGGCGCGACTCGATGGAGTTGAGTCACCTCGACCACACGCCGGAAGGTCCCGGCGTGGCGACCGCACCGGGCCTGCCCCACGTATTCGACTCGCGGTCGACCTCTCTCCTGCCCGGTCACCACCAGGACGACATGTCTGCTCTTCCACTCGTCCCGTTCTCCGACCGACTCCCAGCCGGCATCGAGTTGCTCCTGCCGCTTCCGGCTGCCGAGGAACTTGGCCTCGCCTGGGGTGCACCGCAGTATCGCCACCATTCGATCACCGTACGCCGCCCTTCCTGCGGATTGCCACGACTCGTCGCCGGCATCGGATACGTCGCCAACCCTTGGAAGAGCAGAGGGAATCGGACCTTGGCACTCCGCACCTCATACGGGCGTCCCTTCTCTCCCCGATCGACGCCCGCGACTGCTCTGCCACTCCGTACGACCCGAAGAACAACAGCTCGTCCAAGAGGTCGAGGATCTGCGAACGGCTCCCGGCTCGACCGGCCTGGGCGTACGCACGGAACCAGCAACCCACCGAACGTGATGGGCACCGGCCCGGCATGAGTCGCGAGGTCGGTGGAGGCCGGGCCGCACTCGTCGATGAACCGCCTCACGGCCCCCCCTGACTTGGCCTGGGCGCGCGCCCGTTCGCCCAGCACCGCCCGGGCCGCGTTCTGACCATCGAGCGAGTCCGACTTGCCGCGCCGGCGACGGTCCCGCGCCGCGGGTTGCGGGATGTCGCGGGCTATTGCGACCCGTTGGGGCTCGCGTACGGAGGCGATCCGGCGGGCTCAACGGACGGGCCAGTACAAGCAACTCCCGTACGTGCGGGTCGTGTCCGACGAACTGGCCAATCTACGCGAGCAGTTTGGCGACCTCTGGTACGCGTTGTCCACGCTGCTGGGGCACGACGTCCCCTCGGTCACCAAGGACGTGTAGCTGTAGCCGTCCACCGCGCTGCAGGTTGACTACTTGATGGCGCTCCTGACGAGGAGGATCACCCGGCGATGGAGGCATCTGGTGCTCGACCAGGCCGCGGCGGCGATCAGCGCGTGGGTAACCGTAAGCGCGAATTCTCAATTCACAGACTCTGGCTGCGTACGAAAGCCAGTCTGATGGGGCACTCGCGATGAGCACACAGCGCCACGCAGGCGTCAGGGTCAGAGACGGGGTTCCAGGCAGAGCAGATCTCCGCCCTGGGTGCCGCAGAGGATTGTCGGTCTTTCTCCGGAGGCCACCGCGATGCACTCAATTATGTGGCGAGGGGTGAACTGCAAGATCTGCTGGCCATCACCTAAGGGCTGTCCCGCAATGTTGAGGCGGGCGGTTGAGAGACCGAGAGGTTCGCCGCTTATCCTCCTGTTGTGCAGCTGCCTCGGGATCCGTCGAACGTCGCCTGTGCCCTGGTGGCAGCGTTTCCGACCCGTCTTGCCGGTGACGTGCAGAGCGTCCTGGCGGTCATGCCGGAGGCCAGGCTCGCGCCGACGATGCCCTTCGAGGTCGAGGTGCAGGGCGAGACCGTCGCCATCCCGTCGCGCATCTACAACGAGGAGCCGAGCACCGACTCGGAGCGGCCGCCCCTGGCCGGAACTCAGCAGGTGATTTTGCACTGCCTGTACTCCCGGCACAGTGATGGCCGGGTCCGCCAGCGGCACCTTGAGCAGATTGTGGCGTTGGGCGAGCCGTGGGTGGTGCCGTTCGTGGTGCAGTTGGCCGGCGAATACGTGCTGGAGACCATCGAGGCGATCGGCCGCGGCCTTCCAGGACTCGCCGTCCCGGGCTCGGCCCAGCGCCGCCTCTACGGGGAGTTCATCGCTCGGAATCCGGCCTTCTTCGCTCGCACGGAGCGGCGCGTGGTGAGCTACTGGTCGTGCTACTACCGCTGGAAGTACGGAGCGTTTGGGACGTATCCCGGATACGTCCTTTTGGAAGCGTTCCGGGCCGCTGTGGTGGAACAGGTCGGCGCGCAGTGGCCGCGGCACACGCCGCACCCCGCTGGCGGACGCGGGTGAGGGACCTGCCTGAGTTCGGCCATGGCCCTATCCAGCAAGGTTGAGATTGTGCAGTCGGGCGATGCCGCGCACGGCGTGGTGGACACCGTCGCCCTTAAGCCAGCAGTCGCGGAGGATTGTCCAGGTCTTCATCCGGGCAAACACGTGCTCCACTCGCGCACGGACCTGCTTGTGTGAGCGGTTGTGCTCCCGCTTCCAGCCGGGCAGTTCCTCGCCCTGGGTGCGGCGGTGAGGCATGATCAATCCGGTCCCTGGATAGCCGCCATCAGCTATCACGGTCGTCCGGCCGACCGCTACCTTGGCCCCCGATTCCTCCCACGCCTTGCAGTCGTTCCGGTTGCCCGGCAGCGGCCGACCGACCACAACGACCAGGCGGGTGTCGGCATCGACGACGACTTGGTGATTCGTGGAGTACCGATAGTTCTTCGACTGCTCGGCCACCGCATGGTCTCGGGTGGGCACCAACGTCCCGTCCACGATCAACACAGTGCCCTTCGCGAACCGGCGTCGGGGCGGCAAGGCCAGCAGAGGGCCGATGTGGTCGATGATCCGGTCGGCCGCCGACTTCGAAACCCCGAACAGCAGGGCCAGTTGGCGCATGGTCAAGTTGGTTCGCCAGTAGGCCGCGACAAGGAGAATACGGTCTTCAAGCGACAGGCCCCACGGACGACCCGCCCGTGGTTCGGCTGCACTCTCGCGCTGCACCGCGGTCACCAACTTGCCGAAGGAGCGCGGGCTCAGCCCGGTGAACGGACGTATCCAAGACGGCTCCGACGCCGTGATCACACCAGCCACACCAAGATCATCCCAGGCCGGTTAGGGTGCCTTCTCCGAGCCGACGGACTGGAGACGGATGATGGAGCCGGACGAGGCCCTGCAACTCGCGGTGGCGTTTCTCGCGCACAGCCAACGCGATGACGAGCCGCCTCTCGCCATCGACGCAGAGCGGGTCCGTGAGAGCAACGGGCTCCTGATCGTGCCCTACAACTCTGTGCAATACCTCGCCTCGCGTGATGCGAGAGAGCAACTGTTGGACTGCTGGCCCATCCTCGTCGACCTTGAACGCGGAGACGTGCGATTCGGGACCCTGGACGAGCGGCATCTGTGGAGGAACCCGAGCGCCTGACGACTGTCCCGCAACCACGGTTACGGGACAGCCCTTAGGCGTGGGCCGGGTTGCCCTCGGTGGCCGCGCGGGGAGGGCCGGCGCGCGGCGGTACGGGCGGTGTCCGCTGCGATGCGCAAGGCGGCGACGTTGTCCTCGACGGTAGGAATGCGGTGCGCCTTGGCCTCGGTCTTCACGATGAACCGGTGTGCTCCCGTGCGCACCGCCAGGTCGACGGATGCCTCCAGCAGGCGTGCCGCCCCCTGTACCGTCCTCGGGTACAGGCCCATGTACGTGTACAGGACGACGTGCCAGTCCGTGTCGGGCAGTAGCTCGCAAGCGAGTGCACGCAGCGAGGCGACGGCCTGTTCGTCCTGCTCAGCGTTGGTTTGCTGAGCATAGCTGAGGGAGACACTGTGCAGGCCGAGGCGCCGGGAGAAGAGCGCTTCGAGGAAGCTGATGGCCACCAGCAGACCGGGCGGGCAGAGTTGGCCGAGCATGCAGCCGCGGAAGGTCTCCAGGTGTGGTTCGCGGCCGGTGGCGCGTAGGTCGGCGAGAAAGCGGCAGGTCTCAGCCAGTTACGCACCGAATCGGCGAGCGGGGTGCGACCGTAGGGCAGGCAGTACGAAACAGGGCCGCCCTCCATGGCGTCGAGAACGCGGCAGCTGTTCACGACGAGTTCGTCGGGTGCGCATGAGCCGAGGCTGACCACCCGGTGGCCCAGGTCTTCCAGGAGCAACTGCAGGAACACCAGATTCCAGGTGTATGCGTCGGACGAAGAACCGTGACGACGACAGCCAGCGCATGGCGGTGATCGACGTTCGCCGGCGCTGCAGGCTGCGGGCTGCGGGCTGCGGGCTGCGGGCTGCGGGCTGCATGGTTCTCCTCCATTCTTGGTCCATTTCCCCTCACCCTCAAGGCTTCCGACCTGGCATCGGAAGTCCAGGAGCGCATTCTTCGACTGTCACCTCCAGAAAGAAGTCATACCCCATATATGGCATTTGCACGGCGAGCTGCCCACTTGCTGCACTGCAGTTTGATGACGCTTCCAGGGCTGTACGTGTTCTTCAAGGACGACCTAGTGTCGAAGTGATCAATCATTCGATGGCCCCTCCGTGAGGTCCAGTCGATTCAACGAGCCGAAGGGCGGCTCGGGTGCTCAGAGATATATTCCCGGCCTGGGGAGCAACTAAATCGCCGAACACCTCTGGATGGGGAGGGTGACTGAAAACGCCGAGAAGATCTCCGCTGTCGCGGCGTCGCGCCTACGCTCCCCTGAAGGCGTGGAGCAGTGCACATCAGTTTCCGCGCTCCATTTTGCGGGAGACCTTCGATCCCCTTGACCTGACAATACCCGAAGGCGAGTTCGATGCGGCTTGAAATCGGTGGTACACACGGGAGGCCTGAGTTCGACCTCCTTCTCCATCTTTCGCGAGTTAACCTCACTGCGGATGCTGTGGCGCACTGTCGACATATCCTGGCCGCCCATCAGGAAGATTTTGATTGGGGTTTCTTCATTGACCAGGCCGGTCGTCACAAGGTAATTCCCCTAGTTGGAAAACACATCGTGACGCATCGTCTCCTGCACCGTCAGGCTGATGTCCCAGTGATTCCTTACCACTGGTTGTTCGATTCCGTCTACTTCGCAAACAGTAGGCGAAACGAGGCTCTCGCCCAAGAGTTTGGGAAGGTGTTCTTCGCACTGAACGAGGCGAGGATTTGCTACGCCATCCGTAAGGGGCCGGTTATCGTCGAGTCCCTCTACCAGGACCCCGGGCTGCGTCGAATGTACGACCTGGACATTCTCGTCGACCAGCCCTCTGCGACTCGGATATGCCGTGTCCTGGAGCAGTGTGGCTACGTTCAAGGGCGTGTATCGCTCGATGGGAAAAACATCGAGCCGTTTACTCGTCAAACGCAGGTGTTCTGGGGTCTGCACGTCAACAATCAGCTACCGTACGTCAAACTTTCCCGCGATCCAGCGGTGGACGTGTTTCCCATCGATGTCTGTCTGGACATATCGCAGAAGATCACACAGAGCAAGCTTTCGGTGCCGGACATCCTTGGACGCCGCAAACCGTTGGAGCTGTGTGGAGTTCCTTCGTTCGCCATGTCACCAGAAGACCAGTTCATTGACCTGTGCCTGCACCTCAGGAAGGAGGCCACTGGGCGATACTATATCGAGGCGGGTACCGATCTCCAGATTTTGAAGTTCCTCGACATATCTCTCCTTTGTTCTTATACGACCAAATGCGGGGGCTGGGACGACATCCTGCGTCAGGTTCGCGCTACAGCAACCACCGAGAGTGTCTACTACGCCATGCACTACACCGCACTCCTGTACCCGGATTCTGTTCCAAGGGAAATCCTTGACGCATTGCAGCCCTCCGACTGTCAATTCCTGGAGGAATATGGGGGTGTTGACGGCAGTATCGGCCGTTGGTCCCAGCCGTTCACCGAGCGACTCTTCGCGCGGGACCGGCAGCAGTGGATTGATGGAACCTCCTCGGTTCCGCGTGTCTGAGCGCCAGGCGATCTCGACGGCGTGAACGGCGGCAACCGTGCGGCCGGCCGATGCGGTTGGTGCTGCAGCGGGCTTTGCGGAGGATTCGCCATTCCTTGAGGCATGCGAAGGCGCGTTCGCCTGGTGCTCGCAGCCGGGCGTGGTCCCAGTTGAACTGGCCGTACTTCTCGGGAAGGTCTCGGCCTCAGTAGGGGGTGCGGACGGTGGCTCCGGCTCCGCGGTAGGCTCGGTCGGCCAGAACGAGGAGCGGACGGGACACAGGAAACACCAACGACCGGCATGCGCGTCCACGCCGGCGACATGTGGGAGACGGCTCAGGAGTTCATCACGGTGCTGTTGAGCAGGTGCCTATCCGGATCAAGATGGCAAGGCTCAGGGGTGCCTGGTGATCGTTCAGCCTGAACATGAGGAGTGCGGCAGGAACTCGCACATCGGAGGTCCGGGTAAAGATGCCCACACCCGATATCTTGCGCCGCACAGGCACTCTGCGATGAACCGGACGGCACCAGGCCGAGCAGCCAGCGTCAAGAATCCAACTGGGCGAGGACGTAACCGGCCTGAAATCTGCTCTCCGCGTTGAGGCGCTGCATAATTTCCGCAATATGCCTGCGGCAGGTACGGACCGAAATACCCAGCCTGCGAGCGATGAAGTCGTCCTTGTGTCCGGCAACCAACAGTTGACTGATCGCTTGTTTCACCTGGTCGAGGCTGGCACTGCCGTCCAAAGCCTCGCTGAACGGCGTGGCTGTATTCCAATATTGCTCGAACACCCGCAACATGAATTCCACGATTGACGGCTCCCGGCTCAATACGGCTCCGGTCGCGGAGCGTTCGAGAGGGATAACCGCCGTTTCCCGGTCGAAGATGAGCAGGCGGCTGGGCAGCTCTCTTGTCGTCCGGACCAGGGCGCCAGCCTTCTCCATTGCCCGCACGTACCGCTGCGTGGGAGCGCTGAAACGGGCCGTGTCCTCGTACAGGATACGCATGGTGATTCCGCGTTCGAGCATGGCTGCATCGCGCGGAAATGCTTCTTCCAGGACGGCCGCCGGGCGCCCGCCACCTGGCTGAACCGTCAGGACCTCGCGCTTGCAGTTCTGCGCGATGTCCGTCAGTACGGACAGAACGGCACCAGTGTCGTCGACAACGTCGATAGCCTCTTTGGAGCGCCGCCGCCGACGGGACTCGTGGTACAGGGGCAGCAGGGTCATCAGATCCGAACGCACCTGCTCGACGGCGCTCTGCCGTTGCCGGATCTCCGCCTCGATCGGCGTGACCAACTGCGCGGCAGCTGCCTCGGGACTCACCGGAACGAAAACGTCTGTTTCATCCACAACGCATCGGACAAGACGCAGCGCCTGGAGTGAGTCAATCGACCGCTGCACCTGATCCGTGGAAAGTCCGAGTGTGGACCGCAAAGAATCCCTCGTGCACTGCCCTCTTTCCAGCGCAAATCGATACACAAGGGAAGTCAGGTGATCCATTCTGGGTACAATTCGAGAACCGCCTAATTCGGCAGTCATGCCACCCCCCGGGCGCTCCTCTGGCCGCATGTAAGGCGCCTGGCAAACGTTGCTGTCAGGCCACACAGCTCGTTGAGGTGACGAAGGAGCCAACCAGTCCCCTTGACCCCAAGGTATGCCTCGAACCACATGCGAGTCTTCATCATCTTCTCGACAGTCTCAGCCTCAGATGCACAGATAGTCAAGGGTGGCTACACATAGCGGACGATATGGCGCAATCAAAATAAAGATGGCAAATTCAACTCAGCTCGAAGTTTCGTGGCGGTCCGCCGACGGAGTCGGTGGGTCGTTTTCGTGTGGTGGGCTGAAGCTGGGCAGGACCAAGGCCCGAGTGTCGTCTCGGGGCGGCGCCGGATTCCACTGTCCGGGTGTTGAGGTGTTGTCGTGGGGACGGGGAATTCGTCGGTCAGCCGCGGTCCGGCAGCTGGACGAACCGGTCGAGAGCGGTGGTGATGTGGCTGGTCCAGCCCAGCGCCGGGCTAG
>NZ_JALLIN010000077.1 GCF_023630175.1 Streptomyces cellostaticus | reverse complement strand
AACGGCGGCTCCGCCCCCGCCCGGGAGCAGGTGACCGCCGCCGCGCGCGCCGCGAACCGCAGCAGCCGCCGCCAGCCGTCCCGCCCCAGGGCCGCCAGCCCCCGGGACGACAGCGCGTCCTGGGTGGCCAGTCCGTGCAGCAGGGCCGCGTTCACGGTGTCACCGGCGCCGATGGTGTCCACGACCTCGACCTTCTCGCCCGGTACGGAGTGCTCCGCGTACGCCGTACCGTCCCGGGTGTGCACGGTCAGACCCTCACCGCCCCGGGTGACCACGACGGCCGAGGGGCCCGCGGCCAGCCACTCCCGCGGGGTGCCGCCGAGCCACGCGGCGTCCTCCTCGGACAGCTTCAGCAGCGTCACCGAGGGCAGCCAGCCACGGAAGCGCGCCCGGTAGGCGTCCGCGTCCGGGATGAGCCCGGTACGGACGTTGGGGTCGAGGGCGGTGAACAGGCCCCGTGCGGCGGCCGCGCGCATCAGCTTCTCGTAGGCGCTCGCCCCGGGCTCCAGGACCAGCGAGCAGGTGCCGAAGGACACCGCGCGCGTACCCGCGGGAAGAGCGGCGGGGGCGGTGAAGAGGCGGTCCGCGGTGCCGTCCACGTAGAAGGAGTAGGCGGCCGAGCCGCCGGCGTCGACGGTGGCGACGGCGAGGGTGGTCGGCTCGGGGCCGCGCTGCACGTCCGACACCTCCACCCCGGCCCGGCGCAGACCGTCGAGCAGGGCCTCGCCGAAGGCGTCGAGTGAGGTGCGGGAGCAGAAGGCGGTCGGGGAGCCGAGCCGGCCGAGGGCCACCGCGGTGTTGTACGGGCCGCCCCCCGGCGCAGGCCTCAGGTCGGCCAGGGCGCCCGGGCCACGCGGTACCAGGTCGATCAGTGCCTCTCCGGCGACGACGATCACGAGGCGGTTCCCCTCTCCAGAGGCGCGGACGGCTGCGTGCTCCAGGCGGTCCCGGTGGGCCCGGGCGGCGGGCGGCCCGCTGACCCGCCCCGCTGTTCCGGGCACCCGCGGGAGGTGCGGTGGACGAAGGCGCGGGGCAGCCGGACGGCCCTGGTGGGCCGGTCCGGCGCGGCCGGCCGCTCCCGCAGCACGCGGACGGCCCGGGCGCCGATCTCCCCGCCGGGCCGGGCGGCGGCGGTGGGCTCCGGCGCCGGGCGGGCCGCCGGGCCACGGGCGCGTGGCCTCCGGCCGCGAAGGTATCCCATCCGCCCGGATGGCGTAAACGCTCGCGCAAACGCCTACGCGGCCCGCGTCCGCCACGTCACCGCGCCGCGTCCGACCGGGTCCCCGGCGGCTCCTCGCCGCCCCGCACCCGCCCCGCACCCGCTCCTCGGCACCCCGCGGACCCCGGGTATCGTCGGGCTGCCCGCCCCCCCCTGAACAGTGGAGATCCTGATGCCCGCCCGATCGTCAGCGAGTCGTCGTACCGTCCTGCGCGGAGCCGCCGCGGCCCCGGCCGCCGGACTGGGGCTCGCCGCCTGCTCGGCGCCGGGCGGCGACGCGGCCGGCGCGGCCCCGACCACGCCGGTCGACCTCGGCGCCGAGAGCGAGGTCGCCAAGGGCGGCGCCAAGCTCTACCGGGACCGGAACGTGGTGGTGGGCCGGGACGCGGGCGGCGGGCTCAAGGCCTACAGCACGGTCTGCACCCACGCCGGCTGTGTGATCAACAAGCTCCGGGGCACCACCTTGATCTGCCCCTGCCACGGCAGTGAGTTCGACGCGCTGACCGGCGAGGTGCTGCAGGCCCCGGCCACCGAACCGCTCGGCGAGATCCCGGTCCGCGCCGCCAAGGGGAGGATCATCGCCGGGCCGGACGCCTGAGCGGGGCCATGGCGGCGAGGTCACTGCGGCGGGGGAGAACCGGAGGGCTCGTTCGCAGGGGTCACTCCCACTCCCACGCGATGCCCACCATCCCCGGCCGGATCCGGGGCTCGACCAGATGGACGCCGTGGTGCGGCGCGCTGAGGCGCAGTTCCTGCCGGCCACCGCGCGGGGCGGCCGGGGTGTGCTGGGTGAAGCGGTGGCAGCGGGCCGGCAGCGCCGCCGCGTCGAAGCCCACCTGGAGCGCGTACTGACCGCCCGGGGAGCCGAACCGGTGGACGTACTCGCCCGACACTCCCGCCGTGCCGTCCTCGACGCCGTAGCGGAAGAGAAACGTGTCCCCCGAGCTCAGCCGGGTACCGAACAGCAGCTCCGCCACCAGCACACCGGTGTCGTGGTCCCAGCGGACCCGGCCGGTGCGGCAGTTCTCCAGTGCGTGCACCGCCATCGCGCCCGGACTGCAGCCGGGGTCGCCGTGGTGGACGGCGACGAAGCGGTCGACGCCGTCGCGATGGGCCCGCACGATGTGCTGGGACTCCAGCCCGGCCAGCTCGCGCCGGGCACCGATCCGGACCCGCTCGTGCCGGCCCAGGGTGTGCAGCCCCCCGTCCCGGAACCAGTCCAGATCGGCTCCGAGCCGGTTCCCGGCGTCACAGGCCGCGGCCAGGGAGCGGTAGGAGCGGGCCGGACCGCGGCCGGTGGGCCCGGACCCGCCGGGCTCGGTGAGCAGCCGGATCAGTGACTCGTCCGGCAGCCGCAGGATCTCCTCCAGCGCCCGCACCGCGCGCAGCGACTCGGGGCGCTGCGGGCGCCGGGCCCCCTGCTGCCAGTAGCTCAGGCTCGTGACGCCGACCCGGACCCCGTGGCGGGACAGGTGGTGCTGCACGCGCTGGAGCGGCAGTCCGCGGGCGGCTATCGCGGCGCGCAGCGCCACATGGAAGGGGCCGCCCCGCAGGGCCGTGTCCAGTTCGGCGGTGGGGACGTCCGCGTGCTCTGTGGCGTGCCGCATGGACAGAGGCCTTTCTGTGAGGTGTCACGACGGCTGGTCAGACCGCTGGCGCGGGCGTGGGATCCACTCCCGCGGGCGCCCGGGTACGCCCGTTCCCGCGCACGTCGCGTCCGTGCCCGGTGGGCACGGCCCCGAGTTCCCACGCATTGAAGCGTGTTGACCATGACCCGACAACACCGCGGACCGGTCGCGCTCCGCTCCGGCCTGGCCGGGGCCCCCGCACGCGCCGTTTCCGGCCGGTCCCGTCCGGCCGGGAAGCGCCCTCCCCGGGGAGCGCCGTCCACAGGCCCGACGCGGTGTCGGCGCTCGCCAGTAGGGTGTGGAGCATGGCCGATCCCTCCAGCTACCGCCCCAGGCCGGGTGAGATCCCGGACTCTCCCGGGGTGTACAGGTTCCGTGACGAGCACCGCCGGGTGATCTACGTCGGAAAGGCGAAGAGCCTGCGCCAGCGCCTGGCGAACTACTTCCAGGACCTGGCGGGCCTGCACCCCCGCACCCGGACGATGGTGACCACCGCCGCGTCCGTGGAGTGGACCGTGGTGTCCACGGAGGTCGAGGCGCTGCAGCTGGAGTACTCCTGGATCAAGGAGTACGACCCCCGGTTCAACGTCAAGTACCGCGACGACAAGAGCTACCCGTACCTCGCCGTGACGATGAACGAGGAGTTCCCGCGCGTGCAGGTGATGCGCGGTCACAAGAAGAAGGGCGTCAGGTACTTCGGCCCGTACGCGCACGCGTGGGCCATCCGGGACACCGTGGACCTGCTGCTCCGGGTCTTCCCGGTGCGCACCTGCTCGGCCGGTGTCTTCAAGAACGCCGCCCGCACGGGCCGGCCCTGCCTGCTCGGTTACATCGGCAAGTGCTCCGCCCCCTGCGTCGGCCGGATCACCCCGGAGGACCACCGGGACCTGGCCGAGGAGTTCAGCGACTTCATGGCCGGCCGCACCGGCACCTACCTCCGCCGTCTGGAGGGCCGGATGGCCCGGGCCGCGCAGGAGATGGAGTACGAGCGGGCCGCCCGCCTGCGCGACGACATCGGGGCCCTGAAGAAGGCCATGGAGAAGAACGCGGTCGTCCTCGCCGACGCGACCGACGCCGACCTCATCGCCGTCGCCGAGGACGAGCTGGAGGCGGCGGTGCAGATCTTCCACGTGCGCGGCGGCCGGGTGCGCGGCCAGCGCGGCTGGGTGACGGACAAGGTCGAGGAGGTCACGACCGGTGCCCTCGTCGAGCACGCCCTGCAGCAGCTCTACGGCGAGGAGAGCGGGGACGCCGTACCCAAGGAGGTCCTGGTCCCGGCCCTGCCGGAGCCGGTCGAGCCGGTCCAGGAGTGGCTGGCCGGCCGCCGCGGGGCGCACGTCTCGCTGCGTGTGCCGCAGCGCGGCGACAAGAGGGCGCTCATGGAGACCGTGCAGCGCAACGCCCTGCAGGCCCTCGCGCTGCACAAGACCAAGCGCGCCTCCGACCTGACCACGCGTTCGCGCGCGCTGGAGGAGATCGCCGAGGCCCTGGACCTGGACAGCGCGCCGCTGCGCATCGAGTGCTACGACATCTCGCACCTCCAGGGCGACGACGTGGTCGCCTCCATGGTCGTCTTCGAGGACGGGCTGCAGCGCAAGAGCGAGTACCGCCGCTTCCAGATCAAGGGCTTCGCCGGGCAGGACGACGTCCGCTCCATGCACGAGGTCATCGGCCGCCGCTTCCGGCGCTACCTCGCGGAGAAGGAGCGGACGGGGGAGTGGGCCGACGGCCGGGAGGCGGCGGCCGGCGTCGGGACCGCGCTCGGCGACGGCGGGCCCGCCCCCACCGGCGAAGGGCCCGCATCCGCTGACGGCGGTACCCCGCCCAGCCTCGGCGGAACCCCGCCCAGCGACGGCACGGGCGTCCCGCCGAACGGCACCGACGTGCTCGACGGCGCCCTCAAGGACGACGACGGCCGTCCCAGGAAGTTCGCCTACCCGCCCCAGCTCGTGGTCGTCGACGGAGGGCAGCCGCAGGTCGCCGCGGCCCGCCGGGCACTGGACGAACTGGGCATCGACGACATCGCCGTGTGCGGCCTCGCCAAGCGCCTGGAGGAGGTATGGGTGCCCGGCGAGGACGACCCGGTGGTCCTGCCCCGCACCAGCGAGGGCCTGTACCTGCTCCAGCGGGTACGGGACGAGGCCCACCGCTTCGCGATCACCTATCAGCGCACCAGGCGCGCCAGGCGTTTCCGCGCCGGCCCCCTGGACGACGTACCCGGCCTCGGCGACACCCGCAAGCAGGCGCTCATCAAGCATTTCGGCTCGGTGAAGAGACTGCGGTCCGCGACAATCGAGCAGATCCAGGAGGTGCCCGGGATAGGCCGCAAGACGGCCGAGACCATCGCCGCGGCCCTCGCCGGGGCGGTCCCGGCCGGCCCCGCCGTGAACACGGCGACCGGAGAGATCATTGAGGACGAGGAACCCGGAACGACGGCGGGTTCCGCGGGAGAGCCCGTGAGCGCGGGCCTCCCGGACGAACGACGGGGGCAGGAGACATGACCGAGCACGACGCACAGCCCACGGCACAGCGAGAACAGGCGCACGGGGAAGCGGGCGGGAACCAGCCGCGCCAGGCGGCCGCCGCAGACCCGCGGCAGCCGGTCCAGGACAACGGAGCACAGGTGAGCACGGACGTCACACCGGCCGGCCCCGCCGAGGCGGCCATTCCCGAGCTGGTGATCATCTCCGGCATGTCCGGAGCGGGCCGGTCGACGGCGGCGAAGTGCCTGGAGGACCTCGGCTGGTTCGTCGTCGACAACCTGCCGCCCGCGCTCATCCCGACCATGGTCGAGCTGGGCGCCCGCTCCCAGGGCAACGTGGCGCGGATCGCGGTCGTCGTCGACGTGCGCGGCCGCCGCTTCTTCGACAACCTCCGCGAGTCCCTGGCGGACCTGGAGGCCAAGCACGTCACCCGGCGGATCGTCTTCCTGGAGTCCTCCGACGACGCCCTGGTGCGCCGCTTCGAGTCGGTGCGCCGCCCGCACCCCCTGCAGGGCGACGGCCGGATCGTCGACGGCATCGCCGCCGAGCGCGAACTGCTGCGCGAACTGCGCGGCGACGCGGACCTGGTGATCGACACCTCCAGCCTGAACGTGCACGAGCTGCGAGCCAAGATGGACGCCCAGTTCGCGGGCGAGGAGGAGCCCGAGCTGCGGGCCACCGTCATGTCCTTCGGCTTCAAGTACGGTCTCCCGGTCGACGCCGACCTGGTCGCGGACATGCGCTTCCTGCCCAACCCGCACTGGGTCCCGGAGCTGCGCCCGTACACCGGCGTCAACGAGGAGGTCGCCCGTTACGTCTTCAACCAGCCCGGCGCCAAGGAGTTCCTCGACCGGTACGCCGAGCTGCTGCGCCTCGTCGCGGCCGGTTACCGGCGCGAGGGCAAGCGGTACGTGACCATCGCCATCGGCTGCACCGGGGGCAAGCACCGTTCGGTGGCGATGTCGGAGAAGCTCGCCGCGCGCCTCGCGGCCGAGGGCGTGGAGACGGTGCTCGTACACCGGGACATGGGACGGGAATGACGGAACGTACACGGCGGCTGAGCCGGCTGCGCCGGATGGTGCCGGACAGCCGCCAGGGCCGTACGGCGGCCGACGGCGGGGCGGCCCGCGCGGCGGAGGCTCGCGGCGGCCGCCCCCGCAGGCGCGGAGCCCAGCCCAAGGTCGTCGCGCTCGGCGGCGGCATGGGTCTGTCCGCCTCGCTCGCCGCGCTGCGCCGGATCACCGGTGACCTCACCGCCGTCGTCACGGTGGCCGACGACGGCGGCTCCAGCGGCCGGCTGCGCGACGAGCTGGGCGTGCTCCCGCCCGGGGACCTGCGCAAGGCGCTGGCCGCGCTGTGCGGGGACGACGACTGGGGGCAGACCTGGGCCCGGGTCATCCAGCACCGCTTCCAGTCCCAGGGCGACCTGCACGACCACGCGGTCGGCAACCTGCTGATCGTGGCCCTGTGGGAGCAGCTCGGCGACCACGTGCAGGCTCTGGACCTGGTCGGCAAGCTGCTCGGCGCGCACGGGCGGGTGCTGCCCATGTCCGCCGTGCCGCTGGAGCTGCAGGCCCTGGTCAAGGGGCACGACCCGGAGCGCCCCGAGGACGTGGACACCGTCCGCGGCCAGGCGACGGTGGCCCTCACGCCGGGCGAGGTGCAGTCGGTGCACCTCGTGCCGCACGACCCGCCGGCCGTCCCGGACGCCGTCGCCGCGGTCCTGGACGCGGACTGGGTGGTGCTCGGCCCCGGCTCCTGGTTCTCCTCGGTCATCCCGCACCTGCTCGTCCCCGAGCTGCTGGACGCCCTCACCGCGACCAAGGCGCGCCGTGTACTGTCGCTGAACCTCGCCCCGCAGCCGGGAGAAACCGAGGGCTTCTCCCCGCAGCGTCATTTGGAGGTTTTGGGGCGACACGCCCCTAAACTCGCCCTGGACGTGGTGCTGGCCGACGAGGCCGCCGTGCCCGACCGCGACTCCCTCACCGAGGCCGCCAAGCGGCTCGGGGCCGCGGTCGAGCTGGCGCCGGTGGCCCAGACCGACGGAAGCCCCAGGCACGACCCGGAGCTGTTGGCCGCCGCGTACGACCGTATTTTTCGGATGCATGGAAGGATCGGCCCATGGCGATGACGGCAGCGGTGAAGGACGAGATCTCCCGGCTCCCCGTCACCCGGACCTGCTGCAGGAAGGCGGAGGTCTCCGCCATTCTGCGGTTCGCCGGCGGCCTTCACCTGGTGAGCGGGCGCATCGTGATCGAGGCGGAGCTGGACACCGCGATGGCCGCCCGCCGGCTCAAGCGGGACATCCTGGAGATCTTCGGCCACAGCTCGGAACTGATCGTCATGGCGCCCGGTGGCCTGCGCCGCGGCTCGCGCTACGTGGTGCGGGTCGTGGCGGGCGGTGACCAGCTCGCCCGCCAGACCGGTCTCGTCGACGGCCGGGGCCGTCCGATCCGCGGCCTGCCCCCGCAGGTGGTCTCGGGGGCCACCTGCGACGCGGAGGCCGCCTGGCGCGGGGCGTTCCTGGCACACGGCTCGCTGACCGAGCCGGGCCGTTCCTCCTCCCTGGAGGTGACCTGTCCCGGGCCGGAGGCCGCGCTCGCCCTGGTCGGTGCCGCCCGCCGGCTGTCCATCGCGGCCAAGGCCCGCGAGGTGCGCGGGGTGGACCGGGTGGTCGTCCGTGACGGTGACGCGATCGGCGCCCTGCTGACCCGGCTCGGCGCGCACGAGTCCGTGCTGGCCTGGGAGGAGCGCCGGATGCGGCGCGAGGTGCGGGCCACCGCCAACCGGCTCGCCAACTTCGACGACGCCAACCTGCGACGCTCGGCGCGTGCCGCCGTGGCCGCCGGTGCCCGGGTCCAGCGGGCCCTGGAGATCCTCGGCGAGGAGGTGCCCGAGCACCTCGCCGCCGCCGGGCGCCTGCGCATGGAGCACAAGCAGGCCTCCCTGGAGGAGCTGGGGGCGCTCGCCGATCCGCCGCTCACCAAGGACGCGGTCGCGGGCCGGATCCGCCGGCTGCTGGCGATGGCCGACAAGCGCGCCTCCGACATGGGCGTCCCGGGCACCGAGTCCAACCTCTCGGAGGAACTGGCGGACAACCTGGCGGGCTGATCCGCTCCACGCCGACTCACCCCGACTCGCCGGTGGCGGCGCCCACTTGGGCGGCCGGCACCGGCGTTTGCGTGGCCATGAGGCGCCCTTGACTCGATCATGGAGTGACATGAACCTGGCAGCCTGGTCGTCGCTGGGGCGGTCAGGCCCTAGGGGGGTTCATGAGACACAGAGCGAGATCGATCCTCGCCGTCGGCGCGCTCCTCGCCGCAGCCGCGAGCCTCACGCCCGTCGCCCAGGCGCGGGGAGCGGGTTCCACCCCGGCCCACCCCGACGCGGTGAAGGTCTTCCGCGCCCAGGTCACCCGCCAGCAGCTGCCCCTGCTCCTCGCGGTCGGCCAGGACGGCCGCGAGCTGTCCGGGCAGGTGGCCGCGGGCGGCCGGACCGGCGTCGAGGTCTATCTGACCGAGCGCCAGGCCAGGAGGCTCGAGCGGCAGGGTGTCCGGCTCACCGAGCACACCCTGTCGGCCCGCACCGAGGCCCGCCTGGAGGACGCCGCCCAGGGCGTGTTCCGCCCGTACAGCGGCGACGGCGGCCTGAAGGAGGAGATCCTGCGGACGGCGCGGGCCAACCCCGGCCTGACCAAGGTCGAGTCCATCGGGAAGACCGTCGGCGGCCAGGACATCCTCGCGCTCAGACTGACCAGGGACGCCAGGAAGTCGAAGGACGGCTCCAAGCCCTCCGTGCTCTACATGTCGAACCAGCACGCGCGCGAGTGGATCACGCCCGAGACGACCCGCCGCCTGATGCACTACTACCTGGACAACTACCGCACCGACCGGCGCATCAGAAGGATCGTCGACTCGACCGAGCTGTGGTTCGTCCTGTCCGCCAACCCCGACGGCTACGACTACACCTTCAAGAGCCCCGGCAACCGCCTGTGGCGCAAGAACCTCCGTGACGTCAACGGCGACGGTGTCATCGGCACCGGCGACGGCGTCGACCTCAACCGCAACTTCGCCTACAAGTGGGGCTACGACGACGAGGGTTCGTCCCCCAATCCCACCAGTCAGACCTACCGCGGCGCGAGCCCCGGGTCGGAGCCGGAGACCGTGGCCCTGGACCGCCTCGAGAAGCGGGTCGGGTTCGAGTACGCCGTCAACTACCACTCCGCGGCCGAACTCCTGCTCTACGGCGTCGGCTGGCAGGTGGCCACGCCCACCCCCGACGACGTCCTCTACCGGGCGCTCGCCGGCACCCCCGCCGAACCGGCCGTTCCGGGCTACCACCCGCAGCTCTCCTCGGAGCTGTACACCACCAACGGCGAGGCGGACGGCCACGCCTCGAACGTCAACGGCGTCTCGATGTTCACTCCCGAGATGTCGACCTGCCAGACCGCCTCGGAGGTCGATCCGGACGACGCCTGGAGGCCGCAGGACTGCCGGTCGGTGTTCAACTTCCCCGACGACGAGAAGCTGATCCAGCAGGAGTTCGTGAAGAACGTCCCCTTCGCGCTCTCCGTCGCCGAGACCGCCGCCCACCCGGACCGGCCGGTCTCCGCGGTCGGTCTCACCGCCGCCGACATCACCCCGGCCGCCTTCACCACGTCGTACTCCCGCGGTGCCGGCCAGGAGGTCTCGGCCGTCGTCCGCAGGGCGGTCCGCGGCAAGAGGCTCAAGTACCGCGTCAACAAGGGCCGTACGCACGAGCGGCCGCTGCGGCCCTGGCGGGGCGGCCGGACCTACGGCGGCGAGGACGACCTCTACTTCGAGGAGTACCGGGCCACGGTGCGCGGGGGCAGGCCGGGCGACCGGGTCGAGGTGTGGTTCACCGGTGAGGCGGGCAAGGGCGGGAAGGTGACCGGCCCGCACTTCACCTACACCGTCGCCGAGCGGTCCCGCGCGGACACGCTCGTCGTCGCCGAGGAGGGCGCGACCGCCGCCGAGGCACGGAAGTACGTGGACGCGCTCCGGGCGGCCGGGCGCCGGGCGATCGTGTGGGACGTGGCCCTGCGGGGCGCCCCGGACGCCCTCGGCGTGCTGAAGCACTTCCGCACCGTCGTGCACTACTCGGGCCCGGGCGGCCCGGGCAACGCCACCCAGCTGCAGCTTCGCGCCTACCTGAACGAGGGCGGCAGGCTGATCGAGGCCGGCGAACTGGCCGGCGGCAGCGTCGACCTCGGTGACGGGACGCTCTCGAACGACTTCAGCCAGTACTACCTGGGCGCCTACAGCCGCACCTCGACCAAGGGGGCGACCGGTTTCACCGGCTCCGGCGGCCTCGACGGCTACAGCGGCGCCCTGGGTGACGCGCCCGGCAATCCGCTGGACCGGGCCGGCACCTACGGCGTCACCTCCGACGAGCTGCCCCCGTCCACGTACCCGCAGTTCAGGAGCGAGGGCGCGGGCCGGTTCGCCGGCACCGTCAACCCGTACGGGCCGTACAGCGGCTCCGCCATGGCCGCCGCGGTGCACACCGACGACGCCTACAAGCGCCTCACCCGCACCATCGACCTCACCGGTGTCAGCGCGGCGGAGCGGCCCACCCTGTCCACCCGCCTGCTCTGGGACACCGAACCCGGCTACGACCACGCCGTGGTCGAGGCGCACACCGTGGGCGCCGACGACTGGACGACCCTGCCGGAGAAGGGCGGGGCCACCACCGACGCCGTACCGGCCGAGTGCGGAGCCGGCTTCCTGATCGGCGAGCACCCGTGGCTCGGGCACTACCTGACGCTCGGGGACGGCACCTGCGCCCCGACCGGCACCACCGGTTCGTGGCACAGCCTCACCGGCAGCTCGGACGGCTGGCGGCAGACGGGCTTCGACCTCGGCGCCTACGCCGGGCGGACGGTGGAGGTCTCCATCGCCTACGTCACCGACCCGGGCAGCGGCGGACACGGTGTCCTCGCCGACGACGCCTCCCTCGTCGTCGGCGGCACGGCGAGGGACACGGAGGGATTCGAGTCGTCCCTCGGCGCCTGGAAGGTGTCCGGTCCGCCCGCCGGCAGCCCGGCGGTGCTGAAGGACTGGACCCGGACCGGGACCCTGTTCCAGACCTACGGAGCGGTGACCACCGACCGCACCGTGCTGCTCGGGTTCGGGCTGGAACAGGTGCCGTCGGCCGCCGACCGGGCCGCCGTGGTGAGGAAGGCGCTGGCCGCACTCGACAGGTGAGCGGAGCCCCCTCTCAACAGTGCGCCGGGGCTTGCTCATCAGGTGAGCCGACCCGCTCACGAACGAGTGAAAAAGGCGTCGGAGGGCGCTCGCATTCCGCAACAAATGGGAGTGAAACGAATGCCGATCCGGGTGGGTCCGTACCCTACTGACGGGTACGGACCCACTGCCCGTGTATGCGGCATCTCGATGTCACCCCAGGGCCCCCGGAGGGGTAGGGTCGGGGGTGGTCGGGGACATCCCAAATACAGCTCGCCGGCACCGCATGGCCGGCGTACCAACGAGGAGATCGGTTCGTGACGATCCGCGTAGGCATCAACGGCTTCGGCCGCATCGGGCGTAACTACTTCCGCGCACTGCTGCAGCAGGGTGCGGACATCGAGGTCGTGGCTGTCAATGACCTGGGTGACACCGCGACCACCGCGCACCTGCTGAAGTACGACACGATCCTGGGCCGCCTCAAGCAGGAGGTCTCCCACACCGCCGACACGATCACCGTCGACGGCCACACCATCAAGGTCCTGTCGGAGCGCAACCCGGCCGACATCCCCTGGGGGGAGCTGGGCGTCGACATCGTCATCGAGTCGACCGGCATCTTCACCAAGAAGGAGGACGCCGCCAAGCACATCGCCGGCGGCGCCAAGAAGGTCCTCATCTCGGCTCCGGCCAAGGACGAGGACATCACCATCGTGATGGGCGTCAACCAGGACAAGTACGACCCGGCGAACCACCACGTCATCTCCAACGCCTCCTGCACCACCAACTGCGTGGCGCCGATGGCGAAGGTGCTCGACGAGAACTTCGGCATCGTCAAGGGCCTGATGACGACGGTGCACGCGTACACGAACGACCAGCGCATCCTGGACTTCCCGCACAAGGACCTGCGCCGCGCCCGTGCCGCCGCCGAGAACATCATCCCGACCACCACGGGTGCCGCCAAGGCCACCGCGCTGGTCCTGCCGCAGCTCAAGGGCAAGCTGGACGGCATCGCGATGCGCGTGCCGGTTCCCACCGGCTCCGCCACCGACCTGGTGGTGCAGCTCCAGCGCGAGGTCACCAAGGACGAGGTCAACGCCGCGTTCAAGAAGGCCTCCGAGGACGGCGACCTCAAGGGCTTCCTGGCCTACACCGAGGACGAGATCGTCTCCTCGGACATCGTCGGCGACCCGGCCTCCTGCACCTTCGACTCCTCCCTGACCATGGTTCAGGACGGCAACTCGGTGAAGATCCTGGGCTGGTACGACAACGAGTGGGGCTACTCCAACCGCCTCGTGGACCTCACGGTCTTCGTCGGCGACCAGCTCTGATCGCCCAAGATCACAGCAGCAGGACCTTGAAGTGAGAGCAGGGCTCGGGCAGCGCACCGTCGCGCTGTCCGGGCCCTGTCTCGCGTACGGACCACGCCCTCATACGATCAGGGGCATCAAGAGCCCTCCTCAGGAGTCCACCCCATGAAGACGATCGACGAACTTCTCGCCGACGGCGTGAGCGGAAAGCGGGTCTTCGTCCGCGCCGACCTCAACGTGCCGCTCGCCGACGGGACCATCACCGACGACGGCCGCATCCGTGCCGTCCTGCCCACCGTGAAGGCCCTCGCGGACGCGGGCGCCAGGGTGGTCGTCGCCTCGCACCTGGGCCGCCCCAAGGGCGCCCCGGACCCCGCCTTCTCCCTCGCCCCGGCGGCCTCCCGCCTGGGTGAACTCCTCGGCTCCGCCGTGGCCTTCGCGGCCGACACCGTGGGGCGGTCCGCCCAGGAGACGGTCGCCGGGCTCTCCGACGGCCAGGTCGCCGTCCTGGAGAACCTCCGCTTCAACCCGGGCGAGACGGCCAAGGACGACGCCGAGCGCGGCGCGTTCGCCGACAGGCTCGCCGCCCTCGCCGACGTGTACGTCGGTGACGGCTTCGGCGCCGTGCACCGCAAGCACGCCTCGGTGTACGACCTCCCGGCCCGCCTGCCGCACTACGCCGGCCACCTCATCGCCGCCGAGGTCGGCGTCCTGAGGAAGCTCACCGAGGACGTCAAGCGCCCGTACGTCGTCGCGCTCGGCGGCGCCAAGGTCTCCGACAAGCTCGCCGTCATCGACGAGCTGCTCGACAAGGCCGACCGCCTGCTCATCGGCGGCGGCATGGCCTACACCTTCCTCAAGGCCAAGGGCTACGAGGTCGGCATCTCCCTCCTGCAGGAGGACCAGGTCCCGGCCGTCACCGAGTACATGGAGCGCGCGCAGAAGCAGGGCGTCGAGCTGCTGCTGCCCCTCGACGTCGTGGTCTCCCGGGAGTTCCCGGACCTCAAGGCCAAGGCGGCCACCGAGCACACCGTGGTCGACGCGGACCGGATCCCCGCCGACCAGGAGGGCCTGGACATCGGTCCGAGGACCCGGGAGCTCTACGCCTCGAAGCTCGCCGACGCCGAGACCGTCTTCTGGAACGGTCCCATGGGCGTCTTCGAGCACCCCGACTACGCCGAGGGCACCAGGGCGGTCGCCCAGGCCCTCGTGGAGACCGACGGCTTCACCGTCGTCGGCGGCGGTGACTCCGCCGCGGCCGTGCGTACGCTCGGCTTCGACGAGAACGCATTCGGCCATATCTCGACCGGTGGTGGCGCCTCCCTCGAATACCTCGAGGGCAAGACGCTCCCCGGCCTCGCCGCACTGGAGGACTGAACTCAATGAGCACGCGCACGCCGCTGATGGCGGGCAACTGGAAGATGAACCTCAACCACCTCGAGGCCATCGCGCACGTCCAGAAGCTCGCCTTCGCCCTGGCCGACAAGGACTACGAGGCCGTCGAGGTCGCCGTCCTGCCGCCCTTCACCGACCTGCGCTCCGTGCAGACCCTGGTCGACGGCGACAAGCTCAGGATCAAGTACGGCGCCCAGGACCTGTCCGCGCACGACTCCGGCGCCTACACCGGCGAGATCTCCGGCTCGATGCTGGCCAAGCTGAAGTGCACGTACGTGGCGGTCGGCCACTCCGAGCGCCGGCAGTACCACAACGAGACCGACGACGTCGTGAACGCCAAGGTCAAGGCCGCCTACAAGCACGGTCTCACCCCGATCCTGTGCGTCGGCGAGGAGCTGGACGTCCGCGAGGCGGGCGACCACGTGGCGCACACCCTCGCGCAGGTCGAGGGCGGCCTGAAGGACCTCCCGGCCGAGCAGGCCGAGACGATCGTGATCGCCTACGAGCCGGTGTGGGCCATCGGCACGGGCAAGGTCTGCGGCGCCTCGGACGCCCAGGAGGTCTGCGCCGCCATCCGCGCCAAGCTCGCCGAGCTGTACTCCCAGGAGCTGGCCGACGCGGTCCGCATCCAGTACGGCGGCTCCGTGAAGTCGGGCAACGTCGCCGAGATCATGGCGCAGGCCGACATCGACGGCGCCCTGGTCGGCGGTGCCTCGCTGGACGCCGACGAGTTCGTGAAGATCGTTCGGTTCCGCGATCAGTGATCGAGGCCGTGAGTAGGCGGTAACGGCGATTCGTCGTACCCTTGCGGGGGCACGGCCCTGGTGCTGTGCCCCCGTCGTCCATCCGATTCCGAGGAAGTTGGTCCAGCCGTGGTTCTGGGGTTCTCGATCGCCCTGATCGTCTTCAGCCTGCTGATGATGCTGCTGGTGCTGATGCACAAGGGAAAGGGCGGCGGCCTCTCCGACATGTTCGGTGGCGGCATGCAGTCGTCCGTCGGCGGCTCCTCGGTCGCCGAGCGCAACCTGGACCGGATCACCGTCGTGGTCGGGCTCCTGTGGTTCGCCTGCATCGTCGTCCTCGGCCTGCTGATGAAGTCGAACGGCTGATCCGCACCGCCCGGGTACGTCCATTCCGTACGCAAGGCCCCATGTTCGGTACGCGCCCCTGTGCGCGGCCTATCATGGGGCCTGCGTCCGTGTGCGGGGCGGTAACTCCAATCACTGGACGCGCGTTGGGCCTTACGTAGACTGAGGCGCTCGCAGTGAAGCGAAACGCCGACTCGCTTTGCGGCACCATCACGCAGGGAGTTACGACCGTGGCAAGTGGCAACGCGATCCGAGGTAGCCGGGTCGGGGCGGGGCCGATGGGCGAGGCCGAGCGCGGCGAGTCCGCGCCGCGTCTGCGCATCTCCTTCTGGTGCTCCAACGGGCATGAGACCCAGCCCAGCTTCGCCAGCGACGCGCAGGTGCCCGAGACCTGGGACTGCCCGCGCTGCGGCTTCCCGGCCGGCCAGGACCGGGACAACCCGCCGGACCCGCCGCGCACCGAGCCGTACAAGACGCACCTCGCGTACGTACGGGAGCGGCGCAGCGACGCGGACGGCGAGGCGATCCTCGCCGAGGCCCTCGCCAAGCTGCGCGGCGAGATCTGAGACCCGCGACCGGCCGGGCGCCCACGGGCGTCCGGCCGCGGTCGTGGCGGGGCCCGCGCGGCCGGGACGCTTTCCCGCCGCCGTCGTGCTGACACCTGCCCGCAAGCCGGACGTACCTGTTGTTGCCCGCGTCGACGACGCCACGAGCGCTCGTCCCGGTGCTGATCAACTAGGTTGGGACCGGCAGCGGGGCAAGGTACACAGCACGACAGGTCGCAGGAAAGAAGGCTGACGTCGAGATGAACGCAGACGGCCGTACCAGGCTCAACCAGAGGCCCGAGTGGAGCGCTCTCGCCAAGCACCGGGAGGAGCTGGCCGACACCCATCTGCGGGACCTGTTCGCCGCCGACCCCGAGCGCGGCGCCGGGTACACGCTGCAGGTCGGCGACCTGCACATCGACTACTCCAAGCACCTGGTCACCGACGACACGCTGCGGCTGCTGCGCGAGCTCGCCGCCGCGACGGACGTC
>NZ_JALLIN010000076.1 GCF_023630175.1 Streptomyces cellostaticus | reverse complement strand
GGGTGACGTCCTGGGTGGTGTCGAGCTGTTCGCGGTTCACGGCCCGCAGCGCCAGGCCGGTCACCGAGGCGACCGGTTCTCCGGCGGCGTCGGCGATGGTCAGGGCCACCTCTCCGCCACGGGCGGGCGCGAGGCGTACCCGCAGTTCGGTGGCGCCGACGGCGTGCAGGGACACGCCGGACCAGGAGAACGGCAGGCGTCCTTCGCCGCCGCCCCCGGCCTCGGTGCCGCCGAGTCCCAGGGCGTGCAGCGCCGCGTCCAGCAGGGCGGGGTGCAGGCCGAACCGGCCGCCCTCCGCCTCGGCGCTCTCCGGCAACGCGACCTCGGCGTAGACGTCACCGTCCTTCCGCCAGGCGGCGCGGAGCCCCCGGAACACCGGACCGTAACCGAAACCGGCGTCGGCGAGGCCCTCGTAGAGCCCCTCCACCGCGACCTGCTCCGCCCCGGCCGGCGGCCAGGCGGTCAGGGCCTGCAGAGCGTGTTCCGCTCCGGTCGCGAGCGTTCCGGTGGCGTGGCGGGTCCACGGGAGCTCGGTGTCCGCGCCCTCGGTCCGGGAGTGGAGCGCGAGGGCGCGGCGCCCCGCCTGGTCGGCGGCGCCGACCGACAGCCGGAGCTGCACGGCTGTGTGTTCGGGCAGCACCAGCGGTGCTTCCAGGGTCAGTTCGTCGACCCGGTCGCAGCCGACCTGGTCACCGGCGCGCAGCGCCAGCTCGACGAACGCCGTGCCCGGCAGCAGGACGGAGCCCATGACGGCGTGGTCCGCGAGCCACGGGTGCGTGGCCAGGGACAGCCGGCCGGTGAACAGGAAGCCGTCCGAGTCGGGCAGCTCGACCGCCGCGCCGAGCAGCGGGTGGTCGGTCGCGCCGAGTCCGGCCGAGGTGACGTCCCCCTGCGAGCGGCCCGCGTCGAGCCAGTAGGCGGCACGCTGGAAGGCGTACGTGGGCAGGTCGACGCGCCGGGCGCCGGCGGGGGCGTAGAACGCCTGCCAGTCGACGGGGACGCCACGGACATGCGCAGTGGCGAGCGCCGAGAGCAGGGTCCCGGCCTCCTCGCGGCCCGCTCGCAGGGCGGGCGCGAAGGCCACCGCGTCCGCGTCGACGGCCAGGCAGTCCTGGGCGAGGGCCGACAGCACACCGTCCGGGCCCAGTTCCAGGAACGTGGTGACCCCGGCGGCCTCCAGCGCACGGATCCCGTTGAGGAAACGGACGGCCTCGCGGACGTGACGTACCCAGAAGTCCGCCGAAACCATCTCGCCGGTGACCGGCGCGCCGGTCAGGTGGGAGACCAGCGGGATGCGGGGCGAGGCGTACGAGACCTGCTCGGCCACCGTACGGAACGCGTCCAGCATGCCGTCCATGTGCGGCGAGTGGAACGCGTGACTGACGCTGAGGCGCCTGGTCTTACGGCCCTGCTCCTCGAAGTGCCCGGCAACGACCACCGCGTCGGCCTCGTCGCCCGCGACCACGACCGACTGCGGACCATTGACCGCCGCGATGCTCACCCGCTCGGTGAGCAGCGGCAGGACCTCGTCCTCCGACGCCTGCACCGCGACCATCACGCCACCGGACGGCAGCGCCTGCATCAGACGGCCGCGGGCGGCCACCAGCCGGCACGCGTCCTCCAACGAGAACACCCCGGCCACATGCGCAGCGGCGATCTCACCGATCGAATGACCGGCCACGAAGTCGGGCCTCACGCCCCAGCTCTCCAGCAGCCGGAACAGCGCCACCTCCACCGCGAACAACGCCGGCTGCGCGAACTCCGTCCGATCCAGCGCGGCTCGGTCGTCGCCGAACAGCACATCCTTCAGCGGCAGATCAAGCCGCGCACACACCGCGTCCAGCGCCTGCGCGAACACCGGGAACGCCTCGTACAACTCACGACCCATACCCAGCCGCTGACTGCCCTGCCCCGTGAACAGGAACGCCAGCTTGCCGGCCACCGGCGAACCGGTGACGACGGCGGCCGACGTACGGCCCTCCGCCAGCGCGGTGAGGGCGGCCCGGAACCCGTCGCGGTCCTGGGCGACGACCGTGGCGCGGTGGTCGAAGACCGCCCGGCCGGTGGCGAGGGAGTAGCCGGTGTCGGTGGGCTCCTCCGAGGGGTGGGCGTCCAGGTGGGACAGCAGGCGTGCGGCCTGGGCGCGCAGCGCGTCGGGGGTCCTTGCGGAGAGGTTCCAGGGGAGGGCGGCCGGGGCCTGCTCCGTGCGGGTGCGGGCGGGTGCGGGCGTGGCGGGGGTGGCGTCGGCCTCGGTGTCGGGGGCGATCTCGATGATGGCGTGGGCGTTCGTACCGCTCATGCCGAAGGAGGACACGCCGGCACGGCGCGGGCGGCCGGTGTCGGGCCAGGCGCGCTGTTCGGTGAGCAGCGAGACCGCGCCCGCCGACCAGTCCACGTGGGGGGACGGTTCGTCGACGTGCAGGGTCTTGGGCAGCACGCCGTGGCGCATGGCCTGGACCATCTTGATGATGCCGGCGACACCGGCGGCGGCCTGGGTGTGGCCGAAGTTGGACTTGATGGAGCCGAGCCACAGCGGGCTGTCCTCGGGCCGGTCCTGGCCGTAGGTGGCGAGCAGGGCCTGGGCCTCGATGGGGTCGCCGAGGGTGGTGCCGGTGCCGTGCGCCTCGACGGCGTCGACCTCGGCGGCCGACAGGCCCGAGTTGGCGAGGGCCTGGCGGATGACGCGCTGCTGGGAGGGGCCGTTGGGGGCGGTCAGGCCGTTGCTCGCGCCGTCCTGGTTGACGGCGGTGCCGCGGACGACCGCCAGGACCTGGTGGCCGTTGCGGCGGGCGTCCGACAGCCGCTCGACGAGGAGCATGCCGGCGCCCTCGCCCCACGCGGTGCCGTCGGCGGCGGCCGCGAACGGCTTGCAGCGGCCGTCGCTCGCGAGACCGCGCTGGCGGCTGAACTCGGTGAAGACGTCGGGGGTGGTGATGATGGTGACGCCGCCCGCGAGGGCCAGGGAGCATTCGCCGTTGCGCAGGGCCTGCGCGGCGAGGTGCAGGGCCACCAGGGAGGAGGAGCAGGCGGTGTCGACGGTGACGGCGGGGCCCTCGAAGCCGAAGGTGTAGGAGACGCGGCCGGAGGCGATGCTGCTGGAGCCGCCGGTGCCGAGGTAGCCCTCGACGCCTTCGGGGACGGTGTTCAGCCGGGACACGTAGTCGTTGTGCATCTGGCCGACGAACACGCCGATCTGTTCGCCGCGCAGGCCGGTCGGGTCGATCCCGGCCCGCTCGAAGGCCTCCCAGGAGGTTTCCAGCAGCAGGCGCTGCTGCGGGTCCATGGCGAGGGCTTCGCGCGGGTTGATGCCGAAGAACGCCGGGTCGAAGTGGTGGGCGTCGTAGAAGAAGCCGCCCTCCCTGGCGTAGGAGGTGCCGGGGCTGTCGGGGTCGGGGTCGTAGAGCGCCTCGGTGTCCCAGCCACGGTCGTCGGGCAGGTGGGAGATGCCGTCGCGGCCTTCGGTGAGCAGCTCCCACAGGTCCTCGGGGGTGCGGACGTCGCCGGGGAAGCGGCAGCTCATGGCGACGATCGCGATGGGGTCGTCGGCCTCGACGGCGGTGGCGGCGACCCGCGGGAGCGCGGCGGCGGCCTCGGAGCCGAGGAGTTCGTCCAGGAGGTGGCCGGCGAGTGCGGTGGGGGTCGGGTAGTCGAAGACCAGGGTGGCGGGCAGCCGGATGCCGGCGGTCGCGCCGAGCCTGTTGCGGAACTCGACGGCGGTGAGCGAGTCGAAGCCGAGGTCCTTGAAGGCGCGGGTGGGTTCGACGGCGTCGGGGGTGGCGTGGCCGAGGACGGCTGCCACCTGGTTGCGTACGAGGTCGAGGAGGAGCGGGTCGCGCTCGTTCTCGGGGAGGCGTACGAGCTGCTCGACGAGCGGGGTGCCGCCGCCGGTGGCGGTGGCTTCGACGGCCCTGCGCAGCGGGGTGCGGACGAGGCCGCGCAGCAGCGCGGGGACCATGCTCGCGTCGGCCTGGCGCAGCGGTGCCAGGTCGAGCTGCATGGGCACGAGGTGGGCGTCGCCGAGGTGCCGGGCGGTGTCGAGGAGCGCGAGCCCTTCCTCGCTGGACAGGCCGAGGACGCCGGACCGGGTCATCCGGTCCTTGTCGGCGGTGTCGAGTTCGCCGGTCATTCCGCTGGCCTCGGCCCACAGGCCCCAGGCGAGGGAGGTGGCGGCGAGGCCGTGGGCCCGGCGGTGGTGGGCGAGGGCGTCGAGGAAGACGTTGGCGGCCGCGTAGTTGGCCTGGCCCGCGCCGCCGAAGGTGCCGGCGGCGGAGGAGAACAGGACGAAGTCCGCCAGGTCGAGGTGGCGGGTCAGTTCGTGCAGGTGGAGGGCCGCGTCGGCCTTGGGCCTGAGGACATGGTCGATGCGCTCGGGGGTGAGGGCGTCGACGACGCCGTCGTCGAGGACGCCGGCGGTGTGGATGACGGCGGTCAGCGGGTGCTCGGCGGGTACGGCGTCGATCAGGGCGGCGAGCGCGTCGCGGTCGGCGGCGTCGCAGGCGGCGATGGTGACGTCGGCGCCCAGCTCGCGCAGTTCGGCGGCGAGTTCGGCGGCGCCGGTGGCGGCCTCGCCGCGGCGGCTGGTGAGCAGCAGGCGGCGGGCGCCCCGGGTGGTGACGGCGTGCCGGGCGACGAGCGCGCCGAGCGTGCCGGTGCCGCCGGTGATGAGGACGGTGCCGTCCGGGTTCCACTCGGCGGGCAGGGTGAGCACGATCTTGCCGACGTGGCGTGCCTGGCTGAGGTAGCGGAACGCCTCGGGGGCCTGCCTGAGGTCCCAGGCGGAGACCGGTATCGGGCGCAGGGCGCCGGTGCGGAAGAGGGCGAGGAGCTCGGTGAGCATCTCCTGGATGCGGTCCAGGCCGGCCTCGGTGAGGTCGAAGGCCTGGTAGGTGACGCCGGGGTGGGCGTCGGCGACGTCCTGCGGGGAGCGGACGTCGGTCTTGCCCATTTCGACGAAGCGTCCGCCGCGCGGCAGCAGCCGCAGGGAGGCGTCGACGAACTCGCGGGCGAGCGAGTCGAGGACGACGTCGACGCCGCGTCCACCGGTGGCGGTGCGGAAGGTGTCCTCGAAGTCGAGGGTGCGGGAGGAGGCGATCCGGTCGTCGGTGAGTCCGAGGCCGCGGAGGGTGTCCCACTTCCCGGGGCTCGCCGTGGCGTACACGTCGGCGCCCCAGTGGCGGGCGAGCTGGACGGCGGCCATGCCGACGCCGCCGGCGGCGGCGTGCACGAGGAGCGCTTCGCCGTCGCGCAGTCCGGCGAGGTCGTGGAGCGCGTAGTACGCCGTCATGAAGACGATCGGTACGGCGGCGGCCTCGGCGAAGGTCCAGCCCTCGGGCATGGGGGCGATCATGCGGCGGTCGACGACGGTGAGGGGGCCGAACGCGCCGGGCAGCATGCCCATGACGCGGTCGCCGGGGGCGAGGTCGGTGACGCCGGGTCCGGTCTCCAGGACGATGCCGGCGCCTTCGCTGCCCATGAGGCCGGGGTCGCCGGGGTACATGCCGAGGGCGTTCAGGACGTCGCGGAAGTTGAGGCCGGCGGCGCGGACGGCGACGCGGACCTGGCCGGGTTCCAGGGGGGCTTGGGACTCGGGGCTGGGAACGAGGGTGAGGTTGTCGAGGGTGCCCTTGTCCTCGATGTCCATGCGCCAGGCGGCCCCGTCCTGGGGCGGGGTGAGCGGGGTGGTGGCGGGGACGCGGGCGAGCCGGGGGGCGTGGACGGTGCCGCGGCGGACGGCGATTTGCGGCTCGCCGCCGGTGAGGGCCGTGTGGAGGGCGTCCGCCGAGGCGGTGTCGGTGTCGAGGTCGGCGAGGACGAACCGGTCGGGGTTCTCCGACTGGGCGGTGCGGACCAGGCCCCACACGGGTGCGTGGGTCAGGTCGGCGAGGTCCCAGTCGCCCTGGGTGGCGACGGCGCCGCGGGTGACGAACACCAGGCGGGAGGCGGCGAACCGGTCGTCGGCGAGCCATGCCTTGACCAGGCCGAGGGCCTGGTGCGTGGCGGTGTGGACGTCGTCCGCGAGGGTGCTGCCACCGGTGGTCCCGGAGGTGTGGTCGACCAGGACGTACGCGGGTGCCGGGGTGCCCGCGTCGAGGGCGGCGCGCAGGCCGTCCAGGTCGGGGTGGGTGTGGCCGGGCAGCGTGGTCGTGGGCGCGCCGATGACGGCCCAGGCGTCGGTGGTGGCGTCCTCGCCGGTGGGGGCGGTCGGCACGGTGGCCCAGTCGACGCGGAACAGCGACTCGTGGTGTGCGGGCCGGTGGGCGCCGAGCTGGTCGGCGGAGACGGGCCGCAGCATCAGGTGGTCGACGGCGGCGACGGGTGCGCCGGTGGTGTCGGCGACCTGGAGGGTGAGCGAGTCCGGGCCGTCGGGGGTGAGGCGTACGCGCAGTGCGGCGGCGCCGACGGCGTGCAGGGACACCCCGCGCCAGGAGAACGGCAGCCGGCCCTGACGGTCGCCGTCCGGGGACGGCTGGACGAACGTAGCGTGCAGGGCGGCGTCGAGCAGTGCCGGGTGGAGGCCGAAGCGGGCGGCGTCGGACTGCCGGTCGTCGGGCAGGGCGACCTCGGCGTACACGTCGTCGCCGTGGAGCCAGGCGGCGCGGAGTCCCTGGAAGAGGGGGCCGTAGGCGAAGCCGCCCTGGCCGAGGTGCTCGTAGAGGCCGTCGACGCCGACGGCTTCGGCGCCGGGCGGGGGCCAGGCGGACAGGTCGAAGGCGGGGCGCGGGGAGCCGGTGGCGAGGATGCCGCCGGCGTGCCGGGTCCAGGGCTGGTCGGCGGGGGCGTCCGGGTCGCTGGAGTACAGGTCCAGGGTGCGGCGGCCGGCCCGGTCGGGGGCGCCGACGACGATCTGGAGCCGTACCGCGGTGTGCGGGGCGAGGACCAGGGGGGCTTCGAGGGTGAGCTCTTCGAGGAGGTCGCACCCGGCCTGGTCGCCGGCGCGGATGGCGAGTTCGACGAAGGCGGTGCCCGGCAGCAGGACGGTGCCCATGACGGCGTGGTCGGCCAGCCAGGGGTGGGTGTCGAGGGAGAGGCGGCCGGTGAAGAGGAGGCCTTCGCCGTCGGCGAGGGCGACGGAGGCGCCGAGCAGCGGGTGGTGGGCGGCGCCCAGACCCGCCGATTCGACGTCGCCGACGTGGCCCTCCGGGGCTTCGAGCCAGAACCGGTCGCGCTGGAAGGCGTAGGTGGGCAGCTCGACGCGGCGGGCGCCGGTGCCGGCGAAGTAGGCGTCCCAGTCCAGCGGCACGCCGCGGGCGTGGATGGCGGCGACGGCGGCGGTCAGGGCTTCGGCCTCGCCGCGGTCGTGGCGCAGCGCCGGTACGAACACGGCGGTGTCGGCCGGGTCGGCGGTGTCGGGCAGGCAGTCGCGGCCGAGGCCGGACAGGACGCCGCGAGGGCCGAGTTCGAGGTAGGTGGTGACGTGTTCGGCGTCCAGGGTGCGGATGCCGTCGAGGAAGCGGACCGCTTCGCGGACGTGGGAGACCCAGTGGTCGGCGGTGCGCAGTTCGTCGCCGGCGACGCGTCCGGTGAGGTTGGTGACGACGGGGATGACGGGCGGGTGGTAGGTGAGGGTTTCGGCGACCTCGCGGAACGCGTCGAGCATGCCGTCCATGAGCGGCGAGTGGAAGGCGTGGCTGACGGTGAGCCGCCTGGTGCGCCGGCCGCGCCGCTCGAACTCGGCGGCGACGTCCAGGGCGAGCGTCTCCTCGCCGGAGACGACGACGGCGGAGGCGGAGTTGACGGCGGCGATGCCGACGCGGTCCTCGTGGCCGGCGAGCAGCGGCCGGACCTCGTCCTCGGTGGCGGTGATGGCGATCATCGCGCCGCCTTCGGGGAGTTCCTGCATAAGGCGGCCCCGGGCGGCGACGAGGGTGGCCGCGTCGGTGAGCGAGAGGACGCCCGCGACGTGCGCGGCGGTGATCTCGCCGATGGAGTGCCCGCTGACGAAGTCGGGGCGTACGCCCCAGGACTCGACGAGCCGGTAGAGCGCGGTCTCCAGGGCGAACAGGGCGGGCTGGGTGCAGCCGGTCCGGTCGAGGAGGCCGCTGTCGTCGGTGAACAGCACGTCCTTGAGGGGCTGTTCGAGGTGGGGGTCGAGGGCGGTGCAGACCGCGTCCAGTGCCTCGGCGAAGGCCGGGTAGGTGTCGTACAGTTCGCGGCCCATGCCGGGGCGCTGGCTGCCCTGTCCGGTGAACAGGACGGCGGTCCGGCCGTCGGCGGTGGTGTGGCGGACGACCTGGGCGTCGTCGTGTCCTTCGGCGAGGGCGGCGAGCCCGGTGAGGAGCGCGTCGCGGTCGTGGGCGACGACGGCGGCGCGGCGGTCGAGCGCGGTACGGGTGGTGGCGAGGGAGAGCGCCACGTCGGCGGGGGCCGTGTCCGGGCGCTGCCGGAGGTGGTCGGCCAGTCGTGCCGCCTGGGCGGCCAGCGCGGCGGGGGTGCGGCCGGAGAGGGTGAACGGCAGCGGTGTGCCGGCCGGGAGGCCGGTGGGCGCGGGGGTCGCCGTGTCGTCGGCGGGCGGCTGCTCGATGATGACGTGCGCGTTGGTGCCGCTGACGCCGAACGAGGAGATGCCCGCGCGGCGGGGTCGGCCGGTGTCGGGCCAGTCGGCGGCCTCGGTGAGCAGGGAGACGGCGCCGGCGGCCCAGTCGATGTGCGGGGAGGGTTCGCCGATGTGCAGCGACGGCGGCATGACGCCGTGGCGCATGGCGAGGACCATCTTGATGATGCCGGCGGCGCCGGCGGCGGCCTGGGTGTGGCCGATGTTCGACTTGATGGAGCCGAGGCGGAGCGGGCTGTCCTCGGGGCGGTCCTGGCCGTAGGTGGCGAGCAGGGCCTGGGCCTCGATGGGGTCGCCGAGGGTGGTGCCGGTGCCGTGTGCCTCGACGGCGTCGACGTCGGCGGTGGTGAGGCCGGCGTTGGCGAGGGCCTGGCGGATGACGCGCTGCTGGGAGGGGCCGTTGGGGGCGGTCAGGCCGTTGCTGGCGCCGTCCTGGTTGACGGCGGTGCCGCGGACGACGGCGAGGACCTGGTGGCCGTTGCGGCGGGCGTCGGAGAGGCGCTCGACGAGGATCATGCCCGCGCCCTCGGCCCAGCCGGTGCCGTCCGCGTCGGCGGAGAACGACTTGCAGCGGCCGTCGGTGGCGAGGCCCCGCTGGCGGCTGAAGTCGATGAAGGTGTCGGGGGTGGACATGACGGTGACGCCGCCCGCGAGGGCCATGTCGCACTCGCCGTTGCGCAGTGCCTGCGCGGCGAGGTGCAGGGCCACCAGGGAGGAGGAGCAGGCGGTGTCGACGGTGACGGCGGGGCCTTCGAGGCCGAGGGTGTAGGAGACGCGGCCGGAGGCGACGCTGCCGGCGGTGCCGGTGCCGAGGTAGCCCTCCAGGCCCTCGGGGACGGCCGGGAGCCGGGTCAGGTAGTCGTGGTACATGACACCGGCGAACACACCGGTGCGGCTGCCGCGCATGGACGACGGGTCGATCCCGGCCCGCTCGAACGCCTCCCAGGAGGTCTCCAGCAGGAGCCGCTGGTGCGGGTCCATGGCGAGGGCTTCGCGCGGGTTGATGCCGAAGAAGTCGGCGTCGAAGTCGGCGGCGTCGTGGAGGAAGCCGCCTTCGCGGGTGTAGGAGGTGCCGGCCCGGCCGGGGTCGGAGTCGTACAGCGCGTCGAGGTTCCAGCCGCGGTCGGTGGGGAACGGCGATATCGCGTCGGTGGAGCCGGCGACGAGCTGCCACAGCTCCTCGGGGCCGGTGACGCCGCCGGGGTAGCGGCAGCTCATGCCGACGATGGCGATGAGGTCGTCGTCGGGGCCGGTGGTCGCGGCGACCGGCGCCGTGACCGCCTCGTCGCCGAGGAGTTCGCCGCGCAGGTGGGCGGCCAGGCTGTGGGGGGTGGGGTAGTCGAAGACGAGGGTGGCCGGGAGCCGCACCCCGGTGGCGGAGCCCAGCCGGTTGCGGAGTTCGACGGCGGTCAGCGAGTCGAAGCCCAGTTCCTTGAAGGCGCGGCCCGGGTCGACGGCCTCGGGGCCGGGGTAGCCGAGGACGGCGGCGACCTGGACGCGGACGGTGTCCAGCAGCAGCCGGTCCCGTTCGGTGGCGGTCAGCGGCAGCAGCCGCTCGGCGAGGCCGCCCGCGGGCGGCCCGTCCGGGGTGTCGGCGGCGGCCCGGCGTGCGGGGGCGCGGACGAGGCCGCGCAGCAGCGCGGGGACCATGCTCGCGTCGGCGTGCCGCAGCGACGCCAGGTCCAGGTGCATGGGGACGGCGGTGGGGTCGCCGACGGCGCGGGCGGTGTCCAGCAGCGCCAGGCCCTCGGCGGAGGACAGGGCGGCGACTCCGGCGCGGGAGATCCGCTCCAGGTCGGCGTCGGCGAGGTCGGAGGTCATGCCGCTGCGTTCGGCCCACAGGCCCCAGGCGAGCGCGGTGGCGGGCAGCCCCTCGGCGCGGCGGCGCTGGGCGAGCGCGTCGAGGAAGGCGTTGGCGGCGGCGTAGTTGGCCTGGCCGGGGCCCCCGAGGGTGCCGGCGGCGGCGGAGAACAGCACGAACGCGGCGAGGTCCGCGTCGCGGGTCAGCTCGTGCAGGTGGACGGCCGCGTCGAGCTTGGCGGGCAGGACGCGGTCGACGCGCTCGGGTGTGAGCGCCTCCAGGATCCCGTCGTCGAGGACGCCGGCAGTGTGGACGACGGCGGTCAGCGGGTGCTCGGCCGGTACGGTGCCGAGGAGCGCGGCGAGCGCCTCGCGATCGGCGGCGTCGCAGGCGGCGATCGTGACGTCGGCGCCCATCTCGCGCAGTTCGGCGGCGAGTTCGGCGGCGCCGGCGGCGGCCTCGCCCCGGCGGCTGGTGAGCAGCAGATGGCGTACGCCGTGTGCGGTGACCAGGTGCCGGGCGACGAGGCCGCCGAGGGTGCCGGTGGCGCCGGTGACCAGGGCGGTGCCGTCCGGGTCGAGGGCGGGCGCCTCCTGGCCGGGTACGGCGGCGACGCGGGCGAGGCGGGGCACCAGCGCGGCGCCCTCACGGAGGGCGAGCTGCGGTTCGGTGGTGGCGAGCGCGGCGGGCAGGGCGTGCAGGGACTCGGGGCTTGCGTCCACGTCGAGCAGGACGAAACGGTCCGGGTGCTCGGACTGCGCGGAGCGCAGCAGGCCCCACAGCGGGGCGTGCGCCAGGTCGGCGACGTCGGACGCGGGTGTGGTGGCGACGGCGTCGCGGGTGACGAACACCAGCCGGGAGCCGGCCAGGCGGTCGTCGGCGAGCCAGGCCTGGGCGAGGTCCAGGGCGCGGTGGAGCGCGTCCCGGGCGGCGCCGGGCAGGTCGGTGCCGAGGGGGGTGCGCTCGACGGCGCCGGAGGCGGGGAAGGGGACGACGACGGCCTGCGGGACGGGGCCGCCCGCGTCCAGGGCCGTGCCGAGCGCGGCGAGGTCGGTGTGGACGGTGGCGGTGGGCAGGGCGGTGGCGTACGGGGTGTCCGTGTCGCCGAGCAACGCCCACTGGCCGGCGGCGACGGTGAGGGCGGCCGGGAGGGGCACACCGGTCCAGTCGACCCGGAACAGCGACTCGTGGAAGGCGGTGCGCGCGGCGTGCACCTGCTCGGGGGAGACGGGGCGCAGCAGCAGCGCGTCGACGGCGGCGACGGGTGCGCCGGTCTCGTCGGCGAGGGTCACCGACACCGTGTCGTTGCCCGCGGGGGCGAGCCGTACGCGCAGGGCCCGGGCGCCGACGGCCCGGAGGGTGACGCCGCTCCAGGAGAACGGCAGCCTGCCGTGCTCGGTGTCTTCCAGGAGGGAGCCGATGCCGACGGCGTGGAGGGCGGCGTCCAGCAGCGCGGGGTGCAGGCCGAACAGGGCGGCCTCGTCGTGGGCGCCGCGGGGCAGGCGGACCTCGGCGAACACCTCGTCGCCGCGCTGCCAGGCGGCGCGCAGGCCCTGGAAGACGGGGCCGTAGGCGAACCCGGAGCCGGCGAGGTAGTCGTACAGGCCTTCGACGTCGACCTCGGTGGCGTCCTTCGGCGGCCAGCTCGTGAGGTCGGTGCCGGCGGGTTCCCGGCCGGCCGGGGCGGCCGGGGCGAGCACGCCGGTGGCGTGCCGGGTCCAGGTGCCCTCGCCCCAGGTGTCGTCGGCGGCGTCCTCGGGCCGGGAGTGCAGGGTCAGCGATCGGCGGCCTCCGGCGTCGGGAGCGCCGACGGCGAGCTGGATCTGCACACCGCCGTGCGGGGGCAGCACCAGCGGCGCCTCGAGGGTGAGTTCGTCCAGCAGGCCGCAGCCGGTGTGGTCGCCCGCCTGGAGCGCCAGCTCGACGAAGGCGGTGCCGGGCAACAGGACGGTGTCCATCACCGTGTGGTCGGCGAGCCAGGGGTGGGTGGCCAGCGAGAGGCGGCCGGTGAACAGGTGCCCGTCGCCGTCCGCCAGCGCGATGGCCGCGCCGAGCAGCGGGTGGTCGGCGGAGCCGATGCCGGCGGCGGTGACGTCGCCGCCCCAGGCGGTGGGCTGCTCGGGCCAGTGCAGCTCACGCTGGAAGGCGTACGTGGGCAGGTCGACGCGGGTGGCGCCGCGCCCGGCGAGGACGGCGGACCAGTCGACGGGGACGCCGTGGACGTGGGCCCGGGCGACGGCCGCGGCGAAGGCGGCCGCCTCGGGGCGCTCGCCGCGCAGGACGGGGACGAAGACGGCGTCCCGGTCGGTGACGCACTCCTGCGCCAGGGCGGTGAGCACTCCCCCGGGGCCCACCTCGACGAAGGTGGTCACGCCCTGGTCGGCGAGCCGGCGCACGCCGTCGAGGAAGCGGACCGCCTCGCGGACGTGGCGCACCCAGTAGTCGGGGCGGCAGATCTCCTCCGCGGTGACGGAGGCGCCGGTCAGGTTGGACACCAGGGGGATGACGGGCGGGGCGTACGCGACGGACTCGGCGACCTCGCGGAACGCGTCGAGCATGCCGTCCATCAGGGGCGAGTGGAAGGCGTGGCTGACGGTCAGCCGCTTGGTCCGGCGGCCGCGCCGCTCGAACTCGGCGGCGAGCGCCGTGGTGGCGTCCGCGTCGCCCGAGACGACGACGGAGCGGGGGCCGTTGACGGCCGCGACGCCCACCCGGTCGGCGAGCAGCGGCGCGACCTCGTCCTCGGTGGCCTCGACGGCGATCATGGCGCCGCCGGCGGGCAGGGCCTGCATCAGCCGGCCGCGGGCGGCGACCAGCCTGGCCGCGTCGGGGAGGGTGAGGACGCCCGAGACGTGGGCGGCGACCAGCTCGCCGATGGAGTGTCCGATGAGGAAGTCGGGGGTGACGCCCCACTGTTCGAGCTGCCGGTGCAGGGCGACCTCGACGGCGAACAGGGCCGACTGGGTCCAGGCGGTCCGGTCGAGGAGGTCCGCCTCGGGGGTGCCCTCCTCGGCGAAGAGCACGTCGTACAGCGGGCGTTCGAGGTGCTGGTCCAGTTCGGCGGCGACCTCGTCGAGGGCGCGGGCGAAGCCGGGGTGGCCGGCGTACAGTTCGCGGCCCATGCCGAGGCGCTGGCTGCCCTGGCCGGAGAAGAGGAAGGCGGTCTTGCCCTCGCCGGTGGCGCCGAGGACGTGGTCGGTGCCCTGTTCCCCGGCGGCGAGCGCGGTGAGGTCGGCGAGCAGGCTGTCGCGGTCGGTGCTGAACAGCACGGCCCGGCGGTCCAGCGACGAGCGGCTGGTGGCCAGGGAGAAGCCGAGGTCGGTCAGGCCCGCGGGGTCGGCGGCGAGGTCGGGGTGGGCGCGCAGGTGGGCGGCGAGCCGGTCGGCCTGGGCACGCAGCGCGGTGTCGCTCTGGCCCGACACCAGCAGCGGTACGGGGCCGGTGGCGCCCTCGGCGGGCCGCTCGGCGGGGGCCGTCGCGTCGCCGGGGGCGTCGTCCGGGTCCACGGCGGGTGGGGCCTGCTCGATGACGGTGTGCGCGTTGGTCCCGCTGACGCCGAAGGACGAGATGCCGGCGCGGCGCGGCTGGCCGGTCTCCGGCCACGGCACGGCCTCGGTCAGCAGCCTGACGTCTCCGGCGTCCCAGTCGACGTTCCCGGACGGCCGGTCGATGTGGAGTGACTCGGGCAGGACGCCGTGGCGGATCGCCTGGACCATTTTGATGATGCCGGCGACACCGGCGGCGGCCTGGGTGTGGCCGATGTTCGACTTGATCGAGCCGAGCCACAGGGGGCGGCCGTCGGGCCGGTTCTGGCCGTAGGTGGCGAGGATGGCCTGCGCCTCGATCGGGTCGCCCAGCGTCGTGCCCGTGCCGTGCGCCTCGACCACGTCGACCTGCGCGGGGGTGAGCCGGGCGTTGGTGAGCGCCTGGCGGATGACGCGCTGCTGCGACGGGCCGTTGGGCGCGGTCAGGCCGTTGCTCGCACCGTCCTGGTTGATCGCCGAGCCGCGCACCACGGCCAGCACCGGGTGCCCGTTCTTGCGCGCGTCGGACAGTTTCTCGACGAGCAGCATGCCGACGCCCTCGCCCCAGCCGGTGCCGTCGGCGCCGTCGGCGAACGGCTTGCAGCGGCCGTCGGGGGCGAGCCCGCGCTGCCGGCTGAACTGGACGAACGCACGCGGGCTCGACATGACGGTGACACCGCCCGCGAGCGCCAGTGTGCACTCGTCGTTGCGCAGCGCCTGCACCGCGAGGTGCAGGGCGACCAGCGAGGCGGAGCAGGCGGTGTCTACGGTGACCGCCGGACCCTCCAGACCGAAGGTGTAGGAGAGGCGGCCGGAGACGACACTGGCGGCGTTTCCGGTGAGGAGGTACCCCTCGACGCCCTTGGGCACCTCACGCAGCAGTTCCGGATAGTCCTGGCCGTTCGTGCCGATGAAGACGCCGGCCTTGCCGCCGCGCAGCGCGGCCGGGTCGATTCCGGCTCTTTCGAACGTCTCCCAGGAGGTTTCCAGCAGCAGGCGCTGCTGCGGGTCCATGCCGAGGGTTTCCCGCGGACTGATCCCGAAGAACGCGGCGTCGAATTCGCCGACACCGTCGAGGAACCCGCCCTCACGGGTGTAGGAGGTTCCTTGCTGGTCGGGGTCGGCGTCGTACAGCGACTCGATGTCCCAGCCACGGTCGGTGGGGAAGTCGGTGATCGCGTCCCGGCCCCCGGCGACCAGGTCCCACAGGTCCTCCGGCGACTCGATGCCGCCGGGGAACCGGCAGCTCATGCCGACGATCGCGATCGGCTCCGGCTCCTGGGCCTCGACCTCGCGAAGGCGCTGCCGCGTCTGATGCAGATCGGCCGTCACCCGCTTCAGGTAGCCGAGGATCTTGTCCTGATCTGCCATTGGAACCTCACCCATGCTTATCGTCACAAACCCTTGCGCCTGCTACTGCCTGCTGTCCGCCGTGCTAGATGCCGAGCTCTTTCTCGATGAAGTCGAAGAGCTCGTCCGGCGTGGCCTCCTGAAGCTTTTCGGTCACGGCCTCGCCATGTGAATCGGTGTGCGGTTCACCCCATTTCGCCAGGAGGGCCTGCAGACGCAGCGCGATGTCGGTACGTGTGTCACCGTCGGAATCGTCCGGGTCGACCACGGAGAGCGCGGACTCCAGCTTTTCGAGTTCCGCGATTCCCGGGGCGGCCCCGCCACTTCCGTCCTGGGTGATCTCCGCCCGGAGGAATTCGGCCAGCACCGCCGGGGTCGGGTGGTCGAACACGAGCGTGGCCGGGAGCCGTAGCCCGGTGGCGGCGTTGAGGCGGTTGCGCAGCTCCAGCGCGATCAGGGAGTCGAAGCCGAGCTCCTTGAACGCGCGTCCCGCGCCCACCTCGTCGGTCGTGGGGTGCCCCAGCGCGGTGGCCGCGTGGGAGCGGACCAGTTCGAGCACGGCCAGGGCCTGCTCGGCCTGCGGCATGACGGCGAGCCGTGCCCGCAGCGCCTCGGCCGGGGAGTGCTCCCCGCCCGCCTCGCCGCCGGCCGCCGTCGCCCCGGCGAGCTGCCGCACCTCGGGCAGGTCGGCGAGGAAGGGGCTGCGGCGTACGGCGGTGTAGCCGGGTGCGAACCGCTCCCACTGGATGTCGGCGACCGCCACGGCCGCCTCCGCCCGGTCGAGGATCTGCTGGAGGGCGCCGATCGCGGAGCGCGGCGCCATGGCGGGGACCCCGCCCCGGTCCAGCCGCTCCCCGATCGCACCGCCCGCGGCGAGCCCGCTGTCACCCCAGCGGCCCCAGGCCACGGACGTCGCGGCCAGCCCGTCGGCGTGCCGCTGCTCCGCCAGGGCGTCCAGGTAGGCGTTGGCGGCCGCGTAGTTGCCCTGACCGGCGTCGCCGAGCGTGCCGGCCACACCGGAGAACAGGACGAACGCGGACAGGTCCAGGTCGCGGGTCAACTCGTGGAGGGTGAGCGCCGCGTCCGCCTTGGGGGCGAGCACGGTCGCGAACCGCTCCGGCGTCAGCGCGTCGATGACACCGTCGTCGAGGACCCCGGCCGTGTGCAT
>NZ_JALLIN010000075.1 GCF_023630175.1 Streptomyces cellostaticus | reverse complement strand
ACCAGCCGATGACATCCACTCAGACGGACAACTGACAACCCACAAACACCGTCAGAGCCATCCTTGCGAAAACCATTGGTGCCCGGCTTGCCCCGCTGATGAACTGACGTCCTGCCGTGAGTCTGCCGCGTGACGGAGGTAGTAGTTGTGACGGGTTATAACGCGCTTGCCGAGGTGTACGAGTGGCTCATCTCGGATGCAAAGCTGGCTCCAGCCGAGTTCGCTGCGTCGTTCGATGACGTCCTCAATCTCCTGCCGTCGAACGCTCACGTCCTCGACTGTTCGTGCGGAACCGGACAGTTGGCGGTTGGCCTCGCCGGTCGTGGCATGCAGGTTGTCGCAACTGACGCCAGCGAAACGATGGTTCGTCGGACTGCAGAGTTGTCTGAGGAGTTCGGGGCATCCGTCCGGGCCGTACGGGCGAACTGGGAAGAGTTGCCCGACCATTTCCAGGACAACAGGTTCGACATGGTGTTCTGCGTTGGCAACTCGCTGCACCATGCCGTGGGCGCGAGAGGCAGGGTTGCTGCTCTGGAGTCGATGTCACGGCTTCTGCGTCCCGGCGGGCGCTTGGTACTCACCTCCCGTACTTGGGAACTCGTGAGGGCCAGAGGTTCCCGGCTGGACATCAGTGACCGACTCGTCCGCCGGAACGGTCGCGATGCCATCGTGGTCTACCGCTGGGAGATTGCGCCGCATTGGGAGGAGGAGCACAAAATGGCCCGAGCGTCGGGCCTGGGAAATCTGCTCCGGCGACATGCGGGCGAGATCGTCCCGCGTGTACTGCGCGGGCCTGACATCCTGCATCGCCTTCAGGATTTCGGCTCGGATCATTGCGCGCATCGGGTCATCGTTCATCGTTGTTCTCCTTGGCTATGCGATGAATCTCGGCAAGCTGAATCGCTCGGGCGGAGTTCTCATCCCCTCCGGCCTGTTTGACCAGGGAAGCGATCGGAATCCGGAGGTGATGAGCAATGACCACGAACGTAGTCAGGCTCGGCTTACGCTCACCACGCTCCCACTGGTAGACAGCCTGGGTGCTGCACCCGATTTGATCGGCTAGCTCCTTGACGGTGATTCCCAAACCGAGACGTAGAGATTTTCCCTTCTCAGGGTCATACATGGTTCCTCCAAGTATTCGAGTGAGTGACAAGAAGAGTAAAAGACAGGGCCCCTGGGTGGCTGAGGGGTGAAGAAATCCGGTGATGCCACAGAGGCGACTATCACTCCACTTGACCTAAAATTCTCTGACTGAGAATCCAAGTGAAGAGGGCCGCTTTGGGGGCGGCCCTACACCTCACAAGAGGACAACGTAAGAGAAGACACTGCCCCCCTTACCCCCCACTGTGAACGAGATCAGCAGAGAGCAAGAGGAGGAGTGTTTCTCTACGTTGTCATCTCACAGGGAGGTTTCCGCAGAGCCCCGTAACGACTTGGGAACTGCCCGGCCGTGTAGGCCGTGCCAGAGGCACACCGCCGAGTGTGCATGGCCCCAGAGGATCGCTACTCCACTGTTCTGAATAAATGCGACACAGGCGGGGGACGCCCTGAAGCGGCTACCGCCGTCACCTTCCGGTGGTGTTGATCCGGCCCCACAGCTCTCGGTAGCCGGACAGGTCTTGCTCCTCCAGGCCGTCAAAGTCGTACACGAGGTTCCTGTTCTGCCCCACTCGGATTCCCGCATACCGCGAACGCCGCGTGCGGGCCTTGGCTGCCTTCTGGTGAGCCTGGCAGTGCCTTCGGGGCCGTCCACGCTTTCGTACCGTCTGCGAGGCATACAGGGGCTCACGGCATCCGGTCCATTGACAGAACTCGGGGGGAGAGCTGCGGCGCTCCACCGTGAAACCGGAGCCGTATTGCGCGCTGGCTTCCTCCGCTTGGGCAAGAAGGGAGACCAGTTCGCCGTAATGGTCGGGTTGCCCCGCACCGGGCCGCTCCCGCATGAGGGATTCCAGCTCTCGACGGTTCAAATCTGGGTCGAAGCTGGGAAGTGCCGCCACGATGGGAACGCAACTCAAAGGAACCATCCCGGTATGCGCCGCCGCTATTCGATCAAATTCCCCTTCTTCCCGCTCCGGCCAGAAACCCGGCCACTCCTCGGATGCCTCTTCGCCAGCCGCCTCTAGAAGTGCATCCGCACGCCGCTCCAACTCGGCCTGTCCCCATTCGCCCATCGGCGGGATCGTCTTCGTCACGCAGTCCTCTCGGTAAACAAAAAGCCCCCGAATTACCTCGGGGGCGTTCGCGTATTGCAGTTCTTCAGTTCTGGTCGTCCAGCCATTTTTCCAAGTCGACCGGTCGGCAACGAAGGGACTGACCCACCTTGCGGAACGGGATCTGTTCGGCCTTCCAGTTCCCGTACACCCAGGAACGGGGCTTGCTCAGGTAGTTGGCCACGTCGTCAACGGTCATCAGTCTCGGGTACGCCATTCATCCTCCAAGAAACAAGAAAGCCCCCGAAGACCCTCGGGGGCTCAATGCGTATGAAGTGCTAGGTGGTTCAGTCGTGTTGGCTACCTGCTTCAGCCATTTCCTCAAGTATGGCTTTGGCCTTGTCCGTCAACTCGCCACCCGCCTTACCGGCAACTGTGGTCAGGAAGCCGTCCCTTCTGGCCCGCTTCAGGTGATCCTTCACCGTCTCAGGTCGGCGGCCGATGAGCCGGGCCAGCCATGGAATGGGCGCAGGAGCCCCAAAATCCGCCATGACGGTGTACGTGGCTACAAGCAAGGTCAAGTACCGCTCTGAGACGCCTTCGCCCTCCAGGGCGAGCCTCGCCGCCTCTCCCATCTCATTCACCTTCCCTGCCAGTTCCTCCAACGTCCGCTGAGCTTCGGGAGCCTGCTTGGCCAATTCCAACGCGGCGACCATGTCGAGCCTGCGCAGGACAGTGGTCGAGATACCCCGTGCCACCTCACGAGCCGGGGCACCTTCGGCCGGCTGGATGGTGATCCGCTGCGGTCCCCCGTTGATCGGCCCTACGGGCCACCACATGTGGACCACCCAGGCGCCTTGCCGCTGAGTGATCTCGAACCCGCTGTCATCCGCTTCCATATCACTCAAGTTAGCACACCCAGGGTGTTCCACCCTATGTTGACAACCCAGGGTGGTCAGTGCGCAAACTTGGAACGCCGGGGAATGACCGGCGCGACGGCGGGGCGGGCCCGTACGTCGGCAGCAGCAGGAGGGGGCCGCTTCAGTGGCAAGGGCATGGGTCGCACGGTCAAAGGACGACCCGAAGAAGTGGACGACGTTCTGGTACGACCCGGACGGCAAGCAGCGACAGAAGGCGTTCGAGACCAAGAAGCGGGCTGACGACCAGCGCAAGCGCAAGGAACAGGAACTCGACGCCGGGACCTACCTGGACGACCGCTTGGGCAAGCAGCCCGTGACGGCCGTGTGGGAGCAGTGGACCAATCAAAGGAAGCTGGAGAACAGCACCAAGAAGCAGTACCGGTCCATCCTCAACACGACCATTGAGCCGTTCTTCAAGGCCCGTTCCATCGTGTCCCTGAAGGTCGCAGACGTTGAGCAGTGGCTCTTGTGGATGGAGCAGGACCGGAAGCTCTCCGCCCGCACACGCCGTCAGCGATTCTCGTTCTTCTCCGGGATGATGGACTGGGCTGTCGTTAACGAGATCATCGACCGGAACCCGTGCAAGAAGGTCAAGGGCGCCGGAAGCCGCGCCAAGGAGATCCGGGAGCAGAAGAGCACCGCAAGGCGGCTCACGACGCGGGAAGTCCTGGCGATGCTGGATGCCGCCCCTCCGCGTTACCGCGCGATGCTGTGGCTCATGGCCGGGTGCGGCCTGCGGCTGGGGGAGGCCATGGCGGTATCCCGCGATCAGATCGACTTCAAGGCCGAGACGCTTCGGATCGACTTTCAGATTGCGGAGGACGGAGACACCGAGTCGGGGAAGAACAGCGCCATCCAGCGTCGGCACATCAAGGCTCGTGACGAAGGCGAGCCAGGGCGCACTGTCCCCCTCCCTCCGAACGTCGCCTTCGAGCTTCGGCGGCACATCAAGAACCACGGCGTATGGGGGCCGGAGCGGCTTCTCTTCCCCAACGTGACGCGGACCGGCTACCTCTACGCGTCGTACTTCTACCCGAGGATCTGGATGGAGGCTCTGGGCAAGGGACAGGTGAAGTACTGCAAGGCCCACTCACTCCGGCACTACTACGGATCGCGGCTGCTGTACGCCGGAGTCCCCGAGAACGATGTGGCCGACTGGATGGGCCACAGCAGCACGGACGTGCTGAGGGAGCACTACCACTACATCTTCGAAGGGGCCGAGCAGCGCGGTCGGGCCGCCATCGCAACGATGTTGACGCCCGGCGCCGACGACCCGACGGAGGCATCAGAGGTCGCCTGATGCGCGTACGACAACAGCCCCCGGCGCGACGCCGGGGGCTGTGTTGTTTGTGCAGGTCAGTGGCTGTTTTCAGCCCGGCATCTGCCCAGGATTCCCCCAGCATGACGCCCAGGAACGGCCCTGATCGGACCGCAACGGGCAGAAACCCGAGGGTGTCCCTCCGGACCTTCGAAACAGCTTCTGACCTGCAAAAACCCTGCTAGGGCAGGTTCCTCGCCATCACGATCCGCTGAACTTGGTTCGTGCCCTCATAAATCTGGGTGATCTTCGCGTCGCGCATCATGCGCTCCACCGGGTAGTCGCGGGTGTAGCCGTAGCCGCCGAGGAGCTGGACGGCGTCGGTGGTGACCTCCATCGCCGTGTCCGAGGCGAAGCACTTGGCGGCGGCGCCGAGGTAGGTGAGGTCGGCGTCGCCGCGCTCGGAGGCGGCGGCGGCCTGGTAGGTCAGGGCGCGGGCCGCCGAGATCTTCATCGACATGTCCGCGAGCATGAACTGGATGCCCTGGAAGTCGGCGATCGGCTTGCCGAACTGCTTGCGCTCCTGGACGTAGCCCTTGGCGTAGTCGAGGGCGCCCTGGGCGACACCGAGCGCCTGGGCGGCGATGGTGATGCGGGTGTGGTCCAGGGTCTTCATGGCGGTGGCGAAGCCGGTGCCCTCCTCGCCGATCATGCGGTCGGCGGGGATGCGGACGTTGTCGAAGTAGACCTCGCGGGTCGGGGAGCCCTTGATGCCGAGCTTCTTCTCCGGGGCACCGAAGGAGACGCCCTCGTCGGACTTCTCGACGACGAACGCCGAGATGCCCTTCGAGCGCTTGGCGGGGTCCGTGACGGCCATCACCGTGTAGTACTCGGAGACGCCCGCGTTGGTGATCCAGCGCTTGACGCCGTTGAGGATCCAGTGGTCGCCGTCGCGGACCGCCTTGGTCTTCATACCGGCCGCGTCCGAGCCCGCCTCCGGTTCGGAGAGGCAGTACGAGAACATCGCGTCGCCCTTGGCGAGCGGCGTCATGTACTTCTTCTTCAGCTCCTCGCCGCCGGAGAGGATCACCGGCAGGGAGCCCAGCTTGTTCACCGCGGGGATCAGGGAGGAGGAGACGCAGGCACGGGCCACCTCCTCGATCACGATCACCGTGGCGAGCGCGTCGGCGCCGGAGCCGCCGTACTCCTCGGGCACGTGCACGGCGTGCAGGTCGTTGGCGACCAGCGCGTCGAGGGCCTCCTGGGGGAAGCGGGCCTCCTCGTCGACCGCCGCGGCGAACGGCGCGATCTTCGCCTCGACCAGCGAGCGGACGGCGTCCCGGAGCATGTCGTGCTCCTCGGACGGGCGGTACAGGTCGAAGTCAGCCGTTCCGGCCACGGTCTCTCACGCTCCAAAGACACAGTGATACTGACGCTAATTACCGTTAAGTAACTCAAATTTTAGTGGGCCGCCCGGAACCCGCCTACGTGAGCTTGGCGACAGCGTGGAAATTGCCCGGTGGGCGGCCCGACTATGCTCGGGCACCGCATGACCGAGTCCCCGAGCTGGAGCGCACCCATGAGCCTGAAGATCACCGTGATCGGCACCGGCTACCTCGGCGCCACGCACGCCGCGGCCATGGCCGAGCTGGGCTTCGAGGTGCTGGGGCTCGACGTCGTGCCCGAGAAGATCGCCATGCTGGAGCGCGGCGAGACCCCGATGTACGAGCCGGGCCTCGAGGAGCTGCTGCGCAAGCACGTCGCGGGCTTCGAGGGGTCCTCGGGCCGGCTGCGGTTCACCACGGACTGGGCCGAGGTGGCCGAGTTCGGCGACGTGCACTTCGTGTGCGTGAACACCCCGCAGCGGCACGGCGAGTACGCGGCCGACATGTCGTACGTCGACGCGGCCGTCGCCTCGCTCGCCCCGCATCTGCGCGGCCCGGCGCTGGTGGTCGGCAAGTCGACCGTGCCGGTGGGCTCGGCCGACCGGCTGGCCGACTACCTCGCGGAGCACGCGCCCGCCGGTGCGGACGCGGAGCTGGCCTGGAACCCGGAGTTCCTGCGCGAGGGGTTCGCGGTGCAGGACACGCTGCACCCGGACCGGATCGTGGTCGGGGTGCGCAGCGAGCGGGCGGAGAAGCTGCTGCGCGAGGTGTACGCGACGCCGGTCGGCGAGGGCACCCCGTTCGTGGTGACGGACTTCCCGACGGCCGAACTGGTGAAGACCGCGGCGAACTCGTTCCTCGCGACGAAGATCTCGTTCATCAACGCGATGGCCGAGGTCTGCGAGGCGGGCGGCGGTGACGTGGCGCGGCTCGCGGAGGCCATCGGGTACGACGACCGGATCGGCCGGAAGTTCCTGCGCGCCGGGATCGGGTTCGGCGGCGGCTGTCTGCCGAAGGACATCAGGGCGTTCATGGCGCGGGCCGGTGAGCTGGGCGCGGACCAGGCACTGACCTTCCTGCGGGAGATCGACTCCATCAACATGCGGCGGCGGGGCCAGATGGTGGAGATGGCGCGGGAGGCGCTCGGGGGCGGCTCGTTCCTGGGCAGAAGGGTGGCGGTGCTGGGCGCCGCCTTCAAGCCCGACTCGGACGACGTGCGGGACTCGCCGGCGCTGAACGTGGCCGGGCAGATCCACCTGCAGGGCGGTCAGGTGACCGTGTACGACCCCAAGGGCATGGCGAACGCCCGCAGGCTCTTCCCGACGCTGGGTTACGCGGACTCCGCTCTGGAGGCGGTCCGGGGCGCCGACGTCGTGCTGCACCTGACGGAGTGGCAGGAGTTCCGCGAGCTGGACCCGGCGGCGCTGGGCGAGGCGGCGGCGGCCCGGCTGATCCTTGACGGGCGCAACGCGCTGGACCCGGAGCTGTGGCGGCGGGCCGGCTGGACGTACCGGGCGATGGGCCGTCCGAGGGCGTAGCGCGGGCGCCGGGTGTTCGCCGGGCGACGCCGGTTCGGCCGAGGCTCAGTCGGCCGAACCGGCGTCTTCCCGCATTCTGCCTCACGGGACGGCTATGTGACCGCCGAACTCTCCGTGGGGTGCGGCTCCTTCGCCCGGTAGCGGCGCATCTTGGCGCGGGCTCCGCACACCTGCATGGAGCACCAGCGGCCGCGACCGGCCGGGCTGCGGTCGTAGTACGCCCAGTGGCAGGTGTCGGCGGCGCAGGCCTTCAGCCGCGTCCAGGTGCCCGCGACCAGGGCCTGCGCGACGGCGGCGGCGACCCGGGAGGGCAGGGGACCGCTGTCGGCCGGGGCGAGGGCCGCGGAGCCGTCGGCGGGGTCGACGGTGACGTGCAGGGGGGCGTCGACCAGGAGCTCGCCGAGCGGGGTGACCTCGCGGTGCGGCGGGTGGCCGGCGTGGGCGAGCAGGGCGGCCCGCAGCGACTCGCGCAGCGTCAGGGCGCCGGGCAGTTCCTCCACGGTGAGTCCGAAGAGCCGTCGGCCGTCGGCCGTGACGAGCGTGTCCCGGCCGCTCCCGATGTCGAGCGTGTTCACCAGGGACTCGATCAGCGCCAGACCTGCCGGCGCCGGTGACCGCTCGGTCATGTCCGCCACCCACCTCTCGAATCCGGTTGCGACGTTACCTGCCATGCGGGAGCATGCGGTAACCGTTACCGGATGACCGGTTTCAAAGGTAACTCGGATCCCCCTGGAGGAAGTCATGGCTCTCGCCAAGCTGGGTGCGGTCGTCCTGGACTGCCCGGACCCGCACGCGCTCGCCGGTTTCTACGCCGGGCTGCTCGGCGGTACCCCCGAGGGGGACGCGCAGTGGGTGGACCTGAAGGTGCCGGGTGGGCAGGCGCTCGCCTTCCAGCGGGCCCCCGGTCACGTCCCGCCGCGCTGGCCGTCGCCGGACGCCTCGCAGCAGCTTCATCTGGACCTGGCGGTGGAGGACCTGGACGAGGCCGAGAAGGAGGCGCTGGCACTGGGCGCGAAGCCGCTGGCCGAGCCGGGCGGGAACAGCTTCCGGGTCTACACCGACCCGGCCGGGCACCCGTTCTGCCTCTGCGCCTGCTGACGCCCTCCGCTCACGCCGGGAGGCGCGTCGCCGCCGCCCGGCGGCCGCGCGCCGCGCCGGACCGCCCCGGCCCGGTTCCCCCTGCCGCGTTCCGCGTTGCGGCGGCTGACACTCCGTGGGCCCGGGACGACGGCCGGGACCGGGGGTTCCGGACGGGCCGCGGACTTCCTTCCGGCGGGCCCAGGGGCTCACCCGGTGCCTGATCCGAACGGCCGCGACTGGCCCCGGCGAGGCCCGGGCGACGGCCGCCGGAGGCCCCGGGGTGCCGCGAACACCCGCACGGCGCCCAGGGCGCCCGGCCACCCGGGAGCTGCCGGGCTCACGGCCCTGTGCGAGAACCGCGTCAGCCGTCCAGCTCGGTGATGCTCGCGGTCGACGGACCCCGGCGGTGCTGCGCGGTCTTGGCGGTGAAGTCCGCCCCGCGCAGCACCCGCTGTACGTTCTGCCAGGTCAGCAGGGCCAGCTCGGACTCGACCCAGCCCCGGCGGAGCAGCCCGGCGACCAGCCGGGGGGAGCGGGAGGTGTCGCCGAGGCCGCGGGGGTGGGCGGCGCCGGTGTCGTAGGTGCCGGACAGGCCCACGGACTCGGGCCCGGCTACATCGCGCACGTGGTCGAGGTGGTCGGCGACGTCCCGGACGCTCGGGCCGGTCTGCTCGGCGGTCATCGGCACCATGCACAGGCCGCCGGCCGCGCCCGTGCGACGGCCCGCGGCCGGTCCGTGCCGAACCGCCGTACGGGCGACGCCGCCGGAGGGACGAGACCGCCCGACGCGCCGGGCGGCCCGGCACGGGCGGAACCGCCGAACGGGCCGGTTCCCGGAGGAACCGGGCCCCCGCGCGCGGCGAACCGCCGGACGGGCCGCCGTCAGGCGGTTCGCCGGACGGGCGGTCGTCAGGCCCCGGTGCCGTCCAGGGACTCGATCGTGGCGTTCGACGGGGTGCCGGTGGCCTGCAGGTCGCGGGCGACGTCCTCCGCCGCGCCCAGTACGCGCACCGCGTTCTGCCAGGTCAGCTTGGCCAGGTCGGGGCGGGACCAGCCGCGGTCGAGCAGTTCGGCGAGCAGGTTCGGGTAGCCGGAGACGTCGTCCAGGCCGTCCGGGGTGAACGCCGTGCCGTCGTAGTCGCCGCCGATGCCGAGATGGTCGATGCCCGCGACCTCCCGCATGTGGTCCAGGTGGTCGGCGACCGTGGACACCGTGGCGACCGGGCGCGGGTTGCCCTCCTCGAAGGCGCGGTGCACCTTCATGGCCTCGGCGGTGGTGTCGAGGTGGTGGAAGCCGTGGGCGCGCAGGTTCGCGTCCGCCGCCGCCGTCCAGTCGACCGCCGCCTGCAGCACGAACTTCGGCACGAACGTCACCATCGCCATGCCGCCGTTGGCGGGCAGCCGCTCCAGGACGTCGTCCGGGATGTTGCGCGGGTGGTCGCAGACGGCCCGGGAGGAGGAGTGCGAGAAGATCACCGGCGCGGTGGAGGTGTCCAGCGCGTCGCGCATGGTCGTCGCCGCCACGTGGGAGAGGTCGACGAGCATGCCCAGCCGGTTCATCTCGCGCACGACCTCGTGGCCGAACGCCGACAGGCCGCCGACGTTGGGCTGGTCGGTCGCGGAGTCCGCCCAGTCGTTGTTGTCGTTGTGGGTGAGCGTCATGTAGCGCACGCCGAGCGCGTACAGCCCGCGCAGGGTGCCGAGCGAGTTGGCGATGGAGTGGCCGCCCTCGGCACCCATCAGGGAGGCGATGCGGCCGCCCTGCCGGGCCGCCTCCATGTCCGCCGCGGTCAGCGCGGGGGCCAGGTCGGCCGGGTAGCGCTCGATCAGCCGTCGTACGCAGTCGATCTGCTCGAGCGTGGCCGGCACCGCGCCGGGCCGGTCCGAGGGCACGAAGACCGACCAGTACTGGGCGCCGACCCCGCCGGCGCGCAGCCGGGGGAGGTCGGTGTGCAGGTGGGCGTTCTGGTCCGCGGCGATGTCCCGGGCGTCCAGGTCGTAGTTGACCTGGGCACGCAGGGCCCACGGCAGGTCGTTGTGGCCGTCGACCACCGGGAACTCGCGCAGCAGCTCGCGGGCCTCGTCCACTGATGTCATGGGCATACCTGTTCCTTACTGGGCCACGGCGTGTTCACGCCGTGGCCATGGGAGAGAAGCGCCCGGACAGCTTCTCAGGAGAGCACGGTCGATGCGCACACCCGTTCACACACCCCTTCGGGGAGGGGGCGCGGAAACGGGCGCGGCCGTACGTCCACCGTACGAACGGTCTCGTCCGACGGTCGGGAAGCCGGCCGCGTTCCACGAGGGCGAGGGCAGGAGGGGGCGTGCCGCGCGCCCACGGCGGCGAGGGCCGGCAGTGCCTGGCTGCGGAAGGGCGGTTCCGTTCCGCAGCCACAGATCATTCCGGCTTCGGCAGGTCCCGGACAGGGCGGTCAAGGGCTCGACCGCTCGCCGAGCCGCCGAGCGGCGTGGGCCGGGAATCCGGCGCCAGGACGGGGCAGCGGTCAGTTCCCGAAGCCGCTGCCCGCGCCCTCGGCCTTGGTCCGCAGCCGCTTGCCCTTCTCGGTGGCCTGGTCGTTGAGGTCCTGCTGGAAGTCGCGCATCCGCTGCAGCAGTTCCTCGTCGTGCGCGGCGAGCATGCGGGCGGCGAGCAGACCGGCGTTGCGGGCACCGGCGACGGAGACGGTGGCGACCGGGACGCCGGCCGGCATCTGCACGATCGACAGCAGGGAGTCCATGCCGTCCAGGTACTTCAGCGGGACCGGGACGCCGATCACCGGCAGCGGGGTGACGGAGGCGAGCATGCCGGGCAGGTGGGCGGCACCACCGGCGCCGGCGATGATCGCCTTCAGACCGCGCTCGGCCGCCTGCTCGCCGTACGTGATCATCTCGCGCGGCATGCGGTGCGCGGAGACGACGTCGACCTCGTAGGCGATCTCGAACTCGTCCAGCGCCTTGGCGGCGGCCTCCATGACGGGCCAGTCGGAGTCCGACCCCATGACGATGCCAACAACGGGGCTCATTCGGTGATGGTGCCTCTCAGGTAGCCGGCAGCGTGACGGGCGCGCTCCAGCACGTCGTCCAGGTCGTCGCCGTAGGTGTTGACGTGTCCGACCTTGCGGCCGGGCTTCACGTCCTTGCCATACATGTGGATCTTGAGCTTGGGGTCGCGGGCCATGCAGTGCAAGTACGCGGAGTACATGTCCGGGTAGTCGCCGCCCAGGACGTTGACCATGACGGTCCACGGGGCCCGCGGGCGCGGGTCGCCGAGCGGGAGGTCGAGGACCGCGCGGACGTGGTTGGCGAACTGGCTGGTGACCGCGCCGTCCTGGGTCCAGTGGCCGGAGTTGTGCGGGCGCATCGCGAGTTCGTTGACGAGGATGCGGCCGTCGCGGGTCTGGAACAGCTCCACGGCCAGGTGGCCGACGACGCCGAGTTCCTTCGCGATGGTCAGGGCCATCTCCTCGGCGCGCAGCGCGAGGTCCTCGCCGAGGTCGGGGGCGGGCGCGACGACGGTGTCGCAGACGCCGTTCACCTGCCGGGACTCGACCACCGGGTAGGCGACGGCCTGGCCGTGCGGGGAGCGCACGACGTTGGCGGCGAGCTCGCGGACGTAGTCGACCTTCTCCTCGGCGAGGACCGGCACGCCCGCGCGGAACGGGTCGGCGGCCTCCTCCGCGGAGTCGACGACCCATACGCCCTTGCCGTCGTAACCGCCGCGGACGGTCTTCAGGACGACGGGGAAGCCGTCACCCGCGGCGCCGTCGGCGAGCCCTTCGCGCGCGAAGGCGGCCACGTCCTGCGGATCGCTCACGATGCGGTGGCGCGGGCAGGGGATGCCGATCGCGTCGAGCCTCGCCCGCATCACCCCCTTGTCCTGGGCGTGCACGAGCGCGTCGGGCCCCGGGCGAACGGGGATGCCGTCCGCCTCCAGGGCCCTGAGGTGCTCGGTGGGTACGTGTTCGTGATCGAAGGTGATCACATCGCACCCGCGCGCGAACTCACGCAGCGTGTCCAGATCGCGATAGTCGCCGACGACGACTTCGCTCACGACCTGTGCCGCGGAATCCTGGGGGGTGTCACTGAGGAGCTTGAACCTGATGCCCAGCGGGATGCCGGCTTCGTGCGTCATACGCGCGAGCTGACCTCCGCCGACCATGCCGACTACCGGGAACGTCACCCCTCTAGCGTATCGGCCACGGCGACCCGCCCGGCCGACCGGCCTCGCACCCCCGTTACCCTGGACTTTCCCGGCTCTTTCCGACCCGTTCCGACGCTGTGGCCTCGTCCGCAGGCGCCGGGGGTGCGGCCTGGATAGCATGGCTTGGCCGACGAAACCTACGGACGGGAGCTGCACAGCCATGGAACTACGTTCCTCCGGGCTGCAACGGCTCGTGCGCGAGGTGGCCAAGTTCGGTGCCGTCGGCGGTGCCGGTGTCCTCGTCAACCTGGGCGTTTTCAACCTGGTCCGGCACGCCTCCGACCTGCCGGTGGTGCGCGCCAGCATCATCGCGACGGTCGTCGCGATCGCCTTCAACTACGTGGGGTTCCGCCACTGGACGTACCGGGACCGCGACAAGAGCGGCCGCACCCGGGAGCTCACGCTGTTCCTGCTGTTCAGCGCGATCGGTCTGGTGATCGAGAACGGCGTGCTGTACCTGGCGACCTACGGCTTCGGCTGGGACGGCCCGCTGCAGAGCAACGTCTTCAAGTTCGTGGGCATCGGCGTCGCCACCCTGTTCCGCTTCTGGTCGTACCGGAGCTGGGTCTTCCGTGCCATGCCCGCCCGGGAGGCGGTGGCCGGCGCGGAGTCGATCCTGGCGCGGCAGCCGAAGCAGCCCGCGCCGGTCTCCGAGTCCCGGCAGCGCGTTCCGTAGCCGGTCCGCGGGACGTCACGCGGCCGCCCCGGCGGTGGTGCGCCGGACGCCGCGAGCCGGTGAACCTTCCCGCAACCCCGGTGGATCAGCGCACGCGTCGGATGCGGTGCGTCGCAAGGCGGAGGGCCGTCCTCGTACCGGGCGTGTTCGGGCGATCCGACAACGCGGCGAGGTGCCGCGGCTGCCGTCGTGCGCCCGCCGGGGACTGCGGGACAGCCCTCAGCGGACCGTGGGCCCGTCCGGTTTGCGGGAGGGGGGCGTGCGGGACAGGAACAGGCCGAACACCGGAGGCGCCGCCTGGAGCAGCTCCAGGCGGCCGCCGTCGGCCTCCGCCAGGTCACGGGCCACCGCCAGTCCGATGCCCGTGGAGTTGCGGCCGCTGATGGTGCGCTCGAAGATCCGCGCGCCGAGGTCGGCCGGGACACCGGGCCCCTCGTCGGTGACCTCCACGACCGCCTGGTTGCCGGTGACCCGGGTACGCAGCGCGACGGTGCCGCCGCCGTGCATCAGGGAGTTCTCGATGAGCGCGGCCAGCACCTGCGCGACCGCGCCGGGCGTGCCGACGGCGTGCAGGTGCCGCTTGCCGGAGGAGACGACGGCCCGGCCCGCGCTGCGGTAGGCGGGCCGCCACTCGGCGAGCTGCTGCTGGATGACCTCGTCGAGGTCGAAGGTGACGGCGGAGCCGATGCGCGGGTCACGGGCGTTGGTCAGCAGCCGCTGCACCACGTCCGTCAGCCGCTCGACCTGGGTCAGGGCGATCGTGGCCTCGTCCTTCACCGTGTCCGGGTCGTCGGTGAGGGTGATCTCCTCCAGCCGCATGGACAGCGCGGTCAGCGGTGTGCGGAGCTGGTGGGAGGCGTCGGCGGCCAGGCGCCGCTCGGCGGTCAGCATGCGCCCGATCCGCTCGGCGGAGGAGTCCAGCACGTCGGCGACCCGGTCCAGCTCGGGGACGCCGTACCGCTTGTGCCGGGGGCGCGGATCACCGGAGCCGAGGCGTTCGGCGGTCTCGGCGAGATCGGTCAGCGGGGAGGCGAGGCGGTTGGCCTGGCGGACGGCGAGCAGCACGGCGGCGACCACCGCGAGGAGCGCGACCAGCCCGATGATCAGCAGGGTGCGGCCGACCTCGCGGGTGACCGCGGAGCGCGGCTCCTGCACGGTGACCGTCTCGCCCTCCTCGCCCCGCTGGGTGGCTTGGATGACGTCGCCCTCGGGCTTGCTGCCGATCTCGATCGGTGTCCGGCCGGGGACGCTGATGACCGCGTACTGGTCCTTGCTGACCGGGTTGCGCAGGACTTCGGAGTTGACGTTCTCCTCCGCGAGGATGCGGCTGTCCACGATGCTCGCCAGCCGCGCCGCCTCGGACTCGACCCGCTCCTGGGCGCTGCTGGTGATGGTCCGTGTCTCGACGATCACCAGGGAGACCCCGAAGACGGCGATCACGACGAGGACGACGGCGAGGGTGGACTGGATGAGACGTCGGCGCATGTCCTGGTTACCTGAAGCGGTGCCGGGCCCCCGGTCGGGGGCTCAGCTCTTCTCGAAGCGGAAGCCGACTCCGCGCACGGTGGCGATGTAGCGGGGGTTCGCCGCGTCGTCGCCGAGCTTCTTGCGCAGCCAGGAGATGTGCATGTCGAGGGTCTTGGTGGAGGACCACCAGGTGGTGTCCCAGACCTCGCGCATGAGCTGGTCCCGGGTGACCACGCGCCCGGCGTCCCGGACCAGGACCCGCAGCAGGTCGAACTCCTTGGCGGTGAGCTGGAGTTCCTCCTCGCCCATCCAGGCGCGGTGGGACTCGACGTCGATGCGCACGCCGTGCGTGGCGGGCGGCTGCTGGGGCTCGGTGGCGCCGCGCCGCAGCAGGGCCCGTACCCGGGCGAGCAGTTCGGCGAGCCGGAAGGGCTTGGTGACGTAGTCGTCGGCGCCCGCGTCCAGGCCGACGACGGTGTCCACCTCGTCGGCGCGCGCGGTCAGGATGAGGATCGGCACGGACTGGCCGTCGGCACGCAGCCGGCGGGCGACCTCCAGCCCGTCCATGCCGGGCAGGCCCAGGTCGAGCACGACCAGGTCGACACCGCCCTGGATTCCGGTGTCGAGCGCGGTGGGTCCGTCCTCGCGCACCTCGACCTCGTAACCTTCCCTGCGCAGTGCGCGGGCCAGCGGCTCCGAGATGGACGCGTCGTCCTCGGCGAGCAGTACACGGGTCATGGGGTGATGGTAGACCGCCCGCGCTCGGTGCCGGGGTGTGACCGCTTCCCAGGATTCTTACCTTCCCGGGCCAGTGGTACGAACCATTGCTCGAGGGATGCGATCGTAGAGGAGACCTTCGAATCAGGTACCGCGGTTCCCCCGACACCTGTGATCCCTGTCTCAAGTCCTTCCATATCAGGCGGTGTCTTGACGTAAAGTGACGTGAACGCCTGTAGCACACAGGGGACCTTTGGCGGGCATATTTCGCTGAAGGTCTCTTTTGTGTGCGGGCTGACGAAGATCAGCCCTGAAAGGAATGACCTCTGGCCGGGCTCCGGACGCGTCGACGTGTACCGAGCGTGGATCCCGGTGGTCGCCGTCCGCCGCTCCGCGATCCGGAGCGGACTCCCCCTGGGCGTGGGGTCGGACGACCGACCGTGCCGGTGCCGGCCACCCCCCACCGGGCGCGCAACGCTCCATCGCGCGTCCCGACCAGCAAGGAACGACCATGGCGTCCAGCCTGACGAAGGACTCGGTCCGCCCGGGCACCCCCGGGTCCGAGAAGACCTTCTTCGGCCACCCCCGCGGACTGGCCACTCTCTTCATGACCGAGATGTGGGAGCGCTTCTCCTACTACGGCATGAAGGCCCTGCTCACCGTCTACCTGCTGTCCGGCGGCCCCGATGCCGGCAAGGGCAGCATGGGCGGCGGCCTGGCCATGGACGTGGCCACCACCACGGTGATCGTGTCCGTCTACTCGGCGATGGTGTACCTGCTCGCCCTGCCCGGCGGCTGGCTCGGCGACCGCCTCTGGGGCCCGCGCAAGACGGTGGCCATCGCCGCTGTGACGATCATGTCCGGCCACGTCGTGCTGGCCCTGCCCGGCGGCCAGGCACCGTTCTTCGCCGGTCTGGCGCTGGTCGCGGCCGGTTCGGGTCTGCTCAAGGCCAACATCTCCACGATGGTGGGTCACCTGTACGACGGCCCGGACGACCCGCGCCGTGACGGTGGCTTCACGATCTTCTACATGGGCATCAACGCGGGCGCCTTCTTCGCCCCGCTGGCCATCGGCACCGTCGGCCAGGAGGTCAACTGGCACCTCGGCTTCGGCATGGCCGCGGTCGGCATGGCGATCGGCCTGGCCGCCTTCCTGCTCGGCACCCGCCACCTGAACCCGCAGAGCAGCGTCGTCCCGAAGCCGCTGAGCACCGAGGAGCGGACCTCCTGGCTGCGCAAGGGCCTGACCTGGGTCATCATCGCGGTCGTGTTCTACGGCGTCGTGGGCGTCACCGGCCACTTCACGCTGAACTGGGCGATGATCCCGCTGACCGTCATCGGTCTGGTCATCCCGGCCGGCGTGCTGATGCGCATCAAGCGGGACAAGGAGCTGTCGTCCACCGAGCAGTCGAGGATGACCGGCTACATCTGGTTCTTCGTCGCGGCCGCCGTGTTCTGGATGATCTACGACCAGGGCGCGTCCACCGTCCAGGCGTTCGGCGAGGGCAAGGCCTCCGGCGCGCTGCTGGGCTTCGACTTCCCGTCCTCCTGGTACCAGTCGCTGAACCCGCTGTTCATCATGGCGCTGGCCCCGGTCTTCGCCTGGATCTGGATGTGGCTGAACCGCGGCGGCAAGGAGCCCAGCACCATCGTGAAGTTCGCGATGGGCCTGGTCCTGATCGGCGTGTCGTTCTTCTTCTTCCTGATTCCGCTGGGCATGGCCGCCAACGGCACCGCGGTCAGCCCGATGTGGCTGGTCGGCATCTACTTCATCCAGACCGTGGGCGAGCTGTGCCTGTCCCCGGTGGGCCTGTCGGTGACGACGAAGATGGCCCCGGCCAAGTACGCCAGCCAGATGATGGGTGTCTGGTTCCTCGCGGTCACCGCGGGCGACTCCATCACCAGCCTGCTGTCCAACCCGGCCGTCGCCGGGGTCGACCTCGGCGGCACGGGCGCGGTGTTCGGGGAGGCGGCCCTCGCGGCGCTCGCCGGCTTCGCGGTGTGGACGTACCGCCGGAAGGTGAAGTCGCTGATGGGCGAAGTGCGCTGACGCACCCCCACACGCAAGGGCGGAGGGCCGCCGCACGGGATGTGCGGCGGCCCTCCGTCGTTGTCGGGTTCCCGGATCCGG
>NZ_JALLIN010000074.1 GCF_023630175.1 Streptomyces cellostaticus | reverse complement strand
GCTGGGGGGGGGGGGGGCCCCCCCCGGGGGGGCCCCCCCCCACCGCGTCCTGCTACAGGTGCCTCTTCAGCTCGCGCCGGGCCAGCGACCGCTGGTGCACCTCGTCCGGGCCGTCGGCGAGCATCAGGGTGCGGGCGGCCGCGTACAGCTCGGCCAGGGGGAAGTCCTGGCTCACTCCGCCGGCTCCGTGCAACTGGATCGCGCGGTCCAGGATGCCGACCACCGCACGCGGGGTGGCGATCTTGATGGCCTGGATCTCCGTGTGCGCGCCCCGGTTGCCGACGGTGTCCATCAGCCAGGCGGTCTTCAGCACCAGCAGCCGGAGCTGCTCGACGGTGACCCGCGCGTCGGCGATCCAGTTCTGCACCACGCCCTGCTGGGCCAGCGCCTTGCCGAAGGCGGTCCGGGACACCGCGCGCCGGCACATCAGCTCGATGGCCCGCTCGGCCATGCCGATCAGCCGCATGCAGTGGTGGATCCGGCCGGGGCCGAGCCGGGCCTGGGCGATGGCGAAGCCGCCGCCCTCCTCGCCGATCAGATTGCCGGCGGGTACGCGCGCGTGGTCGAAGACCACCTCGGCGTGGCCGCCGTGCGAGTGGTCCTCGAAGCCGAAGACCTGCATCGCGCGCTCGACGGTCACTCCGGGAGTGTCCCGCGGGACCAGCACCATCGACTGCTGCCGGCGGATGTCGGTGCCGTCCGGGTCCGTCTTGCCCATGACGATGAAGATCCCGCAGTCGGGGTTCATCGCCCCGGAGATGTACCACTTGCGGCCGGTGACGACGTAGTCGTCGCCGTCCCGCTCGATGCGCGTGGTGATGTTGGTGGCGTCGGAGGAGGCCACGTCCGGCTCGGTCATCGCGAACGCCGAGCGGATCTCACCCGCCAGCAGCGGCTCCAGCCACCGCTTCTTCTGCCGGTCGTCGCCGAACTGCGCCAGCACCTCCATGTTCCCGGTGTCGGGCGCGGCGCAGTTCGTCGCGGTCGGCGCCAGGTGGGGTGAGCGGCCGGTGATCTCGGCCAGTGGCGCGTACTGCAGGTTCGTCAGCCCGGCGCCGTACTCGGCGTCGGGCAGGAACAGGTTCCACAGGCCCTGCCGGCGCGCCTCGGCCTTCAGCTCCTCCACCACGGCCGGGGTGTCCCACGGCGAGGCCAGCGCGGCCCGCTGCTTCTCGGCGACCGGCTCGGCCGGGTACACGTACTCGTCCATGAAGGCCAGGAGCCTGGCGCGCAGCTCCTCGGTGCGCGCGTCGAACGCGAAGTCCATGTCCGGTCAGCCTTCCTGAAGAGTGGTCAGTCCGTGGTCGATGAAGACGGGCACCAGCTCGCCGATCCGGTCGAAGCCGCGGCCCACCGTCTGGCCGAGGGTGTACCGGTAGTGGATGCCCTCCAGGATCACGGCGAGCTTGAACCAGGCGAACGCCGTGTACCAGGACACGGCGGCGACGTCGCGTCCCGAGCGCGCGGCGTACCGCTCGATCAGCTCGCCGGGCAGCGGGTGTCCGGGAGCCTCGGCGGTGGTGGACACCGGCGAGGCCGGCAGGCCCAGCGGCGTGCTGTACATCACCAGCAGGCCCAGGTCGGTGAGCGGGTCGCCGAGCGTCGACATCTCCCAGTCGAGGATCGCCCTGATCGTGTCGTCGTCGCCGATCAGCACGTTGTCCAGCCGGTAGTCGCCGTGGACGACGGCCGGGGCGGGCGAGGTCGGCAGGGCGCGGCCGAGGGCGGCGTGCAGCTCGTCGACGCCCGCCAGCTCCCGGTTGCGGGAGGCGTCGAGCTGCTTGCCCCAGCGGCGGAGCTGGCGGTCCAGGAAGCCCTCCGGTCGCCCGAAGTCCTGCAGGCCGACGGCCGCCGGGTCCACCGCGTGCAGCTCGACCAGCGTGTCGACGAGCGAGAGCACGGCCTCCCGGGTCCGCGCCTCGCCCAGCGGGGCGAGCTGCCGGGCGGTGCGGTAGGGCGTGCCCTCGACGAACTCCATGACGTAGAACGGCGCCCCGAGCACCTCCTCGTCCTCGCACAGCAGCACCGGCCGGGGGACCGGTACGTCCGTCGGGTGCAGGGCGCTGATCACCCGGTGCTCGCGCTTCATGTCGTGCGCGGTGGCCAGCACATGACCGAGCGGCGGCCGCCGGACGACCCAGCGCGAGGTCCCGTCGGAGAGCGCGTAGGTGAGGTTCGACCGTCCGCCCTCGATCAGCCGGCCCGTGAGCGGGCCGTTCACCAGGCCGGGCCGCGCGCGGTCCAGCAGCGCGCGCAGCCGGTCGAGATCGAGTCCGGGTGGGTGGTCGGCGCTCATACATCACTCCTACGAACGGGCGAACAGCAACGCGTCTCATGATGCCGACCGGTCGGTATGTCGTCCAGTGCGCGTGCCGAACCCGGACCCGAACGTGACCGGAGCCACGATAATCGCCCCGCCGCGCGCGGCGGGCGGCGACGGCGGCCGCCCGCGGGGTACGGGCGGCGGCGACGCGAGCGCCGCCGCGCGAACGGTACGCGCCGGCGCACCGGTTGCGCGGCGCACGAGGACCCCGGAGGGTCGTGGGCATGAAGGCCATCAGCTACAGCCGCTACGGCGGTCCCGAGGTGCTGGAGTACGGCGAGGCGGACGACCCCAAGGTCGGTCCCGACTCGGTACTGGTCAAGGTCCGCGCCGCGGCCGTCAACCCGGTCGACTGGAAGTGCCGCGAGGGCCACCTCGACCAGATCCTCGACGCCGTCTTCCCGGTGGTTCCCGGCTGGGACGTCAGCGGCGTGGTGGTGCGGCCCGGCGCCTCGGTGACGGAGTTCTCCGTCGGCGACGAGGTCATCGGCTACGTCCGCGAGGACTTCCTGTCCCGGGGCACCTTCGCCGAGTACGTCGCCGCGCCCGTGCGCACCCTGGCCCGCAAGCCGCGCAACCTCTCCTTCGAGGAGGCGGCCGGGCTGCCGCTGGCCGGGCTGACGGCCTACCAGGTCCTGGTCAAGGCGCTGGAGGTGAAGCGCGGCGAGACCGTCCTCGTGCACGCGGCGGCCGGCGGGGTCGGCTCACTGGCCGTCCAGATCGCCGCCCACCTCGGCGCCCGGGTGATCGGCACGGCGAGCGAGCCCAACCACGACTTCGTGCGCGGGCTCGGGGGCGAGCCGGTGAGCCACGGGGAAGGCCTGGCCGAGCGGGTGCGCGGGCTCGCCCCGGAGGGCGTGGACGCCGTCTTCGACACCGTCGGCGGCGACACCCTGAAGGTCTCGGCCAACCTGCTCGCCCCGGAGGGCCGGCTGGTGTCCGTCGCCGACCCGGAGGTGGTCGGGTTCGGCGGCCGCTACTACTTCGTCCGGCCCGACGCCGAGGACCTGCGCAAGCTGTCCGCGCTGGCCGAGCAGGGGGTGGTGTCCGTGCACGTCCAGGAGACCCTCCCGCTGGAGCGGGCGGCGGACGCGCACCGGCTGAACCAGGAGGGGCGCACCCGCGGGAAGATCGTGGTGACGGTCGACTGGGAGACCGGCGGGACAGCCCAGGTGCCGTGACCGGAGCGCTTCTCCGGCTCGCGCCGCCCGGCACGGCGCCTCGCCGCGTTGTCGCCACGGGGCGCTGCGCGGAGCCGCCGGGACACCCACCGGCACCCGGTCCGCACGTCCGGTCACAGCACTAGGGCAGGGCGCCGGCCCGCGAGGGTCCGCTCAGACCAGCAGCGCGACCGCGCACACGGCCATCGCCACCGCGCACAGCGCGGCCGCCGTCGCGTGCCGCGGTGCGAGCGCGGGCGGCCGGACCGCGGCCGACAGGGCGCGGATGCGATGGTGGGCCACCCACAGGAAGCTCAGCCAGAGCGCACAGCACAGCGCGCATCCGACGATCGCGGTGGCCGGCGCCCCGGCGCGCAGCGCGGTCCGCACCGCGAGCACGGCGGCCACGGCTGCCGACAGCGTCGTACGCCGCCAGGCCAGCCGGGTGCGCTCCGGCTGCAGGCCCGGATCCCGGCCGGCCGTGCTCACCCCGCCCACCCGACCACCACCACGACGACCATCGCGACCGCCACCACCGCGACGACCAGGCTCAGCACCGCCGGGAACCGGGAGGCCGGCAGGTCCTCGCCCCGCCGCATCGCGCGCTCGCAGCGCACGTAGTGGTTCACCGCGCGCAGCGCGCACAGCACTCCCGCGCCGAGCAGCGCCAGCGCGAGGCCGACCCGCCAGGCCCAGCGCAGGCCGGGCAGGAACTGGTCCACCGCGAACCCCCCGCCGATCAGCGCGAGCGCGGTCCGCAGCCAGGCCAGGAACGTGCGCTCGTTGGCCAGCGAGAACCGGTAGTCGGGCGTGCCGCCCTCCTGGCGCACCCGCTCCGGGGCGAACCACAGCCGGACGTTGCGTACGAACTCACTCACGCGCAGGACCCTACCGGGGGCTCACCGGGCGGACCGGAACGCCCGCAGCCGTTCGTAGGCCGCCACGCCGTCCGGCACCCACTCCCACTCGCCGAGCCGCCGCTCCACCTCGTCCGCGGGCAGGAAGCCGTACCACTGCACCTCCTCCACCTGGGGCCGCACGGGAAGGTCGCAGCGCACCTCGTACACCGCCGACCACCAGCTCTGCCCGGCCCCGTCGTCGTAGAGGAACTTGAAGAGGAACTCCGGCCGGGGCAGCCCCGACACGCCCAGTTCCTCCTCGGCCTCGCGCAGCGCGGCCGCGTCGTAGGACTCGCCCGCGCCCACCACACCGCCGACGAACATGTCGTACAGGGAGGGGAAGACGAGCTTGGTGGGGGTGCGGCGGTGCACGAACAGGCGCCCGGCCGCGTCCCGGGCCTGGACGAAGACGCACCGGTGGCGCAGCCCCCGGACGTACGCCTCGCCGCGCGCCACCCGGTCGACCACCCGGTCGTTCTCGTCGACGATGTCGAGGATCTCGTCAGCAGGGTTCATGGCGGTATCCAAGCAGGCCCCGGAGCGCCGGCTCAGTGCGACTGCAGGTCCCGGGCGCGTTCCGCGCCGGCCGCACCGGACGGCATCGCCGGGTGCAGCCCGAGCAGCACGATGCCCGCGACGATCGCGGCGAGCCCCGCCGCCTCCCAGGCGAGCGCCCCGGTGTCGGTGCGCAGCCGGTCGCCGAGGAAGCCCACCCCGCACAGGATGCCGGCCAGCGGCTGGGCCGCGGTGAGCGCCGGCAGCGACATACGCAGCTCGGCCGTCTCGAACGCGCTCTGCACCAGCACCAGGGCCGTGACCCCCAGCGCGAGCACGCCGTACGGCTGCCAGCCGGTCAGCAGCTCCGTGAAGCCGCCGGCCGCGAAGCGGGTGCCGCAGATCCGGGTGAGCGCGTCCTGCACGCCGTACAGCAGCCCGGCGGCGGTGGCCAGCAGCACCGGGCCCCCGTCCAGCCGGGACCGCTTGGCGCAGGTGGTGAGCGCCAGGGCCGCGCCGAGCATCGTGCCGATGATCAGCCAGTGCCGCACCGGGTCGGTGACGGCGCTGCCGCCGCGCGGTTCGCCCGCCACGATGAACGCGCTCACACCGCCCGCCAGCGCCCCGAGCCCGGCCCAGCCCTGACGGCCGAGCGACCTGCCCGTCCGCAGGCGCGACAGGGCGAGCGCGAACAGGAGGTTCGTCGCGAGCAGCGGTTCGACCAGCGAGATCTCGCCCTTGCCGAGGGCGACGGCGCCGAGGACCATGCCGGCCACCATCAGGGCCACGCCGCCCAGCCAGCGCGGCACCCGCATCAGGTCCAGCAGCAGCCGGAAGGACAGGAAGTCGCCGAGCGGCGCCTGTCGCGCGGCGCTCTGCTGGAGCACGAAACCGAAGCCCACACAGGCGGCGGCGCTCACGGCGAGCAGGAGAACCAGAGCGGACACGTTGCGTACCTCGATCATCCGGCCGGACGGGTCCCGGTGGCCGACTGTAGCGCTCCGGGGACACCGTGCCATGGCGTACGCCACACCGTCCCGTTCACGGCGCCCGGACCGGGCCGCGGACCTGCACGTCCGTGCGCCGAGTGCCCTCCACCGCACATGGTTGAAGAGGGCAACACTCCGGTTCCGCTTGACGCAAACCTTGGCTGAGGGTTTGCTGTGCGTGATCGGTCGATGGCAGCCCGAGAAACAGGAAGTCCCGCGGTGCCCCCAATCCCGTCCCTGCTCGGCGCCCGCCGTGCCCTCCCGGACCAACCCGGTGCCCCCGCCCGGGTCGCCCGCGGCGCCTTCGACGAGGCCCTGGACGACGCGGAACTCCTCGCCGCCCGCGCCTCGCTGGCCCAGGGCCGGCGGCAGGCCACCCGGGCCCTGCTGCGGCGCACCGGCGACGACTGGGACCGCCGGGGCCACCGCCTCACCGTGCTCGCCGGCGCTCCGTACGCCGCCGCCCGGGCCCAGGACTGGCTGCGCGCCGAACCGGACTCGCCCGACGCCGCCGCCCTGCACGCCCTGGCACTGGTCCGGCGGACCTTACGCGGCGAGGAGAGCCCCGACCGGGCCCGCGCCGCCTGCCGGGCCGCGGCCGCCCTGGCCCCGGCCGACCCGACCCCCTGGCTCGGCCTGCTCCGGCTCGCACGCCGGCTGGGCCCCGAGCGCGAACTGCTGGGCGTCTTCGCGCGACTGTGCGAGCGCCACCCGGAGCACCACCACGCCCACCACCTGCTGGTCGCCCGGCTCGCCGAGCGGCCCGGCGCCGGCCGGGCGGAGTCCCACGAGGTGTACGACCTCGCCGAGCGGGCCGCCGCCGAGGCACCCGCGGACTCCCCGCTGGCCGTCCTGCCGGTCGTCGCGTACGCCGAGCGCTACCGTGTCCTGGCCGCCACCGGACGGGCCCCCGCCGACCCCTACGGCAGCGGGCACTGGTCGGGCCCCCGGGCCCGCCGCGTCCTGCGCGCGGCCTTCGACTGGTGGCTGGAGTGGGAGCACGACGAGCACCCCCGCCGCCACACCGACCTCAACCACCTCGCCTTCGCCATGTCCTGCGCGGACCGCCGCGCCGAGGCGGCGGCCCTCTTCCGGCGCCTCGGCCGGCACGCCACCCGCGTCCCCTGGGCGTACCCGCACCGCGAGCCGTGGCCGGCGTTCCGCGCGGCCCGCGCCCGCGCGCTCGGGGTACCCCCGCCCCCGCGTCGCGGGAGCGCTCCCGCGACGCGGCGGCGAGTCCTTACGGAACTCTGACCGGTGCCCGCGCACGCTGGCCCCGCCCCGGCCGGAAGTGCTCGAATGGACAGGTGAATCCCGAACCGCCCGAGGGCCCCGAGGCACAGGGGCGGCCCGTCGGCCGCCGAGTCCTCCTGGGCACCCTCGCCCTGGGAGCGCTGGGCGTCGCCACCGCTCCGGTGCTGCAACGCGGCATGGAAGGCCTCCTCGGCGGCCTGTCCGACGAGGATCCGACCGGCCTGACCGGCCTGCTGCCCAACGGCGGCGGCTTCCGTTACTACTCGGTGGCCGCCTCCGTCCCGCACAGGAGCCCTGCAAACTACCGGCTCACCGTCGACGGCCTGGTCGACCACCCGCGCACCTACACGCTCGCCGACCTGCGCGCGCTGCCGCAGACCCGGCTGGTCAGGGACGTCCAGTGCGTCACCGGCTGGCGGGTCCCGGGCACCCCCTTCCAGGGTGTGACGCTGTCCCGGCTGCTGGACGCGGCCGGTGTGAGCGCCGCGGGGCGCGCCGTCCGCTTCACCTGTTTCGACGGCACCTACTCCGAGAGCCTCACCCTCGAACAGGCCCGCCGCCGGGACGTCCTGGTCGCCCTGCGGATGCAGGACAAGGACATCGGCCACGACCACGGCGGCCCCGTGCGCCTCTACGTCGCGCCCATGTACTTCTACAAGTCCGCGAAGTGGCTCTCCGGCATCACCGTGACCGACCGTGTCCGGCCCGGCTACTGGGAGCGGCTCGGCTACGACGTGGACGCCTGGGTCGGCCGGTCGAACGGACGGACCGATGAGCCTACGAGCTGACACCCCGGCACCGCCGGACGCCCGGGTCCGCCGTTTCGGCCCGGCCCAGCGCTGGGTGCACCGCGGCACAGCGGCGCTGATGGGTGTGTGCGTGCTCACCGCGGCCTGCCTCTACATCCCGCAGCTCGCCGTGCTCGTCGGCCGCCGCGAGCTGGTCGTACGGGTCCACGAGTGGGCCGGGCTCGCCCTGCCCGTTCCCGTGCTGCTGGGTCTCGCCTCCCGCGCCTTCCGCGCCGACCTGCGCTTCCTCAACCGATTCGGCCCGCACGACCGCGTCTGGCTGTGGGCCGCGCTGAGCCGGGACAAGCGCCGCTCCTCCCGGCCGGCGGGCAAGTTCAACGCCGGCCAGAAGGTCTACGCGGCCTGGATCGCCGGGGCCGCACTGGTCATGCTCGGCACCGGCCTGATGATGTGGTTCACCCGGCTCACCCCGCTGGTCTGGCGGACCTCGGCGACCTTCGTGCACGACTGGCTGGCCCTGACGATCGGGGTCGTGCTGGCCGGCCACATCGGCATGGCGCTCGGCGACCCGGAGGCCCGCCGCGGGCTGCGGACCGGCATGGTGAGCAGCCGGTGGGCCGAGCGGGAGCACCCGTTGTGGCGCCCCTGAGCCGTGCCGCCCGACGGAACGGGACCCACCCCCTCCTCGGCCGCCGAGGAGGGGGTGGGTCCCGTCGCGCCCGGCCGTCGAGGTGCACGGCGTCCGGGCGCGCCGCGCCTATATGACGAGGGACAGCAGCAGCACCAGGGCGCCGGCGACCACCGAGATGATCGTCTCCATCACCGACCAGGTCTTCACGGTCTGCCCGACGCTCAGCCCGAAGTACTCCTTCACCAGCCAGAAGCCGGCGTCGTTGACATGGCTGAAGAAGAGCGAGCCGGCGCCGATGGCGAGGACCAGCAGCGCGGCGTGGGTGGTCGACATGTCGGCCGCGAGCGGCGCGACCAGACCGGCCGCCGAGACCGTCGCCACCGTCGCCGAGCCGGTCGCCAGCCGGATCGCGACCGCGATCAGCCAGGCAAGCAGCAGCGCCGGGATCGACCAGTCCCTGGAGATGTCCAGGATCATCTGGCCCACTCCGCAGTCGATCAGCGTCTGCTTGAAGCCGCCGCCCGCGCCCACGATCAGCAGGATCCCGGCGATCGGCATCAGACCCGTCTCGACCGTCCGCTGCAGGCGCTCCTTGCTGAACCCGGCGGGCCGGCCCAGCGTGAAGAAGCCGACGACGACGGCGGCGAGCAGCGCGATCAGCGGGGAACCGGCCACGTCGAACACCCGCTGGGTCATGTTCGCGGTGTCGTCCACCACGATGTCCACCAGCGCCTTGGCCAGCATCAGCACCACGGGGAGCAGCACGGTGGCCAGCGTCGGGCCGAAGCCCGGACGGCGCTCCAGCTCCTCGGACGGGCGCTGCGGGACCATCCGCTCGGGAGCGGGGACGTCCACCCAGCGGGCGGCGAAGCGCGAGAACACCGGACCGGCGATGATCACCGTGGGGACGGCGACCAGGATGCCGAGCGCCAGTGTGACGCCCAGGTCGGCCTTGACCGCGTCGATCGCGACCAGCGGGCCCGGGTGCGGCGGGATCAGGCCGTGCATCACGGACAGGCCGGCGAGCGCCGGGATGCCGATGCGCATCAGGGAGTAGTTGCCGCGCCTGGCGACCATCAGCACGACCGGGATCAGCAGCACGATGCCGACCTCGAAGAACAGCGGCAGACCGATCACGGACGCGATCAGCACCATCGCCCACGGCATCGACCGGCCGCCCGCCTTGGCGAGGATCGTGTCGACGAGCTGGTCGGCGCCACCGGAGTCGGCGAGGAGCTTGCCCAGGATCGCCCCGAGCGCGATCAGGACGCCCACGCCGGCCACGGTGCCGCCGAGCCCGGTGGTGAAACTGACGATGGCCTTGTCCAGCGGGGCCCCGGCGACGGCGCCGAGCACCAGTGACCCGATGGTCAGTGCCAGGAAGGCGTGGAGCTTGAACTTGGTGATGAGCAGCACGATGACGGCGATGCCCACCAGGACGGCGACGCCGAGCTGAGCATGGCCGGCTGAGGTGATCGGCGGAGGTGCGTCCGCTGCCAGCATCTCGACGCTGAGTCTGGTCACGGGGTTTCCCTTGCAGGTGCGGGGACGGGGGTGCGGTGTTACGCGGGGGTGTCGGAAAGCGCGTCGAGGGCCCGCACGGCACGCGCGGTGATCTCCTCGGGGCTGCCGCAGACGCCCACGGCCACTCCGGCCTCGTCCGGCTCCAGCGGCTGCAGCGTGGCGAACTGGGAGTCCAGCAGCGCGGTCGGCATGAAGTGACCCCGCCGGTGGGACATCCGGTCCTCGATCAGCTCGCGGTCGCCTGTGAGGTGCAGGAACACCACTCCGGGGGCGACGGCCCGGAGCCGGTCGCGGTACGACCGCTTCAGCGCCGAGCTGCTCACCACCCCGCCGAGCCCGGCCCGCCCGTGCGCCCAGTGCCCGATGGCCTCCAGCCACGGCCAGCGGTCGGCGTCCTCGAGCGGGACCCCGGCCGTCATCTTCTCGATGCTGGCCCGCGGGTGGAAGTCGTCGCCCTCGGCGTAGGGGACACCCAGCCGGGAGGCGAGCAACGGACCGATCGTGGTCTTGCCCGTCCCGGCGACGCCCATCACGACGACGACCTGGGGGGTGCGCATGACTGCCTCGCTGTCTTCCTCGACATCCGACGCCACTTCGGCGTCGCCACACTGAAGCTCATTAGGTACGACGAATTCAAGAGTGTGTGACATATAAGTCTGACTTTTTAGGGGTGTGATCCAGGCCGTACGCTGACTCCATGAACACACCGGGCCGAGGGCTGCACGGCCGCGTACTGGACACCCTCGGTCCCGCGATCACCGCGGGTGAGTACCCACCGGGCAGCGTGCTGCGCACCGACGAACTGGCGCAGCACTTCGAGGTCTCCCGCTCCGTGATGCGCGAGGCCGTGCGGGTGCTGGAGTCCATGCACCTGGTCGAGTCCCGCCGCCGGGTCGGCGTCACCGTCCGCCCCAAGTCCGAGTGGAACGTCTACGACCCCCAGGTCATCCGGTGGCGTCTGGCGGGCGCCGACCGCCCGCACCAGTTGCGCTCCCTGACCGTCCTGCGCTCCGCGGTCGAACCGGTGGCCGCCGGCCTCGCCGCCACCCACGCCACGCCCGAGCAGTGCGCCGAACTCACCGAGTGCGCCCTCGGAATGGTGGCCAACTCACGCGGGCACCGGCTCCAGGACTACCTGGTCCACGACATCGCCTTCCACCGGGTCGTCCTCACCGCCTCCGGCAACGAGATGTTCGCCCGCCTCGGCGACGTCGTCGCCGAGGTGCTGGCCGGGCGCACCCATCACGAGGTCATGTTCGAGGACCCCGACCCGGCCGCCGTCACCCTGCACGTCCAGGTCGCCGAGGCGGTCCGCGAGGGAGACCGCGCCCGCGCCGAACGGCTCACCAGGGAGATCACCGAGGGTGCCCTCCAGGAGCTGGACATCCTGGCGCCCTGACGTCCCTGAGACGGGGCCGCGCCGGACACTCCGCCCGGGATCAGTCGAGGAAGTCCCCGTCGACGTAGACCCATGCCCCGTCCACCCGCTCGAACCGGCTGCGCTCGTGCAGCGAACCGCCCCGGTACGAGGCGCGGAAGGTCACCGTCCCCGCGCGGTGGAACGCCGAACCCTCCCCGGTCTCCAGGATCTCCAGCCCCGTCCACCGCGTGCCGGGATCCAGCTCCAGCCGCTCGGGGCGGGTCCGCGGATGCCACGTCCGCAGCAGGTACGCCGCGTCCCCCCGGACGAACGCGCTGTACCGCGACCGCATCAGCGCCTCGGCGGTGGGGGCGGCGGCCGGCCCGGAGTGGAAACGGCCGCAGCAGGCGTCGTAGGACAGGGGACGTCCGCAGGGGCAGGCACGCGAGATCATGCACCCATTCTGCCCGGACCGCCGCACCGGCCCGCCGCCGGTGCGGCACACGCCCGGCCGGTGCACAGTGGAAGGGGTGACGCGCGCCGGTGCGTCCCGTTGGCCTCGCAGCGCAGTGAGGAGAGGCGGACGATGACCCGACCCCTGAGCAGCCGTCCTCCGTCCGTCAAGGAATGGCGGCTGAACCTGTACCTGTCCGAACACGATCCGGACACCACCGCCCGGATCGTTCTGGACACCGGAGACAACGTCCTGGAGAGCCACGCCGAGGCCCGCCGCAACCCCTACGACACGGCGGTGCCCGACATAGGCGACGAACTCGCCGCCGGACGCGCACTGATCGCCATGGGCCGGGTACTGCTGCGCGCGGCCGCGGGCGAGATGAAGGACATGGGCGCGATCGACCGGGAGGCGCCCGTGCCGCTCTGGCTGTCCCGGGAATGAGGGAGCCCGCCGTGCTCTTCACCGACCGGCTCGAGGCGGGGCGGCGGCTGGGCGCCCGCCTCGAGTACCTCAGAGGCCAGGACGTCGTGGTGCTCGGCCTGCCCCGGGGCGGGGTCCCGGTCGGCGCGCAGGTCGCCGAGGCCCTCGACGCCCCGCTGGACGTCTGCCTCGTCCGCAAGCTGGGCGTGCCCCACCAGCCCGAACTGGGCATGGGTGCCATCGGCGAGGACGGCGTCCGCGTCATCAACCAGGAGGTGGTGCGCGCCAGCGGGGCCTCCCCGGCCGACCTGGACCGGGTCGAGGCGCACGAGCGCGCCGTCCTGGCGCGCCGGGCCGCCCGCTACCGGGGCGACCGACGGCCGGCCGGCGTCGCCGGACGGACCGCCGTGATCGTCGACGACGGCGTCGCCACCGGCTCCACCGCGCGGGCCGCCTGCCGGATCGCCCGGGCCCGCGGCGCCGCCCGGATCGTGCTCGCGGTCCCCGTCGCACCCCGGGACTTCCCGCACCGGCTCGCCGGGGAGGCCGACGACCTGGTCTGCCTCGCCACGCCCGCGGACTTCTTCGCGATCGGCCAGTTCTACGGCGACTTCACCCAGGTCGACGACGACGAGGTCAACGCCTGGCTGCGGCAGGCGGCCCAGCGCCACGAACGCTTCGCCGGCACCGGGGACCGGGAGACGGAGATCACCGCCGGGACCGTCCGGCTGCGCGGGCGGCTCACCCTTCCCGCGGGCGCGACGGGGATCGTGGCCTTCGCCCACGGCAGCGGCAGCGGCCGGCACAGCCCCCGCAACCGGTACGTCGCCGGGGGGCTGAACCGGGCCGGACTCGGCACCCTGCTGTTCGACCTGCTCACCGAGGACGAGGAACGCGACCGGGCCAACGTCTTCGACATCCGGCTGCTGGCCGCCCGGCTCACCGACGTCACCCGGTGGCTGCGCGAGGAGCCCGACGCCGAAGGGCTCGCGGTCGGCTACTTCGGCGCCAGCACCGGCGCGGCCGCCGCCCTGTGGGCCGCCGCCGGACCGTCGGCCCGCCCCGCCGCCGTCGTCTCCCGGGGCGGCCGCCCCGACCTCGCCGGTCCCATGCTGCCCGAGGTGACCGCGCCCACCCTGCTCGTCGTGGGCGGCGCCGACCGGCAGGTGCTCGAACTCAACCGGCAGGCAAGGGCCGCGCTGCGCTGCGAGAGCCGGCTCGAGGTGGTGCCCGGCGCCACCCATCTCTTCGAGGAGCCCGGCACGCTGGAGAGGGTGACCGAACTGGCCCGTGACTGGTTCACCGACCACATGGCCCCCGCGCACGTGTAGGCCGGGACCATGCGCGAGGGCGCCGTCACCCTGTTGCTCGCCGGTGACGTCATGCTCGGCCGGGGCGTCGACCAGATCCTTCCGTACCCCGGCGACCCCGCCCTGCGCGAGGACTACGTGCACGACGCCCGTGACTACGTGGCCCTGGCCGAGGCCGCGAACGGCCCGATACCCCGCCCGGTGGACCCGGCCTGGCCCTGGGGCGAGGCACTGGCCTGCCTGGACCGGGCCGCGCCCGAGGTGCGGGTGATCAACCTGGAGACCGCCGTCACCCGGGACGGGGACTTCGCGCCCGGCAAGGCCGTCCACTACCGGATGAACCCGGCCAACCTGTCCTGCCTCACCGCCGCCCGCCCCGACGTCTGCGCCCTCGCCAACAACCACGTGCTCGACTTCGGGCCGCCCGGCCTGGCGGAGACGCTGGAGAGCCTGGCCGGGGCCGGGCTGCGCACGGCCGGAGCGGGCCTCGACGCGGTCGCGGCCTGGCGACCCGCCGCCGTGCCCCTGAAGTCGGGCGGACGCGTCCTCGTCTTCTCGTTCGGGATGCCCTCCAGCGGCATCCCGCACGGCTGGGCCGCCACCGCCGAACACTCCGGAGTGGCCCTGATCGCGGCGCCGACCCCGGCCGGCGCCGCCGCCTTCGCCGACTGCCTGCGCCAGCTCCGGCGGCCCGCCGACCTCGTCGTCGTCTCCGTCCACTGGGGCCCCAACTGGGGGTACGGGATCTCCCGCGGTGAGGTCCGCTTCGCCCACGACCTGATCGACGCCGGTGTCGACGTCGTCCACGGCCACTCCTCCCACCACCCGCGCGCCCCCGAGGTGTACCGGGGGCGGCTCGTCCTGTACGGCTGCGGCGACCTCGTCGACGACTACGAGGGCATCAGCGGCTACGAGCGCTACCGGGACGACCTGCGCCTGCTGTACCTGGTGACGCTGGAGGAGGGCACCGGACGGCTGACCCGCCTGCGGATGGTGCCCCTGCGAGCCCGCCGGATGCGCCTGGAACACGCCTCGGACGAGGACACCGCCTGGCTGCGCACGGTGCTCGACCGGTGCGGCCGCGACCTCGGCACCCGGGTCGAGCGGCGCGCCGACGGCACCCTCACCGCCCGGCCCCTGCACGCCACCGCGCCCCGCTGAGGCACACCCGGCCCGCGCGCCCCGGACGGCACCGCCCCGCGGGACACGCGAAAGGCCCCCGCGGAGCGGGGGCCTCACTGGTGTCCGAGGGGGGACTTGAACCCCCACGCCCGATAAAGGGCACTAGCACCTCAAGCTAGCGCGTCTGCCATTCCGCCACCCGGACAAGGTGTCTGTCGTGCGGGTTTTCCCCGCGGCGACGAAGGAAACACTACCAGGCTTTCGGAGAGGGCCGATCACACCCCGTCCCCGCGGGACGTCCGGCGTGAACGGCGCGTCAGGGCCGGGTCCGCTCTTGGGCACGGGGCCGGGCCGGAGAGAGGATGGACGGGACCCAGCAGTGACAGTGGGAGGAGCCAGCGTGAGCGAGACGGACACGGCCAGGGGCGTCACCGGCGAGGACGAGGTGGTGGACCTCTGCCGCGAGCTGATCCGGTTCGACACCAGCAACTACGGGGACCACTCCGGGCCCGGCGAACGGGCGGCCGCCGAATACGTCGCCGGCAAGCTGGCCGAGGTCGGGCTGGAGCCGGAGATCTTCGAGTCGCACCCAGGACGCGCCTCCACCGTGGCCCGGATCGAGGGCGAGGACCCGTCCCGGCCGGCGCTGCTCATCCACGGCCACCTGGACGTCGTACCGGCCAACGCCGCCGACTGGACCCACGACCCGTTCTCCGGCGAGGTCGCCGACGGGTGCGTCTGGGGGCGCGGGGCCGTCGACATGAAGGACATGGACGCGATGACCCTCGCGGTCGTGCGCGACCGGCTCAGGAGCGGACGCCGGCCCCCGCGCGACATCGTGGTCGCCTTCCTGGCCGACGAGGAGGCGGGCGGTACGTACGGCGCGCGCCACCTCGTCGACCGCCACCCCGGCCTGTTCGAGGGTGTCACCGAGGCGATCAGCGAGGTGGGCGGCTTCTCGTTCACGGTGGACGAGAAGCGGCGGCTCTACCTGATCCAGACGGCCGAGAAGGGCATGCACTGGATGAAGCTGACCGTGGCCGGCACCGCCGGTCACGGGTCGATGATCCACCGGGACAACGCCATCACCGAGCTGTCCGAGGCCGTCGCCCGGGTCGGGCGGCACCGTTTCCCGGTCCGGGTCACCAAGACCACCCGGGCCTTCCTGGACGAGCTCGGCGACGCCCTCGGCACCGAGCTGGACCCGGAGAACATGGAGGCCACCCTCGCGAAGCTCGGCGGCATCGCCAAGCTCATCGGCGCGACCCTGTCCAACACCGCCAACCCCACCCAGCTCGACGCCGGGTACAAGGTCAACGTCATTCCCGGCGAGGCCACCGCGCACATCGACGGACGGTTCCTGCCCGGGTACGAGGAGGAGTTCCTCCGGGACCTCGACCGGCTCCTCGGGCCGAACGTGCGCCGCGAGGACGTGCACGCCGACAAGGCGGTCGAGACCACTTTCGACGGTGCGCTGGTCGAGGCCATGCAGTCCGCGCTGCTCGCCGAGGACCCGACCGCCAAGGCGATCCCCTACATGCTGTCCGGCGGCACCGACGCCAAGTCCTTCGACGACCTCGGCATCCGCGGCTTCGGCTTCGCGCCGCTGAAGCTGCCGCCGGAGCTGGACTTCGCCGGCATGTTCCACGGCGTGGACGAGCGGGTGCCGGTGGACGGTCTGAAGTTCGGGGTTCGCGTGCTCGACCGTTTCATCGACGCGTCGTGAGGCCTGGGGTCGGGAATTCGGGCCGGGGTGATCGCGCCGGGGCGAGTGGGCCGAAGTAATAGGGCGGATGTGCGAGAGCGACTGAGAAGAGTGAATGCGACCATAAGCTCGTAGCCCCAATATCCCCTCCTCGTTACTGGTGATGTGATCCCCGCACCTTGGGATCGCATTGCCAACTAGGAGGAATAATGATCAAGAAGGTCGTCGCTGCCGCGGCCGCCACCGGTGGTCTGGTTCTCGCGGGCGCGGGCCTTGCCGTCGCCGACTCGGGTGCCACGGGAGCCGCCACGCAGTCCCCGGGTGTTGCCTCCGGCAACGTCATCCAGGTGCCCGTCCACGTTCCGGTGAACGTCTGTGGCAACACGGTCGACGTGATCGGGCTCCTGAACCCCGCCTTCGGCAACGCCTGCGTCAACGGCTGACGCGACTCCCCGAGGGGCGTCCTTTACGAGCCGCCGGCCCCGGAGCGCGCGCCATGCGCTCCGGGGCCGACCGGCCTTTCTCCGCGAATTCCTTTTCGTGGGGGGTATCGAAATCATCGAAGGCAGGGGGGAATTCCACAATGCGACAGAGCACCCGCAAGGGTCTGATGACCATGGCCGCCGCCACCGGCGTGATCGCCGCGGCGAGCGGCTACGCGCACGCCGACGCCGGAGCGGCCGGATCCGCCACCGGTTCAGCCGGCGTGCTGTCCGGCAACACCGTGCAGGCGCCCGTGCACGTTCCGGTGAACGTCTGCGGCAACACCGTGAACGTGGTCGGGCTCCTCAACCCGGCCGTGGGCAACGCGTGCGCGAACCACGGCGGCAGCGGCTCCACCGACCGTGGCGGCTCCCACGCGAGCGGCCGCAGCGACCGCTCGCCCGGCGTCGGCTCCGGCAACACCGTCCAGGTGCCGGTCGACGTCCCGGTGAACGCGTGCGGCAACAGCGTGAACGTCGTGGGTGTCGGCAACCCGGCCGCGGGCAACGAATGCGGCAACAGCGGGCATCACAACCCGCCCGGCAACCCCCGGCAACGGAATCACCCGGGCCACCCCGGTCACCCCGGTCACCCCGGTCACCCCGGTCACCCCGGTCACCCCGGTCACCCCGGTCACCCCGGTCACCCGGACCACCCGTGCCCCCCGGGTACGCCCGACAACCCGGGTACGCCCGACAACCCGGGAACCCCGGGCACGCCCGACAACCCCGGTACGCCCGGCACTCCCGAAGGGCCGGTAACGCCCGCCACTCCGCCCACCGACACCGTCCGGACACCGCACGCTGCGTCCCAGGTCAGGACAGAGGGTGGGGCCTCGCAGCGGTCCGTGGGCGGCGGTCAGCAGCTCGCCCACACCGGAAGCGAGGTGCCGCTCGGGCTCGCGCTGCCGGCCGGCGCGGGCGCGCTGCTCGCGGGCGCGGTGCTGTACCGCAAGGCCAGGGCCTCCGCCTAGTGCTGCGACCGTAAAGGTTCACCGGCTCGCGGCGTCATGCACGGCACCTCGCCGCGTTGTCGCATCACCCGAGTACGTCCAGTACACGGACGACGCTCCGCCTTGCGATGCACCGCACCGGACGCCGGGAGCCTTCCGGCAAACGCCTGCGGTCACAGCACTAGCCGGAACTCCGCGGCCCGAGGGCCGTGGAGACCGCGGCGGGGCCCCCCCGCCCCGGGGGGGCCCCCCCCCGGGGG